>NZ_BBJN01000030.1 GCF_000739555.1 Halolamina rubra
GGCTGGCGGCGCCGCATCGGTAACCTCGGCCCGTGGAACCCGAGCCGCGTTCGCTCGACCGTTCCCCAGCAGGGCCAGACCGGCTACCACCAGCGGACGGAACTCAACAAGCGCCTGATCGACTTCGGCGAGGGCGACGACGCCTCCGTCGACGGCGGCTTCGTCAACTACGGCGAGGTCGACGGGCAGTACGCGCTCGTGAAGGGCTCGCTCCCGGGCCCCGACCAGCGCCTCCTTCGCTTCCGCCCGGCGATCCGGCCGAACGACCAGCCGCGCCTCGATCCCGAGGTGCGCTACGTCTCGACGGCCTCTAACCAAGGGTAACAATCATGCAAGCAACTATCCGAAACCTGGACGGCTCGGACGGCGACGAGATCGAGCTCCCGGCGGTGTTCGAGACGCCGTTCCGCCCGGACCTCATCAAGGGCGCCGTGCACGCCGCCCAGGCGAACCGAAAGCAGGCCTACGGCGCCGACGAGTACGCCGGCCTCCGCACCCCCGCCGAGTCGATGGGGTCGGGCCGCGGCATGGCGCACGTGCCACAGGAGAACGGACGCGCACGGCGAGTGCCCCAGGCCGTCGGTGGCCGCGCGGCGCACCCGCCGAAAGCGGAGAAGGACCAGGGCAAGAAGGTCAACGACAAGGAGCGCAAGCTCGCGACCCGCTCTGCCATCGCCGCCACGGCCGACGCAGAGCGCGTCGCCGAGCGCGGCCACGCCTTCGACGACGACCTCGAGCTCCCGCTCGTCGTGAGCGACGAGTTCGAGGAGCTCGAACGCACCAAGGAGGCCGTCGAGGCCTTCGAGGAGCTCGGCATCCACGATGACGTCGAGCGCGCCGACGAGGGCAAGCGCGTACGCGCCGGCCAGGGGAAGGCCCGCGGCCGGAAGTACGACGAGCCCAAGTCCGTGCTGGTCGTCACCAGCGAGGAGCCGTCCCGCGCGGCGCGGAACCTCGCCGGCGTCGACGTCGCCACGGCCGAGGACGTGAACACCGAGGACCTCGCGCCCGGCACCCACGCCGGTCGACTGACCGTCTGGACCGAGAGCGCCCTCGAGGAGGTGGCCGACCGATGAGCGGCATCATCGAGCACCCGCTGGTCACCGAGAAGGCGATGGACCAGATGGACTTCGACAACACGCTCCAGTTCATCGTCCACATCGACGCCGACAAGCCGTCGATCGAGGACGAGATCGAGTCCCGCTACGACGTGACCGTCGACTCGCTGAACACGATGGTCACGCCGCAGGGGAAGAAGAAGGCGATCGTCCGCCTCTCCGAGGACGACGACGCACAGGAGATCGCCTCGCGAATCGGGGTGTTCTGACAATGGGACGACGAATTCAGGGGCAGCGACGTGGCCGTGGGACGCCGACGTTCCGTGCGCCGTCGCACCGCTACAAAGCTGACCTCGAACACAAGAAAAGCGAGGAGCACGACACGATCACCGGCGAGATCGTCGACATCGAGCACGACCCCGCCCGCAGCGCGCCGCTGGCGGACGTCGAGTTCGAGGACGGCGACCGCCGCCTCGTGCTGGCTCCGGAAGGCATCGCCGTCGGCGACACCCTGCAGGTGGGTGTCTCCGCCGAGATCAAGCCCGGCAACACGCTGCCGCTCGCGGAGATCCCGGAAGGGGTCCCGATCTGCAACGTCGAGAGCCAGGTGGGCGACGGCGGGAAGTTCGCCCGCGCCTCCGGCGTCTCGGCGCAGCTGATGAGCCACGACCGCGACGTCGCGGTCGTCCAGCTGCCCAGCGGCGAGGTCCGGCGGCTCCCGCCGGGCTGTCGCGCCACCATCGGCGTCGTCGCCGGCGGTGGGCGGACGGAGAAGCCGTTCGTCAAAGCCGGCAACAAACACCACAAGATGAAGGCCCGCGGGACCAAATACCCGCGTGTCCGCGGGGTCGCGATGAACGCCGTCGACCACCCGTTCGGTGGCGGCGGCCGCCAGCACCCCGGCCAGCCGAAGTCCGTCTCGCGGGACGCCCCGCCGGGACGGAAGGTTGGCGACATCGCCTCCAAACGCACCGGCCGCAGCGGTGGCAAGGGGGGAGAGTAACACCATGAGCTCGGAATACCGAACCGGCCGCGAAGGTGAGTTCACCTACCGCGGTCACACGCTCGAGGACCTCGAAGAGATGGATCTCGACGAGGTCGTGGAACTGCTACCCGCCCGCGTGCGGCGAACTATCGACCGAGGACTCGGCATCGACCACCGCAAGCTGGCCGAGGAGGCCCAGGAAGCGACCGAGGAGGAGACGGCCAACGATCCGCTCCGGACGCACCTCCGGGACATGCCGATCCTCCCGTCGTTCGTCGGCCTCACCTTCGAGGTGTACAACGGCCACAGCTTCGACCGCGTGAAGGTCGAGCCGGAGATGATCGGCCACTACCTCGGTGAGTTCCACCTCACCCGATCCACCGTCGAGCACGGTCAGGCCGGCATCGGCGCGACCCGGTCCTCGAAGTTCGTGCCACTCAAGTAACCTATGGGAATCAGCTACAGCGTCGACGCCGACCCGGAGACCACGGCGAAAGCCATGCTGCGGGAGCGTCAGATCAGCCTGAAGCACAGCAAGGCCATCTCGAAGGCCATCAAAGGCAAGACGGTCACCGAGGCCGAGGAGTACCTCGACGCGGTCATCGAGGGCGACCGCTCGGTGCCGTTCAAGCAGCACAACAGCGGCGTCGGGCACCGATCCGACATCGACGGCTGGGACGCCGGCCGCTACCCCGAGAAGGCCAGCGAGGACTTCCTCAAGCTGCTCGAGAACGCCAAGAACAACGCCGACCACCAGGGGTTCGACGGCCAGGAGATGACCATCTCCCACGTCGCCGCCCACAAGGTCGGCGAGCAGGTCGGCCGCCAGCCCCGAGCGATGGGGACCGCCGACCCGTGGAACACCGTCGAAGTCGACGTCGAGATGATCCTCGAAGTCGAGGAGGAGGATAACTGATGGCCGACGAACAGCAGTTCATCGAGAACGGGCTCCAGCGGAGTCAGATCGACGAGTTCTTCGCGGACGAACTCAGCCGCGCCGGCTACGGCGGCATGGACATCGCGAAGACGCCGATGGGGACACAGATCGTCCTCAAGGCCGAGAAGCCCGGCATGGTGATCGGGAAGGGTGGGAAGAACATCCGGAAGATCACTACCGAGCTCGAGGACCGATTCGACATGGAGGACCCGCAGATCGACGTGCAGGAGGTCGACGAACCCGACCTCAACGCACAGATCGTCGCGGACCGACTGGCCAACGCGCTCGAGCGTGGCTGGTACTTCCGCAAGGCGGGCCACACCACCATCGACCGCATGATGGAGGCCGGCGCGCTGGGCGCGGAGATCGTCCTCTCGGGGAAGGTCACCGGCGCCCGCTCGCGCGTGGAGAAGTTCAACCGCGGCTACATCAAGCACAACGGTGAGCCCGCCCAGTCCGTCGTGGACGAGGGCCAGGGCGTCGCCGTGATGAAGCTCGGTACCATCGGCGTCACCGTCAAGGTGATCGGGCCGGACGCGACGCTCCCGGACGACTTCGAGATCACGGAGACCGACGAGGCCCCCGAGGTCGAGCAGGTCGAGACCGGCGAGGGCGTCGAGGAGCTGCTCGCGGACGTCGAGGAGGAGGAGATCCCCGAGGCGCCCGAGCACGAGGAGCCCGAGATTCCCGACGAGGACCCCGCAGAGGTCATCGACGAGGAGGTCGTCGAGGAAGTCGTCGAGGAGGCCGCCGAGGAAGAAGAGCCGGCCGAGTCCGTCGAGGAAGACGAGGAGCCGGCTGAACCGGCCGAAGAAGAGGAGCTCGACGAGGATGTCGAGGAGGAAGCCGCCGACCTGGTCTCCGAGATGGAGGAGGCCGAGGACGAGGCCGAATCCGACGAAGACGAGGAAACGGAGGAGTAATACATGGCGATTCTCTACACCGAAGAGATCCGAGACATGACGCCCGCCGAGCGGGAGGCCGAGCGCGAGGAGCTCGAAACCGAGCTGCTCAACGCTCGTGCCGTCCAGGCGGCGGGTGGCGCCCCGGAGAACCCGGGTCGCGTCGGTGAGCTCCGTCGCACGATCGCCCGGATCAAGACGATCCAGAACGAGGAAGGCGACGACGCAGCCGACGCGGACGAGGAGTAACGCACGATGGCACTCACACCCGACACCCTCACACGACACGAACTCAACGGCCTGCCCGTCCGGGTGGCCGACGCCGCCAACCCCGACCTCGTCGGGATCAGCGGCCGCGTCGTGGTCGAGACGATGAAGACGGTTCACGTCGACGACGGGCGTCGGGTGCGACAGGTTCCCAAAGAGGGGAGCCGGTTCGAGTTCGCTATCGGGACCACGGACGACGCTGTGAGAGCCAGCGTCGCTCCCGCCGCAGATGAAGCCGCGGGCGCCGCCGAGGCGTCCGGGTCCGTATCTCAACTCGGGACGGAAACTGCCGGGGTTCGCCCCGGCAAGTCTGGCCCGTCCGCCCCGCCCCGGAGACAGGGTCGGGGGGCGAGTCGGTTCGACGGGGACTCCCCCCGAACGGACGAGTGCCAGGATACGGTCTACGTAACGGTGGATGGCGCGAGACTGCTCTCACGACCCGCCGCGCGAACCGAGCGCGGGGGTGATTCGACATGGCAATCGGACTAAACGTAGAACAACCGGAGGAGGCCTGCTCCGACGAGAACTGTCCGTTCCACGGGGATCTCTCCGTGCGCGGGCAGGTGCTCGAGGGTGAAGTCGCTTCCACAGACATGGACAAGACCGTCGTCGTGGAGCGGGAGTACGACGTTCGTGTACCGAAGTACGACCGGTACATGAAGCGCCGTTCCCGCGTTCCCGCCCACCATCCGCCGTGTGTCGACACGGAGGAGGGCGACACGGTCCGTATCGCAGAGACTCGACCGCTCTCGAAGACCAAATCACACGTCGTCGTCGAAGTCGTCGACGACGGGGGTGAGTGATGGAGGCGCTCAAAGCCGACGTCACGCAGGGTCTCGAGAAGGGCTCGAAGATCACGTGCGCCGACAACACCGGCGCCCGCGAGCTCAAGGTCATCAGCATCGCCGGCTACTCGGGGACGAAGAACCGTCACCCGAAAGCCGGTCTCGGCGACAAGATCACCGTCTCGGTCACCAAGGGGACGCCCGAAATGCGTCGCCAGGTGCTCGAAGCGGTGGTCGTTCGCCAGCGCAAGCCGATCCGCCGACCCGACGGCCAGCGCCTCAAGTTCGAGGACAACGCCGCCGTCATCATCGACGAGAACGAGGAGCCCCGCGGCACGGAGATCAAGGGGCCCGTCGCTCGCGAGGTCGCTGAGCGGTTCGGCACCATCGCCAGTACGGCGACGATGATCGTCTAAGCATGACACGACAGCCACGCAAACAACGAAACCAGAAGCGAGACGCCCCCCTGCACGAGAAGCAGAAGCAGGTTCGGGCCACGCTGACGGCCGACCTCCGCGAGGAGTACGGCCAGCGGAACGTCCGCGTCAACGCGGGCGACACCGTCGAGGTGCTCCGCGGCGACCACGCCGGCACGGAGGGCGAAGTCCTGGAGGTCGACCTCCGGGGCGAAGTCATCCACGTCGAAGAGGTCACCGTGGAGAAGACGGACGGGGAGGAGGTTCCCCGCCCGCTCGACGCCTCGAACGTCCGCGTGACCGAGCTCGACCTCGAGGACGAGGTCCGGCAGGCGCGTCTCGAGGAGGACAACGAATGACGAACCACCAGAAGCGACTCTCGGTACCGAACTCCTGGCCGGTCGAACGGAAGGAGGAGACGTTCACGGTCAAGGCCGACGCGGGGCCGCACGGCGAGCAGGGGGTTCCCCTCCTGATCGTCGTGCGCGACGTGCTCGGCTACGTGGACTCTCGCAAGGAGGCTCGCTACGCGCTGAACAACGACGCGGTGCTCGTCAACGGCGACGCCGTCGCCGACGAGGCCCGGCCGATCGGGATGTTCGACATCCTGGCGTTCCCGGCCCGCGACGAGTACTTCCGCGTGTTCCCCGGCGAGGGCGGCCGGCTCGCGCTCACCCCGATCGACGAGGAGAGCGCGGCCTCCCGCCTCGGGAAGATCACTGGCAAGCGCCAGGTCAGCGGCGGCGACTACCAGCTCTCGCTGCACGACGCTCCACGATCCAGATCGAGGACGCCGACGAGTACAGCGCGGGCGACTCCCTCGTGATCGACAACGAGGACAAGGAGATCGTGGCCCACTTCGAGTACGAGGAGGGCGCGCTCGTCACTGCCGTCGACGGCCAGCACGCCGGCGAGATCGGCGAGGTCGACGAGATCCTCGTCACCCCCGGCTCCGGCCGCAACTCCGTGACCGTCTCCACCGACGACGGCTCCTTCGAGACCGTCGAGGAGTACGTCGTCACCATCGACGAGAACTTCGTGGGTGATGACGATGAGTGAGGCCGAGTCGGAGTTCCACCCGATGCGCGAGCCGTCCATCGAGAAGGTCGTCGTCCACATGGGCGTCGGCCAGGGCGGGCGCGACCTCGGGAACGCCGAGGAGATCATCGAGGAGATCACGGGCCAGCAGTCGGTCCGTACCAGCGCCAAGCGCACGGTGCAGGCGTTCAACATCCGCGAGGGCGACCCGATCGGCGCGAAGGTCACCCTCCGGAACGAGGACGCCGAGGCGTTCCTCGAGACCGCGCTGCCGCTCGCGGACATCTCCGCCTCGCAGTTCGACGACGCCGGCAACGTCAGCTTCGGCGTCGACGAGCACACCGCGTTCCCGAGCCAGGAGTACGACCCCAACACCGGGATCTACGGGCTCGACGTGACCGTCACGCTGGTCCGTCCGGGCTACCGCGTCGCCAAGCGCGATCAGGTGACGCGGTCGATCCCCGACACGCACCGCATGACCGCCGAGGACGCCATCGCGTTCCTCGAGAACGAGTTCGACGTGGAGATCGACGAATGAGTGAACTAGACGGCGAACACACCGGCAACGAGGAGACCGGCGAGCACGCCACCCAGGGCAGCACGCAGGAGCGGCAGTGCCGCCGCTGCGAGCGCACCGAGGGGCTGGTGAGCAAGTACGGCGTCTTCGTCTGCCGGCAGTGTTTCCGAGAGATCGCCCGCAGCATGGGCTTCCGGAAGTACAGATAACTATGGCAGGAAACGACCCACTGGTGAGTGCCCTCTCCGGCATCGACAACGCCGAGAGCGTCGGGCACCTCGACCACACGGTAGCACCCGCCTCGAACGTGATCGGCAGCATCCTCGAGGTCTTCTACGACCGCGGGTACATCGGCGGCTTCGAGTTCGTCGACGACGGCCGAGCAGGCAAGTTCGAGGTCGAACTGAGTGGCGCCATCAACGACTGCGGGGCGGTCAAGCCCCGCTACTCGGTCGGCGCTGACGAGTACGAGCAGTGGGAGAAGCGGTTCCTCCCGGCCCGAGACTACGGGTCGCTCATCGTCACGACCAGCCACGGCGTCATGAGCCACTACGAGGCCCGCGAGAAGGGCATCGGTGGCCAAGTCATCGCATACGTCTACTGATGAGCAGAACAGAACTCACGATCCCGGACGACGTCTCCGCGGAGCTCGACCACCTCGACCTCACCGTCGAGGGTCCCAACGGCTCGGTCACCCGACGCCTCTGGTACCCCGACGTGGACGTGAGCGTCGAGGACGGCAACGTGGTCATCGAGGCCCCCGAGAACGGGGACGCGAAGACCCGCGCGACGGTCGGCACCTTCGAGAGCCACGTTCGGAACATGTTCCACGGCGTGACCGAGGGATGGACCTACGAGATGGAGGTCTTCTACGCCCACTTCCCGATGCAGGTGGAAGTGCAGGGCGAGGAGGTCGTCATCGAGAACTTCCTCGGCGAGCGCGCCCCGCGGCGGACGCCGATCCGGGGCGACACGCAGGTCGAGATCGACGGCGAGCAGATCACGCTCTCGGGCTCCGACAAGGAGGCCGTCGGGCAGACTGCCGCCGACATCGAACAGCTCACACGCGTGAGCGACAAGGACAACCGCGTCTTCCAGGACGGCGTGTACATCACGCAGAAACCCACGGGTGATGCCTGATGGCTGACGACGAACCCCAGGAGATCGAGGACATCAGCGGCGTCGGGCCCTCCAAGGCCGAGACGCTCGCCAAGGCCGGCTACGACTCCGTCGAGGACCTCAAGGCCGCCTCGCAGTCCGAACTCGCGGAGGTCGACGGCGTCGGCAACGCGCTCGCCGCCCGCATCAAGGCCGACGTCGGTGGTCTCGAAGTCGAAGAGGAGACCGAGGCCGAGATCGAGGACGAGAGCGAGGAGGAGGCCGACGCCGACGAGGCCGAGGTCGAGACCGAACTCCAGCCTCGCGGCCACGCCGACAAGACGCCCGACCTGGACGACGACACCGCGGCCGCGCTCGCACAGAAGCACCGCGAGGGCAAGCCGCAGTTCAACCGCCAGGACTACCACAAGAAGAAGCGCGTCCCCACCTCGTGGCGGCGCCCGACGGGCGGCCTCTCGAAGCAGCGACGCGGCATCAAGGGGAAGGGCGACACGGTCGAGGCGGGCTTCCGCTCGCCGACGGCCGCGCGCGGCCTGCACCCCAGCGGCTTCGAGGAAGTGTACGTCCACAACGTCGACGACCTCGACGGCGTCGACGGCGACACCGAGGCGGTCCGCATCGCCTCGAAGGTCGGCGCCCGCAAGCGCGAGCGCATCGAGGAGGAGTGTGAGGACGCCGGCATTCGCGTCCTCAACCCGACCTACGTCGAAGTGGAGGTAGAGGAATGACGGATCTGAGCGCACAGAAGCGACTCGCGGCAGAGGAGCTGGACGTGGGCGAGAACCGCGTCTGGTTCGACCCGGAGGCACAGGAGGAGCTCGCGGACGCGATCACCCGCGAGGACATCCGCGACCTGATCGCGGACGGAACCATCCGCGCCGAGGACGCCAAGTCCAACTCCCGCGGTCGCGCCCGCGAGCGGCAGGCGAAGCGCGACTACGGCCACCGAACCGGCGCCGGCTCCCGGAAGGGGAAAGCCGGCGCGCGACGGGACAGCAAGGAGGACTGGGTCAGCCGGATCCGCGCCCAGCGCGCCCGGCTGAAGGAGCTTCGCGACGACGAGGAGGTTCTCGACGCCTCCCAGTACCGCGAGCTCTACAACAAGGCCAGCGGCGGCGAGTTCGACAGCGTCGCCCGTCTCGAGGCCTTCGCGGAGAACAACTACGACGTCGAGATCGGAGGCGACGACTAATGGCAACAGGACCACGATACAAGGTGCCGATGCGTCGTCGCCGTGAGGTCCGCACGGACTACCATCAGCGGTTGCGCCTGCTGAAATCCGGCAAGCCTCGCCTGGTCGCCCGGGTGAGCAACAAGCACGTCAGGGCGCAGCTGGCGAGTCCCGGACCCGACGGCGACGAGATCCACGCCGCAGCGTCCAGCGAGGACCTGTCGGAGTACGGCTGGGAGGCCCCCACGGGCAATCTCCCGAGCGCGTACCTGACGGGCTACCTCGCGGGCCTGCGAGCCGTCGACGCCGGCCTCACCGAGGCCGTGCTCGACCTGGGTCTCAACACGGCGACGCCCGGCAACAAGGTGTTCGCAGTACAGGAAGGTGCAATCGACGCAGGGCTCGAGATCCCCCACAGCGACAGCGTGCTGGCGGACTGGTCGCGTAACCGCGGCGAGCATATCGCCGAGTACGCCGAGCAGGTCGACGGCGATCTGTACAGCGGGGAGTTCGACGCCACGGAGCTACCGGCGCACTTCGACGACGTGCGTGAGGCGCTCCAGGAGGACTACGAATGAGCCACAACGACGGCTGGGAGCCGGTCACCCGGCTCGGCAAGAAAGTGCAGGAAGGAGAGATCTCCTCCATGGAGGAGGCGCTGGAGTCCGGGCTCCCGCTGAAGGAGCACGAGATCGTGGACCAGCTCCTCCCCGGCATGGAGGACGAGGTACTGGACATCAACATGGTCCAGCGCATGACCGACTCCGGTCGGCGGGTGAAGTTCCGCTGTGTCGTCGTCGTGGGCAACCGCGACGGCTACCTCGGCTACGCCGAGGGGCGCGACGACCAGGTCGGCGGCGCGATCCAGAAGGCCATCGAGGTGGCCAAGCTGAACGTGATCAGCGTCGACCGCGGCTCCGGCTCCTGGGAGGACCAGGCCGGCGGCGTGAACTCGCTGACCCGGAAGGCCGAGGGGAAGGCCGGCTCCGTCGAGGTCTCGGTCATCCCGGCCCCGCAGGGGCTCGGGCTGGCCGGCGCCGAGACCGTCCGGAACATCCTCGAACTGGCCGGGATCCAGGACGCCTGGACCCAGTCCAACGGCAACACCCGGACGACGGTCAACCTCGCGAAGGCGACGTTCAACGCGCTCGAGAACGCCTCGCAGGCACGGACGCCCGACCGCGCGCGACGCGTCCAGCGCGAGGCCGAGGACGGGGTGAGCAACTGATGCGGGCGATCGTCCAGCTGCGCGGCGAGGTCGACATGACCGCCGGCCAGCGCGACACGCTCGACATGCTCAACCTCGGCCGCGTCAACCACGCGGCGCTCGTCCCCGAGACCGACACGTACGACGGGATGGTGGCGAAAGTCAACGACTTCGTCGCCTTCGGCGAGCCCTCCGTGGAGACGCTGGCGCTCGTGCTCGAGACGCGTGCGGACGCGCTCGACGCCGACGCCGTCGTCGACGAGGAGTACCTCGCCGAGGAGACCGACTACGACAGCTTCGAGGCGCTGGCGGAGGCGCTGCTCGAGGAGGAGACGACGCTGCGAGAGCAGAACATCTCCCCGACGCTGCGGCTCCACCCGCCCCGCGGCGGTCACGACGGCATCAAGCATCCGGACAGCATGGGCGGCGAACTGGGTCCCCACGAGGAGATCGACCCGCTTCTGGAGGCGATGCGATAATGACGAGCAAGAAACGACGACAGCGCGGTTCCCGCACGCACGGCGGCGGTAGCCACAAGAACCGGCGCGGCGCCGGGCACCGTGGCGGCCGCGGCAAGGCGGGCAGCCGCAAACACGAGATGCACCACTACGGGCCCTGGGCGAAGCACGGCTTCACCCAGCCCGAGGAGGTACAGGACAGCGTCGCCGAGGTCCGCGTCCAGAAGATCGACGAGGACGCCGCGCTGCTGGCGGCGGAGGGCGTCGCCGAGAACGACGACGGCGTCTACACCATCGACGCGCGCGACGTCGCCGAGGACGGCTGGGAGGCCGACGTGGTGAAGGTGCTCGGCAACGGGCAGGTCCGCCAGGAGCTGCACGTCACCGCCGACGCCTTCAGCGACGCCGCGACCGAGCTCATCGAGGACGCCGGCGGCTCGACCACCGTCTCCGAGCGCGCCCAGGAGCGCGCCGAGCGGGAGGCCGAGCAGGCCG
This sequence comes from Halolamina rubra, assembly GCF_000739555.1. Taxonomy (GTDB): domain Archaea; phylum Halobacteriota; class Halobacteria; order Halobacteriales; family Haloferacaceae; genus Halolamina; species Halolamina rubra. The sequence continues at coordinate 11,356 of NZ_BBJN01000030.1, forward strand.
CTGACGACGAGAGCGAGGACTAACCATGAGCTGGAAGGAGACCGCCGAACCGGTGCTCACGCGGATGCCCACGGTCGCGCGGCCGGAGGGGCACGTGCCCTTCAAGCGGAAGCTGCTGTGGACCGCCGGCATCCTCGTGATGTACTTCTTCCTGACGAACGTCACGCTGTACGGGCTCCAGACCACCACCCAGGGCGGCGACTTCTACGGGCAGTTCCGCTCGATCCTCGCCGGCGCGTCCGGCTCGATCCTGCAGCTCGGGATCGGGCCGATCGTGACGGCGTCGATCGTGCTGCAGCTGCTCGGCGGCGCCGACCTGCTCGGGCTCGACACCGAGAACGACCCGCGCGATCAGGTGCTCTACCAGGGGCTCCAGAAGCTGCTGGTCGTCGTGATGGTCGTCCTGACCGGCGCGCCGATGGTGTTCGCGAGCCCGCTGCTCAACGCGGACCCGCAGGTGGTCCAGCAGCTCGGGATCGGCACCCGCGGCGTGGAGGGGATCATCTTCGCCCAGATCGCCGTCGGCGGGATCCTGCTCCTGTTCATGGACGAGATCGTGAGCAAGTGGGGCGTCGGCTCCGGGGTCGGGCTGTTCATCATCGCCGGCGTGAGCCAGCGACTGGTGGGCGGGCTGTTCTCCTGGAGCGGGCTCACCCCCACGTCCTCGGACGGCTTCGTCGCCGTCTGGATCGGGATCCTCACCGGGAGCGCCGAGCTCCCGGGCTCGCCGCTCACCAGCGACGGGCTGAGCGCGATCTTCCTCGGCCAGGGGATGATCCTCGCGATGATCACGACGGTGCTGATCTTCGTCGTGGTCGTGTACGCCGAGAGCGTTCGCGTGGAGATCCCCCTCTCGCACGCCCGCGTGAAGGGCGCCCGCGGGAAGTTCCCCGTGAAGCTCATCTACGCCAGCGTCCTGCCGATGATCCTCGTCCGCGCGCTGCAGGCGAACCTGCAGTTCCTCGGACAGATCCTCCACAGCCAGTGGAACGGGATGCCGACGTGGCTGGGCGACTACGGCGAGCAGGGGCAGGTGACCGAGGGGCTGTTCTGGTACCTCAAACCGATCCAGAGCCCCGAGGAGTGGATGTGGTTCGTGGGCGCGACCGTCACCGCCGACTGGTGGCAGGTGCTGCTCCGGATCGGCGTCGACCTGACGTTCATGATCGTCGGCGGCGCGATCTTCGCGATCTTCTGGGTGGAGACCACCGGGATGGGCCCGGAGGCGACCGCCCAGCAGATCCAGAACTCCGGGATGCAGATCCCCGGATTCCGGCGTAACCCGCAGGTGATCGAGAAGGTGATGGAGCGGTACATCCCGCAGGTCACCGTCATCGGCGGCGCCCTCGTCGGGCTGCTGGCGGTGATGGCGAACATGCTCGGCACCATCGGCCAGGTCTCCGGAACCGGGCTGCTGCTGACGGTCTCCATCACGTACAAGCTGTACGAGGAGATCGCCGAGGAGCAGCTGATGGAGATGCACCCGATGATGCGCCAGATGTTCGGCGGGGAGTAACGCCTCGCCGCGGCGCAGCTTTCTTCGTGCAGGTAGATTCAACACGGCCGACCGCCACCACCGTGTATGCGCGTCTTCGCCTCGCCGGCCGACCGCAGGCGGGCGCTGCTCGCCCTGCTCGCCGTCGTCGTCGGGTTCGCCGGCCTCTACGTCGCCGTGCGGCAGTACCTCCCGTTTCTCACCGACGCCCGTGCGCTCCGTGCGTGGGTCGCCGAGTTCGGCCCGCTGGCACCGATCGCGTTCGTGATCGTCCAAGCCGTGCAGGTGGTGGTCGCGCCGATCCCCGGCCAGGCGATCGCGCTGATGGGCGGCTACCTGTTCGGCCCCGTCGCGGGCACGGTGTACAGCCTGCTCGGCGTCCTGATCGGGAGCGCCGTCGCGTTCCTGCTCGCGAAGCGGTTCGGCCGCCCGTTCGTCGAGCGCGTGCTCCACGAGGATGTCGTCGCCAGCTTCGACGGGTTCGTCGAGCGCGTCGGCGTCCCGGGGCTGTTCCTGTTCGTCGTCGTCCCCGGGCTCCCAGACGACGTGATCTGCTTCCTCAGCGGGCTCACCACGTGGCGGCTCCGGACGTTCCTCCCGGTGATGGCGGTCGGCCGGCTGCCGTCGTACGCGATCACCGTCTACGCGGGCGACGAGCTCGCCAACGGGCGGGCCGGGCTGGCGCTGACGTTGCTGGCCGTCGTCGCCGTCCTCTCGGTCGCGGGCTACTACAACCAGGAGCGCATCCGCGCGTTCGTGGAGTCCATCGGCGACTGATCGGTGCCATCGGCGACTGATCGGTGCCATCGGCGACTGATCGGTGCCATCGGCGACTGATCGGTGCCATCGGCGACTGATCGGTGCCGAGAGCGGGCAACGTGTGGACGGGTTGAAGCTACGACACCACCCACGAGCGACTGTCGAACGGACGACGTACGGGCCTTGGTACTCCGACTCAGAGTAAGGTTATAACCCTCCGGCCGATACAACCGGTGTCCATGAAGAAGCAGGAGCTCATCCACCTGCACGGTCTTCTCGCCGAACTTCAGAGTCAGTTCGACGCCGCGGGCGAGACCGTCTCCGAGGAGTACCGAGAGCTTGGTGTGCAGCCGACCTCGATCCACCGCTCGAAAACCGACCACAAGGCGGCCGTGTTCGCGCTGATCCACGGCGTCACCGACGAGCTCGAGAGCGACGAGGAGCCGGCGGAGACCGAGGCGGTCACCGCCACCGCGGACTGAGTCCCCGACCGCACCGCTTACTCCCGACAGCCAGCCCGGCAGTCACGACGCCGTCGATTCCGGGACTCGTTGGGGGTTCGATTCACGACGATTCGTACTGAAGCGTTTATCCGTCTACCGCGACAACCCACAGACGAGGCGCGCGTGACACCGCGCGCCGGGGAGGCAACCATGAGTGTACGACAGACGCCGTCGGGTGAGCTGCTGGGATCGTACCCCGACTTCGGGTTGAGCTGTCGGTACGACGACGACGAGGACCCCTCGGAGGTCACGCTGTTCCCGGGCGAGGAGCTGTCGACCACCGAGTGGGTCACTGCCGACCTCGACAGCGCGGTGTCGCTCGACGAGATCCGCTAGTTGGCCCGGCCGGCTTCCGACCCGGGTCGCCGTTCTCCGTTCTCCGCTTCGCCAGCCGGTCGGTCGCCGATTAGGCCCCGGTATCGTCGCCGATAGGGCCCGGTATCGTCGCCGATGGGCTCCGCCGCAGAGGATAGCGTTAAACGGGACGCGCCGGAACCACCTCCCATGACCGACGACTCGTCAGCTTCGCTTCTGTCACACCTGCTCGTCCCAGTCGCGACCGAGAAGGACGCCCGCGAGACCGCCGTCGCGCTGGCGCCGTACGACCCCGAGCGCGTTACCGTCGTCCACGTCGTCGAGAAGGGCGGCGGCGTCCCGGACAAGACGCCGGTCGAACAGTCCGAGTCGATCGCCGCGGCGGCGTTCGAGGCGTTCCGGGAGCGCTTCCCCGACGCCGAGACCGAGACCGTCTACCGCCGGAACGTCGTCGAGGGGATCGTCGACGTCGCCGCCGAGATCGGCGCGAGCGCGATCGCGTTCCAGCCCCGCAAGGCGGCCGCCTCGAGCAGTTCATCGCGGGCGATCGAACGCTCCGGCTGGTGACCGACGCCGACCGGCCGGTGATCACCCTGCCGGGCCGAACCGAATGAGCGGCGACGAGGAGCTCGCCAAGGACCTCGGGCCGCTGGCCGCGCTGACGATCGGCGTCGGCACGATGATCGGCGCCGGCATCTTCGTCCTCCCGGGCGAGGCGATCACGCGTGCGGGCTCGTTCGCCATCCTCTCGTTCGTCCTCGGCGGCGGGATCGCGCTCCTGACGGCGCTGTCGGCCAGCGAGCTCGGGACGGCGATGCCCCGCTCCGGCGGCGCGTACTTCTACGTCAACGAGGCGCTGGGGCCGCTGTTCGGCTCGATCGCGGGCTGGGCCAACTGGCTCGGGCTCGCGTTCGCCAGCGCGTTCTACATGGTCGGCTTCGGCGAGTACGTCGTCGACATCGCCGGCCTCCCCGACGCGTTCGTCGTCGCCAGCGTCACCGTGCCCTGGATCAAGTTCATCGGCTTCCTCGCGGCGGCGCTGTTCGTCCTCGTCAACTACATCGGCGCCAAGGAGACCGGGCGGCTCCAGAACGTCATCGTGATCGTGCTGGTGCTGATCCTCAGCGTGTTCACGGTGTACGGCGCCACCCGCGCCCAGCCGGCGAACATCCCCGGCGCGCAGGGGCTGACGCCGATGCTCGAGACGACCGGGCTGATCTTCGTCTCCTACCTCGGCTTCGTCCAGATCACGAGCGTCGCCGAGGAGATCAAGGAGCCCGGGAAGAACCTCCCCCGCGCGGTGATCGGCTCCGTGGTGATCGTGACGGCGATCTACGCGCTCGTGCTGGTCGTGATGAGCGCGGCGGTCGAGCGGGGTACGTCGCCGAGGTGTCGGCGGCCGGCGACATCGCGGTCGTCGAGGTGGCCCGCCTGCTGATGGGGCCGCTCGGCGCGGGCGCGATGCTGGTCGGCGGGCTGCTCGCGACGGCGTCGAGCGCGAACGCGTCGATCCTCGCGTCCTCCCGGATCAACTTCGCGATGGGCCGGGACCGGATCGTCACGCCCCAGCTCAACGAGATCCATCAGCGCTTCGGGACGCCGTACCGCTCGATCGCGCTGACGGGGGCGTTCATCCTGCTGTTCATCGTCGCCGCGCCGATCAACACGCTGGCGTCGATCGGGAGCTTCCTCCACCTGGTGATCTACGGGCTGCTCAACATCGCGCTGGTCGTCATGCGCGAGGCCGAGCCCAGCGAGTACGAGCCCTCCTTCGAGGTGCCGCTGTACCCGATCACCCCCATCGTCGGCGGCGTGCTCTCCTTCGCGCTGATCTACTACATCGAGTCGACGCCGAGCCTCGTCGGCGCGACGATCGTGATCTTCGCCGCGGTGTGGTATCTCGGCTACGCCCGCAGCAGGACCGAGAAGCAAGGATTGTTGAGCGAGTACATCCTCTCCCGACAGGAGGAGATGCCCGACGCCGCCGTCGACGCCGCCGAGAGCGTCCAGCCCACGGGCGACAACCAGTTCCGCGTGATGGTGCCGCTGGCCAACCCGGCCCACGAGACCGAGCTCATCACGCTCGCCAGCGCCATCGCCAAGCAGCGCGACGGCGTCGTCGACGCGGTCCACGTCATCACCGTCCCCGACCAGACCTCGCTGAGCTACGCGGCCGACCACGTGAGCCGGATCGAGGAGGACCACCGCTCCGTGCTCGACGACGCGGAGGCCGACGCGGAGACGTTCGGCGTCGACGTGGAGACCCACACCATCATCTCCCACCGCGGGATCGAGGAGGTGTTCGACGCCGCCGCCGACCACGAGGCCGACCTCGTCGTCATGGGCTGGGGGCCCGACAGCGGGAGCCGCGTCGAGGGCGCGGTCGACGAGCTCACGAGCGACCTGCCCTGTGACTTCCTGATGCTGAAGGACCGCGGGTTCGACCCCGAGCGCGTGCTGATCCCGACCGCGGGCGGCCCGGACTCCGCGCTCTCCGTCGAGATCGGGGAGCTGCTCCAGCGGGAGTTCGGCTCCGAGCTCACCCTGCTGCACGTCGCCGACGACGAGCAGGACGGTCGGGAGTTCCTGGAGGGCTGGGCCGACGCTCAGGGCGTCGACGCCGAACTGCGCGTCGAGACCGGCGACGCCGAGACCGCGATCGAGGCCGCGGCCGAGGACGCCACGCTGGTGATCATGGGCGCCAGCCAGCGGGGCGTGCTCTCGCGGGTGCTCACCGGCTCGCTGGTCCCAGACGTGGTGGCCGACGTGGACTGCTCGGTGATGCTGGCCGAGCGCAAGCGCGACCGCGGGGTGCTCGAACGGCTCCGCGGGCTGCTGAAACGGTAGTCAGTCCGCGGGCTCGACCGCCGTCTCGACCACGTCGACGTTCTCGTCGATCACGACCCGGAGCAGGTCGTCGTCGATCCGGCAGGTCACCTCGACGCGCCAGGGGTCACGCGAGCGCACGCTGTCGTCGGCGTACTGGTAGATCGACCACGGGTGGCGATCGAAGATCGCGATGTCGTGGTCGTGGAAGAAGCTGACCACCGCCGGTTCGATGTTCATCGCGAACGGGACGCCGCAGTGCATCGACCAGCTACACCGGTCACAGACGAACTGGGCGACCGAGGAGTAGATGCGCTCGTTGAACTCCTCGAGCTCCCCGCCCTGCTCGGTGAGCCGGCCCGACACCTCGCCCGCACAGTACGGGCAGACCCCCTGCCGCATCGCCGTCTGGTCGCGCAGGATGAACGCGCCGCCGGCGGCCAGCAGCGACTCGGGGCGGTCGCGGTCGAAGCTCGCGGGCGGGATGGGGTACCTGATGACGAGGTTGTCACAGTCGCTACAGCCCAGGTGGAAGTGGCTGTCCTCGTACCACGCCGCCGCGTCGGCGCCGCAGTACGGACACGTCTCCCCCTCGACGTGGACGGGGTCGACGCCGCCGTCGTCGGTGTAGGCGCCGGAGACGATCGCCCGGTAGATGTTGTTCCCCGGCGGCTTTAGCTCGTACCCGTCCTCGTCCTTGTCGACGAGCCGACCGACGAGCCGCGTGAGGTGGTAGTTGAACCGACCGTTGTCCTCGACGCCGACGCGGCGCTGCAGCTCCGTGAACGCGAGCGGGCTCTCGCCGGCCGCCGCCGCCTCGCCGAGCGTCCGGAGCACGTCGAGCCGAACCTCGTTGGACAGCAGGTCGAACGCCTCGATCGACCCATCGCCGCTCATGTCCCCGGAACACCACGCCGCAACGGTTTATAGCTTCTGTCGACGGTGGAGTTTCCGCGGGTGAACTGTTAGCACGAATACGCGACGACCCCGCTCCACGGTGGCGGTTATCTCGGTCGAGATAGTGAAACGCAGTTCACCGAGCGCTTTTGGTAGTTGCGTGTGTATGACGATCTACGTGCGAGAGGGCGATCGACTGCCTCTGACATAACTCACCCTCCGCACGACGTGGGCCCCTCGCCCCCTTCCGGTGAGGGGCCGACAGCCACGGAACGTTTTACCGCCCGCCAGTGCAACGACGACCATGAACCGACAGCGTCCCGACCGCCGGCGACACGCGGGGCGACCGTGAGCCACGCCGCCCGCGGGAAGCCGAGCCGCTACGCGTTCTCGACCCGCCGCGTCGCGTTCGACGGCCGGCACGGCCACCTGTTCACCCCCGACCGGCCCGCGGACGCGCCAGTCGTGGTGCTCGCCCCCGGCGCCGGGCTCCCGTGGCGGGAAGCGCTCGAGCCGACGGCCGAGCGCCTCGCCGCCCGCGGCTACGCCGCCCTCGCGTTCGACCACCGCGGCTTCGGCCACGTCGGCGGCGACCGCCTGCTCTCGCCGGGCCGCCAGCGCGCCGATCTCGACGCCGCCGTCGAGGCGGCCCGCGACGCCCCGGAGGTCGACGGCGACCGCCTCGCGCTCTGGGGGATGGATCTCTCCGCGGGGACGGCGCTCGCGGCCGCCGCCGACGCCGTCGCCGTCGACGCCGTGATCGCTCGCTTCCCCGTGCTCGACGGGTCGACGCTGCTCCCCTCGTGGCTCCGACCCCGCCTCGGCGGGCTGGCCCGTGGCGTGGCTGACTACCCCGTCTCGGCGCTGGGCCGGCTCCGCGGCGTCGACGCCGACGAGCGTGGAGTGCGCGTCCCGCTGTTCGGCGCCCCCGACGAGCTGGCGGCGATCGCCGCCGACGGCGCCGCCCGCGAGGTCCGGGAGCTGCTCGGGCGCGAGCCCGGGACCACCCCCGCGCGCTCGCTCGTAAAGCTCCAGCGCCACGACGTGGGCGAGGCCGTCGAGAATCGCTCCTGCCCAGCGCTGTTCGTCGCCGGCGAGGACGACGCGGTGGCGCCGCCCGAGTCGGTCGTCGCCGCGAGCGAGGACGTCCGGAATGCCTCGCTGGTCCGGGTGCCGACCACCCACTACGGCGCGCTCGCCGGCGAGGCGCTCGAGCGGACGCTGAACCACGAACTCGCCTTCCTCGACGCCGAACTGTAGCGGTTCCGGGACCCGAACGGCACAAAACACTTGTTCCCGTCCGGAGACCTGTAACCCATGGACAACGAACGAGCCCTCCTCGGCGGCGCCGTCGCCGTCGTCGTCGTCGCCCTCCTCGCGGCAGCGGTGGTCCCCGGCGCGGTCGCGCCGCCCGACGACGACCCCGTCCGTCCCGGGCCGGTGCGCGTCGTCGACGCCGACATCGCGACGGGGGAGATCACGGGGCAGACCGCGGAACTCGACCTGTTCGCGACGCTCGACCACCGCGGCAACCCCGCGGAGAACGTGACGGTGCGCTTCGAGGCGACCGACACGGAGTCCGGCCTGCTCGTCGCCGAGGACGTGGTCACCGTCGGCGACCTGACTGCCGAGGGCGAGCGCCGCGTCTCGACCACGCTCACGGTCCCCCGCGAGGGCGGCTACGAGCTCGAGGGCGTCGTCTACCGCAACGGGACGCGCGTCGACGAGTTCAGCCGGCGGGTCAGCGGCGTCGAGGCGCTGACGCCCCCCTACGCCGAGTCGAACGTGAGCTTCGTCGACGATCCCGTGCTCGAACCGGTGACGGTGTCGATCGTCGACGCCGGCGAGGAGCGCACGACGCTGGAGCTCGGCGGCTGGCTCACCGCGGCCGGCCCCAGCGAGTCGGACTCGCTGTCGGTCACCTTCGTCGTCCGGCAGGCAGAGTCGAACGTCGTCGCCGCCCGGCGCAGCGTCGACGCCGGCGGGCTGGCCGAGGGCCGCAGCGAGACGGTGACGGCGGAGGTGTCGGTGCCCAGCGAGTACAACTACTACGTCGACGCGATCCTCACCCGCGACGGCGTGATCGTCGACACCGCCGCCGGCGTGGTGAACCTCGACCCCACGGAGACGATCGACCGCGACGAGACTCGACGGGAGGTCGAGTTCAACGCCAGCGACTTCGACCGCGACGACGGGGCACCGGACCGCCCGACGGGAACCGAACAGACGGCCGCACAGACGCCCGGCTTCGGCCCGGTCGTCGCCGTCCTCGCGCTCCTGACTGCGGGCCTGCTGGCCCGGGGGCGACGATGAGTGAAGACGAACGGCCGGCCGACGGCGCCGACGAACCGACCGACGACCGATCCACCACGGAGGACACCATGACCGACACAGCCGCCGACGACGGTGCCGCGAACCGAGCGAGCGAGGAGCGAACCGGTGAGAACGGGGGCGCCAAACCCGGCACGATCGCAGGAGACGAACCCGAGGGTGACGAAGGCCGGGACCTGCGGCGCACGCTGAACTACGTGCTGCTCGCGGGGCTCTCGCTGCTGGCGCTGATCGCGACGCTGCAGCTGTACCTGAACGTCTCCTCGGCGATCAACCAGTGGATCAGCCACGAGTACCGGTCGCTGTTCCAGGCGGCGTTCAACCTGGTCGTGCTGCTGCTGGTGGGGACGGGAATGGTGTGGCAGGTGCGGCGGCTGCGGGACTGACTACGGCGACACCGTCCACCAGAGCGCGACGACGACCAGCCCGCCGAGGAGCGTCGACGCCACCGCGTGCAGGCGCAGGCGGTCCAGCACCGCGTGGGCGTCGGCGTCGACGCTCAGCGCGTCGTGGACCTCGCTCCCCAGCTCACACCGCGGGAGGAAGTCCATCGCGACGTGGAGGAACACGCCCGTCGCGAAGCCGAACACGAGCCCGTTGATCGCCGGCGAGGCGGGCAGCGTGACCGCGCTCGCGAGCACCGCGACGACGCCGACGCCGGCCGCCGGCAGCAGGATCGGGAGCCACGAGCGGTCGTTCCGGGTGAGTCGGTCCGCGACCGCGTAGCCCGCCGGCCCCTTGTGGGAGACGATCGCGACGCCCAGCAGCGGCCCCAGTTCGGGCATGTTGCCGTAGACGATTCCGATGATCGCCCCCGCGGCGGCCGCGTGGGCGGTCAACTGCGCCACCGTCGCGTCCATCGGCAGCTCGACGTGGGAGAGCCGGTGGCCGATCGCGTGGCCCGCGAAGCCGACGATCACGCCGCTCGCCACACCGAGTCCGCCGAACCGGAGGTGGTGGTTCAGCGCGTCCGGCAGCAGGAACAGGCCGACGCTGACGATCATCGCGCCGCTGGCCAGTCCGGAGCCCCAGACCAGCGCGCCCGGCTGCTTCTCGTCGGTTCGCAGCGCCAGCGCGACGCCGCCGACCATCGCCGCGAACGCGACCCAGCCGATCTGGATCGGCTTCCACGCGCCCGTGGCGGCCGCGATCGCCGTTGCTCCCAGCAGCGACAGCACCCCGATCGCGCCGACGATCCGCTCGCCGCGACGGGACTGCGGCGTTCCCTCTGTATCCATCTGTTATGAACTACGGGACCGAAGTTAATAACGCCCCCGGTCGCGGCTCAGCGCGGCAGCTTCTCGGGATCGCCGTCGTGACGGATGTACTCGACGGCGATCCCCGTGATCGGCGCGTCCGAGGCGTCGGCGGCGTCGCGGGCGGCGTCGAGGTAGGACTCGGTGATCGACACCACGGCGTCGGCGGCCGCGGCGTCGCTCTCGGCCAGCAGGTACTCCGCGGTGACGGGGGTGAGCTGGCCCTCCCGCACGTCCGCCGCGAAGTCGTCCACGTCGTCGAGCCAGATCTGGGCGCCGACGATCGACAGCACCACCGCGCGCTCGAACTCCGGGGAGAGCTCGATGCCGGCCTCGCGGAACATCTCCACCATCCCGTGGTAGATGACGCCGACGCGGCCGTACTGGGTGCGGAGGTAGGGGAGGTCGAGCTCGGCGGTCTCGAACAGCGCCGGCGGCTCGTCGAACGCGGCGTGCTTGTACTCCGCCCGCAGCGCCTCGCGGGCGGTCTCGGGGTCGCGGTTCCCGTTCTCGCCGTCCACGTCCGCGGCGGTCACGTCGGCGACGGCGTCGGCTTCGGCGGCGGCGACGGCGTCGGCCATCAGCTCCCGGAAGTGGGGGTCGCGGTCCTGGTGGGCCTCCGAGCGCTCGACGGCGTCGTCGTACGACGCCCGCACCGCGTCGTCGAACGCGGCGAACTGCTCCTGCACCGCGGCCTGCAGCACCTCCTGGGCGATCTCGGCGACCCGGGCGCGGTCCTCGACCGCGAAGTCGACCGCGAAATCCCCGTACTCCTCGTCGTTGATCGCGTCGCGCATGTCGCCGTCGAGCAGGGCGACGACGACGAGTTCGGCCACCTCGCGGGCGCGGCGGGTCTCGCGGACCAGATCGGCGGGGTCGGCGTCGGCCGCGGATCGGCGGCGGCGGAGCCGCGAGATCGGGTCGGTCGCGCGCCGGCCCGAGATCGGATCGACGCCGGGCGGCGTCGCGGCGCTGGCCCGCCGGTAGACGTGGGCGAGCGTGAGCTCGACGGGGAGCGTGAGCTTCGTGTCGTAGTCGAACTCGACCGACTCGCGGCCGAACTCGTCGGCGAGGGCGGCCTCCACGTCGGCGTAAGCGTCCTCGATTATCGCTTCCACCTCGGCCTCGACGCGCCGCTGGAGGCGGATCGCCCTGAGCTCGAGCGAGCCGCCGGCCGCGTAGTGGCTGAACACCGCGCGGGCGGGCGTGGGGAGCGCGTCGACGCCCGCGAGCCGGTCGGCGATCCCGCGGAGCGGTCCGGACATGGGACGGAGTGAGCCGACCAGCGGTTTGAAGCTGTCCATCCCCGAACCGACCGGGTTTTTGCCTCCCGGCAGCGAGGTGTCGGTATGCGACGGGATCTCGCCGCGTGGGGGGAGCGCGCGGTCGACGCCGCGCGGCTGCTCGCCCGGAGCGCGCTCGACACGAATCCGGTGCCCGACTGGGACCACGTGACGAAAGTCGACCCCGAGGGCGCGAAGAAGCTCCCGCTGCTGTACCCGCTCTGGCTCGCCGAGACCGACGCCGTCTCCGTCGGCGGCTCCTCTGACGTGACGCCGGCGAACACCGCGGCCGCGTTCGACCTGCTGGCGCCGCTGTCGACGCCGGTCTGTCACGAGCCCAGCGGCGCCGACCACGTCACCGAGGGGAGCCACGACGCCGCCGACCTGCTGCTCGTGCCGGAGGTGCTCAACGGCGACAGCGAGGCGCTCGTCGGCACGCTGGGCACGGCGATCGAGAGCGTCCGCGAGGAGCTGGCGCCCGGGCTGATCCGCCGGAAGGCGTCGTGGCTCCCGAACCGCGTCGCCGACTGGCTCGCGGGCGTGGCCACCTCGCTTTTGCTCTCGGAGGCCGCCTTCGAGGCGTACATCGTCCAGAACCCCGACAGCGCGGCGGCCCGCGAATCCGGCGTCGGCCCCGACGACCTGCTCGACCCGACCGACGCCAAGCGCCGGGCGATGGCCGCCGACCGCCACCTGGACTCGGAGATCGTCTACCTCGAGTACTCGGGCACGTTCGGCGGCGACGAGGCCGTCGAGATCCTGGAACGGATGGACGGCGCGCTGGTTCGCTCGCGGGTCTGGTACGGCGGCGGGCTCGCGAACGCCGAGGACGTGCGGGCGGTGCGGGAGGCCGGCGCCGACACCGTCGTCGTCGGCGACGCGTTCCACCGCGTGGCCGAGCGGGAGGCCGAGCTGCTCTCGGCAGCGACCGCGGAACTCGACGCCGACGCGGCCCCCGAGACGATCCGGGAGTGGGTCGGCGAGCGCGTCGACGCCGACGGCCCGGGCGCGCGCTTCCTCTCGACCGTGCCGGGCGTCGACGACCCGGTCGCGCTGGCGCGGGAGTACACCGGCACGACCGTGCGCGCGTGGCTGGAGCTGCGAGCGCGGTCCGAGCGCGCCCGCGAGGGCAGCGAGAACCCGAGCGTCGAGGTCGACGACACCGCGCTCCGGGCGGCGCTGGCGCCGGTCGTCGACGACCCCGACGCGCTGGCGGCGACGATCGGCCGGGCGGCGCTGGACGGGCAGAACGAGCGGGCGGGCGACGGCTCCCGCCAGTCCGAACAGCTCAGCGCCTCGCTGGTCGACGCCGGAGCGTCACACTAACGTAGCCGCCGGCCGCGAGCGAGCGTATGGTCGAGACAGCCGACACCGGATTCGTTCTCGGAACCGGACTGCTCGTGTGGGTCGCCGCCGTCACCGCCGTCGACGGCTGGGGCGAGCCGGCGATCGCGTTCTGGGGGGCGGTGCTGACCCTCGGCGTCGCCGGCGCATTCCTGGCGGCCGAGGCGGTGGAACTGCCGAGCTGACGCCGAAACAGCAGTTTGAAACGCCGCGCTCTCCTCGCACCGTCCGATGAGTATCCCCTCGTTCGTGGTCGGCATCGCCGGCGGCACCGGCGCCGGCAAGACCACGGTCGCCCGCCTGATCACCGAGAGCGTCGGGGAGTCGGTGACCCGCATCCCGCTGGACAACTACTACGAGGATCTGAGCCACCTCGACCGCGATGAGCGGGAGGAGATCAACTACGACCACCCCGAGGCGTTCGAGTGGGAGCTCCTCCGTGAGCACCTCCGGCAGCTCTCGGAGGGCCAGTCCGTGGAGATGCCCCAGTACGACTTCGAGATCCACAACCGCAAGGACGAGCGCGTCACGGTGCTCCCGACCGACGTGATCATCGTCGAGGGGATCCTCGCGCTGTACGACGAGACGATCAACGACATGATGGATCTCCGGCTGTACGTCGAGACCGACGCAGACGTGCGGATCCTCCGGCGGATCAAGCGCGACGTGGTCCAGCGCGGCCGGGAGCTGGAGCACGTGATCGACCAGTACCTCTCGACGGTGAAACCGATGCACGAGCAGTTCATCGAGCCGACGAAGAAACACGCCGACCTGATCATTCCCGAGGGCGCGAACTCGGTGGCGGTCAACCTGCTGGAGGAGAAGATCGAGGCAGAGATCGAGGGCGAGGGGACCCGCACGTGGGAGCGCGGCTCGATCGAGCAGCAGCTGGGCGAGCGGATGTCGCTGGACGACCAGTAGCCTCGTCCGTCGGCCAACCCGGTTCTCGACGCCTACCCCCGTCGAGTGAGGTGATCGCGAACCGCGCGCTGACAGTCCGCCAGCAGGTCGTACAGCCGCGTCACCGTCGACAGCACCGGGTAGACGACCGGGAACGGGCTGTAGAGATACCGGACGAGCGAGCGGTGGCTCACGTCGGCCGACTCGTTCCGACCCGTCGTCGACAGCAGTAGTTCCTGCCGCTCGGCGAGGAGTCGCTCACACCGCTCGCGGTGGTCGGCGAGGTGCTCGTGCCGGTCGCGGAGCGCGTCGAACCCCAGCGACGACAGCGGCGTCTCGTCGGCGGCCGCGAGCCACTCGGTCACCTCGTCGACGGTGTCGCCGACCGAGCGAAGCGACGCGGCCTCCCGTTCGAGCGCGTCGAGCGTCGCCTCGATCCCCCGGCCGCGCTCGCGGGCCGCCGTGAGCACGGCCCGCTTCGTCCCGGCGGTGAACCCCGTCTCGGTCGTCGGCGCCAGCGCGAGCGCGATCCCGTCGCCGAGCTCCGCCCGGATCGTCTCCAGCAGCGGCTCCTCGCCCACGTCGTCGACGCTGTACGGCCGGACCGTCTCGGCGAACGCCGCCCGGACCCGCTTTAGCGCCCCACCGCCGGCGTCGGTGCGAGCGCTCCGCACCGCGACGCCGCCGGGGGCACTGGCGGCGGCGCGGGCCCCCTGGCCCATCTCGGTCGCCGACAGCGACGCCACGCGACTCCGGAACTCCTCGTACGCCGCCGCCTCGTCGGCGAGCAGCTCCCGCTCGCGGTCGACCGCCTCGCGAGCGCGGTCGACGTGGGTCTCGATCACCGCTGCACCCCCGAGGCGGACTCGTCGGGCGTCGACGACGGGCTCACGCCGCCCGTCTCGCGCGGCCGGCGGACGACGATGTCGTACCGGGGGAGCTCGGGGTCGTACCCCCGGAGCACCGTCCGGTACTCCGCCGTGAGCCGGGCGGCCCGCTCGGCCTCACCGCGGCTCTCGAACCGACAGCCGTCCGCCGGCACCGGCCGGTCGCCGTAGCGACTGCAGACGAGGTAGTACTCCCCGCGCTCGCTGGCGAGCGACTCGATCCGCTGCCGGAGCCGGTACAGCTCGGTCATGGGTCGCCCCCGCGTCGACGCCGAGACGGTCCCGCGATCGACTCGCGCTCACCGCTCGAGGCTCCCGCCGACGGGGGTTCGGCCAGGGTGTCCGCGGCGCGCATGCTGTTTAGGCCTGCCTAAAGACACATAGTCGTTTCGGCTTTTAGGTCGGCCGAAAAGCTCGGAGGTGCGAGCCACCCCCCACGGAGGCGGGGAGTATCGAGAAGGGGGGCGTTCAGGCGTCGACGAACTGCTCGGCGCCCTCGTAGAACCAGTAGCCGTGCTCCCGCATCACTTCGCCGAGGGTCTCGTGGAACTCGACGAAGTCAGCGAACTCCTCCTTCTCGACGTGTTCGAAGATCTCCTCGACGGAGGCGACCTGTTCGTAGCTGATCCGCACCGGGTGGTCGCCGTAGTCGGCGACGTACTCCTCGGCGGTCAGCGGGAAGTCCTCGTCCTCGTCGATCTTCTTGGCCAGAACTGCGTGGCCGTACTTGCGCCGGCCTTCGCTCCCTTCCTCGCCGTCCGGGTCGTGGGGCCAGTCGTCGGCGTCGCTCATTACTCGGGCGTTCGCCCGACCGGCCCAAAGCCTTTGCGTTCGACGTGTTCGGCGCCGTCGATCGGGAAACGAACCGTTAGGTAATCGAGATGCGGTGGGACTGGGATTCGAACCGGACCGAGACGTGCTCGCTCGCTGTGCGCGTCTCGCAGGGTTCGAGCCCGACACGCGTCGCTCCTCACTATCGTTCGGAGACGACGGTGGGACTGGGATTCGAACCCAGGAGGCATGACGCCACCGGTTTTCAAGACCGGCGCAATGGGCCACTCTGCCATCCCACCAGACAACTCCACGTTTCAACCCGGGAGGTTGAAGCTATCGGACCGCCGTCGGGCGTCGACGGCGCGGGCTACTGCCGGGCGAGCCCGTCCGCGTCGACGACCAGCCCGTACTCCTCGATCAGCGCCGCGGTGAACTCCGGGACGGCGCGGCCGGCGGCGACGCGGGCGCGGATCTCCGCGACGACGCTCGCGAGCTCGTCGCCGGTGCGGGTCGTCGGCTGGGTCGGCAGGAACTCGGTGTCGTGGTCCTCGCCGCGGGCCAGTTCCGCGATCGTGTTCAGCGCCGGCGGCGTCATCGCGTCGGTGAAGTCGACGGTGTCGCTGAAGCCGGCGTAGTACACCGACCCGCCGGGGCCGGGGCCGAGCACCACGTCGTTGCTCCGGTGTTTCATCGCCGCCGAGTCGATCCCCGCCCGGGTGACGAACGGGGTCGTCCCGGGGAGCACCGCGACCGACCGGGCCTCCTCCTCGCGGAGCAGGTGGGTGACGGTGTTTCCCACGCGGGCGCTCGGCGTCGAGCCGACCTGTGGCTCGAAGCGGACCTCGCCCACGTCGTCGACGGCGTCGGCGGCCAGCGCGCGGAGCTCCGCCTCGGGCGACACCTCGGTGCGGTGGGCCTCGTCGAGCAGGTCGTCGGGGCGGTAGTTCACGAGCAGGTCGGCGCCGGAGCGCTCGACGGCCCGCATGGCGTCGCGATCCATCGCGGCGGCGAGCTCGGCGACCTCCGCCTCCTCCAGCGGGCTCGTCGCTGCGAGGTCGGGAAACCGGAGGCCGGGACGTGGCGGGTCGGCGAGCAGCACGACGACTGTCATCGTCGACTCTCGGCTCGCGGCGCGCTTGAATCCGGCGGGTCGCGGCCGACGGGCGTCACCGGGGGAGCGTCGCGCTTAAGCGACTGCCGGCCGAGCGGCCGGTATGCTCGACTCACGCGCGCTGGGCCTGCTCGCGACCGGCGTCACCTCGGCGCTGGCGCTCGGCGGGATCGCGACGTTCCTCCGACTGCTCCCCGGCTCGTCGACGACGGTCGCGAGCGCGGCGACGTTCGCGCTCGTCGTCGTCGCCGTCGCCGCGGGCGTCGTCGTCGGCACCGGTACTGGGCCGAAAGACACTGCGTACTGGTCGTAACCCGCGAGGGTCACCCTCGACCTAGCGGCTCCGCCGCCCCTTCGTCTGCCGGTAGTCCCGCGAGAACACGTTCTCCTCGACGTGCTCGACGAACGCGGCCTCCTGCGCGTCGGTCTGCTCGGCGGGGGGGATCATCGGCACGAGCTCGAACCCCCGGCCGCGGACGGTCGTCGCGTGCTCGTCGTGCACGTCGAAGCTCTCGGGGGCGCGCGTGGTGTACTCGATCGCGAGCTCCCGGAGCGCGCGGTCGCCGACGGGGACGATGATGTGGGGGTTGATCATCCGGAGCTCCGCGTTGAGGAACGGCTCGCAGTTCCGGACCTCCTCGTCGCTTGCGGGGCGCTCGGGATGGCGACAGCGCGAGAGGTAGGTGAGGTAGACGTTCTGGAGGTCCGGCTCGGCGGCGTCCGGGGGTGACCGCGAGAAGCCGAGGTCGCCGAGGATGCGCTGCACGCGCTCGCCGGCGTCGTCGCCAGTGAAGGGGACGCCCGCCGCCTCGGCGCCGGCCGATGGCCCCTCGCCGACGAAGACGAACTCCGCGCCGGCGTCGCCGTAGCCGTGGACCACCTGCTCGCGGCAGTCGGCGAGCGCCGGGCAGTTCCGGCAGTCCTCGTCCATCGCGAACGGGTTCGAGAGCTCCTCCTGGTGGGCGTCCACGTTCGCACGTCATTACCGACCGCGGGGGAAAACGGTTCCGGGCGACCGACAGCGGGAGAGCCGGCTACTCCTCGTCGGGGTTCAGTCCGCCCTGCTCGCGCACTTCGAGGATGTGGCGCATGTTCATGTAGATCTCCGGGATCGAGGTCTCCTCGCCAGGCTTGTACAGGTCCGAGACGCGGTAGAGCAACGCCCCGATCTGGGAGGCCTCCGAGGAGCCGTCGCGGCCGCGGATCTCGTCGGCGACCTCGCGCAGCACCTCGCGTTTCTCGGCGTCCTCGGGGAACGTCGCCTCGGCGTCGGGCGCCATCTCCCAGTCCGTTTCCCCTTCTTCGTCGGATGCGTCGTCGCCGGTCTCGCCGTCCTCACCAGCCATGCTGCTGGACGCTCTGCCGGCGGATGACGCCGACGTTGTTGGCGACGTTCTCGGTCAGCACGCGGAACGCGTCGGCGGTCTCGCCCTCGCGCAGCACGACCGGTTTCCCCTCGTCGCCGCCCTGTCGGATCGCGGGGTCGATGGGGATGCCGCCGAGGAACGGCAGGTCGTTCTCGTCGGCCAGCGTCCGGCCGCCGCCCTCGCCAAAGATCTCGTGCTCGTTGCCGCAGTCCGGACAGCGGAACGAGGCCATGTTCTCGGCGATGCCGAGCACCGGCGTCTCGTGCTTGCCGAACATCCGCAGCCCCTTGCGGGCGTCGTCGACGGCGACCTCCTGGGGCGTCGTGACGACGACGGCGCCGGTCAGCGGCAGCGTCTGGAGGATCGTCAGCTGGGTGTCGCCGGTCCCCGGCGGCAGGTCGAGCACCATGTAGTCGAGCTCGCCCCACTCCACGTCCTCGACCAGCTGGGTCAGGAGCTTGTGGACCATCGGCCCCCGCCAGATCACGGGGTCGTCCTCGCCGGAGAGGAAGGCCATCGACATCAGCTTCACGCCGAACTTCTCCGGCGGGATGATGGTGTCCTGGTCGGTCGCCCGCGGCGCCTCGTCGGCGTCGAGCATCCGGGGCACGTTCGGCCCGTACACGTCGGCGTCGAACAGCCCGACCTCGGCGCCGAGCTTCGAGAGGCCGGCGGCGATGTTGACCGCCATCGTCGACTTGCCGACGCCGCCTTTCCCGGAGGCGACGGCGATGATGTTCTTCACGCCCGGCAGCACCTGGTCGTCCTCGGCCTGGTCGTCGGGGATGTTGGCCGAGAGGTCGACCTCGAGGCCGGCGTCCTGGAGCTTCTCCCGGACTTCGGCGGCGATCGCCGACTCGTGGGGCGCGTACGGTGCGCCGAGCGCCAGCGACACCTTCGCGACTCCGTCCTCGACCTCGATGGCGTTGACCAGTCCCAGCGACACCAGATCGTCGCCGAGGGATGGGTCCTCGACCTCCGCGAGCAGGTCGCGTACGGCGGCTTCGTCCATAGCGGGAGGTGGCGCGTTCCGCTAATGAGGGTTTTGAAGCCGGTATTAGCGCCGTGGCGGGTCGGGACCGTTTTTGAACCCGTTCGCACGGTCACACCCCGAGGCACGTAACCGAATTGGGTTACAAATTGGGTGTCACCACCCGGATGCTTAAGCCCGTTCGGACGAACCATTGACTAATGCCGCTCTCGGACGAGTTCGGCCGCGAGGTGACGGGCGTCCGCGTCTCCCTCACCGACCGGTGCAACTTCGACTGTGTCTACTGTCACAACGAGGGGCTCGGCGACACTCGCGGCCCGATGGAGCCGGGCGACGACGAGATGGGGACCGACGACGTGGTGCGCTTCCTCGACGTGGTGTCGGAGTACGGCGTCGACTCCGTGAAGCTCACTGGCGGCGAGCCGATGCTCCGCGAGGATCTGGAGGAGATCATCCGCCGCGCGCCCGACGAGATGGAGGTGTCGATGACGACCAACGGGACGTTCCTCCCCGGACGCGCCGAGGAGCTGAAGGAAGCCGGGCTGGATCGCGTCAACGTCTCACAGGACGCGCTCGACCCAGACGAGTTCGCCGAGATCACGAAGTCCGGCGCCTACGAGAAGGTGATGGAGGGCGTCCAGGCCGCTGTCGACGCCGACCTCGCGCCCGTGAAGCTCAACATGGTCGTGTTCGAGCACACCGCGGGCTACGTCGAGGGGATGGTCGAGCACGTCGCCGAGAACGAGGGGCTCCAGCTCCAGCTGATAGAGTACATGCCCGAGCTCACGGGCCGACCGGAGTGGAACATCGACATCCAGCGCGTCCACGACTGGCTCGCGGACCTCGCCGAGCACGTCGAACACCGCGAGATGCATGACCGGAAGCGCTACTTCGTCAACCCCGACGCCGCCGAGTCCGTCGCCGCCGCCCCCCAGCCGTCCGAGCTCGACGAGTTTCAGGGCGGGATGGTCGAGATCGTCGACCCCGTCGAGAACGAGGAGTTCTGCGCCAACTGCGGCCGGGTCCGGGTCACCCACGAGGGGTACCTGAAGGGCTGTCTCAACCGCAACGACGACCTGAAGTCGATGGGCGAGATGAGCCGCGAGGAGATCCGCGAGACGTTCGAGCAGGTCGTCGCCGAGCGCGTGCCCTACTACGGCGAGTACCTGGTCGAGAACGAGCGCGGCGAGTACGAGATCAACGAGAAGTACATCTCGGCCGCGGACTGAGCCGCCTTCTCACGCTCCCGGAATCATTTCCCCGTACCGCTCGGCCAGCGTCGACGCCAGCCGACGCTCGACCGGCGTGAACCCCAGCGTCCGCAGCGTCGCCGCGAACGCCCCCAGCCCCAGCAGCGTGCCGACGACGGCGCCGACGACGCCGGGGGCGAGCGCCCGCGCGACGAGTGCGACGGCGCCGAACGGCAGCGCCGCCAGCAGGGGGTAGCTGTGGCGCTTCGTGAACGGCTGGAGCCCCTCGAGGTGGTACAGCACGGCGACCTCGATCCCGTTGTTGAGCGTGAGCATCAGCAGGTACGTCCAGACGACGCCCGCGAGCCCGAACTCCACGGTGAGCGGGATCGCGACGACCGCGAGCACGGTCGTGATGCCGACGTTGGTGACCAGCAGCGCCTGCTGGTGGTCGGTCATCCGGAGCAGGATCCCCACGCTCCCCGCGGCGCAGGCGGCGATCTGAGCGAGCACGAACAGCACGAGCAGCGGCGCGTACTCGGTGAACGTCGGGCCGAACGCGGCCATCACGGTCTCGCGGTAGACGACGACGGGCACCGCGGCGGCGACGACGCCGACGAGGACGAGCCGGCTGGTGACGTGGTAG
The DNA here is from genome assembly GCF_000739555.1 of Halolamina rubra. GTDB lineage: Archaea > Halobacteriota > Halobacteria > Halobacteriales > Haloferacaceae > Halolamina > Halolamina rubra. The sequence goes on from NZ_BBJN01000030.1 coordinate 32,231, forward strand.
AGCCGCGAGAGCGCGTCGTCGTGGCCCTCCTCGTTGAGCGCGGCGGCGACCGGCGGGATGAACTGGTTGATCGCCATCAGCGGGAGGCGCACGAGCTGGGAGACCAGCACGCCGACGGCGAACACCCCGCCCGCGACGCCGGAGAGGAACACCGCGATCAGGGGGTAGAAGCCGAGCCGCTGGGTCGTCGTCGCGATGCCGCCCAGGAACAGCGGGATCGTGTAGTCGAGGTAGCGCCGGCGGAGCGCGGGCAGCCCCGGGCCGCGCAGGCGCGGGCGGAACCCGCGTGCGCGGACGATCCAGACGGCGGCGCCGACGCCGGTCAGCCCCATCACCGCCAGCACGCCGCCGGCGACGACGGCGATGTCGTCGACGACGAACGCGCCGACGACGCCGACGAGCAGCTGGGCCGCGGGGTAGACGAGCCGCATCGTGAGGTTCAGCGGCGCCACCTCCTCGATCCCCCGGAGCACCTCCGTGACGGTGAACAGCCAGACGCTCGCGGGCATCCCGAGCGCGAACACCTGCAGAGCGTCTCGAAGCGGGCGCTCTGCCCGGTCATCGACGTGATCCGCGGCGCCGCGAGGAAGAGGCCGGCGCCGAACACGCTGGCGACCCCGAGCAGCAGCAGCGACGCGAACGTCGCCAGCGCGTCGCGCTCCTCCTGGTCGGCGGTCGGGAGGAAGCGACTCAGCCCGTTCCGGAAGCCGAGCACGATCCGGGCGAGGAACCGCTGGATGCGCCGGGCTAGCGCGAACAGGCCGTACGGCGCCGCGCCGATGCCGTTGGTGAGCGCCGCGGTGAACACGACCGTGAGGCCGCGCTGGAGCAGGATGCTCGGCACCGAGACGGCGGCGCCGTGGGCGACTCGCTCCAGGGCGTCGTCGAGCCGACGAGCCACGTCGTCGACGGCGTCCTCCTGGGGTGACTCGTCGGGGGACACGTCGCCCGCTACCCGGAACGCCCGAAAAAGTCCGACGGTCTCGCTCCCGCGTGTGGTGTGTCACCGAAGGTAGATTGATTGGCTGTCGGCTCGGCTTCCGCGTGTGTCGACCCCTGGTAGTTCCTGGAGCGCCGGCGGGCGACGACGAGTACCGCGGTCGCCCCCTGGCGTCGACGGCCGAGGCCCGGGAGCTGCTGGGGCTGTAGCGGGGTCCCGCCGACGATATCCCGACGCCGGCCCCGGTGTTTCCCTCTCCCACACCCACCCCCGTTCCGTGATGTTTAAGTGTACAGTCCCGGAAGCGATGGGTGTAGTGAACTGTAGGGGCGCCGTGTCCCGAGTCCGACGGAGTCGGGCGACGATACCAGCACGCGGGTTGCGGTAGCCTAGCCTGGCCCAAGGCGCAGGGTTGCTAACTCTGTGGCGCACAGCCTCCGGGGTTCAAATCCCCGCCGCAACGCTCGCACCGACACCAACCAGATATGAGTGCAGAAGAACCAGCGGACGGCGAGGCGGAGGAGGAGGACCTCCAGTACTTCGTCCGGATCGGGCAGACCGACCTGGACGGGACGAAATCCGTCGAGCGGTCCCTCAGCGAACTCAAAGGCATCGGCAAGCGCATGGCGCGCATCGTCGCCGACGAGGCCGACGTGAATCGGCAGGCGACGTTCGGGCGCCTCGACGACGACGAGATCGACAGCGTCGTCGAGGTCGTCGAGAACCTCGGGGAGCACGTTCCCTCGTGGATGGCCAACCGGCAGAAGGACTTCTTCTCCGGCGAGACCACCCACGTGACGGGGAGCGACCTCGAGGAGTCCCGGCGCCACGACATCAACCGCATGAAGATGATCAGCTCCTACAAGGGCGTCCGCCACGAGCGCGGGCAGAAGGTCCGCGGACAGCGGACCAAGTCCACGGGTCGAACCGAGGGGACCATCGGGGTCAACATCGAGGAGATCCGCGAGGAGATGGAAGAGGAAGGCGGTGAGGAAGAATGACGACCGGAAACGCAACCAAACGCTACGAGACACCGAACCACCCGTTCCAGGGCGAGCGCATCGCCGAGGAGGCCGGGCTGGTCGACCGCTACGGACTCGAGAGCAAGGAGGAGCTCTGGCGCGCACAGTCGCGCCTGCGTGACTTCCGACGCGAGGCACGACGGCTGCTCGGCGACGCACAGGGCGACGTCGAGACGGCGAACGAACGCGGCAGCGAGTTCGTCGCCCGCCTCCGGAAGATCGGCATCCTCAACCAGAACGACGACATCACCGAGGTGCTGAACCTCGACGAGACCGACGTGCTCGAGCGTCGGTTCCAGACCGTCGTCTACCGGCAGGGGCTCGCGTCGACGCCCCAGCAGGCTCGACAGTTCCTCGTCCACGGCCACGTCACCGTCGACGGCGCGCGCGTTACCGCGCCCTCGAAGTTCGTGACCGTCGACGAGGAGGACAGCATCGAGTTCGACGAGAACTCCGTGCTGGCCGACGAACTCCACCCCGCACGCGCGGAGGGTCAAGACGAATGAGCGAGAGCGAGACCACAGCGGACGGCGAGAAGTGGGGTATCGCACACGTGTTCGCGTCGTTCAACAACACGCTGATCACGGTGACCGACGCCACCGGCGCCGAGACGGTCGCGAAGTCCTCCGGTGGGACGGTCGTGAAGCAGAACCGCGACGAGGCGTCGCCGTACGCGGCCATGCAGATGGCCGAGGCGGTCGTCGAGGACGTGAAGGCCGCCGGCATCGGCGGCGTCCACGTCCGCGTTCGCGGTCCGGGCGGCAACGACACGAAGTCCCCGGGGCCGGGCGCGCAGGCGACGATCCGTGCGCTGGCCCGCGCCGGGCTCGAGATCGGTCGCATCGAGGACGTCACCCCGCTTCCCCACGACGGGACGCGCGCACCCAAGAAGAACCGACTGTAACACATGGCAGACGAATTCGACGTCGAGTTCATCCGAGGCGACGACCGCGAGGCGCGGATCCTCGTGCGCGGTCTCACCCCGGCCTTTGCCAACGGGCTCCGCCGGGCGATGATCGCGGACGTGCCGACGCTGAGCATCGACACGCTCCGCGTCGTCGAGAACTCCTCGGTGATGTTCGACGAGATGATCGGGCTCCGACTCGGGCTCGTCCCGCTGACGACGCCCGACGACTTCGAGTACGGTGACACCGTCACCCTCTCGCTCGACGTCGAGGGGCCGGACACGGCGTACTCCGGGGATCTCGAGTCCTCGGATCCCGACGTCAAGCCGGCCGACGAGGACATCCCGATCATCCAGCTCAACGAGAACCCCAGCGGCGAGAACCAGCGCATCGAGCTGGAGGCAGAGGCCGTCCTCGACGACGGCAAGAGCCACGCCAAGCAGTCCGGGGGCGTCGCGGTCGGCTACCGCCACCTGCGCAAGGTGTCGGTCGTCGGCGACCGCGGCGAGTTCGACGAGGAGGAGACCAACATCCTCCGCGGGGTCATCGAGACCGAGGATGGCGAGCTGGTCCCCACCGACGAGTTCGATCACGACCTGACCGAGCGCTACCCCGGGAAGGAACTCGAAGTCGAGGACGTCCCCGGGGCGTTCGTCTTCCACGTGGAGACGGACGGCTCCATGACGGTCGAGGAACTGGTGCTCCGCGGTATCGACTCGATCGAGTCGCGCGCGGACGAACTGCAGGAGAAAGTCGCAGTCTGATGACCTGGACCCCACGACACCCCGACGCCAGCCCCCGAACCGGGAGCCGCGGCGCCGGCGCGTCGTGGGTGCGGACCGAAACCGCTTTGAAGGGCCATCGAGTACGCGAGAGTGCAGGCAGGGATAGCCAAGTCAGGCCAACGGCGCAGCGTTCAGGGCGCTGTCCTGTAGAGGTCCGCAGGTTCAAATCCTGCTCCCTGCACTCTCAGTTTTCCGGAGGCAACTCCACGCTAGAGGTAAATCCATGAGTAGCAACAAGACGAACCCGAGACTAGGGAGCCTCATCGCCGAGCTCAAGTCGGTCTCGCGTGACGTCGGCGCCAACGTTTGGGCCGACGTCGCCGACCGACTCGAGAAGCCGCGCCGCACGCACGCGGAGGTCAACCTGGGCCGCATCGAGCGATACGCCCAGGAGGACGAGACCGTCGTCGTGCCCGGCAAGGTGCTCGGCAGCGGTGTGCTCCAGAAGGACGTCACCGTCGCCGCGGTCAGCTTCTCCGGCACCGCCCGGAAGAAGATCGACCAGGTCGGCGAGGCGGTGCAGCTCGAACAGGCAATCGAACAGAACCCCGAAGGTAGCAACGTGCGGGTGATCCGATGAGCGTCGCCGAGTGGGAGGCCGACGTCGTCGTCGACGCCCGCGACTGCATCATGGGTCGCGTCGCCAGCGAGATCGCCCAGCGGGCGCTCGACGGCGACCGCGTCGCCGTGATCAACGCGGAGCAGGCAGTCATCACGGGGAACGAGGAGGCCACAATGGAGACCTACCGCAAGCGCGCGGATCTGGGCTCCGACTCCGGCCCCTACTACCCCAAGCGCCCGGACCGCATCTTCAAGCGCTCCGTGCGCGGGATGCTGCCGTACAAGCAGGACCGTGGCCGCGAGGCCTTCGAGAACATCCGGATCTACGTGGGCAACCCCCACGACCGCGACGGCGAGGTGCTCGAGGGCACCTCGCTCGACCGGCTCTCGAACATCAAGTTCACCACGCTCGGTGAGATCTCCGAGACCCTCGGCGCCAACAAGACATGGTAACGAACACGTCCGGCAAGAAGAAGACGGCCGTCGCCCGCGCCACCGTGAGCGAGGGCGAGGGTCGCGTTCGCATCAACTCCCAGCCCGTCGAGCTGGTCGAACCGGAGCTGGCACGGCTCAAGATGCTCGAGCCGTTCCGCATCGCCGGCGACGAACTCCGCGAGGGGGTCGACATCGACGTGTCGATCTCCGGCGGCGGGTTCGCGGGGCAGGCCGACGCGGCCCGCACCGCGATCGCGCGCGGGCTCGTCCAGCACCTGCAGGACGCCGAACTCCGCGACGCGTACATGGAGTTCGACCGCTCGCTGCTGGTGAACGACTCCCGGCAGTCCGAGCCGAAGAAGTGGGGCGGGCCCGGCGCGCGTGCCCGTTACCAGAAGTCCTACCGCTGAGGTGATCAAACCATGATGATACCCGTCCGGTGTTTCTCGTGTGGCAAAGTCATCGGGGAACACTGGGAGGAGTTCGAGGAACGAGCGCGTGACGGCGAGGAGGACCCCGCAGCGGTGCTCGACGACCTCGGCGTCGATCGGCACTGCTGCCGGCGCATGATGGTGAGCCACCGCGACCTGGTGGACGTCGTCTCCCCCTACCAATGAGCACGGACACCGAGTTCAACCGGTACGAGAAGGCCCGCATCATCGGCGCCCGAGCGCTGCAGCTGTCGTACGGCGCGCCGGTGCTCGTGGAGACCGACCGGACCGAACCGTACCTCATCGCGGCAGAGGAGTACGACGCCGGCGTCCTGCCGTTCACCGTTCGACGGGAGGGCAAATGACGCGCATCAGCGGCGTCTCGCTCCGGCGCGTGCTCGACTCCCGTGGCAACCCCACGGTGGAGGCCGACGTGCTGACGGTGTCGGGCGGCTTCGGCCGCGCGGCGGCCCCCTCCGGGGCCAGCACCGGCGAGCACGAGGCCATCGAGCTGCCGCCCGGCGAAGCGATCGCCGCGGCCCGGAAGCACGCGATCCCCCGGCTCGTGGAGGAGGTCCACGCGGGGAACCAGCGCGAGGTCGACGCGGCCCTGCGCGGCGCCGACGGCACCGAGGACTTCTCGGAGATCGGCGCCAACAGCGCGGTCGCCATCTCGATGGCGGCGGCGAAAGCCGGCGCCGACGTGCTCGGGGCGCCGCTGTACCAGCATCTCGGCGGCGCGTTCCGGGGGGACAACTTCCCGGTGCCGCTGGGCAACGTCGTGGGCGGCGGCGAGCACGCCGCCGACGCGACCCACATCCAGGAGTTCCTCGCGGCGCCGGTCGGGGCCCCCTCCGTCGCGGAGGCGGCCTTCGCCAACGCCGCGGTCCACGAGACCGTCGGCGAGCTCCTCACCGAGCGCGGCGTCCCGGCCGCCAAAGGTGACGAGGGCGCCTGGGCGCCGTCGATCGACGACGCCGAGGCGTTCGAGATCGTCGCCGAGGCCTGCGAGCGAGTCGCCGAGGACGTCGGTTTCGAGGTCGCGTTCGGCCTCGACATGGCGGCCTCGGAGCTCTACGACGGCGACGCCTACCAGTACGGCGAGACGAGTCGATCGCCCGCGGAGCAGATCGACTACGTCGCCGACCTGGTCGCGGAGTACGAACTGGCGTACGTCGAGGACCCCCTCGAGGAGAACGACTTCGAGGGGTTCGCGGCACTCACCGATCGAGTCGGCGACGAGACGCTGATCTGCGGTGACGACCTGTTCGTCACCAACACCGAGCGACTCCGACAGGGTATCGAGCGGGGCGCTGGCAACAGCATCCTGATCAAGCCCAACCAGATCGGGACGCTCTCGCTGGCGGTCGACGCCATCGAGACCGCGACCCGCAACGGGTTCACGCCCGTGATCTCCCACCGATCGGGGGAGACGGAGGACACGACCATCGCACACCTCGCCGTCGCGACCGGCGCACCGTTCATCAAGACGGGCACCGTCGGGGGCGAGCGAACTGCCAAACTCAACGAACTCATCCGCATCGCGGAGGACGCTGTATGAGCGAAAGCGAGAACGACGACACAGAACCCGCCGAGGAGGAAGTGGCCGACGAGGTCGCCGACTCCGAGGCGGCGGCAGAGAGCGCCTCGAGCGACGAGGCAGAGACAGAGCAGGCCGACGAGGCCGAGGAAGAGGAGTCCCGGTTCGACGAGAACGTCATGCCGGAGGGCGAGGAGGAAGCGGACCTCCTCATCCCGGTCGAGGACTACCTCTCCGCCGGGGTCCACATCGGGACCCAGCAGAAGACGAAGGATATGGAGCGGTTCATCCACCGCGTCCGCGACGACGGCCTCTACGTGCTCGACGTGAGCCAGACCGACGGCCGCATCCGGACCGCCGCGGAGTTCCTCTCCAACTACGACCCCGAGCAGGTGCTCGTCACCTCCTCGCGGCAGTACGGCCGGTTCCCGGCCGAGAAGTTCGCGGACGCCATCGGCGCCCGCGCACGCACGGGTCGGTTCATCCCGGGCACCCTGACGAACCCGAAGTACGACGGCTACATCGAGCCGGACGTCGTGGTCGTCACCGACCCGATCGGTGACGCCCAGGCGGTGAAGGAGGCCATCACGGTCGGCATCCCCGTCATCGCCATGTGCGACTCGAACAACGCCGTCTCGAACGTCGACCTGGTCATCCCGACCAACAACAAGGGCCGACGCGCGCTGTCGGTCGTCTACTGGCTGCTGGCCAACGAGACGCTCGACAACCGCGGCGCGGAGCCCAGCTACGCCCTCGAGGACTTCGAGGCCGGGCTCTAGGCCCGTCGAGAGCTTTCTGCGGTCGTTTTCGCGCCGAACAGCGGCGGCGCCGTCGCTCGCGACGGTCGAAAGCGGATGGGGATGTCGGTCGGAAACCCGACCGACGGGAGTCGGGTCACCGGGCGTCTTTGGGGGGTGTCGACGGCCGGCGACGACGCGACGGGGGTCGCGCCCGGCACGCCGCGGTGACGTGCCGCCACACCACCTACCGTACACGGAGTGGTACAAAAATTTCCCGCCGCCTCTCTCACTCGTGAAAACGGTTTCCCCCGACGAGCTTTTGCGGCCGCTGGCCGAGGCTCCCCCATGGGCTACCGAACTGTCGAGACCGCGGCCGTCGAGCCGACGCCGGACCGACCGTGCGAGCTCCGCCGGCTGACCGAGGCGGCGGGCCTCGAGCACGTGGCGCTCAACCGCTACAGCGTCGACCCCGGCGAGGAGATCCCGCTGGCGTACCACTACCACGACGAGCAGGAGGAGGCGTTCTTCGTGATCGCGGGGGAGATCGAGGTCGAGACGCCGGAGGGGACGTTCGCGGTCGGCGCCGACGAGCTGTTCGCCGCCGACCCGGAGAGCCCCCACCGGGCGTACTGTCCCGAGGACGCCGAACGGACGGCCGAGGTGCTCGCCGTCGGCGCGCCGCAGACCGAGGGCGACGTGCACGCCTACGACGGCGCGGAGTGAGCGGGCGGGGCGTCGTCGCCAGTCGGAACGACTGTAACCATCGAGAGCGAGCGTTGGGGCATGACGACTTCGAGCGCTCCCGGGAAGGTGTACCTGTTCGGGGAGCACGCCGTGGTGTACGGCGAGCCCGCGGTGCCCTGCGCCATCGAGCGCCGGGCGCGGGTGAGCGTCGAGCCACGCGAGGACAGCCGCGTCCGCGTCGAGGCCGACGACCTCACGCTGGACGGGTTCACCGTCGAGTGGGGCGGCGGGACCGACGAACACCCGGACGTGGACGTGCCGTCGAACCTCGTCGAGGCCGCGACGGGGTACGTCGACGAGGCGCTGGCTCAGGCCCGCGACGCGATCGGCGACCCCGAGGCGGGGTTCGAAGTGACGATCGAGAGCGACATCCCGCTCGGCGGCGGGCTGGGCTCCTCGGCGGCGGTCGTCGTCGCCGCCATCGACGCCGCGGTCCGCGCCAGCGGCGGGTCGATCACCCCCGAGGAACTGGCCGAGCGCGCGTACCAAGCCGAATCGACCGTCCAGGGCGGCGAAGCCTCCCGGGCGGACACGTACTGCTCGGCGATGGGTGGCGCGGTGCGCGTCGAGGGCGACGACACCCGGCCGATCGAGGCGCCGGAGCTCCCGCTGGTGATCGGCTACGACGGCGGCGCGGGCGACACGGGCCAGCTCGTCGCCGGCGTCCGGGCGCTGAAGGAGGAGTACGAGTTCGCCGCCGACACCGTCGAGACGATCGGCGACCTCACCCGTGAGGGCGAGCAGCTGCTCGCGCAGGCCGACCCCGGCGAGGACCCCGGCCCGGTACTGCTCGACGAGCTCGGCGACCTGATGAACTTCAACCACGGGCTGCTGTCGGCGCTGGGTGTCTCCTCGCGCTCGCTGGACCGGATGGTCTGGACCGCCCGCGAGGCGGAGGCCGAAGGGGCGAAACTCACCGGCGCGGGCGGTGGCGGCTGCATCGTCGCGCTCGATCAGGGGCAGGCCACCCGGCGCGCGCTGGAGTACTCACCGGGCTGTGAGCAGACGTTCCGGGCAGAGCTCGCGACCGAGGGGGTGCGCGCGGAGAAATGACGCCGACGATCCTCAAGCTCGGCGGCTCGGTCATCACCGAGAAGGACCGCGCGGAGACGCTCGACGGCGCGGCGCTTGACGCCGTGGCCGACGCGATCGCCGACGCGTTCGAGCGCGACGACGCCGACGAGCTCGTCCTCGTCCACGGCGGCGGGAGCTTCGGCCACCACCACGCCAGCGAGGCGGGCGTGACGACGACCGAGGGAACCGACGACGCCACGGACGCCGTCGCGATCCACGGCGCGATGAAGACGCTCAACCAGTTCGTGCTCTCGCGGCTCCACGACCGCGGCGTGCCCGCGCTCCCGATTCACCCACTCTCGGCGGGCGCCCGCGACGCCGACGGCGCGCTCGACCTCCCTTTGAACCAGGCGGCGACGATGCTCGGCGAGGGGTTCGTCCCGGTGCTGCACGGCGACGTGATCGCGACCGCGGGCGAGGGCGTGACGGTGCTCTCGGGCGACGAGATCGTCACCGCGGCCGCCGAGTCGCTCTCGGCGGAGCGCGTCGGCCTCTGTTCGACGGTGCCGGGGGTGCTCGACACCGAGGACGAGGTGATCCCGGAGATCACGGCGTACGAGGACGCCGCGGACGCCCTCGGCGGCAGCGACGCCGGCGAGGACGTGACCGGCGGGATGGCGGCGAAAGTGCGCGAACTGCTGGCCCTCGGCGCGCCCGCGTCGGTGTTCGGCGCCGACGACATCGGGGCGTTCCTGGCCGGCGAGGGGCCGGGGACGACGATCCGGGGCGGCGACTGACAGCCGCACCGGTGCGACGATCCGCGGACGCTGACCGGCAAGCGTCCCGGTGCGACGATCCGCGGGCGGAGGCGTCTGTCCGCTCCCGGCCGGATGCTTAAGTGCGATAGCGCCGAAGCTGTGGATATGGCTGCCGAACTCACCGAGCGCGTGCGGGAGATCGCCGACGCCCGGGGTGTTCCCGAGTCGGAGGTGTTCGAGCGGGCGCTCGAACGGGGGGTCGAGGACCTCTGGTTCGATCTCGTCATCTCCCGCTACCTGAACGACGAGATCACTCGTTCTCGGGCGGTCGAAGCCGTCGGTGAGGAGCGACTCCGACGGGCGGAGCGGGAGGCCGAGGCGGTCGAGGAGGACGTCCGCTGGGGCTCGACCGCGTGATCGTCGCCGTCGCCGACGCCGGTCCGATCATCCACTTGGCCGAGGTCGACGCGATGGCGCTTCTCGATACCGTCGACGAGCTGATCCTCCCGGAGACTGTCCGGAGCGAACTACGGGCCGGCGGGGTTCCCGAAGGGTTCGCGGACCTCACGGTCGAAGCCGTCAGCGTCGACGAGGCGGTGCTGCAGTCACGGACCGACCTAGACGAGGGTGAAACGGCGGCGTTGACGGTCGCGAGGAACCGTGATGCGGTCCTCCTGACGGACGATCTGGCGGCGAGAGAAGCCGCGAAAGCGTCGGACGTCGAGGTTCACGGTTCGATCGGCGTCGTCGCGCTCGCGTTCGGCCGCGAGCGACTCCGCGAGGAGCAGGCTGTCGACCTGATGCGGTCCCTACAGACGGAAACGAGTCTGTTCGTCACCGAGGCGGTCGTCGAGCACGGGATCGAGCTGATCCGGGGAGACAACGACGGCTCGCCGTCCGGCCGCTGACGGCCGAGTCAGCAACCCTTTACCCCTCCCCTCCCCGGCTTCGACTATGCACGAGATCACCGGCAGCGGCTTCGTCGAGGTGGTCACCGGCTCGATGTTCTCGGGGAAGACCGAGGAGCTGTTGCGCCGCCTCCGCCGCGCGGAGATCGCCGGTCAGAGCGTCGCCGCGTTCACCCCCGCTATCGACGACCGGTACGGCGAGACCACGATCGGCTCCCACGAGGGCCGCCAGTGGGAGGCCCGAGTCGTCGACAACGAGGGCGACGGCGTCTGGGAGATCCAGGACCACCTCAACGGCGAGGAGGTCGTCGCCGTCGACGAGGCGAACTTCTTCGACCGCGATCTCGTCAACGTCTGCAACGTGCTCGCCAACGACGGCCGGCGCGTGATCGTCTCGGGCACCGACATCACGTTCCGCGGCGAGCCGTTCACGCCACTGCCGGAGCTGATGGCGATCGCCGAGTACGTCGACAAGCTCCAGGCGATCTGCACCGTCTGTGGCGAGCCGGCGACCCGGAACCAGCGACTGGTCGACGGCGAGCCCGCCCACGTCGACGACGACACGATCGTCGTCGGCGCCGACGAGTCCTACGAGGCACGCTGTCGGAGCTGCCACACCCTGAGGACCGACTGATGACCGGAACCGAGGTGAGCCGACCGTGACGCAGTGGGTGGCCGACCCCGAGGGCGGGCGCGACCGCGGGCCGCGAGCGCTCGCTCGCGCGTGGGCGGAGGTGCTCGTGCGCCCGAAGCGGTTCTTCCGGAACGGGATCGCGCCCGCCGATCAGGCGCCGGGGCTGCTGTTCGGCGTGCTCGTCGCGCTGGTCGCCGCCGGCGGCCGGCTGGCGACGGGCGACCTCCCGACGTTCGACAGCGTCGCGGTGACGCCGACGTTCGTGCCCGCGTCGGGGCTGCTGCAGGCCGTGCTAGTGCTGCTGGTCGTCGGCCTGTTCCTCGCCCCCGCAACGTTCCACTTCTCGGCGGCGATCGAGACGATCGGGCTGGCGCTCGTGGCGCCGGACCGCGGCGGCGTGAGCGAGACGGTGCAGGTCATCGCGTACGCGACCGCGCCGTGTCTGCTGACTGCGATCCCGTCGCCCCCGCTGCGGGTGGTCTGCTGTCTGTACGGGACCGCGCTGCTGGTGCTCGGGACCTCGGTGCGCCACCGGACCAGCCTCCCGCGGGCGGCGCTCGCGGCCGCGCTGCCGGCGGCGCTGGTGTTCGGCTACGGCTACGGCGGGTTCGCGGCTGCCGGGCTCTGAGTCGTCGTCCCCGCCGGTTCGCAGTAGCTTTCGACAACGCCTTTAGGGCGGACCGTGTGGTTTCTCACAAATGGGTAACTGTATCATCTGTGGCGCCGACACCGAGGGCCACATCTGCCAGTCACACGAAGAGGACGTCGTCTTCGAGTTCCGCGGCGACAGCCCGGACCAGCTCGTCGAGAACCGCTTCTACCGCGGCGTCGTCGACGGCTACGCCGACTTCGGCGTCTTCATCGACCTCTCCCCGAGCGTCACGGGGCTGCTGCACCGCTCCGAGATCGAGAAGCGCCTCGAGAGCCTCGACTGGGAGGCCGGCGACACCGTGTTCGTCCAGGTGAAGAACGTCCGCGACAACGGCAACGTCGACCTGACGACCTCCATCCGGCAGGCCGACCGCGAGTTCCGCGGCTCGCTGATCCAGGACGGCACCGAGGAGCTGCTCCCCGAGGAGGACGAAGAGGGAAACGGGAGTGAGGCGGCCGACGAGGAGGTCGGAGAGGGAAACGCGCGTGAGCGGGACGTAGCGGCGTCGACGGACGAGTCCGAGGCCCAGCCACCCGAGACCGACGGTAGCGGCGCCGAGGCGGCGACCCCGGAGCCCGATGAGTCCGAGACCACTGAGTCCGAGGCGGTCGACGTGAGCGACGACGAGCCCGTCGACGAGTCGGCCGAACCCGCCGACGAAGCGACCGAGGCGTCCGAGTCGACCGACGTCGAGTCGGTGACCCGCCGCGAGATCGGCGAGCTCTCCGACCGCGTCGGTGAGGCGGTCCGCATCGAGGGCGAGGTCGTCAGCGCCCGACAGACCGGCGGGCCGACCGTGTTCGAACTCCGCGACGAGACCGGCGTCGTCGACTGCGCCGCGTTCGTCGAGGCCGGCGTGCGCGCCTACCCCGAGATCGAGGTCGGCGACATCGTCCGCCTCGACGGCGAGGTGGAGATCCGCCGCGAGGAGCTCCAGGTCGAGACCGAGGCGCTGGTCGCGCTCGACGGCGAGGACCGCGAGGCCGTCGAACGACGGCTGGCCGAGGCGATGACCGAGCGCGCCCGCCCGGACGCGGCGACGCTGGTCGCCGACGACGACGCCGTCGCGGCCGCGAGCGAGACGCTGCTGGACGCCGCGGAGGCGATCCGGCGGGCTGTGCTCGAGTCCCGGCCGATCGTCGTCCGCCACGCCGCGACCGCCGACGGCTACGTCGCTGGCGTGGCGCTCGAACGCGCGATCCTCCCGATGGTGCGCGAGGAGCACGCCGAGAGCGACGCGGAGTACCACTACGTGAACCGCCGCCCGCTGGAGGAGGCGGTGTACGAGATGAACGACGCGACCAACGACGTGACCAGCATGCTCCAGGACCGCGACCGGCACGACGAGAAGCTGCCGCTCGTGGTGCTGGCCGGCACCGCCTCCACCGTGGAGAGCGAGGACGGTCTGGAGATGCTGGGGATCTACGGCGCCGACCGCGTCGTCGTCGACGCCGCGCCGGCGGACCCGGAGATCGCCGACGCCGCCGAGGTGCTGGTCAACCCCGCCGCCGACGGGCTCTCGACGGGCGCGCTGGCGGCGTCGCTGGCGACGACGGTCTCCCCCGACGTGCGCGAGGAGATCGCCCACCTGCCGGCGGTGAGTTACTGGACGGATACCCCCGAGTCGTACCTCGACGCGGCCCGCGAAGCCGGCTTCGACGAGGAGGCCGTGACCGAACTGCGCGAGGCGATCGCGCTGGAGGCGTTCTACCAGTCCTACGACGAGAAGCGCGAGCTGGTCGGCGACCTGCTGTTCGGCGAGAGCCCCGAGGCCGTCGCCGCCGGCGCGCCCGCGGACGCCGCCGAGAGCGAGACGCTGGCGGGCCACATCGCCACCCAGTTCCGCGAGAAGATGGACACCGAGGTCGAGACCGCCCAGGCCAACATCGAGCGCAGCGAGGCCGAGGGCGTCGACGTCGCGGTGCTCGATACCGAGGAGTACACCCACAAGTACGACTTCCCGCCGAGTTCGCTCCTGCTGGACGAGCTCCACCGCCGCGGCGACGCCGCGGTGACGATCGGCGTCGCGATGGACGAACTGTGGGTCCGAGCGGACGCGGACGTGGACCTACGCGAGGTCGCCCGCGAGGCGGCCGCGAACGCGCCGGGCGCGGGCATTTCGGCCGCTGGCCTGCGCGAGGGCCGCATCGAGTTCCTCTCCGGCGCGCGCGAGGAGGTCGAGATCGCGGTCGTCGGCGCCGTCGTCGAGCAGTTCGACTGACACGCCGTCTTTCTGCGGTTTTTCGTTCGTTCGACAGTGGGTGGGGGGTCCGTCTACCGTGATAGCGACGGCAACAGCATCTCGAAGCATGACCACTTGTGACCGCAGAGCGCTGGGCACGAGGCCCAGCGCAGCGCTGACTCCCCACCCCTCCCCCCGCGCTCGCCGTCGACGGCGAGCGCGAGCGTCCACCGCAACCGCACCGCGACGGCTGTCGGCGCGATGCGTCGGCGCCTCCGTGCGCCGACCGAGCGCGAGGGACGAACGAGCGAAGGGGTGTGAGCGAGTGAGTCGGTTGGGGAGGGTGTGGGCTGTGCGGGGCTGTTGCGGTCACAAGTGGCCAAGGGAACTCTGCGGTCGTGTTCGCGGTATTCGTCGTCGTCGACAACCAACTTCGACACTCAGTTCAACATCGCTCGCGGGTCGCTTCGCTCACCGTTCGGTTTTCGAGGCTGTTTGCCGTTCAGTCGCTTCGCTCCTTCACGTTTTCCAGCCTCGTTCCGCAGCTCGCGGCTCACTCCGTTCGCCGCTCGCGTAACGAGACAGTTTGCCGTCGTTCCCTTCGGTCACGACGTTTCCCTGTCTCGCTCGCAACCCTTAACCCCGAAACCCACCCACACACCGATAATGAGCACGGACGCCGCAGAAACCGGCGACCCCCCCGCGTTCGTCGACGCCTGCGAGGAGCTCTGCCGCCGCATCATCGAGGAGGGTCTCGAGCGCGACGACCTCGAGGCCGCCAAGCGCGAAGTCTGCAGTGACACCGGCGCGCCGAAGGTGCCCACCAACGGCGACATCCTCAGCTACGCGCCAGACGAGTGGCGCGAGGAGGTGAAGTCCGTCGTCCGGCGCAAGCCCGTCCGGACCGCCTCGGGCGTCTCGCCGATCGCGATCATGACCTCGCCACACCTCTGCCCCCACGGGAAGTGTCTCTACTGCCCCGGCGGCCCCGCCTCCGAGTTCTCCTCCGCGCAGTCCTACACCGGCCACGAGCCCGCGGCCGCCCGCGGCGAGCAGAACGACTACGACCCGTACGGCCAGGTCACGCTCCGGCTCGAACAGCTCCGCGCGATCGGCCACCCCGTCGACAAGGCCGAACTGATCCTGATGGGCGGCACGATGACCGCCCGCAGCCACGACTACCAGGAGTGGTTCGTCAAGCGCGCGCTGCAGGCGATGAACGAGTACGACCTCGACTCCGATCCCGACCCGAGTCAGACCGAGAGCTTCGCCCAGCCCCCCGAAGAACAGGAGTTCGAGTACCTCGAGGACGTGATCGCCCGCAACGAGACCGGCGACATCCGGGTGACCGGGATCACCTTCGAGACCAAGCCCGACTGGTGCGATCCCGAGCAGATCAACCGCATGCTGGATCTGGGGGGTACGAAGGTCGAGGTCGGCGTCCAGACCACCTACGAGCGCATCAACCGCGAGATGCACCGCGGGCACGGAACCCAGGCCTCCATCGACGCCAACCGCCGCCTCCGCGACTCGGCGTTCAAGGTCGGCTTCCACATGATGCCGGGCCAGCCCGGGATGAGCCAGGAGATGTGCCGGGAGGACTTCCGCCAGCTGTTCGACTCGCCGCAGTGGCGCCCGGACTACCTCAAGATCTACCCGACCCTCGTCGTCGAGGGGACCCGCGTGTACGACATGTGGAAGCGCGAAGACTTCGAGCCGCTGGATAACGAGACCGCCGCCGACGTCGTCGCCGACGCGATGAACGAGATCCCGAAGTACTGCCGGCTCCAGCGCGTCCAGCGGGACATCCCCGCGGACTTCATCGAGGGCGGCGTCTGGAAGTCGAACCTCCGCCAGCTCGCCCGGCAGCGCGCCGAGGAGAAGGGGTACGAGATCCGGGACATCCGCGCCCGCGAGGTCGGCCACAACGACGCCGACCCCGACCCCGCCGAGATCACGCTCGACACGATGGAGTACGAGGCCGCCGGCGGCACCGAGCGCTTCATCTCCTTCGAGGACCCCGTTCGGGACCTCCTGATCGGCTTCTGTCGGCTGCGGTTCCCCAACGATCCGGTCCGACGGGAGCTGACGGACGCGGCGCTGGTCCGCGAACTCCACGTCTACGGCTCCGAAGCCACCTTCGACGGCAGCGGGGACGACGACGGGAAGGAGTGGCAGCACCGCGGCTACGGGAAGCGGCTCGTCCGGGAGGCCGAGCGCCAGGCTCGCGAGGCCGGCTACGGGAAGCTGAGTATCATCTCCGGCATCGGCGTCCGCGAGTACTACCGCGAGAAGCTGGGCTACCACCAGGACGGCCCGTACGTCTCGAAGCGACTCTGAAGGAGTGGCATTTTTGACAACGTAGCCGAACGGGCGGCGTATGCGCGACGCCGGCGGCAGCGAACAGGACTCGATCGGTGGGCGACTCCGAGCGAACGCGACGGGCATCGTGAGCACGCTCGTCACCGCGGTCTGGCTGGGCGCGATGGCCACCGGTCAGGACTGGTGGCTGGCGGCGATGCTGGTCGGCTACGTCGCGCTCGTCCCGGTGACGGCGATCCTGTTCGGCGACGAGGAGGACAGGGCGGAGTGGCTCGGCGAGAACGAACATCGTGCGTCCGAAAGCGAGCAGCGTGAGGACGAGGAGACGCCGCTCGAAACCCTGCGCCGGCGCTACGCCGAGGGCGAGCTCAGCGAGGCGCAGTTCGAGCGCAAGCTCGACCAGCTGCTGGAGACCGAGACGATGGAGAACGCCGAGGCGTACGCCCGCCGCGAGCGCGAGACCGAGCGGCAGCGGTAGCCCGGCCGCTTCCCGAAACGCCTAACCGCCGCCCGGCCGTCGTCGCCGACGATGCCCTCCCGCGACGCCGTCGACACGCTGCTGTTCGGCGAACAGCCCGCGCTGTCGGCGCAGTTCGTCCGCGTCGCGGGCGCGCTGTTCTTCCTCGCGCTGTTCGCCCACCTGCCCGTGCGCTACCTCGACGGTGTCGCGACGAGCGACGGGCTCGTGATCGGCGCCGTCGCGGTCGCGATGCTCGTCGCCGCCGCCGTCGGCGCCTACGTCAACAGCGGCGTGCTCGTCTCGATCGCGCTCGCCGCGGGGATCGGCGTCGGCTTCTACGCCCCGGCGATCGTGTTCGAACTCAGAGCCCCCGGCGAGGCGACGCTGTGGATCCTCGCCGTCGGGTCGTTCTCCTCGCTCGCCGTCGGCGTCGCCGGCTTCGCCGTGGGCCGGGGCGCACGCCGGTTGGAGTAACGGGCCGGGCGTCGACGGCCCGAACGGAACGCCCTTCCGCATCGCCCGAGACGTTCGCCGTATGGAGCCGAAACGCGAACTGTCGAGCGTCGACCTCGCGGCGCTCGCGACCGAGCTCTCCCGCTACGAGGGAGCGAAGCTCGACAAGGCGTATCTCTACGACGAGGACCTCTTGCGGCTCAAACTCCGGGACTTCGACCGGGGCCGGATCGAACTCCTGATCGAGGTGGGCGAGAACAAGCAGGCCCACGTCGCCGACCCCTCGCGCGTGCCCGACGCGCCCGGGCGCCCCCCGGAGTTCGCGATGATGCTGCGCGGCCGCATCGAGAGCGCGGACCTCGTCTCCGTCGAGCAGTACGAGTTCGACCGCATCCTCGTGTTCGAGTTCGAGCGCCCCGACCAGAACACCACGCTCGTCGTCGAGCTGTTCGGCGACGGCAACGTCGCCGTCCTCGACGAGACGGGCGAGGTAGTGCGCTCGCTGGAGACGGTGCGGCTCAAGTCCCGCACGGTCGCGCCGGGCAGCCAGTACGAGTTCCCCCAGTCCCGGCTCAACCCCCTCGAGGTCGACTACGACACGCTCGAGGCGCGGATGGAGCAGTCCGACACCGACGTGGTGCGGACGGTCGCGACGCAGCTGAACCTCGGCGGCTTCTGGGGCGAGGAGCTCTGTACCCGCGCGGGCGTGGAGAAGACGATGGACATCGCCGACGCCGGCGAGGACGAGTACCGCGCGATCCACCGCGAGCTGATGGAGCTCGCCGAGGCGCTCCGAAGCGGCCAGTTCGACCCGCGCGTCTACGTCGAACTCGACGAGGACGGCGACGACGACGCGGATCGACCGCTCACCGAACGCGGCCGCGTCGTCGACGTGAGCCCGGTCGCGCTCGAGGAGCGATCCGACCTCCCCAGCCGCGCGTTCGACTCGTTCAACCCCGCGCTGGAGGAGTACTTCTACCGCCTCAAGGAGCAGGCCCAGCGCGAGGAGGAGGGCGGCGGCCGCGAGCGCCCGGACTTCGAGGCCGAGATCGAGAAGGAGAAGCGCATCATCGAACAGCAGGAGGGGGCGATCGAGGGGTTCGAGGAAGAGGCCGAGGAGTTCCGCCGGAAGGCCGAGATCTGCTACGCTCGCTACGACCTGATCGACGAGGTGCTGTCGACGATCCAGGACGCCCGCGACGCGAACACCCCGTGGGCCGACATCCAGGAGACTCTCGAGGAGGGTGCCGAGCAGGGGATCCCCGCCGCCGAGGCCGTCGTCGACGTCGACGGCGCGGAGGGCACTGTCACCGTAGACGTCGACGACGAGCGGATCACCCTCGACGCCACCACGGGCGTCGAGAAGAACGCCGACCGCCTCTACCAGGAGGCCAAACGCGTCGAGGGGAAGAAGGAGGGCGCCCGCGAGGCGATCGAGGACACTCGCGAGCGCCTCGAAGCCGTGAAGCAGCGCCGCGAAGAGTGGGAGGCGGAGCCCGAACCGGAGCCGGACGAGACCTCCGAGGAGCGGGAGGAGACTGACTGGCTGAGCCGCGAGAGCATCCCGGTCCGCCAGCCGGAGCACTGGTACGAGGAGTTCCGCTGGTTCCACACCAGCGACGGCTACCTCGTCATCGGCGGGCGCAACGCCGACCAGAACGAGGCGCTGGTGAAGAAGTACCTCGACAAGCACGACCGCTTCTTCCACACGCAGGCCCACGGCGGCCCCGTGACGATCCTCAAAGCGAGCGGACCCTCCGAGCCGTCCAGCGCCGTCGACTGGCCCGAGTCGAGCCTTGAGGAGGCCGCACAGTTTGCGGTCGCGTACTCCTCGGTCTGGAAGGACGGTCGCGGCGCCGGCGACGCCTACATGGTCGAACCGGACCAGGTGAGCAAGACGCCCGAGTCCGGCGAGTACCTCGAGAAAGGTGGGTTCGCGATCCGGGGCGACCGGGAGTACTTCCGCGACGTGGCCTGCCGGGTCGCGGTCGGGATCACCTGCGACGACGAGACCCGCGTGATCGGCGGCCCGCCGAGCGCCATCGAGCCGGACGCGGCGACGACGATCACGCTCGAACCCGGGAAGTTCGCCCAGAACGACGCCGCGGTCAAGTGCTACCGCGAGTTCAAGTCCCGCTTCACCGACGAGTCGTTCGTCCGCAAGGTCGCGAGCGCCGACAAGATCCAGGAGTTCCTGCCGCCGGGCGGGAGCGACCTGCTGGACGCGTAGGAACCTCCTACCGTCCGTCCGGCGTCGGCAGCGTCAGGTTCTCGCGCCGACCGTCGAGCACCGCGAACCGCTCCCCCCGGCGCGTCTCCAGCCAGTACAGCAGTCGCTCGGCCCAGCGCAGCTTCTTCGCCTTCAGCTCGCTCACGGCCGGGTCGTCGAACGACCAGCCGACGAACGTGAGCGTCCCCGCCCCGAGCGCGTCCGCGAGAAACGCCGCGCGGTCGCCGTCCGTGAACCCGCCGAAGTTCCGCACCGGGCCGGCGGGCTCGGCCTGCGTGGTCGGGAGGAGCCGATCCGCGGCGAACTCCGGTACCCATCGCTCCAGCGCGTCGACGTTGTCGCCGTGGGCGTGGACCGCCACCGTGAGCCCCTCGTGACTCGCGGCCGCGAGCCGCTCGGGCGCCCCGTCGAGATCGGTCACCGCGAGGTCGACCGCGACGCCGGCGTCCCGCAGCGTCGTCGCCGCCCCGGACGCGGCGACCACGTAGTCGGCGGCCGCGGCGGCGTCGGCCTCGTCGGCGAGGCTCGGGCCGGCGCCGGCGACGGCGACGGTCGTGCCGGCGAAATCGGGGAGCGTCTCGAGGTCGAACGGCTCGCTCATCGCGGCCAGTCGGTCGCGGGCGCGCTCGTCGCCGTCGCGGTCGAAGCCGAAGTCGGCGAGGATGCGCTCGTAGACGGGTTCCCAGACGTGGAACTCCATAGGTGATAGCCGTGGCTAACGGACGTGAATACTGCGGAGATGAGTGGGCCGGCGTGGTACCGAAGTACCCCTACCCAGGTACCGTACCGGCGTCCACCTGAGCGTTTTCTCGGATCCGGTATAAGCTTTCTTGTCGATTCCGGGGACGACGACCCCGGGCGTTACTCGCTGCGTAACCTTGATTGACTGGCTCGGAGTGGGTACGGTATGACCCTCTATCGGACCAGCGAGTCGGGACTCGTGGCCGTCGAGCCGCTCGACCCCGGGGCGACGACGGGGCTCGCCGCCGCGCTCCTCCGGGGGCCCGGGGGCGAACTCGGCGCCGAGGACGTACTGTTCGTGGACACCGCCGTCGACGACGGCGCCGCGACCGCGCTCGCGCTCGACGCCGCGGGGGACGCGGTGGTCGTCGGGGCGGCCGACGGCGAGGTCGGGAGCGCCGTCGTCACCGAGGCGCTCCAGCGCGCCAGCGCGGTCGCCGACCGCTCGTACGACGAGCTCGCGGCGCGCTACGCGGGCGACTCGCTGCGGGAGGCCCACGCCGACTACTTCGACCGCGAGCCCCTCGACCCCGCGGCGTTCAACGGCGACCAGCGCGTGCGGCTCGTCGGCCCGGCCTTCGCCGCCGACGCGGTCGAGCTGGCGCGGTTCCTGAGCGACCGCGAGGTGGCGGTCGACCCCGTCCGCGTCGAGGCGTTCGGCGCACCCACCAGCGATGAGTTCCTCGTCCGCTTCGAGTCGGTCGAGGGGGACGACGACGAACCGGAAGCCGACGCGGCAACCACGACCGAGGCCGCCGACGAGAGCGACGACGCGGACCAGTGGATCGCCGGCACGGACGCGGCCGACGCGTCGGCGACGGAGCCCGACGCGGGCGGCGACGACGGGGCCGAAGTCGACGCGGCCGGCGGCGCCGCTAGTGGGGAAAACACGCTCGCGGACGCCGAGTCGACGACGGCGAGCGACGGCGCCGCGGCGGACGAACCGCTCGACCTCCCGGTGCTGCTGGAGGCGGTGTCTGAGGGCGTCCAGGAGCGGCTCGTCGGCACGTTCGACGCCGACCCCGCGGACGTGGTGTCGATCGAGCGCGGGAGCGAGCTGCTCGTCCGGCCGGACCACCCCGCCTACGCCGGCGGCGTGCTCCGCTACCGGCTGCGGGTCGGCGCCGACGGCGCCGTCGAGTTCGCGGTGAACATCTACGGCGGGAGCGAGGCCGAGAAGGAGCAGATGCGCGCGCTGATCCGGGAGCACGAGGCGGCGATCGAGTCCGAACTCGGCTACGCGGTGGCCGAGGGGTACGACGGGTTCCACGGGGAGCGCGAGTTCGCCAGCTACGACCAGGTCGCCGCCGCCGAGATCGTGGACGAGTTCGACCGGCTGGTTCGCTTCTTCAACCCCCGAGTCGTGCGGGCCTGAGCGTCGGCGCCACCCCGGGCGCTCGACCCGGCCCAGAGGGAAAGAGACGTGACCCCCGCGCCCGGAGGTCCGGGTATGCGAATCGTCCAGCGCGGCCACGGCGCGGAGGGCCGTGACCGGGTGACGCTCGTCCCCGAGACCGTCGACGACCTCTGGCACCTCTCGCACGTCCTCGAACCGGGCGACCTCGTCGAGGGTGACACGACCCGCCGGATCCAGCGCAACGACGACCAGATGCGCGACACCGGCGGCGAGCGCGAACACCTCCACGTCACGCTCGAGGTCGAGGACGTGGAGTTCGCCCGCTTCGCCAACCGGCTCCGGGTCGGCGGCGTGATCCAGCACTGCTCGATGGAGGACCAGATCGGGCTCCACCACACGATCAACGTCGAGACCCACGAGGAGCTCACGATCGAGAAGTTCCTCAAGCCCGACCAGCGCGACCGCATCGAGGAGGCCGCCGAGGCCACCGACGCGCCGGACGTGGCGATCGCGACCGTCGAGGAAGGAGAGGCCTACGTCCACACCGTCCAGCAGTACGGCACCGACGAGTACGTCTCGCTGACGGCGCCGACGGGGAAGGGGGAGTACGCCCAGCCCCGGAACCGGCTGTTCGAGGAGCTCGGCTCGGCGCTCCAGCACGTCGACGCCGAGGCGATCATCATGGCCGGCCCGGGGTTCACCAAGCGCGACGCGCTCGACTACCTGACCGAGGAGTACCCCGACGTGGCCGAGAAGGTGACGACGACCGTCGACACCTCCGCCGCCGGCGACAGGGGCGTCCACGAGGTGCTCAAACGCGGCGCCGTCGAGGAGGTGCAGGACCAGACCCGGATCGCCCGCGAGAGCGAGCTCATCGACGAGCTCACCGAGCGCATCGCGACGGGCGAGCAGGCGACCTACGGCGTCGACGAGACCGCCGAGGCCGCCGAGTTCGGCGCCGTCGAGACGCTGCTGGTCGTCGACGACCGCCTGCGCACCGAGCGCCAGGACGAGGGCGACTGGGACCGCGATGCCAACGAGATCATCGAGACCGTCGAGCAGAAGGGCGGCGACGTGGTGGTGTTCTCCTCGGAGTTCGCGCCGGGCGAACAGCTGTCGAACCTCGGCGGCATCGCGGCGCTTCTTCGGTACCGGATTCAGTAGCGAGCGCCCGGCCGAGAGGGTCAACTCGCGGACAAACTTTACGAGGCTTCCCGCGTTCTATAGGGGCGATGGATCGCGAGACCACCCGCCGAGCCCTCCTCAGCGCGGTGCTCGGCGCCGGCGTCGGCGGGATGGCGCTTTCGGACGCCCGGTCGTACCTGCGACGGTTCGCGCCCGGCTCGGGGAGCGTCTGGGGCGCCGCGACGGAGAACGCGCCAGCGGAGCTGTCGAGCCCCTACGGCCCGGCGACCGTGCGCTACGACGACTACCACGTCCCCCACGTCGAGGCTGACAGCGAGCGCGCGGCGTACTACGCGGTGGGCTACTGCCACGGCGCCGACCGGCTGTTCCAGATGGATCTCTACCGGCGCCTGATGGCCGGCCGGCTCTCCGAGGTCGTCGGCGCGTCGACGGTCGACTCCGACGCGTTCCACCGCCAGATGGAGTTCGAGGCGGCCGCGGAGGCGACCTGGGAGCGCGTCGAGGGGACCGAGACCGGCGACGTCGTCGAAGCGTACGTCGAGGGCGTCAACCGCGCCCGCGAGGCCGAACCGACGCCGCTCGAGTACCGACTGCTCGAGTTCGACCCCGACCCCTGGACGCCGACGGCGTCGCTGCTGATCTCCAAGCAGATCTCGTGGGGGCTCACGGGCTCGTTCCGGACGCTCCGGCGCGCGCTGGCACGCGATCGGCTGGGGGCCGAGACGACCGAGCGGCTCTACCCCCGGATCATGGACCACGACACGCCGATCCTCCGCGGCGGCGAGCCGTCGACGCCGATGGCGGCGGCCGACGCCGCGACGCCGGACCCCGGGATGGTCGACTGGCTCGCCGAGTTCGAGACCGACCCCGGGATCGGCTCGAACTCCTGGGTCGTCTCGGGCGAGCACACCGCCTCCGGCGACCCGATCCTCGCCAACGACCCCCACCTCGAACTCACGGTGCCGCCGGTCTGGTACGAGCAGCACGTCGTCGGCGACGGGTTCGACAGCCGCGGCGTCGCGTTCCCGGGCGTCCCGTTCGTCGTGATCGGGCAGAACCACGCCGGGGCGTGGGGGTTCACCAACGCCGGCGCCGACGTGATCGACTTCTACGCCTACGAGACGGTGGACGGCGGCGCGGGCTACCGCTACGGCGACGAGACCCGGGCGTTCGACGCCCGCACCGAGACGATCGACGTCGCCGACGGCGAGAACGTCGATATCGAGGTGAAGCGCTCGGTCCACGGCGCCGTCCTGACCCAGTACCCCGACGGCGACGGGTTCGAGACCGCCGACGAGCTCGGCGTCGCGTGGACCGGGCTGTCGGCCACCCGGACCGTCGAGGCGGTCCGGGAGCTCAACCTCGCCGACGGCGTCGACGAGGCGGAGGCGGCGATCCGGAAGTTCGACGAGCCGACCCAGTGCTTCGTCTACGCGGATCGTGACGGCAACACCTACTTCTGGGTCACCGGGCAGATCCCGATCCGGACCACCGACGGCGAGCCGGTCCCCGGAACGGGGATCTTCGACGGCTCGGCACGCGAGGGCGAGTGGGGCGACGGCTACACGCCGTACGGCGACTCCTCGTGGGACGGGTTCGTCCCGTTCGAGGAGAAACCGGGCGTCAGGAACCCCGACTACCTCGCGACCGCGAACCAGCGGATCACCAACGACCCCGAGCACTACCTCTCGGAGGGGTACGCGCCGCCGTTCCGCGGGCGGCGGATCTACGACCGCCTCGACGCCCGCGCCGCGAGCGACGAGCCGATGGACGCCGCGTTCCACCGCGAACTCCAGACCGACGTGTACGACGGCCGCTACGAGCTGTTCCGGCCGATCGTCGAGGCGACGATCGACGCCGGCGACTCCGGGGCCGACGACCTCGACGCGCCCACGGGCGAGTCGCTGCTGGCGTGGGACGGCGAGATGCGCCCCGACGCCGCCGAACCGCTGCTGTTCGACCAGTGGCTCCGGACGTTCCGCGATCTGACGGTCATCGACGAGTTCAGCGACGCCGAACTCCCCGTCGGGTTCCCGGAGCCGAATTACTGGGTGCTGGGGACGCTCCGGGCGGACCACGACGTGTTCGACGGCGACCGGGCCGCGGTGGCCGCCGAGGCGCTGGGGACGGCCCGCGCCCGGATCGACGACCGGGGGTGGGAGACGTACGGCGACTGGAACCGGATCCGGTTCGCCCACCCGTTCGACCAGCCGTTCCTGAACTACGACGAGCGGCCGACCGCCGGCTCCCCGGGCACGGTGCGGAACTTCCACCCCGTGGCGTCGACGGGCGCCAGTTGGCGCATGGTCGCCACGTTCGACGGCGACTCCCGGGCGATCCTGCCGGGCGGCAACTCGGGCGACTACTTCTCGCCGCACTACGACGACCAGCTCGGGCTGTGGGCCGACGGCGAGTACAAGTCGATGGCCCGGACGCTCCCCGACGGCGTCGACTTGCGGTTCACGGAGGGGGAGCGATGAGCGCGCTCGCGGGGCTGCGGGACGACCGTCGACGCCGACTCGCGGCGACCGGCGTCGCCGTCCTCGTCGGGCTGGCGCTCGCGTCGGTCCACTGGTCGGGGCTGCTGCTCGCCGGCGCGCTGGTCGCGCTCCCCCAGCGCTCGGTCCGAGGGGGCGTCGCCGCCGGCGTCGCGATGGGCGTGCTGGTGCTGGTCGCCTTCCTCGGGCGGCTCGCGCTTGCGGGGACGCTCGGTGCCGGGCTCGCGATGGGGCAGCCGACGCTGCTCGCGCTGGGGCTCGGGCTCGCGCTGCCCGCGTTCGGCTCGCTGGTTCGGGGCGTGGGCTGAGCCCCGTCGGGGCGCCGAACTGTCCCTTTATACCCGGGCCCGCCCCACCCGTACCCATGGGCACCCACATCGTCCCCGTGGGCTTCGACTACGACCGGCTGATCGCGCCGCTGATCCGCGACCAGTTCGACGTAGACCGAGTGGTGCTGCTCGAGGGCGCCGTCGGCAGCGAGGCCAACGTGGAGTACTCCCAGAACCTCGCGGGCAAGCTCGAACAGGACTTCCGGAGCCTGCTGGGCGCCGAGACCGAGCGCGTCACGCTCACCGACGTGTACGACTACGACGCCGCCTTCGAGCGGGCGTACGACCTGATCAACGCCCACCTCGACACCGGCCGGGAGGTATGGGTCAACATCTCCTCGATGCCCCGGCCCGTCAGCTTCGCGTTCGCCACCGCGGCCCACTCGATCACGCTCGAACGCCAGGACGACCGCCACCGCATCCACACCTACTACACCGCCCCCGAGAAGTACCTCGAGACCGAGATGGCCGAGGAGCTCCGGGAGACCCGCGACCTGCTCGCGGAACTCCGGGGAGAGGGCGGCGTCGACGACGCGACGCTCGCGGACCGGCTCGACAGCATCGAGGGGCTGCTCTCGGAGTTCGACGAGCGCGGCACCACCATCGGCGCCAAGAAGATCGGCGACAACCACATCGT
Organism: Halolamina rubra; assembly: GCF_000739555.1. GTDB lineage: Archaea > Halobacteriota > Halobacteria > Halobacteriales > Haloferacaceae > Halolamina > Halolamina rubra. The sequence goes on from NZ_BBJN01000030.1 coordinate 58,655, forward strand.
CGAGCTCCCGGTCGCCGCGTTCTCGAGCGTCGAGCCGTTCGAGGAGGTGATCCTGTTCACGCTGGGCGAACACGGCGAGTTCGAGAGCGTGAGCGAGCTCGCGAAGACGCTCGCCGCCGACATGGGCGAGGAGTACACCGACAGCTTCCGGTCGAAGGTGATCTACAACGTCGACCGCCTGGGCCCCGGCGGGAAGGCGTACGTCGAACAGGAGGCCCACGGCAACTCCCACCGCACGTCGCTGTCCCGCATCGGCGAGCTCTGGGTGCGCGCCCACGCCGACGACGAGCCGGCCGCGCTCTCCTAACGCCCGTCCTCGCTCACCGTCTCGTTGTACCAGTCGAGCTCCGTCTCCTCGATCGCCGGATCCCGCCGCGAGACCGCCTCGACCGCGCCCGCAGCGTCGAGGTAGAGCTCGCCGTCCTGCCTGACCGCGGTGTCCCGGAGGACGCCCTGTGCCTCGGCGGGCGTGAGGCTCTCGTTGGCCGCGAGCAGCAGGGTCAGCGTGCCCGCGACCAGCGGTGCGGCCGCGGAGCTGCCGTACAGCTCGCCCGCCGCGGTCGTGTCGGCGCCGTCGGGCGCCGAGATGTCCAGCGCCGGCCCGGTCGAGCTGTACGGGCGGCGCTGGCCGGTCACCGCGTCGGCGGCGCCGACGGCGATCACGCCCTCGGCGGTCGCGGGCGCGACCATCCCGCCGGAGTCGCTGCTGATCCCGAGCGCGTGGTGGGAGGAGAACAGGTCGAGGCTCGTGTTGCTGGCGTTCGGCCCGCCCCGGACGGCGACGTAGTACCGGCCCTCGGGCACCGTCGCGTCGATCGCCTCGGTCCGCCCGGTGGCGTTCGTCGCCGACTTCGCGATCAGCGGGTCCTCGCCGTCGACGGCGCGGTAGAGGTAGAGGTCGTAGTCCGCGTCGCCCTGCCAGTACAGCCGCAGCGAGACGGCGCCGGCGATCTCGCCGCCGCCGAGCGTGTTGTACCGCGTGCCGTCGCCGAACGCGACCCAGCCCTCGCTCCCGTTGCCGTGCCAGTGGCGGTCGGCGTAGTTCCCGGCGGAGGTGACGAAGGCGGTGTCGTTCCGGGCGGCCGACGAGGCGACCCGGTTGAGCTCGGCCATCCCGTCGGCGCTGCTGGGGAAGTAGCTCCCGGCGTCGACGACCACGTCGACGTCCCGCTCGCGGAGCCAGGAGACGGCGTCGGCGTACGCGTCCGGCCCGCCGTCGGGGCCGATGCTCGCGAGGTACAGCTCCGCGTCGGGAGCGGTCCGGCTGACGATCTCCGCGACCGCGGTGTCGTGGCTGGTGTCGGCGAACAGCCCCGGCGAGCGCCCGGAGAACCGCCGGGTGGCGGCGACGGCGTCGCCGATCCGCGCCTGGTCGGGCGCGAACTGGCTGCCGACGATCCCCACCCGTACGTCCTCGCCGGTGACGCCGGCGTCGTGGACGGCGCTGAACCCCGAGAGCGTCGCGGGGTCGGTCGCGTCGCGGGTCGGCTCGACGACCGCGGCGCCGTCGGCCGGCCCGGTGTCGCTCGAGAGCGCGCCGATCGGGCGGTCGTGGACGGCGCTGCTCGAGCCGACCGGCACCGCGAACGAGGTGCTGCTGACGACGATCACGACGACGAACAGCGTTGCGGCCGTCTCAATCCTCATCCTCGTTCGGATCTACGGTACTGGAGGGCGACCGCCGCGAGCGCGACCACGCCGCCGGCGAGGAACAGCGCCGCCGGGGGGACGGTCCCCAGCAGCGCGCCGGAGCCGATGGAGTCGGCGACGCGTGGGCCCGAGGGGCCGGCGATCCCGCCGGTGCCGACGGAGACGGTCGCGTCGACGAGCACCGCCCCGACCAGCACGGCGACGGCGGCGCCGACGTACTGCCGGAGTGAGTCGAGCAGCCCCGAGCGCTCCTCCTCGTTGCCGACACAGACGACGAGCGAGTCGTCGACGGGCGCGTACACGTTCATCTCGCGACCCTTGACGGAGTAGCGCGTCTCGGTCACCTCGACGAGATCGGCCTCCTGGAGGTTGCTGAGGTGGTGGCGCGCGTTCTGCAGCGACGTGTCGACGGCGTCCGCGAGCTCCGAGGCCGTCCGTGGCTCCTCGTGCAGCGCGGTCAGCAGCGAGCGGGCCGTCTCGGAGGAGAGCGAGCCGATCAGCGGCTCGACCTCCTCGTCGTCGAGCCAGAGCAGCCGCGTGCCCCCCTCCTCCTCAGCCTCGCCGGCGGCGACCGCGTCGGATTCGGACGGCAACAGGCCGGACATGCGTATGCGTACCACATGGAGCAACTAAATGCTTCGGTACCTACAGAACCGGCGCGTTGCCGCCGGATCGGCCGGATCACCGCAGCCGACCCAGCAGCGGCGTCGTCTCTCGGACCAGCGCGTCCGCCGCGGCCACGGCGTCGTCGGCGTCGGTCGCGGTGGCGTCGCCGGCGTAGTGGGCGCGCTCGTACAGCGACGCCACGCGGCGCACGCGGTCGTCCCTGACGCCGAGAGTGTCGAGGTAGTCGGCGACCGTCTCGCCCGCCCGCCGGGGGCGCCGCTGGGCCGCGAGCAGCGTCTCCACGCGGTCGTACGCCCGCTCCACGTCGGCGACCGGGGCGTCGCGGGGCTGGTAGCGCAGCCAGACGAACCGGTAGAGCCGGTCGTCGATGCCGAACCGCCGGCCGGCGGCGATCCCGCCGAACAGGAGCACGAGCCCGTAGCCGACCGTCTCGGGCGAAGGGAGCGACGGCCCGCTCGATCCGCCCGACCCGCCGGGGGTGAAGCTCCCGAGCTCGCCCGCCCCCGCGGTCCGCTGGCCGCCGGCGATGTCCGCGAGATCCGGCGTCGACGTGGCGCCGACCGTGTCGTTCGCCCCCGACTCGTCCTCTGGCGTCGCCGTCGGGGTGGGCGTCCACTCGCCGGGGCCGCTCTGGTTGGTGTCGACGCCCGCCTCGCCGGCCTCGCGGGCCTGGGAGACCCGTCGTTCGCCCGTCTCCTCGCGGGGCGCGCTCGGCGTCGGGTCGAACGCGACCCAGCCGACCTCCGGGAAGTACACCTCGACCCAGGCGTGGGCGTTGAGCCCGCGGACGACCCACTCGTCCTCGGCGACGCGCTCGCCGGTCGTGTACCCCGTCGCCATCCGGGCGGGGATCCCCTGGGTACGCAGCATCACCGCCATCGTCGTCGCGTAGTAGGTGCAGTAGCCGGCCTCCATCTCGAACAGGAACGCGTCGGCGACGCTGCCCCGCGGCCGCTCGACGTTCAGCGAGTACTCCTTGCTCGACTCGAGGTACTCCTCGATCGCGACCGCGGTGTCGTACGGCGTCGACGCGTTCGCCCGCTCGGCGACGGCGGCCGCGCGCTCGCCGACGCGGTCGGGCGTGCTGTCGGGCAGCCCCAGATAGCGGCTCCGGACGCCGTCGGGGTAGTCGGTGCCGGCGTTCCGCAGCGCCCGCGTCGTGTACGCGGGACGCTCGCTGACGACGGTGTACGACTCGCCCTCGGCGATCGGCGCCGCCGCCCGCAGACCGTCCTCGGCGGTCACCTGGGTCGCCTGCTGGACGTTCCCCCGGACGGTGACGGGCTTCCACGCCGCGGGCATGGAGTTGAGCGTCGTCTCGGCGGTGATCGTCTGCTCGACGCTCGTCGTCGCCCCCGGCGGCGCGTCGAGGCCGCCGCCGTACGGGCGGCTCTCGCCGGTCCGGACCCAGGAGCCCCCGGTGAACCGGTCGTACGCGCCGACGCGCCAGTAGGATGGCCGCTCGGACTCGACGGTGAACCGGACCTCCGGGGAGAGCCGGATCGCACCGACGATGCCGACCGAGTCCGCGTTGTCGACGACGTTCCCCTCCAGCGTCGGCGCGGAACTCCCGGCCACGATCGGGCTGGCCCCGCCCCCGGGGACGACGGAGACGGTCGACGTGACCACGACCATGGCGGTGACGACGAGCGCGACCGTGTCCCAGTGGGCCGCCAGCGCCCGCCGCGGCGCAAGCTCGCCGAGGCCGACGGCGACGGCCGCGCCGACGACGCCGGTCAGCGTGGTGAGGGTGCCGGCGTCGCCCGTGAGCACGAACAGCCCCAGCGCCGTCCCGCCGACGGCGACGCTGGTCGCGTACCGCCCTCGCAGCGCGAGCAGCCACGAGCCCAGCAGCGGCGCGGGCAGCACCGCCAGCGCCCACACGTCCGCCTGCACCAGCCGGAACACCGAGAGCCCGCTGAGCAGCGCCACGAGGTCGCGGAGCACGACGCCGAAGTCGATCAGCGCCCGCTGGCTGGCGGGGATCGAGAAGTAGTACGTCAGCATGCCGCCGACGAGCACGCCCGCGCTCCCCAGCAGCGCCGTGCGGGCGTCGACGCGCGCGGCCAGGAAGGCGCCGACTACCAGCACCGCGACCACCTCGGCCGCGAGCAGCGTCGTCCCGCCGACCACGTCGGTGACGTGGACCAGCACCCGGAGGTACGACGCCGTCAGCAGGGCGACGCCGAGCATCGCGGGCTGGGCGACCGCGTCACGGAGCGACCAGTCCGGATCGACGGCGAGCCGCGAGCGCCGCGGCGACTCGCCGGACGGCTCGGCTGCGGTCACGACTCCACCCCCGCGGGCCGGGCGGCGTCGACGCTCAGCCGGCTGTCGACCAGTTCGGCGAACCGGTGCTGGCTGCCGCGCACGTCGACGCTGGCGTCGTCCGACAGCCCCTTGATCACCACGTCGGCGTCCGGGTCGGGGATGGGGCCGGACTCGACCACCGCGAGCGTCCGGAGCATCGCCTGCTGGCCGCCGTACTCCGGGCCGACACGCATCTCGCCGCGCGGGAGCGAGAGCTCGACGGGGACGCCGTCGCCGACCAGCCCCAGCACCACGCTCGCGGTCGCCTCGGCCATCGCGTCGGCGCCGTCGGCGTTGGCGCCGGCGGCGACGGTGACCGACTCGGCGTCCGTCTCGGCGGCGAACTCCGTGACGACGAGCTCGTCGCGCTTGGCGGTGGTTTTCCAGTGGATGTCCCGCAGCGGGTCGCCGGGGACGTACTCCCGCAGCTCCTCGAACTCGCCGCGCTGGTCGCTGCGGCTGTACTCCTGTAACCGCCCCAGGGAGCGCCGGCCGACCGTGCCGAGGCGCCGGACCCGCGGGTAGACGATCGTCGTCTCGGTGCCGCGGAGCTCGATCTCGCGCTCGAACAGGCCGAACGCGTCAGTCGCGGTCAGCGTCGCCGGCCCGACCGTGTGCTGGCCGCGCGCCTCGTAGGCGACCTCGTACGACAGCGGCTCGTCGCCGACCGCGGTCCGGAACGTGATCTCGGCGTCGCCGTCGGCGCGCTCGGCGACGCTGGCCGCCTCGGACTCGACCGGCCGCAGCCCCGCCTGGACGCGCTCGGTCACGTCGCCGAGGAACGGCCGGGCGAGCGCGCCGCCGTCGCGGCGCTGGAAGGCGAGTTCGGCGCTCCGCTGCTCGCCGACGTGGGCGTCGGCCGGCGGCGTCCGGTCGACGGTAACGTCCGGCGTGTTCCGCACCTGCAGGTAGCCGGCGGCCAGCACGACCGCCGCGGGGGCGACGACGGCGTTGAGCGCACGGGGGCCGAACGTCGCCGCCAGCAGTACCGACAGCGCCGCGATGCCGGCGACGGCGCGGCCACGGCGGGTGAGCATCACTCGACCGGGACCGAGGAGAGCGACTCGGCGACCACGTCCTCGCCGGTCTCGCTGCCCGTTCGCGGCCGGATCCGGTGGGCGAACACCGTCTGGACCTCCTCCTGGACGTCGTCCGGGGTGACGTAGTCGCGACCGTCGAGCAGTGCTCGGACCTGCGAGGTGCGCGCCAGCGCGATGCTCCCGCGCGGGCTGACGCCGAGCTGGGCCCGGTTTCTGGTGTGCTCGGCGAGCCGGCCGATGTACTTCCGGACCGGCTCGCTCAGCGTCACCTGCCCCGCGGTTTCGCGGGCGCGCTGGAGCGTCCGGCCGTCGGTGACCGCCTCGAGCTCCTCGATCGGGTGGTGGCCGGCGGTGCGACCGATGATCTCGGCCTCCTGGTCACCCTCCGGGTAGCCCAGCCGGAGCTTCTTCGCGAAGCGGTCGATCTCGGCCATCGGGAGCTCGTAGGTGCGGCCGGACTCCACGTCGTTCTGGGTCGCGATCACGACGAACGGCTCGGGGAGCGGGCGGGTGTCGCCGTCGACGGTCACCTGTCGCTCCTCCATCGCCTCGAGCAGCGCGCTCTGGGTTTTCGGCGGCGCGCGGTTGATCTCGTCGGCCAGCACGACGTTGGCGAACACGGGGCCGGCCTGGAACTCGAACTCCTGGCTCTTCTGGTTGAACACGTTCACGCCGGTCACGTCGGAGGGTAGCAGGTCCGGGGTGAACTGGACGCGGCGGAAGGAGGCGTCGACGGAGGTGGCCACCGAGCGGGCGAGCATCGTCTTCCCGGTGCCGGGCACGTCCTCGAGCAGGACGTGGCCCCGGGCGACCGTCGCGACGAGGATGTGCTCGACCGCGTCGCGCTTGCCGACGATGACGCGCTCGACGTTGTCGACCACCTCCTCGATCAGGTCGGCGGCGGCGTCGACGGAGAGCGGCTCGAACCCGGCGGGGCCCGGATCGCCGCCGGTCTCCACCGCGGCGTCGCCGCCGTCCGAGCGGGCGTCGTCGCTCATCGACCCTGCCCACCTCCGGGGGCCTGCCTGCGGGGAACGGATCGCTCGTACACGGGGATATTGTGTGTCTGTGTCTACCTAACTCTGCCGCCAGTGGCAGCCGGCTTTCCGAGCCGGTTCGACCCGCGGGATTAAGTCAGTCCGTTACGAGGCTCTGGTAACTCGGAGTACACATGACGGGCACACGGACAGGGAGCGGGTTCGTCTACCGGGCGATCGAGGCGGTTCGGGAGCTGTTCGTCGGTCGGCGGTCGAGCCCGGCGACTACGTGCCGCTGCTGGTCCGGCGGCTGTTCGACGACGTGCTGGGGTACGACGACATCGCCTACAGCCAGCGCGAGCAGTGGCGCGAGGTGACGTTCGTCGACGACGACGGGCAGCCCGCGATCGCGCTCGCGGCGGCGGCGCCCGGCGAGGACCTCCGTGCCCCCCGGCGTCGGGCGCTCGACCGCCTCGGGGAGGAGCCGGCGGCGCGCTACGCCGTCGCGACCAACCGGGACCGGCTGGCGGTGCTCGCGCGCTGTCCGGCCGGCCACGACGACGCGACCGAGCGCCGGGGCGTCGCCACCCGCGAGCTCACCGAGATCGACCTCCGGGCGACCGTCGAGCGCGCCGGCGACCGCTCGCTCGCGGAGGCGCTCACGCCCGGCCAGCAGCTCGCCGTCGCGAAGCTCACCGCGCTCCGGCGCGACGCCGTCTCGGCGGCGCCCGACGACCCGGCCGGCGCCGACGCCGACCCGACGTTCGGCGACGTCGCGGCGGCGGACGACGCCGCGGGGGAGGCGACGCCGGCGGCGCTCGGGGCGACGCTGACGGAGGTACTGTCGGAGATCCTGACGCCCGCGATCTCCGAGGCGTTCGACCAGCTCTCCCGGCGGATCCAAGAGTTCGCCGACCGCGAGGCCGAGATCGAGGCGCGGATCGAGGAGGCGAAAGCCGCGGGCGACGAGCCGGCGGTGACCGACCTCCGGGCGGACCTGTTCGAGCTCCGGGAGGCGTACGCGACCGCCCGCCGGCTCGAGGCCGGCTTCGCCCGCTGGCGCCGGGTCGTCGACGACGGCGACGAGGCCGCCGTGGCCGACCGGTTCGCGGCGGAGTCGGCCGCGGTCGCGCTCGACACGCTGTTTCTGGCCCGGGTCGCCGCCGACCGCGGACTGGCCGGCGATCTGGGCGACTACCGGGAGTTCTGGGCCGACCGGACCGAGCACGCCGAGCGCGACGCCACCGACATGGTGCGGGCGGTCCGCGAGGAGCTGGCGGGCGTGAGCCGGGGGGCGACCGACGACGGCACGTTCGCCTGGGTGTTCGAGGCCGACGTGGCCGACGCCTTCGCCGACGCCGTCGCGGCGCTGTCCGCCGTCGACGTGGGCGAGCTCGACGCCCGCGAGCTCACCGCGGCGTTCGAGCGCCACCTCGACGCCGACGCGCGGCCCGTCCGCGGGGCGACCCGGCCGTCGACGGCGGGGCTGCTGCTCGACCGCGCCGGCTACACCGCAGACGCGACGATCGACGAGCCCGAGTCGGACCTGCTCGATCCGGCCTGCGGCGACGGGAGCCTGCTGGTCGGCGCGGCCGACCGCCTGCTCGACCGCCTCGACCGGACCGACGCGACGGCCGCGGAGACGCTGTCGACCGTCCGCGACCGGCTCCACGGGCTCGACCGCCACGCCTACGCGGTCCACCTCACCGAGAGCCGGCTGCTGCTGCGGACCGTCGACACCCACGCCGACGCGGCTGCGGCCGACGACGAGTTCTCGCTCGGGCGATTCGGCGTCTACCGTGCCGACGCGCTGCGAACGGAACGGGAGGGGTACGAGGGCGCAGCGCACGGCCAGCGCGCACGCCGCCGCGAGCGGGCGGCCGAGCTCCGGTCCCGGACGGGGTTCGGCTACGTCGCCAGCGACGCGCCGACGGGGGCGATCGAGGACGCGCCCGGGGCCACGGCGGCTGACGAGGACGTGCCCGGCGGGCTCGACCGCTCCGCGCTGTTTCTCGACCGCGCCGCCGACTGGCTGGCCGCCGGCGGGCGGCTCTCGATGGCCGTCGACGGCAGTCTGCTGCGCGACGAGGCGGCCGCCGACGCGCGCTCGCGGCTCGCGCGGGCGTTCCGGCTGCGCGAACTCGTCGAGTTCGACACCGGCAGCGGCGCGAGGCCGCTGTTCGTCGCGGCCGAGCGGGACGCCGACGACGCGGCGGAGGCGTTCACGTACGCCCGGGTGACGCCGACGTTTCTCGACCTCGTCCGCGATGGGCTGGTCCGCCCGGGAACCGGCGACGCGACGACGCCCGCGGCGCTGCTCTCCCGGTCGCTGCCGGACGCCCCGGGCGACGACCCGCCGGCGATGACGACGGTGCTGGTCGAGCTCGATCTGGTCTGTGACGCCACCGTCGACGGCACGATGCCCGTCGAGGTGCGCTCGGTCGACCCAGCCGAACTCGACGCCGAGGCGTGGACGTTCGACGAGGACGCCGACGCGGGCGACGACGCTGCCGCCGACGCTGCCACCGACGCTGACGACGCCGCCGAGGGGGAGGCGGAGACGCCGACCGTCGCCACGCTCGACCAGTGGACCGAGGGCGAGATCGAGGGGCCGACGCAGCCGTCGACCGAGAAGTAGCCCCCGGCTTGCCGCATCGCACAACCCATTAGCCGTGGCGCCCACAGCCGGGGACATGGAGACGACCCAGGCGTTCGTCGGGCTGGACTGCATCGACTGCGGCGAGCGGTTCGACGCCGCGACCGCGACCCACCGCTGTCCGGACTGTGGCGGGATCCTCGATCCGGCGTACGACTACGACGCCGTCGACGTGAGCCGCGAGGCGCTCGAGAGCGAGCCGTTCGACTCGCTGTGGCGCTACGACGCGCTGCTGCCGTTCCCCCGCGAGTCGGCGGTCTCGATCGGTGAGGGCGCGACGCCGCTGGTCGACTGCCCGGCGCTCGCGGACGCGATGGGCGTCGACGCGGTGTACATCAAAGACGAGGGGCACAACCCCACCGGGACGTTCAAGGACCGCGGCCAGACCGGCGCGGTGACCGCGGCGGCCCAGCACGGCGCCGACACGATCGCGCTCAACACCGCCGGCAACGCGGGGCAGGCCGCCGCAGCGTACGCCGCCCGGGCCGACATGGACGCCCACGTCTGGCTGGCCGAGCGCGCGGGCTACACCCAGAAAGCGATGGTCGAAGTCCACGGCGGCGAGCTCCACGTCGTCGAGGGGGAGATCACCGACGCCGGCGCGGGCTACGCCGAGCGCATGGAGCGGGAGGACTGGTACTCCACCAAGACGTTCGTCACCCCCTACCGCCACGAGACGAAGAAGACGATGCTGTACGAGACCGTCGAACAGCTCGACTGGGAGGTGCCGGACGCGGTCGTCTACCCCACGGGCGGCGGCGTCGGCCTCGTCGGTATGCACAAGGGCGCCAAGGAGTTCCGCGATCTCGGTCTCGTCGACGACCTGCCGGGGATGTACGCCGCGCAGGCCGCCGGCTGTGCGCCCGTCGTGCGGGCGTGGGACGAAGGGAAGTCGGTCCACGAGGCGTGGGGCGACGAGAACATCTCGACGGTGCTCAACGGCATCGCCGTCCCCGACCCGGGCGCGAGTCCGATGATCCTCGACGCGCTCGAAGAGAGCGGCGGTGGCGCCGTCGCGGCGAGCGACGAAGAAATCCTCGACGCCGCCGTCGAGATCGCCCGGACCGAGGGCGTGGAGATGGGCGCGACCTGCGCCGCAGCGGCCGCAGGGGCGTTCGACCTCGCCGAGTCGGGCGAACTCGGGGCAGACGACACGGTGGTGCTGCTGAACACCGGCGCCGGGAACAAGGACGTGGACACGCTGCGCAGCCACCTCGGGGAGCGGGAGTTCGAGAACGGGGAGTAGGCGGGCGGACGCTTTTGTCGATTCCGAATCAAGGGATCGTGTGAGCAATATCGCTGCGTCTTGGCCGGTTCAAGGATGTGGAAGGGGACCGATGCAGCGGAAGCCGCTCGTGAGGCGTTCCCAGATGAAGGGGAGTCTCACTCCCAGTACTGAACGCTAACAGCAACCCCGTGGGGTTCCAGTAAGCTCGCATTCCGTCCTATCTACCGTCCTTTTTACCGGATGCCGCCGAACCCCGGCGTATGACGACGATCAAGGACTCCGTCCACGACCACATCGAGGTGGAGGGAGTCGCCGCCGACCTGCTGGACACCCCCGCGGTCCAGCGACTCCGCCACATCAAGCAGCTGGGGACGGTGCAGTTGGCCTACCCCTCCGCGAACCACACGCGCTTCGAGCACTCGCTCGGCGTCTACCACCTCGCCGAGCAGGCGCTCGACCAGATGGACGTCGACGGCGTCGACGCCGAGCGCGTCCGCGCGGCGGCGATGCTCCACGACGTGGGCCACGGGCCGTTCTCGCACAACATCGAGTCGCTGACCCACCGCGAGACGGGGAAGTACCACGACGACGTCGACGAACTGCTCGCAGAGGGCCAGGTCGGCGACGTGCTCCGGGCGAACGGGCTGGAGCCCTCCCGCGTCGCGGGCCTCGTCGCCGGCGAGGGGAAGTACGGCCAGTTGGTCTCGGGCGAACTCGACGTGGACCGGATGGACTACCTCGTCCGGGACGCCCACCACACTGGCGTTCCGTACGGCACGATCGACCCCGGGCGACTCGTGCGGGCGCTGCGGTTCGTCGACGGCGAGCTCGTGCTCGGGCCGGGGAACGTCCAGAGCGCCGAGTCGCTGCTGGTCGCCCGGGCGCTGATGAACCCCACCGTCTACTCCCACCACGTCGCCCGGATCAGTAAGGCGATGCTCCGGAGCGCGGCCGAGCGCCTGCTCCGGAGCGACCCCGACCTGACCGCCGAGGAGCTCCGCCGGATGGACGACCACGGGCTGCTCGTCTCGCTGCGGCTCCGTGAGGAGACCGCCGAGTTCGCCCGGCGCTACGCCGAGCGGGACCTGTACAAGCGCGCAGTCTGGGCGGAGCTGGGCGGGGTGCCGGACTGGCTGCTCGACGCCGGCCACGAGGAGCTCCGGGAGCTGGAGGCCGAGATCGCCGCCGCCTGCGACCTCGACGCCCGGGAGGTGCTCGTCGACGTGCCCGCGGAGCCGTCGATGACCGAGTCGACGAGCCGCGTGATGGTCGGCGACGAGATCCGCCGGCTGGGTCGCCAGTCGCCGCTGGTGAAGGCGCTCCGGACCGCACAGTACCAGCAGTGGCGCCTCGGCGTCTACACCGTCGAGCCGGCGACCGAGCGCGTCGGCCGCGAGGCGGTCGACCGGTTGGACCTGGACGTGGCGGGCGCGCTGGTCAGCGAGCGCCGCGGCCGGCCGGCGACGCTGGACGAGTTCGTCGGCGCGGAGTAGTCGCCGCCACCCGCGGGCTTATTGGCGGTCAGTCCCCAGCCGGGGGCATGACCGGAACCGTCGAGCACGTCCACGTCGCCGGCGAGGCGGGCGCCCCGCCCGAGCGGCGGGAGTCCGTCGACGCCGTCGTCGGGAAGGGGCTGCAGGGCGATCGTTACTTCGAGAACGAGGGGACGTTCTCGGGCGGCGACGAGGACCGCACGCGCGACGTGACGCTCATCGAGGCCGAAGCGATCGAGCAAGCCGAGGCGGAGTACGACGTGAGCTTCGCGCCCGGCGCCCACCGCCGAAACCTCACGGTCCGGGGGATCGGCCTGAACCGCCTGCTCGGCGAGCGGTTCCGCGTCGGCGACGCCGTCGTCGAGGGGGCCGAGCTCTGTGAACCCTGCACCTATCTCGAGCGGAAACTGGAGGAGAAGGGGATCCAAGAGGCGCTGGTCCACCGCGGCGGCCTGCGCTGTGAGATCGTCGAGGGCGGCGAGATCGGCGTCGGCGACGACGTGGTCGCCGGCGAGTAGCGACCGACGCGTTCAGGGGCGCGGCTCTCGGAGGGAGCGTATGAGCGAGAACGGCAGCGGCCTCGACTTCGACCGGGAGATCCGGGTCCGACTGGTTTTCGCGGTCGTCGCGGCGACCCTCGGGATCGGCGTCGCCGTGTTCACCGACGTACCGGAGTGGATCGCCTTCGCGATCGTCGTCCTGCTCGGCATCGTCGCGCCGCGGGCGTACCTCTACTTCGGCGACTGAGAACCCGACCGACTCAGAGCCGATCCGTCCGGCCCGCGGCGCTCCAGGCGTCGGTGGGCGTGCCGTCTCTGACTCTGACGGTCCGGCGCTGGAGCGACTCCACGCGGCCCGCGAACCCCCAGCGCTTCTCCTGCCAGCTCTCCTCGTCGCTCTCGGCCGCGGTGGCGGCGGCAGCCGCCTCCTGGTCCCGGATGTGCGCCGAGACGGCGGCGGCGATGGCCGCGGCCTCGGCCTCGTCGGCGTCGTCCGGCAGCGTGAGGCGGTCGGCGAGGCCGGCGGCGGCATCGCCCGTTGCCGATTCGTCGCGCTCCGCGTCGGTCATATCGGGATGTTGCCGTGTTTCTTCTGGGGCGTCTGTTCGCGCTTGCCCTGCAGCATCTCGAGGTCGGAGATGAGCCGCGAGCGCGTCTCCGGCGGCTCGATCACGTCGTCGACGTAGCCGCGGTCGGCGGCGGTGTAGGGGTTCGCGAACTCCTCGCGGTACTCCGCGATCAGCTCCTCACGGCGCGCGTCGGGGTCGTCGGCGGCTTCGAGCTCGTCGCTGTAGAGGATGTTGACCGCGCCACGGGGGCCCATCACCGCGATCTCGGCGGTCGGCCAGGCGTAGTTCACGTCGGCGCCGACGTGGCTGGAGGCCATCACGTCGTACGCGCCGCCGTAGGCCTTCCGGGTGATCGTGGTGAGCAGGGGGACCGACGCCTCGCAGTAGGCGTACAGCAGCTTCGCGCCGTGGCGGATGATCCCGTTGTGCTCCTGGTCCGTGCCGGGCATGAACCCCGGCACGTCGACGAACGTCAGCACGGGGACGTTGAACGCGTCGCAGGTGCGGATGAACCGCGCGCCCTTCTCGCTGGCCTCGATGTTCAGCGTGCCGGCGTTGACCCGGGGCTGGTTGGCGAGCACGCCCACGGAGCGGCCGTCCATCCGGGCGAACCCCGTGACGAGGTTCTTCGCGAACTCCTCGTGGACCTCGAAGAACGAGCCCTCGTCGACGACCGACTCCAGCACGTCGTGCATGTCGTAGGGCTTGCGCGGCTCGTCCGGCACCACCTGGTTGAGCGACTCGTCGGCGCGCTCGGGGTCGTCCCAGGGGTCGACCCGGGGCGGGTCCTCGACGTTGTTCTGCGGGAGGTAGGAGAGCAGGCGCGCGATGTTGTCCAGCGCCTCCTCCTCGCTCTCCTCGGCGAAGTGGGCGACGCCGGAGGTGGAGGCGTGGGTGACTGCGCCGCCGAGCTCCTCGAAGCTGACCTCCTCGCCGGTGACCGTCTCGACCACGTCGGGCCCGGTGATGAACATGTGACTGGTGTCTTTCACCATGAACGTGAAGTCGGTCATCGCCGGTGAGTACACCGCGCCGCCGGCGCAGGGGCCCATGATCGCCGACACCTGCGGGACGACGCCGGACGCCTCCTGGTTGCGGCGGAAGATCTCCGCGAACCCGCCGAGGGCGTCGACGCCCTCCTGGATCCGCGCGCCCGCGGAGTCGTTGAGGCCGACGACTGGCGCGCCGACCTGCATCGCCTTGTCCATCACCTTCGTCACCTTCTCGGCGAACACCTCGCCGAGCGAGCCGCCGAACACGGTGAAGTCGTGGGCGAACACGAACACCTTCCGGCCGTTGACCTCGCCGTAGCCCGTGACGACGCCGTCGCCGTACTGCTGCTTCTCCTCCATCCCGAACTTGTGGTTGCGGTGGGTCCGGAACTGGTCGAACTCCGTGAACGTGCCGTCGTCGAGGAAGTAGTTGATCCGCTCGCGGGCGGTCATCTTCCCCTTCTCGTGCTGGCGCTCGATGCGCTCCTCGCCCCCGCCCTTCAGGGCTTCCTCGCGGCGCTCTCGGAGTTCCTCGATGCGGTCCTCCATCGTCACTGTGGACCACCTGCAGTCATTGTCGGCAACGTCGCCCAGGTGTCGCAAAAGGATTCCGAACATGCGAGGGAGGTAAACGCGACCGAAGGGAGCGGTAAACTCCCTCGGTAACGCGAGCGGGGAACGGAGTGACCCGCGAGCGTGCGGTGCGACACCGGAAAAACGCCGACTGAAAGGAGCCGGTAAACTCCCGCGGAAAAGCGAGCAGTGACCGACCGAGACCGAGTACGTCGCCTGTCGAACCACGACCGATTTACCCCCGCCGCTCCCACCACGAGCCATGACCGACACGCGCCGCGCGCTGCTCGACGCGCTCGCCGACGGCCCCGTCGCCGGCCCGGAACTCGCGGACCGCCTCGGCGTCTCCCGCGCCGCGGTCTGGAAGCAGGTCGAGGCGCTCCGCGAGGCGGGGCTCGGCATCGAGAGCGTCGACGACGGCTACCGCGTGACCGACGTGCCGGAGTTCGGCGGCGCCGCGATCGAGTTCGGCCTCGACGCCGCCTTCGACGTGGAGTTCCACGACAGCATCGGCTCGACGAACGAGCGCGCCCGCGAACTCGCCGCCGAGGGCCGCGCGGACGTGGCGATCGTCGCCGACGAGCAGACCGCCGGCCGCGGGCGACTGGACCGCGGCTGGACCGGCCCCGCGGGCGGGATCTACACCTCGCTGCTGCTCCGCCCGGACGCGCCGCCGGCGCACGCGCCCGTCTACACGCTCGCGGCCGCGGTTGCGGTCACGAGGGCCGCGCGGGAGGCCGGCGTCGACGCCTCGATCAAGTGGCCCAACGACGTTCTCGTGACCAGAGCGAACGAGAGCCAGTCGGACTCGTCCGACGACGTGCTGGTCGGCGACTCGGGCGAACGCGGCGGGCGAAAGCTCTGCGGGATCCTCACCGAGATGGAGGGCGAGGCCGACCGCGTCGCGTGGCTGATCGTCGGCGTCGGCGTGAACGCGAACGTGGGCGCCGACGCGCTCCCGGAGGGCGCCACGTCGCTCCAGATCGAGCGCGGCGAGCCGGTCGACCGCCGCGCGTTCACCCAGCGCCTGCTGGAGACGTATGACGAGCTCCGCAGCGACCCCGACTCGATCCTCGACGCCTGGCGCGAGCACGCGGCGACGCTCGGCCAGCGCGTGCGGGTCGACACGCCCGGCGGCGAGATCGTCGGCGCGGCCGTCGACGTCGAGTTCCCCGGCGCGCTCGTCGTCGAGACCGACGACGGCGAGCGCGAGCGCGTGACGGCGGGCGACTGCGAGCACCTGCGGCCGGTGTGAGGTGGGTCGGCCGGCCCCGCCGCTCCGCGTGGGGTGGTGTCACACGCTTATACAGTCGGGGGGTGTACTCACGCGGGTGACCGACATCCCGCCCGATTTCGACCCGGAGTCCCCCGAGGAGCGCGAGATCGCCGGCGAGGCGGCCACCGATCGGTCCGACTTCCTCTCGCTCATGGGCCACACCTACCGGGGTGAGCTCGCCCGGATGACCTCCTGGCGGACGCGGATCGACCGGACGACCAACTGGGCCGTCGTCGTGACGGCGACGCTGCTGACCTGGGCGTTCTCCGCCGATTCGCGGCCCCACTACATCCTGCTCATCGGGATGGCGATGGTGATGATCTTCCTGTGGATCGAGGTCCGGCGCTACCGCGTGTACGACATCTGGCGCTCGCGGGTCCGGCTGCTGGAGGAGAACGTGTTCGCGAACGCGCTCGACCCGGAGGGCGCCGTCCAGTCGAACTGGCGCCAGCTGCTGAGCGAGGACTTCCGCGAGCCGACGATCAAGATCTCGGCGGTCGAGGCCACCTCTCGCCGCCTTCGTCGGGTGTACTTCCCGCTGATCTCCGTGCTGGTCGGCGCGTGGGTCGTCCGGCTGACCGTGTTCGGGAGCCTCACGAGCGTCGTCGCCGCCGCCGGCGTGGGCGCGATCCCGGGCGAGGCGGTGCTGTTGGGCGTCGGCGTGTTCTACGGCGCCGTCCTGTTGCTCGCGTTCTACCCGAGCGGCCGGCAGGCGAAAGGCGAACTCCAGTCCGAGCCCGGCGCCGAGCAGTGGAAGTAGTCGCCCCGTCGGTCACGCGATCGCTCGATGGTCCCGCATCGAACGGAAACGCACTAACCCCGACCCGCCCAACCCCCGCTATGACCGATCCGCTTCTCGTGCGTGCCGCCCGCGGCGAGCGCACCGAGCGCCCGCCCGTCTGGCTGATGCGGCAAGCCGGCCGGCACCTGCCCGAGTACCGCGAACTCCGCGAGCAGTACTCCTTCCGCGAGGCGATCGAGACCCCCGCGGTCGCCGAGGAGATCACGCTCCAGCCGTACGAGCGCTACGGCGTCGACGGCGTGGTGATGTTCTCGGACATCCTCACCTGCCTCGAGCCGCTCGGCTTCGACTACCACATCGAGTCCGGCGTCGGCCCCGTCATCGAGAACCCGGTCGAGGGGCCGGACGACGTGGCCCGTCGCCGCGGCGACGTGCGCGAGGAGCTGGGGTTCGTCGCCGACCTGCTCGACCGCTTGAGCGAGAGCGTCGCCGACGAGGACGCCGTGCTGGGCTTTGCCGGCGGCCCGTTCACCCTGGCGTCGTACGTCGTCGCCGGCGGCCCGGACCGCGGGCGGAAGGAGGTCCGGAAGTTCCGCGCCCGCCACCCCGAGGCGTTCCTGGAGCTGATGGAGCGCTTCGCCGACGTGGTCGCCGAGTACCTCGAGATGCAGGCCGACCACGGCGCCGACGCGGTGCAGCTGTTCGACACCTACGCGGGCGTGCTGCCGCCTTCCGACTACGAGGAGTACGTGCTTCCGCTGCACCGGGAGATACTCGAGCGCGTCGACCTGCCGACGGTGGAGTTCGTCCGGAACATGGGCGGCCGTCTCGACAGCCTCGACGCCACCGGCGCCGACGTGGTCGCGCTCGACTGGACGGTCGACATGGCGACCGCCCGCGCCGAACTCGGCGAGCGCCCCGTGCAGGGGAACCTCGACCCGACGCTGCTGTACGCCGACCCCGAGACGGTCCGCGAGCGGACCGCGGAGATCATCGAGGCCGCGGGGCCGGAAGGGCACATCCTCAACCTCGGGCACGGCGTCAACCGCGACACACCGATCGAGGGCGTCGAGGCGTTCGTCGAGACCGCGCAGAACTGGGAGTGGGACTGAACGGAATCGAGCGGGCTACTCGCCCAGCGCGTTCGAGAGCTCCCCGGCGAGCCGTCGCGCTTCGCGCACCCGGGAGGGGAGCCCCATCCGCCCGGTGTAGTTGGTCGCGAGCGTGATCCCCTCGGGCAGGTCGACGCGCTCGCAGGCCGCCCAGGAGTCGTCCCACGCGGGGAACGCCCGCGGCATCCGTTCGACGTGTAGCACCTCGGCGTCGACGCCCATCACGCGCTCGAACTCCTCGGCGGCGGTCCCGCCCAGCGTCTCGTCGTCGCGCTCGATCGCTTCGGGGTCGTGCATCCCGCCGAGGAACGCGGTGTACACGCCGTCGCGGTCGAACAGGCTCGTGTTCCACGTCACGCCCAGCGTGCGCATCGGCTCGGTCCGGCGCACCTGGTAGCCGAACCCGTCGGCGCGGACCGCGCTCTCCAGGTGGACCAGCACCAGCGGGTTGTAGTTGAACTCCCGGAGCGCCGCGGCGCTCTCGGCGTCGACGCCCTCGACGAGGTCTGCGGTCTCGGCGGCGGGCGTCGTCACCACGACGTGGTCGACGCGACGGGTGTCGTCGTCGGTGTGAACGAGCCACTCGGCGTCCGACCCGGCCCCGGCGCGCTCGATCGCCGTCACCGGTGTCTCGCGGTGGAGCCGGTCGGCGTACGCCTCGGCCAGCGCCTCCGGCAGGCGCTGGAGCCCCGACTCGAAGCTCGCCGCCGGCGGCGTCTCCTCGTTCGAGAACACCAGCCGGGAGAGCGCCGCCCGCAGCAGGCTCCCCTTCCGGCTCTCGAGCCCCATCATAGGCTCCAGTGCGTGTCTCGCCGGCATCTCGGCGGGGTCGGAGCCGTACGTGCCGCCGAACAGCGGCGCGATCAGGTTCGTGTACGTCTCCGCGCCGAACTTGCGGACGAACGCGTCCTGTGCGGTCTCCTCGGGGTCGATCGGGTCGGTCAGCGGCTCGGCCAGCAGGCGCAGTTTGGCCCGCGTCGACAGCAGGTCCGTGCGGCGGAACGCCGACAGCGACCGCGGCACCTCCCTGAGCTTCCCGTCGGCGTAGACGAACAGCGGCAGATCGTCGTCGACCGTGATCAGCTCGTCGGCGATGTCGAGATCGGTCACCATCGCCCGGATCGCGTCGGTCAGTCGCAGGCGCTGGGGGCCGACCTCGAGCAGCTTCCCGTCGACATCGCGGCTCTGGACGACGCCACCGACTTCGTCAGTCGCCTCGAAGGCGACGGCGTCGACGCCGCGCTCGTCGAGGGCGTGCAGCGTCGAGAGCCCGGTGATCCCGCCGCCGACGATCGCGACGCTGGGGTCGTCGGCGCCGCCGGCCGCGTCCTCGTCGTCGCTCATTCGTTGCGACGGGCGTTCAGACACATCGCGTTCGGCTCCGGCCGGCATTTACACTGCTGGAGGCCGTACAGGTCCGGGTCGAAGTCGGCGATGAACGGCTCGGTGAGGTCGGCGAGCAGGCCGACGAACCGCTCGTCGTCGTAGGGGACGGGCACCCGAGTGAACCCAAGCCCCCGCTCCTCGGCCTCCTCGCGGAGGTCCTCGTCGAGCTCGCCGAGCGTCTCGCTCTGCTCGTGCATGAAGCTCGTGGGGTCGACGACGACGCGCTCGGCGTCGATCTCCTCGACCACGTCCTCCACGTCGGGCTGGGTCCACTCCACGTCGCGGTTGGCGTGGTTCTGGTAGCCCAGCTCGTAGTCGGGGTAGCCGAGCATCCCCGCCACCATCTCGCAGTACTCCTCGACGTACTGGACGTAGCGGCTCCCCTCGTCGAGGTAGTAGGTGGGGGTGCCATGGGCCGAGAAGATCAGCCGGGTGTCCTCGTCGAGCTCGAGCCCCTCGCGGTCCAGCGTCTGCCGGATGTTGTCCGCGCGGAGCCGGGCGTAGGCGGAGTGGGTGTGGTACCCCGTGATCTCGGTGTACGGGACGTCCCAGTCGAGCTCGTCGACGGCCTCGGAGAGCTTCTCCAGCGCCTGCACCGTCGTCGAGGGGCCACACAGCGGGTAGACGGGGAGGCCGATCAGCCGGTCGACGCCGTCGGCGTGGGCGGCCTCGGCGGCGTCGCCGATGAACGGCTCCATGAACTGGTAGCCGACGTACGTCTCCACGTCGTAGCCGCGGTCGCGGAGCTCGGTCTCGACGAGCTCGGCCTGGCGCCGCGCGTGGGCGTTCAGCGGCGAGCCGCCGATCTCGCCGTACTCCTCCATCAGCCCGGGCGCGCGGCGTTCCGCCAGCGTGCTGGCGCGCTCGTGGGCCGCCGCCTCGGTGGTCTCGCCCTCGATGTCCATGTTCGCGAAGAAGATGCGTTCGAGGTACTCCTCGACGACGTCCCGGTCGGCCGTGGCCGGCTCCCCGAAGTTGAGCACCGCGATCCCTGTGGTCATGCCTAGGACTCGGGGCCGGCGAGGCAGAAAGGTAACGGTACAGGCGCGCGCCCGCGTGACCCCCGCGACCAGATCAGGGCCCGTTCTCGGCGTCCTCCTCCGGGGCGGCCTCGCCGCGGACCGCGGCGGAGTCGACGGCCGCCCGCTCGGCGGCCTCCCGGGTCGCGACCCGGGCCTCGCCGCTCGTGTCGTCGAACACCAGGTGGCGGTGCGGGTAGGCGATCTCCACGTCGACGTCCTGCTCCTCCAGCCGCTCCCAGATCGCCGTCTGGACGCGCGAGCGAGCGGTCAGCAGCTTGTACGGCCGGTCGACCCAGTAGCGGAGCGTCAGGATCACGCCGTCGTCGTGGAACTCGTCGATGTAGCAGGTCGGCCGCGCGGGGTAGCGCGCCGAGCCGATCCGGATGTCGGGTCCGCCCTCGATCACCTCGTCGACCTTGCTCGCCGCGCTCTCGATCAGCGATCGGGCGGTCGCCACGTCGCTCTCGTACGTCACCTCGACGGAGAGCGACAGCCGGATCCGTTCGTCCTCCGCCGAGAAGTTCGTCACTTTGTCCTCCCTGATCACGTCGTTGGGAATCACGAGGAACGTGTTCTCGAGCGTGAAGATCTTCGTGTACCGGATCGTGATGTCGTCGATGAACCCGCGGGTGCCGTCGGAGAGTTCGACCATGTCGCCGATCTCGTACGGCTCGTCGGCCAGCAGGAACAGCCCGTTGACCATCGACCCCACGAGCGGCGCCAGCACGATCCCGATCACCGCCGAGAACACCGTCACCGAGAGCACGATGTTGCCGAGTTCGAGGCCGACCAGCCCCGCGCCGACGAGGAAGAAGAACAGCGAGACGAGCGCCCGAATCAGCCGGAGGATCTGCTGGGCGACGCTCTGGCGCCGGAACCGCTTGGCGACCTGGCGGCCGACGAGCCGCACGACGTACCGCGACAGCCCGTAGCCGAAGGCGGTGAACAGCACCAGGATCAGGAAGCTCACGGCTGGGGAGCTCCCCCAGTTGGGGAACAGCGGCGCCAGCCTGTCGACGAGCGAACCGAGGAAGCGGATCGGGCCGGGGAGCTGACCGACGTTCACGGCCCCACATCCCACCGCCCCGGAAAAAGCGTTGCCGTCGGGGCGACCGTCCGGGGGGCTAAGCGACTGGCGCTCCAACGGGGCGCCATGGAGAAGCAAGCGCTCCGCGAACGCGTGTGGGACGAACTCGAGGAGAGCGGCGACGCCCGCTTCCCGTTCCCACCCCACGGCCGGATCCCCAACTTCGCCGGCGCCGAACGGGCGGCCGAACGGCTCGCGGCCACCGACGCCTGGGCGGCCGCGGACGCGATCAAGTGCAACCCCGACTCGCCGCAGCGACCAGTCCGGCGGCGGGCACTGGAGTCTGGGAAACTGCTGTACATGGCCGTCCCGCGGCTCAGCGACGAGGACTGTTTCCTGCGGCTCGACCCAGCCGAGATCGACGACATCGACCACGCGACCACCATCGGCGGCTCGTCGGCGCTCGGCGTCCCGGTCGGCCCCGAGGCGATGGCGCCGATCGACCTGATCGTCTCCGGCAGCGTCGCGGTCACCGAAGACGGCGCTCGCGTCGGCAAGGGCGAGGGGTACAGCGACCTGGAGTTCGCAATCCTGCGGGAGTTCGGGCTGGTCGACGACGACACGACGACAGCGACGACGGTGCACGAGATCCAGGTGGTCGGCGACGAGGTGCCGACGACGCCGCTGGACGTGCCGATGGATCGACTTTTCACGCCCGAGCGGTCGATCCGGACGGGCGCGCCGGCGGCGAAGCCGTCGGGGGTCGACTGGGACGCGCTCGACGACGAGCGGCTCGCGGAGATCCCGATCCTGGACCGGCTCGAACCCTGATCAGTCGGCGTCGACGGCGGCGTCGAAGGCGGGGATCACGCGCTTCACCTCCGCGCCGTCCTCGACGAACACGATCGTCCGGGGCGGCTGGCTGGCCTTGGGGCGGACGCGGAGCCCCTGCTCCTCGGCGGCGTCGGCGACCGCCGCGGGCGCGCGCGGAACTCCACGCGGACGCGGTCGGGCTGGACGTAGACGGTCGCGATCGGCTCGTCGCGCGCGGTGTTCAGCACGCGGTAGGCCAGCGCGCCCTCGGGCGTGGGCTCCACGTCGGGGTCGGCGTCGGTGACCGCGAGCGCGTCGTGGCTGGCGCCGCTCTCGAGTTCGGAGGCGAGCAGCTGGGCGATCCGGTGGCCGTCGGTGATGCGGTCGGCGCTCATTCGCCCAGCACCGAGTTGCGGGCCGCGCCCGCGGCGTCGCTCACGTCGACGCCCTCGCGGCGCGCGTACACGATGGCGGCGGCCTCGATCGTCAGCCCCAGCTCGCGCTGGAGCTCGTTGATCCCCGCGACGGCGGCCTGTTTCTCCACCCCGGCGTCGGTGACGCGGTCGAGCACCTGCTCGAAGGCGCTCTGCTCACGCAGCACGTCGCGTCGGGGGAGAACTCCTCGGGCACGTCGACGCCGTCGGGGTCGAACGTCGCGACCAGTTCGCCGTCGTCGCGATCGAGCAGCCCGCGGCCGAGCGCCACGTCGACCACGCGCTTGGCCTGGTCCGGGGAGAACCAGTCCCGGTCCAGCGAGAGCGCGACGACGAACTCGCCGTCGCCCAGTCGGTCCCGGCCCTCCTGGCGGAACGGGACGGCGACGGTGGTCCGTAAGCTCATACTCGTGTGGGGTGTGGCGCCGGGCCTAAGCGTTGCGGAGCCGCCGTCGGGAGTCGAACGCTTCAAGTGCTCGCTGGCCGTTCCCGGGAGTATGCAAGACCAGGGACCCTCTCCGCGCAAGCGAACCGGGGGCCGACGCGTCCGATCCCGAAAGAAGAAGCGCCACCAGCTGGGTAACGAGCCCACCGAGACTACCGTCGGCGAGCCGCGGTTCCGCACCGTCGACGCCCGCGGGAACGAGCGCAAGATCCGCGCGCTCTCGACGAACGTCGCGCAGGTCGCCGACGGCGAGGAGACCGTCGAGGCCGAGATCGAGGACGTGACCGAGAACCCGGCGAACGTCAACTACGTCCGGCGGAACATCATCACGAAGGGCGCGGTCATCGAGACCAGCGCCGGCACCGCCCGCGTCACCTCCCGTCCCGGCCAGTCCGGGCAGGTGAGCGCGGTCGTCGTTGAATAACGGGGCACACCGTTCTTCCGACTGTTCTGCGGTCGAGCGACTGCTACTCCGAACCGTCCGGCGTCTGTAGCGGTCCAGCCCTCACAGAGCCTCGACTTACGGCGTCGGCGCCGCCTTCTGCAGCGCCGTCTCGGCGACGTTCCCCCCGTAGTCCGCCGACCGGGAGAGCGAGTCGACGATCAGCCCGAGGAGCTGGGCCCGCGCCGGGTCGAGCTCCCGGAGGAGCTCGTCGATCCCGCGGGCGCTGCTGTCGAGCTCCTGGACGCGCTCGCGGGCGCCGTTGGCCAGCCGGATCGCCTCGTCGTTCTCCTCGGCGAACAGCGCCGCCATCGCGTCGTCGATCACGCCCGCGGCGGCGTCCTGCAGCTCCCGGAGCGACTCGGTGACCTCCTCGGGCGGCTTCCCCTCGAGCTCGCGGGAGAGGTGGGCGATCTTCGTCGCGTGGTCGGCGATCCGCTCCAGCTGTCGGGCGCTCGAGTGGTAGTCGAAGCAGACCTCGCGGGGGAGCCCCAACTCCTCGGCGGCGGTCGGGCTCCGGAGCGTCGCTCGGAAGATCCGGGAGACCACCATGTACAGGCGGTCCACGTCGTCGTCGCGCTGGATCACGTCCGCCGCGAGGTCCGCGTCGCCGGTCGCCAGCGCCTCGACGGCGTCGTCGAGCATCGACGACGCGATCAGGCGCATCCGGTCGACGGCGTTGTAGATCGACAGCTCCGAGGAGTCGAGCAGGTCCCGGACGACCACGCGGTCGGCAGTTTCCTCCAGCACCTCGAGACCGACGAGGCTCTGGGTCGCCTGCCTGACCGTCCGGCGCTGATCGGTGGTGATGCGGTCGGCCTCGAAGGAGATCACGTCGAACCCCGAGACGTACATCGTCATCACCGCCCGCCGGAGCTCCTCGCCCTCGAGCCCCGCCACGTCGAGGCTCCCCTCGGTGCGCTCGGCCTCGCTGACGGGCGTGAGGATCAGCGAGTCGCCCTCGGGGTGGAACTCGACGCGCGTGCCGGCCTCGACGTCGTTCCCGGTGGCCCACTCCTTCGGAATCGAGACAGTGAACGTCGAGCCGCCCGTCACCTGCACCTTCCGGGTCTCAACCATCGACACTACGTAGACGTGCCGCCGATGTTAAACGTTCCTCTCGACTATATACTTCGACACGTTCGCGCCGATCGAGCGGCGTGCGCGGGGTCCACGATCCGGAACTCAGCCCAGTTCGGTAGCCACGACGTGCCAACGACGGTCCAGAATCCGACCGACGTGGAGATGGTCCGGCCTCAGTTCGCGAGGGATGGCGTGCGAACTGTTTCCAAACGTTCGTCTATATAGATTTCATAGTAGTGTATTTACCCTCGAAGCTACTGGCATCCAGTGATGGCAAAACAGACCGACGGCGTCTCCCGACGAACGTTCCTGGCCGGCGCCGCCGCGACGGGTGCGGTCGCGGCTGCCGGCTGTACGAGCAACACGGGCACCGAGACCGACGGCGGGCTCTCGGGCGACATCGACATCTCGGGGAGTTCGACGGTGTTCCCGCTCTCGGTCGCGATGCGCGGGGAGTTCACCGCCGAGGACGTCCACCCGAACGTCGACATCTCGGTCAACTCCACGGGGAGCGGCGGCGGGTTCACGAACTACTTCTGTACGGGCGATACGGACTTCAACAACGCCTCCCGGCCGATCACGGGGACCGAGGAGGAGCAGTGTTCGGGCAACGACGTGACGCCGGTGGAGCTGAAAGTCGCCACCGACGCGGTCACCGTCGTCGTCAACAACGACGCGAGCTGGTTCGGCGAGGACGGCGAGGAGTGCATCACCGTCGAGCAGCTCGCGGAGATCTGGTCGGCCGAGGGGAAGCCGACGACCTGGAGCGACGTGAACGGCGACTGGCCCGACGAGGAGATCAAGCTGTACGGCCCCACCGACGCCTCCGGCACGTTCGACTACTTCCTCGAGGAGATCATCGGCGAGGAGGGCAGCCACCGCACCGACTACCAGTCGACCGAGCAGGACAACCAGATCATCAACGGCGTCGCCAACAGCGAGTACGCGATCGGCTACATGGGGTACGCCTACTACTCCGAGAACACCGACCGCGTCACCGCGCTCGGGATCGACAACGGCGACGGCTGCGTGAAGCCGACGCTCGAGACCGCGAGCGGCGGCGAGTACCAGCCGCTCTCGCGGCCGCTGTTCACCTACCCCGCGCAGTCCGCGCTGGCGGAGGAACACATCGCGGAGTTCGCCCGCTTCTGGCTCGAGAACAGCACCAGCGAGACGATCGTCGCCGACGAGGTCGGCTACGTCCCCAACACCGAGGAGGAGCGCGACGAGATGCTGGACCGACTCGAGTCGGCCATCGAGGCCGCGTCCGAGTAGTCGTCGACTCGTGAACCACACAACGAAGCGCTTTTTCGAGGTTACACCGATGAGTGATACGTTATGAGCGGGGACGGGGCGACCGAGGGGCTGACCCGCCGGACGCAGAACTCCTCGCGGGAACTGCTCGCGAAAGCGTTCTTCTTCGGCTGTGCGGCGCTCTCGGTCGCGACGACGCTGAGTATCATCGGCCTCCTCGTGTACGAGGCTGCGAAGTTCTTCACGATATCCGCGCCGCTGTTGGGGATCGAGGGCCCGACGGCGACGCTGACCGAGTTCTTCACCGGCAGCGAGTGGGGGCTCCAGGGGCCGAACCTGGGCGTCATGCCGCTGGTCGCGGTGACGCTGATGGTGACGATCGGCTCCGGGCTGATCGCCATCCCGCTGGGGGTCGCGACCGCGCTCTACCTCAGCGAGTACGCGAGCGAGCGGGCGCGGTCGTACCTCAAGCCCGCGCTGGAGATCCTGGCGGGGGTCCCCTCGATCATCTACGGCATCTTCGCGGTCGCGTACATCACGCCCGTGCTCGACGCCTTCTTCGGCGTCGACGGGCTGTTCAACGTCGCCTCGGCCTGCATCGTCGTCGGCATCATGATCCTCCCGATGGTCGCCTCCGTGAGCGAGGACGCGATGCAGGCGGTGCCCGACGACCTCCGACAGGCCGGCTACGGGATGGGCGCGACCAAGTACGACGTGTCGACCGGCGTCGTCGTCCCCGCGGCGGCGTCCGGCATCTTCTCCTCCTTTATCCTCGCGCTCTCGCGGGCCATCGGCGAGACGATGGCGGTGACGCTGGCCGGCGGCTCGCTCGCCCGCGAGTTCGACCCCACCAGCATCGCCTCCTACCTCTCGCTGTTCGACCCCGACTCCTACCTCGAACCGGGGATGACGATGACGGCGGCGATGATCCAGCTCCTGACCGGCGACGTGACCGGCGGGGGGCTGGCGTACCGCAGCCTGTTCGCGGTGGGGCTGGTGCTGTTCGTGATCACGCTCGCGATGAACGTGCTGAGTGACCTGATCGCCCGACACTACCAGGAGGACTACCAATGAGTGAAGCCTACGAGGGGTTCGGCCGCGTCAGTCGGCGGATCGGCACACTGTTCCGCGGCGTGCTGTTCGCGTCGACGCTGGCCGGCATCCTGACGCTCGCGGTGCTGCTGGTGTACGTCGCCAACGACGCGGTCCGGCCGCTGACGGCCGACCCCGGCTGGCACCTGACGTTCTTCCTCACGCTCGTCCTGCCGACGATCGGCGTCGGCTGGTGGAGCTACCAGCGGAGCTACGGCACGCTCACGACCGGGCTGCTCGGGACGGTGCTGCCGGCCGTCGCCGCGCTGTACGCCGGCGGCCTCGCGGCGCTGTTCATCGACGTCATCCCGACGCTGGTGTGGCTCTCCTTCGTCGTCGCGCTCGCGGTGCCGGCCGCCCTCGTCGTCGGCCTGGCCCGCACCGACCGCGACGTGCCGTTCCTCGCGGAGCTGGCGACAGTGCTCGCCGTCACAGTGGGCTCGCTGCTGGTGATCCCGGGGCTCGTGCAGTCACTCCCGACCGTCCCCGCCGACTGGATGGTGCTCGTGCTGACGCTGGGCATCCCCGAGGCGATCCTCCTGGGTCGCTGGATCGGCGGTCGCTGGGGCCGGCGTGACGGGTGGATCGCCGGCGTGGCGATCCTGTTCGGGAGCGCCGTCGGCGGCGTGATCGGCATGACGACCGGGCTCGGCGCGATCCCGGGCGTCGCGCTGGCGCTGTTCGCGGCGGTGCCGACGGGGCTGTACGTCGCGATCGTCGCCCGGGAGCGCCCGGAGCGCCGGATCGGCCTGCTGCTGCCCGCGGTGATCGTCGGCGGCGCGCTCGCGGGCGAACTGCTCGTCGGCGCGCTCGGCTTCGCCGGGCCGGAGTCCTGGGTCGACTGGGGGTTCCTGACCAGCACCGTCCAGCGCGGCGCCGACCCCGGCGCCGTCGGGATCTACTCGGGCGTCGTCGGCACGATCCTGCTGATGTTCGTCGTCGCCGCCATCGCGGTGCCGGCGGGCGTCGGCGCCGCGGTGTACCTCGAGGAGTACGCGCCCGACACTACCCTCACGCGGATCATCGACGTGAACATCAGCAACCTCGCGGGCGTCCCCAGCGTCGTGTACGGCCTGCTGGGGCTGGGGCTGTTCGTCCGCTACGCGGGCCAGCCGACCGGGACGCTGCTGGTCGGCGGCGCGACGCTCGCGCTGCTGGTGTTCCCGATCGTGATCATCTCCTCGCGGGAGGCGATCCGGGCGGTGCCCGACTCCGCGCGGCAGGCCTCCTACGGGATGGGGGCGACGCGCTGGCAGACCGTGAAGAACGTCGTGCTCCCCCGGGCGTTTCCGGGGATCCTCACGGGGACGATCCTCGCGCTCTCGCGGGCGATCGGCGAGACCGCGCCGCTGCTGGTGATCGGCGCCGCGCAGGTGTTCGGCGTGCCGAACTCCTGGGACTCCGCGATCGGCGCGATGCCGCTCCAGCTGTACGTCTGGGCGTCGACGTACGCGAGCCCGGCGTTCTACACCACCGTGCTCGCCGCGGGGATCGTGGTGCTGCTGACGGCGATGCTGAGCATGAACTCGATAGCCATCTACGTGCGCAACCACTATGAGCAACGCTGACCAGAGGACTGACGTGAGCGAGGGATCGAGCGGCGATGAGTACGCGGTGAGCGTCCCCGAGGGTCGGGGGCGGGATCGCGACGCCGACGGCGAGGCGTCGACGATAATCGAGAGCCGCGACCTCAGCGTCTGGTACAACGACAACCAGGCGCTGCGGTCGGTGAGCATGGAGATCCCGGAGAAGCGGGTGACCGCGATGGTCGGCCCCTCGGGCTGTGGGAAGTCCACCTACCTCCGGAGCATCAACCGGATGAACGACCTCATCGACGCCGCGCGCGTCGAGGGCGAGATGCTGTTCAACGGGAAGAACGTGTACGACGACGACGTCGACCCCGTGGCGCTCCGGCGCCGTATCGGGATGGTGTTCCAGCAGCCCAACCCGTTCCCCAAGAGCATCTACGACAACGTCGCCTACGGGCTGCGCCTGCAGGACCGCACCGAGAACCTCGACGAGAAAGTCGAGCAGGCGCTGCGAAAGGCGGCGCTGTGGGACGAGGTGAAAGACCAGCTTGACCAGTCGGGGCTGGATCTCTCCGGCGGGCAGCAGCAGCGACTCTGTATCGCCCGCGCCATCGCCGTCGACCCCGAGGTGGTGCTGATGGACGAGCCGGCGTCGGCGCTCGACCCCGTCGCGACCTCGAAGATCGAGGACCTGATCGACGAGATGGCCGAGGAGTACACGGTCGTCATCGTCACGCACAACATGCAGCAGGCGGCCCGCATCTCCGACAAGACCGCGGTGTTCCTCACCGGCGGGGAGCTGGTGGAGTTCGACGACACCGAAAAGATCTTCGAGAACCCGGAGAACGAGCGGGTCGAGGACTACATCACGGGGAAGTTCGGATAATGCCACGAGAAGACTACCAACGGAAGCTCGAATCGCTCCGCGAGGACGTGCTGTACATGGGCGAGGTCGTCGCCGAACGCCTCCGCATGGGGCTGGACGCCCTCGAACAGCAGGACGGGGAGCTCGGCCAGGAGGTGATCGAGCGCGACAGCGAGGTGAACGAGCTCTACCTCGAGCTCGAACAGGACTGCGTCGACCTGCTGGCGCTCCAGCAGCCAGTCGCGGGCGACCTGCGCTTCATCGCCTCCTCGTTCAAGATCATCACCGACCTCGAGCGCATCGCCGACCTCGCGACCAACCTCGGCGGCTACGCCAAGGAGGCCCGCTACGAGGTGTTCCCGGACGTCGACGTCCAGCGCATCGGCGACGAGACGCTGGAGATGCTCGCGATGGCGATGGCGGCCTACGAGGACGAGGACGCCGACGGCTGCTTCGCGGTCGCCGAGCGCGACGACGACCTCGACGCGCTGTGTGAGAACGCCTCCGAGATCATCGTCCGGGACTTGATCGAGAAGGAGGCCGACGACGAGGGCGAGGTCGAGGACCTGATGGCTGACGTGTCGCGGCTCCTGCTCACCGTCCGGGACCTCGAACGCGTCGGCGACCACACGGTCAACGTCGCCGCCCGCACGCTCTACATGGTCGATAACTCCGACGAGCTGATCTACTGACTCACTGGCCCAGCCGTGCGAGCTCGTCGTCGGTCAGCTCGATCCCGCTCGCGGCCACGTTTTCTCGCAGGTGGTTGACACTCGACGTGCCGGGGATCGGCAGCGTCACGTCCGAACTCCCGAGCAGCCACGCCAGCGCGATCTGGTAGCGCGAGGCGTCGTGGGCCTCGGCGACCTCGTCGACGACCGCCGCCTTCTCGTCGAGGTCGCCCGCGCCGATCGGGAAGTAGGGGATGAAGCCGATCCCGGCGGCCTCGCAGGCGTCGAGCACGTCCTGGTGCTCGCGGTTCGCGAGGTTGTACTCGTTCTGCACCGTCGCCACCTCGACGTGGTCGCGGGCGGTCTCCAACTGCTCCACGGAGACGTTGCTCAGCCCGACGTTGTCGAACAGGCCGTCGTCTTTCAGCTCCCCGAGCGCCGTCACCGACGCCTCGAAGTCGGCGTCGGGGTCCGGGCGGTGGAGCTGGTAGAGGTCGATGCTGTCCACACCGAGGCGGTCCTTCGAGGCGAGCACGGCGTTCCGGAGGTAGTCCGGGTCGCCCCGCGGGAGCCAGTCGCCGTCGGGGTTCCGGAGAATCCCACCCTTCGTGGCGATCAACGCGTCATCGAGGATTCCGGCCTCGCTGAGTAGCCGCTCGCTGGTTCCGGGGCCGTAGGAGTCGGCGGTGTCGACGAAGTCGACGCCGAGCTCGACCGCCTCGCGGGCCACGTCGCGGGCCGCTTCCTCGTCGGCGGGCGCGCCGATGATGTTCTCGCCGCAGAGCCGCATCGCCCCGAAGCCGAGTCGGTGAACGGTGTACTCGCCGATCTCGAAAGTGTCGCTCTGGTTGCTCGTCATACACGAACGGAGTGGCGGTAGCGGGATGGGTGTTGTGCTGTCGGCAGCGCTACTCCGTCCCCGACGCCGAGAGCTCGTACGCCTGGCCGTCGACCCGGACGCGGCCGGTCGACTCGTCGTGGCCGATCAGTCCGTACGTGACCCCGTCGCCGCTCCGGAGCCGCACCTCGTCGACGCCGGCCTCGAAGAACGGGAGCGTGTTCCGCAGGCCGCGGTACCACGGCCGCATCACCTGCTCGCGGATCAGCGTCTCCTCGGCGTCCTCGGCGCGGGTCACCGACAGCGTGGTGTCGTGCTCGCCGTCGCCGCCCTCCCACTCCGGCGTCGTGACCCTCACCGTGCTGCCGTCGCGGTCGGCCTCGACGCCGTCGGTCGGGACGATCTCGATCGGCTCGCCGACGAGTTCGACCATCGCCGTGCTCGACGACGACTCCGCGCCGTACCCCACGGAGACCGCGTAGCGCCCGCCGCCGAGGAAGGGGTAGGCGCGCCCCGACTCGGGCGGGAGGTCGCCGCCGCCGCGGTAGGCGTGCAGCGTCCAGGACTTCGTCCCCGCCGGCGGCACCATCCGGCACTCGGCGGTCCGGACGTACGGCCCGAGGTCGAACCACTGGCCGTCGTGGAGCTTGTACACGTACCAGTGGCCACAGCCCAGCTCCTCGCGGGTGTGGTTGACGAACTGGAACGTGATCCCCGCCGGGAGCTCGGCGCGCTCGGATTCGGGGCGGAGATACGTCCCCGAGGACGCGTCGGCGGTGTGGTACCAGCCCGCCCCGGCCTCGCCGTCGCCGCCGATCGCCGGCACCGACTCGCCCGCGAACCGGGACGCCTCGTCGGGGCCGGGCGCGCTCGTCTGCCAGACGGTGATGCTCGTGTCCTCGCCGTCGACGCCGCCGAGGAACTCGTAGACGCCGGTGGGGCGACCCGACCCCTCGGGGTGGCCGACGACGGCGTACTCGCCGCGGACGGCCTCGCCGGGGTCGAGCGTCAGCGTCTCGGGCAGCCAGCGCGTGATCTCCCCTGCGAGTCGCCAGTAGCCGTCGGCGCCGCGCTCGACCGCCGGGGGGTCGTCGACGAGGTCGTGGTTGTCTGTCGGCGCGAGCACCAGACCCCCCTCGTCGCGGAGGCCGGCGCCCATCAGTCGCTCGTGGTGCTCGCGTGGCGGTTCACTCGCGGTACGACCGAACGGCGGGAGCCAGTCGAGGTCGAACTGCTCGGGGTACCGCTCGACGTTCTGGACCGACGCGACGATCCGCGCGGGGTGGTCGGCGGTCGCCGTCGCGTCGAAGCGCATCCGGATCTCGGCGCCGCTCTCGGTGCGGTAGCGCATCGGCGAGAGCGCGTACGTCCGATCCACGGTGTCGAGCTCGACGACGCTGGCGCCGAACAGCGCGTTCCCCTCGAGTTCGACGACCGCGTCGGGCGTCGACTGCGGGGTCGGCGAGGGCGTCTCGGTCCCGGGCTCCGTCGCGGGGTCGGTTCCTGGCTCGGTCTCGGTCGGTTCGCCGGCGGCACAGCCGGCGAGCAGGGCGCTCCCGCTCGCGATCGTCGTGAGGAGGGCACGGCGTCGCATACCTTGGGCGACGGACCGGCGGCTAAAGGTCGTTGTGTAAACGAAAAGGGCCGTTTGCGCTTACTGGAAGCCGAGGCGGTTGCCCCGATCGACGTTCGCGCTGGAGCTGCCGCGGAACTCCTCCTCGACGTTCTCGTAGTAGCTCATCAGGTCGTCGGTGATCGTCGGCCGGACGGCCTCGATCGCCTGCCGGAAGTGGCGCATCTCCACCTCGTCGGCGTCGCCGCTCTCCCGGAGCGCCTCGATGGCGGCCTCCCGACAGATCGACTCCAGATCCGAGCCGACGTAGCCGTCGGTGATCTCGGCGACCTCACGCAGACTCACGTCGGGCGCGAGCGGCGTGTGCTCGGTGTGGATGTCGAGGATCTGTTCGCGGCCGGCCTGGTCGGGCGCGCCGACCATCACGAGGCGGTCGAACCGCCCCGAGCGGATCAGCGCCGGGTCGATCATGTCCGGGCGGTTCGTGGCGCCGATCACCATCACCTCGCCCATCTCCTCCAGCCCGTCGAGCTCGGTCAGGAGCTGGTTGACGACGCGCTCGGAGACGTTCGTGCCCGCCTGCTCGCCCCGGCTGGGCGCGAGCGAGTCGAGCTCGTCGAAGAAGATGATCGTCGGCGAGACCTGCCGGGCCTTCCGGAACGTCTGCCGGATCGCTTTCTCGGACTCGCCGACCCACTTCGAGAGGAGCTGGGGGCCGCGGACCGAGATGAAGTTGGCGTTGGTCTCGTTGGCGACGGCTTTCGCCATCAGCGTCTTCCCGGTGCCGGGCGGGCCGTACAGCAGCACGCCCTTCGGCGCCTCGACGCCCATGCGCTCGAACTTCTCGGGGGTGGAGAGCGGCCACTCGACGGCCTCCTGCACCTGCTGTTTGGGGTCGGTGAGCCCGCCCACGTCGTCCCACGTGATCTTCGGGAGTTCGACCAGCACCTCCCGCATCGCGCTGGGTTCGACCTCGTTGAGCGCGCCGCGGAAATCCTCCCGCTTGACGATCATGCGGTCGATCAGGCTCGGCGGCACCTCCTCCTCGTCGAGGTCGATCTCGGGGAGGTAGCGCCGCAGCGCCTTCATCGCGGCCTCCTTGCTGAGGCTCTCGATGTCGGCGCCGACGAAGCCGTGGGTCTCGGCCGCGAGGTGGTCGAGGTCGATGTCGTCCGACAGCGGCATCCCGCGGCTGTGGATCTGCAGGATCTCCTTCCGGCCGGTCTCGTCGGGGACGCCGATCTCGATCTCGCGGTCGAAGCGGCCGGGGCGACGGAGCGCGGGGTCGACGCTGTCGACGCGGTTGGTGGCACCGATGACGATCACCTGGCCGCGGGAGTCGAGCCCGTCCATCATCGTCAGCAGCTGGGCGACGACGCGGCGCTCGACCTCGCCGGTCACGTCCTCGCGCTTGGGCGCGATCGAGTCGAGCTCGTCGATGAACACGATCGCGGGGCTCTCGTCTTTGGCGTCCTCGAAGATCTCTCTGAGCTGCTGTTCGGACTCGCCGTAGTACTTCGAGATGATCTCCGGGCCCGCGATGGAGAAGAAGCTCGCGGAGGTCTCGTTGGCGACGGCTTTCGCGAGCAGCGTCTTCCCGGTGCCGGGCGGGCCGTGGAGCAACACCCCCTGGGGCGGCTCGATGCCGAGCTTCTTGAAGATCTGGGGGTGTTTCATCGGCAGTTCGACCATCTCCCGAACGCGTTGGATCTCGTCCTCGAGGCCGCCGATGTCCTCGTAGGTGATCCCGCCGCCGGTCTTGTCGAACCCGGAGATCGGCTCCTCCCGGAGCTCGACCTCGGTCTCCTCGGTGATGAGGCAGACGCCGTCGGGCTCGGTGTCGACGGCGATCAGCGGGATCGCCTGCCCGGGCGAGCGCATGAACGGGTGGTTCGTGCTCGACATCACGGGGACGATGTCGCGCTCGACCACCGGGCGCTTCAGGATCTGCCGCTTCACCATCCCGGCGGCCTCGGAGCCGAACTGCACGGAGGCCTCCTCCGGCGGCGCGAGGGTGAGCTTCTCGGCGGTCTCGGCCTCGGCCTTCCGGATGGTGACGCGCTCGCCGATGCTCACGTCGGCGTTCTGCCGCGTGAACCCGTCGATGCGCACGGTGTCGGTGTTCCAGTCCTGTCGGTCGGCGCGCCAGACCTTCGCGGCGGTGGTCTCGGCGCCCTCGATCTCGATGATGTCCCCGGGGGAGAGCTTGAGGTGGAGCAGGGTGTCGGGGTCGAGCCGAGCGATGCCACGGCCCGAGTCGTTCGGGTACGCTTTCGCGACTTCCAGTTGAACTTCGTTCATGAGTGACCCGGAGTGAGTTACGTGTACCCAAGGGGTGTCCGCGCATAAGTGTGGCGTTAGG
This sequence comes from Halolamina rubra, assembly GCF_000739555.1. GTDB lineage: Archaea > Halobacteriota > Halobacteria > Halobacteriales > Haloferacaceae > Halolamina > Halolamina rubra. Next base: position 93,236 of record NZ_BBJN01000030.1, read on the forward strand.
GTGGAGTTCCCTGCACCGAACCGGCTACCGAACCGTCGCCTCTTTCTCCGCCGGCGCCCCAGCGCCGGTATGCAGACGCTCGCGTTCGACGGCCGGACCGGCGCCGCCGGCGACATGCTGCTCGGCGCCCTGCTCGCGGCGGGCGCCGACGCCTCGGCGCTCGATCGGGTCGAACAGTCGCTCCCGGTTCGGTTCGAGACCGAACGGGTGATGCGCAATGCCGTCCGCGCGACCCGGGTCCGCGTGGTTCACGAGGCCGCCGACGACGCGTCCCACGATCGCGACGGTGATCGGGCTCACTCGCACGACCACTCCCACGACCACAGCCACTCCCACGGCGACGCCGGGCACGACCACAGCCACGGCGAGGAGGGGCACAGCCACGGCGATGAGCACTCTCACGATCACGACGACGCCGAGGGCCACGGCCACACCCGAACGTACGCCGAAGTCGTCGAACTCGTCGAGTCGATGGAGCTCCCCGACGCCGTCGAGGCGGACGCGCTGGAGGCGTTCCGCATCCTCGGCGAGGCCGAGGCGTCGGTCCACGGCATGGAGCTCGAGGAGACCGGCTTCCACGAGGTCGGCACCGACGACGCCATCGCCGACGTGGTGGGCTGTATGCTCCTGCTCGACGACCTCCGGAGCCAGGGCGTCGAGCGCGTCGTCACCACGCCCCTCCGCGCGGGCGGCGGCGAGGTGACGTTCTCCCACGGCACCTACCCCGTCCCCTCGCCCGCGGTCGTCGAGATCGCCGAGCGCGCGGACTGGTCGCTGCGCGGCGGGCCGATCGAGACCGAACTGCTCACCCCCACGGGCGCGGCGATCCTCGCCGCCGTCGCCGAGGGCGTCGACAGCCTGCCCGAACTGCGCGTCGACGCCTCGGGCTACGGCGCCGGCGCGAAGGAGTTCGAGCAGCACCCGAACGTGGTGCGCGCGCTGGTCGGCGAGACCGACGGCGGCCTCACCCGGGAGGGGATCTCCGTCCTCGAGACGAACCTCGACGACGCCACCCCGGAGGTGCTGGGGAGCCTGCAGGAGACGCTCGCCGACGCCGGCGCGCGGGACGTGACCGTCGTGCCGACGACGATGAAGAAGTCCCGGCCCGGCCACCTGGTGAAGGTGATCTGCCGCCCGAACGACGCCGAGCGCGTCGCGCGGCGGCTGGCAGAGGAGACCGGCACCCTCGGCGTGCGGGAGCACGGCGCCGGCCACCGCTGGGTCGCGAACCGCGAGTTCGAGACGGCCGAGATCACGGTCGAGGGCGAGCGCTACGAGGTGTCGGTGAAGGTCGCGAGCGACGAGGACGGCGAAGTGTTCGACCGGAGCGCGGAATACGACGACGCGCTCTCGGTCGCCCGGGAGACGGGGCTGGCGGTTCGGGAGGTCGTCAGACGGGCGGAGGAAGCTGTCCGGGAGTGAGCGCGAGGCGGCCACCGTCGGCCCGACTCCCGAGCGCTTTCGTACCACCCCGCGTAAGCCACGGCCAATGAGCGACCCAGTCCCCACCGGCTGTGGACCCATCGACGACCTGCTCGGCGGCGGCTTCGAGCGCGGCACCGTCACGCAGGTGTACGGCGAACCCGCGGCGGGGAAGACCAACCTCGCGCTCGCGGCGGCGGTCGAGGCCGCCGTCGACGGCGGCCGCGCGCTGTACATCGACACCGAGGGGCTGTCGATCGACCGGTTCCGCCAGCTCGTCGACGGGAAGACCGACGGCGACGCCGACTTCGAGGAGGTCGCCTCCCGCATCGTCGTCTCCGAAGCGCACGACTTCGAGGAGCAGGCCGAGGCCGTCCGCGACGCCGCGGAGCTCGCCGACACCGCGGACCTGATCGTGCTCGACTCCGCGACTGGGTTCTACCGGCTCGAGCGCGCCGGCGACGATTCCGGCGGCGAGTCGCTGCGGAAGGTCGCCAGCCAGGTCACTCACCTCCTCTCGCTGGCCCGGAAACACGACCTGGCGGTCGTCGTCACCAACCAGGTGTTCCGCGACCCGGACGCCGACCGCACCCGGGGGCTGGGCGGCAACACGCTGGAGCACTGGACCGGCGTCGTCCTCCGGCTGGAGCGGTTCCGCGGCGGCAACCGCCGGGCCGCGCTGGAGAAACACCGGTCGAAAGCGACCGGCGAATCGGCGACGTTCCAGATCACCGAGTCCGGTCTCGGGTCGACCGAGGAGTTCTGAGCCGGCGACATGCGAATTCACCGCTGGGACGAGTAGTACTGCGAACGAGCGAAGCGAGTGAGCAGGCCAAGAGCCGACCGAAGGGAGGCTCGCAGGCTTTTGATCGAGCTTTTGCCAGGGAGGCGCCGAAGGCGCCGACCGCGGCAAAAGGTCGGTTTACAGCTCGTTCAGCTTCCGCAGCAGCTGGCCGCGGTACTCCTCGTCGGCTTTCACGCCCTTCAGTTCGAGCACGTTGCGCTCCAGGCGGTCGAGCGCGACGTGGAACGCGTGCTCGGCGCCGTACCCCTCGCCGGAGCCGGCGACCTGCCCCTGCGTGGTGCGCAGGCGGATCTGACACCGCAGCAGCGGCGTGCCGCGGAGCTTCTCCTTGTGCTGGGTGAAGCGCACGTGGGCGTGGAGCACGTTCATCTCCTGGAACTTGTCGGCGACGCTGGTGATGTCCTCGACGATGTCCTCCCGCGTGAGCACGTCCAGCAGGTTGACGTTCGTGATCTGCACGTCCATCGACTCCTCCTCCGTGTGGGTCAGCGCGCGCAGCACGTCGGTCTTGGTGATGACGCCCTCGATCTCGGCGCCGTCGGGCGTCGCCGTCACGACGAGCCCGGAGATGCCGTTCTCGAACATGATCGACACCGCCTCGTCGACGGTCTCGCCGCTGGTGATCGTCTGGACCGGGCTCGACATCAGGTCGTAGGCGGGGATGTCGAGCATCCGGTCGAGCTCGCCCCGGCGGTCGCCCTCGCCCTGTCGCTCCTCGTCGCGGACCGCGAAGTCGACGATGTCGTTGGTGGTGATGATCCCGGTGAGCTCCTCCACGTCGTTGGTGACCGGGAGCCGGGAGATGCCGTTCTCGCGCAGGCGGTTGATCGCCTTCCCGACGTGGTCGTCCTCGGTCACGGTGACGACGGACTCGGAGGCGATGTCGCCGACCGTGATCGCCGCGAGGTTCTCGTGCACCGCCCGCAGGATGTCGTCGGCGGTCACGACCCCCCAGAGGTTGTCGCCCTCGTAGACGGGCGCGATCTTCACGTCGCCCTCGACGAGCACCCGACAGACCTCGCGCACGTCGTCGTAGCGTCGCACGTTCGGCGGGCTGCCGCCGCTGCGTGAGGAGCGGACGATCGCCCCGGCCTTGGTGTCGTCCTCGACGTGGGACTGGATCAGCTGCTTCTCGCGGATGACGCCGATGCAGTCGCCGTCGTCCATCACGACGATCCCCTTGGGGTTCTCGCGGTCGAACAGCGACCGAACCTTCGCGACGCGGGTGTCGGCCTCGACCTCGACGAACTCCTTGACGGCGATATCAGAGATGTCCATAGACACGTAATCGTACCCCCGGAGATGCCTTGAAGGTTGTCGCCGCGTCCCAGCGCCCGGGCTTTTCGCTGCCGGCGCCCGCAGACGCCCGGTATCGGGCGAACGCGAGAACGCGACAGCACGCGGCCGGCGTCGACGCGCTCCACCAATCCGTACCCGAGCGTTCTTGGGGCTGGCTCCCGGATGCCGAGAACCATGCACGAACACGCAGCGACCGGCCGCGCCGCGTTGGCCCGGGCTGCCGCGGTCGCGGGCGGCGAGGTCGCCGCGGAGTGCTTCCGCACCGGCGTCGCGGTGGAGACGAAAGACGGCAAGACGGACGTGGTGACGGAGGCCGACCGCGCGGCCCAGCGGGAGGTCGAAGAGACCATCCGCGAGGAGCATCCCGAAGAGCCCATCGTCGGCGAGGAGAACGAGGCGCTGAAGGCGGTGCCGGAGGCGGGACCGGCGTGGATCGTCGACCCCATCGACGGCACCAACAGCTACGTCCGGGAGCTGACGACGTGGGCCACCGCCGTCGGCTGCGTCGTCGACGGCGAGCCAGTCGCCGCCTGTAACGTCCTGCCCGCGCTCGACGACGTGTACACCGCCGACGACGAGGCCGCCTACCGGAACGGCAGCGAGATCACCGTCTCGTCGGTCGACGACCCCGAGCGCGCCGCCGTCGTGCCGACGGTCTGGTGGCCCCGCGAACGCCGCGACGAGTACGCCCGCGCCTGCGAGGCGATCGTCTCCCGGTTCGGCGACCTCCGGCGCCCCGGCAGCGCCCAGGCCGCGCTGGCGATGGTCGCCGCCGGCGCCGTGGAGGGCGTGATCACCAACGTCCAGACGGAGCCTTGGGACACGATCTCCGGGGTCCACCTCGTGCGACAGGCCGGCGGGACGGTGACCGACCTCCGCGGCGAGCCCTGGCGTCACGACGCCCGCGGGCTGGTCGTCTCGAACGGCGAGCTCCACGACGAGATGCTGGCGGCGGCTCGGGCGATCGACCTCGATCAGTAGCTCCTCGCGGCGTCGACGCCCGCACAGTCGCAACCGCAAAGAGGCCACCCCTCTCACCTCGGGGTATGGAACTCGACGACACGGACCGGCAGATCCTCCGCATCCTGCAGGAGGACGCCCGGACCCCCTTCAGCGAGGTGGCGCGCCGGATCGACATGTCCAGCGCGACGGTCCACGACCGGGTGAACCGCATGGAGGAGGCCGGCGTCATCGAGGGGTACCACGCGAAAGTCGACGCCAAGGCGGTGGGGTACGGCGTGAGCGCGTTCGTCGGCCTCCGGACCGAACAGGGGCGCGAGGAGGAGGCGCTCGCGCATCTCGCCGGCCTCCCCGAGGTGCAGGAGGTCCACCTCACCACGGGGCAGTGGGACGTGATGGTGCGGCTGCACGCCGAGGACACCGAGGCGCTCCGGGACCTGATGTTCGACCACATCGCCGACACCGAGGGGTTCACGCGATCGCAGACGATGGTGGTGCTCGGCACCGACTACGAGGCGGACGGGCTGCCGATCTGACGGGCCAGCCGCGGAGTCAGCGGCGACGTACTCCGCCTCCGCGGAGTTGCGGTCCCGGCCGAACGCCACGATCTCGGCGTCGATCACGTCGCCCACGTCGGCGCCGTCGGGGACGCCGTCGACGAACACGACGAACCCCTCCTGCTTGCAGACCGCGACGCGCTCGCCCGAGTGGTGGGCGTTGAACTCCTTGATGCCGAGCGTGACGCGGTCCCCCACGTCGACTGGCGGCTCGCGGTCGGTCGCGTCCTCGTGGGCCTCCCGGGAGGCGGCCCGCTGGGCCTGCTCGACCCCGTCCGCTTTCCCCTTCCGGTAGGCGACGTAGACGACCAGCATCGCGAGCGCGACGCCGGCGGCGACGACCATCGGTGTCGGCGTGACCATACGGACGGTGGCGGCGGCGCGCGGGGTAACGCTACTGGTCCGGGATACCGCAACCCTGAAGCCACACGCTGTGTGCTGTTGAGGTATGTTCTCCCTCCGCGAGCGCGTCGACGAGAACCCGGCGCGAGCCTGGGCCGCGGTCGTCGGCGCGCTCCTGGCGGCGCTGATCGGGGGCTCGATCCTGTTCCCCGAGACGGTGTACGACGGCTTCGTCTGGCACTACTTCTGGGGGCCCGTGCAGGCCGACGCACACAACGCGGTCTGTGCGGTCCGGCCCGGGAGCACGGTCGAGTACCTCTACAGCACGTCGGCGTGCCAGGGGGCCGCCGAACCCGTCGCCGAGCCCGGCTACACGGTCGTCAGCGAGATCGGTTACATCGTCTCGCTGCTGATCACGATCACCGGCGTCGTGCTGCTGCTCGACTACCTCGACATCGGCGAGGACCGCGGGCTGTTCTGGGCGATGGTGCCGTTCATGCTGCTCGGCGGCGCGCTCCGGACCGTCGAGGACGCCCACAACGCGATCGGCGACAGCTGGTTCGACTACCCGCTGAACACGCTGCTGATCAGCCCGATCATCTACGTCACCGTGTTCGTGATCGCGCTGGCCAGCATCCTCCTGGCCCTGTGGCTCGCCCGCCGTGGGATCGTCGACGACTACGTGCGCCCGCTGGCGGCGATGGGGAGCGTCGCGTTCCTGCTCTCGATCGCGTACCTCTCGATGCTCGCGGTGACCGAGTCCCGGGTGACGTTCTACCCGCTGGTGCTGGTCGCGATGGTCGGGCTCTCCGCGGCCGCCGCCGCCGGGACGTGGTACGCGATCGAGGCGTTCGCCCCCGAGATCAACGAGGGCACCGGGCTGGCCGGCGCGATGGTGCTCGTCGCCCACGCCGTCGACGGCGCCGCGAACGTGATCGGGCTCGACTACCTGATGGCGCTGGGCGTGCCGTACAACCTGACGCCGAAACACCCCGCCAACCGGTTCATCGTCGACTTCTTCGGCGCCGCGTGGCCGTTCCTCGTGGTGAAGATGGCGGCGGCGACGTTCCTGATCTGGGTGTTCGAGCCCGAGCTCGTCGAGGAGACGCCGCGGTACACGACGCTGCTGTTGATCGCCGTGAGCGCTGTGGGCCTCGGCCCCGGGTCGCGCGACCTGCTGCGCTCGGTGTTCGGGGTCTGAAGCCTCGATCGGACGGTTCGCCGGCGTCGACGGCGCCGACGCGGTGGCGTCGACGGCGCGCCGCCGACCGCCGACCGTCGACCCGCGCCATTTTTACCCCCTGGCCCAGAAAGGCAGGTAAGAACATCCCGCGGGTAAACGCCGACGCGGCGTTGCGGGGATCGGTGACCGACGCGCTGTAAGACGCCGGGGTCCACGACCCCCGAACTCGCGGCTGTTTCAGTACGCACACCGCCACGAACGTGGCTTTGAGTGCATCCAACCATGGAAGTCGAAATCGCAACAATCGGCGGCTACGAAGAGGTCGGTAGACAGTGTACCGCGGTCCGCGCGGGCCAGGACGTGGTCATCTTCGACATGGGCCTGAACCTGAGTAAGGTCCTGATCCACGACAACGTCGAGACCGAGCAGATGCACAGCCTCGACCTGATCGACATGGGCGCGATCCCGGACGATCGCGTCATGTCCGAGATCGAGGGCGACGTGCAGGCCATCGTGCCCACGCACGGCCACCTCGACCACATCGGCGCCATCTCGAAGCTGGCCCACCGCTACGACGCGCCCGTCGTCGGCGCGCCGTTCACCATCGAACTGGTGAAACAGCAGGTCCAGAGCGAGTCCAAGTTCCAGGTCGACAACGACCTGATCAAGATGGAGGCCGGCGAGACGATGCAGATCGGCGACGAGACCGAGATGGAGTTCGTCAACGTCACCCACTCCATCATCGACGCGATCAACCCGGTCCTCCACACGCCGGAAGGCGCCGTGGTGTACGGGCTGGACAAGCGCATGGACCACACGCCCGTCATCGGCGACCCGATCGACATGGATCGGTTCCGCGAGATCGGTCGCGAGGGCGAGGGCGTGCTCGCCTACATCGAGGACTGTACCAACGCCTCGAAGAAGGGCCGGACGCCCTCCGAGCGCGTCGCCCGCGAGCACCTGCGTGACGTGATGATGAGCCTGGAGGACTACGACGGCGGCATCGTCGCAACCACCTTCTCCAGCCACATCGCCCGCGTGAAGAGCCTCGTCGAGTTCGCCGAGGAGATCGGCCGCGAGCCGGTGCTGCTCGGTCGCTCGATGGAGAAGTACTCCGGCACGGCCGAGCGCCTCGGCTTCGTCGACTTCCCGGACGACCTCGGGATGTACGGCCACCGCAAGTCCGTCGACCGCACGTTCAAGCGGATCATGAAGGAGGGGAAGGAGAACTACCTCCCGATCGTCACCGGCCACCAGGGCGAGCCCCGCGCGATGCTCACCCGGATGGGCCGCGGCGAGACCCCCTACGACATCGAGGACGGCGACAAGGTCATCTTCAGCGCCCGGGTCATCCCGGAGCCGACCAACGAGGGCCAGCGCTACCAGTCCGAGCAGCTGCTCCGGATGCAGGGCGCGCACATCTACGACGACATCCACGTCTCCGGCCACCTGAGCCAGGAGGGCCACTACCAGATGCTCGAGGCGCTCCAGCCCGAGAACGTGATCCCGGCCCACCAGAACCTGGAGAACCTCGCGAAGTACGTCGACCTCTGCGAGACGGAGGGGTACAACCTGGGCGAGGACGTCCACCTCTCCCGGAACGGCAACGTCATCCAGCTGACGGAGTAACGATGAACGAGGACGCGACGGTCGAACGGCTGCTCGCCGCGGTGGAACAGCGCCGCGAGCGGGTCAACGACGCGATCACCGAGGAGCTCCCGATCCGGGAGCCCGAGCGGCTGTACGAGGCGTCCCGCTACCTCCTCGACGCCGGCGGGAAGCGCCTCCGGCCGACGGTGTGTCTGCTGGTCGGCGAGGCGCTCGCCGACGTGGAGCCAGGGGCCGCCGACTACCGCGAGTTCCCCGCGCTGTACGACGGCGAGGTCGACCTGCTGCGGGCCGCCGTCAGCATCGAGGTGATCCAGTCGTTCACGCTGATCCACGACGACATCATGGACGACGACGACCTCCGGCGCGGCGTGCCGGCGGTCCACCGCGAGTACGACGAGTCGACGGCGATCCTCGCCGGCGACACGCTGTACGCGAAGGCGTTCGAGTTCATGACCGACACGGGGAGCCGGCCCGAACTCTCCGTCGCGGCCACGAACCGACTCGCGCGGACCTGTACGGAGATCTGCGAGGGGCAGGCGCTCGACGTGGAGTTCGAGAACCGCTCGGGCGTGCTGCCCGACGAGTATCTCCGGATGGTCGAGCTCAAGACGGCGGTGCTGTACGGCGCCTCCGCGGCCATCCCCGCCATCCTGCTCGGCGCCGACGACGAGACCGTCGAGGCGCTGCGGCAGTACGGGGTCGACTCCGGGCGCGCCTTCCAGATCCAGGACGACGTGCTCGACCTCACGGTGCCGAGCGAGGAGCTGGGGAAGCAGCGCGGCTCCGACCTCGTCGGCGAGAAGGAGACGCTGATCACGCTCCACGCGCGCCAGCAGGGCGTCGACGTGGACAACCTCGTCGACGCCGAGACGGCCGACGAGCTCACCGAGGCGGAGGTCGCCGACGCCGTGGCGACGCTCGAGGAGGCGGGCAGCATCGAGTACGCCCGCTCGAAAGCCGAAGAGCTGACCGCCCGCTCGAAGGAGCATCTCGACGTGCTCCCCGACAACGAGGCGAGCCACCTGCTCGCGGAGCTGGCGGACTACCTGATCAACCGGGGCTACTGAGCCCCGAGCCGCATCCGTTTTTACGACACCCCGGCGACGGCGCGTATGGAGTCGACCGCCAGCGACCGCCGCCGCCGTTCAGTCCGCCAACTGCTGTTCGTGATCGCCGGCGCCCACACCGGGGCGTTCGCCGGGTCGGTGCTCCCCACGACGTTCGGGCTCTCCGGCGACATCGCCAGCGGGCTCACGGTGTTCGTGCTGTTCGCGCTCCCGTTCGTTATCGACGCCAAGTGGGAGTACGTCGACCCGCTGTTCGAGCGCCTCATGCGGTAAGCCCGCCCGCGATGGACACCCTCAAGCCGCGGGGTCCACCACACGGAGACGTGTCTCGCTACCAGGACGCCGGGCTGTTCGCGGTGCTGGCCGTCGCGTGGGGGGCGGGGTTCTCCGCCATCGAGGTCGGCCTGGAGACGATCCCGCCGATCCTGTTCGCCGGCTTCCGGTTCGACGTGGGCGCGGTCGTCACCATCGTCGCGCTCGGCGCGCTGGGGCGGCTCGACCGCCCGACGACGCGGGCCGACGCGCAGGCGATCCTCGTCGCGGCGGCGCTGCTGGTGTTCGCGAACGTGTTCTTCCTCTTCTTCGGGCAGCTCTACACCTCGGGGTCGATCGCGTCGGTGGTGTACAGCCTCAACCCCGTGCTCACCGTCGGCTTCGCCGCCCTCCTGCTCTCCGGGGGCGGGCTGGCTCCCCGCGACGCCGTCGGTGTCGCTCTCGGCCTGATCGGCGTCGTCCTGATCGCGCGCCCGTCGCCGACCGTCGTCGCCGAGCCGCCGGCCGGCGCGCCCCGGTCGCTCGACGGCGCGTTCGCGCTGCTCGGGCCCGACGGGCTCGGCGCCGCGCTGGTGTTCTGTGCGGTGATCGCCGTCGCCGCGGGCAGCGTCCTGCTGCGACGCATCGACGCGCCGATGGCGAGCCTCCCGACGACGGGCTGGGCGATGGCCGTCGGCGCGGTGATGCTCCACGCGGCCAGCCTCGCGCTGGGCGAGCCGGTGACGCTCCCCTCGGGGACGTGGACGTGGGTGGCCGTGGGCTACGTCGGCGTCGTCGCGAGTTCGATCGGCTACGGCGCCTACTTCACGCTGATGCGCCGCCGGGGGCCGTTCACCGCGAACCTCGTGAGCTACGCGGTGCCCGTCGTCGCCTCGATCACGGGGTGGGCGCTGCTGGACGAGCGGCTGCCGCCGCTGGCGGTCGCGGGGTTCGTCTGCATCCTCGCTGGCTTCCTCGTCCTGAACCGGACCGTGGTCGCCGAGGAGCTCCGGGCGCTGCGGGCCTGACTCAGTCCAGGTCGAGGTCGCCGAGGATCTCCTCGGCATGGTTCTCGGGGTCGACGCCCTCGTAGACGGCGACGACCTCGCCGTCCCGGACGACGAACGTGTTGCGGAACACGCCCATCACCTCGTTGCCGAACACGTTCTTCTCGCCGTAGGAGTCGTACGCCGCCGACACCGCGCCGTCCTCGTCAGAGAGCAGGTCGAAGGGGAGGTCGTACTTCTCGCGGAACTCGGCGAGATCGTCGACGGGGTCGTCGCTGATCCCGACGACCGAGACGCCGGCGTCCTCGTAGCGGTCCCAGTCGTCGCGGAACGAGCAGGCCTCGGTGGTGCAGCCGGGGGTGTCCGCGCGGGGGTAGAAGTACACGACCGCGTACTCGCCGGGGAGGGAGTCGAGCGAGACCGCCTCGCCGTCTTGGTTCGGGAGCGAGAACTGGGGCGCGTCGTCGCCGGGTTCGAGCATGGCCGATTTTGCGTGCGGTGGGGACTAACGCTTTCCGCTCCCGGCGGGGGAGGCAGTAAAGGGATTACCTCGCCCCACGAAACGGGCCCACGAATGACCTACGAGTACGACGGAGACGCACACACCGAACTCGTCGAATCGTACCGCGCGGACGAGCCCCCGTTCCCGACGGGCGCGGCGCCGGAGTACCCGCGCCGGGACGCCCTCCGCGACGAGCCCCCGCTACTCAAGCGACTGCTGTTCCCGCGGTGCTGGAACGGTGGCGAGCTGCTGGACGATCCGGCGGCGACGCGCGAGCAGCTGACCGAGCTCGGACGCTGCCTGCTTCGGGGGGTCGAGGCGTACTCGGGCGGCGAGGAGGCAACGACCGCGATCGTCGACGGGACGCTCGACCGGCTCCCGGCGGTCAGGCGGAAGCTGAAGCGGGACGCCGAGGCCGCGTACAAGGGCGACCCCGCGGCGACGCGGTACTGCGAGATCATCCGGTCCTACCCCGGGTTCCACGCGATCCTCACCCACCGCGTCGCCCACGGGCTGTACGAGCGCGGCTGCGTCGCCTACGCCCGCGAGCTCGCGGAGTACTCCAAGTCCGAGACGGGGATCGACATCCACCCCGGCGCCGAGATCGGCGACCACTTCTTCGTCGACCACGGCACGGGCACGGTGATCGGCGAGACGGCGACGGTCGGCGACTGGGCGCGGATCTACCAGAACGTCACGCTCGGCGCGCTGCACTTCGAGGAGGAGGAAGGCGAGGAGCACATGCTGGCGAAGGGGTACAAGCGCCACCCGGACATCGGCGACCACGTCGTCATCGGCGCCGGGAGCAACGTACTCGGCACGGTGTCGGTCGGCGACCACGTCAGCATCGGCGCGAACTCGTGGGTGACCGAGGACGTGCCGGACGACACGAGCGTGTTCGTCTCCGACCACCCGGAACAGGAACGGAAGTCGAACCGCTGATCACCGCGAAAACGGCCGCTACCAGAGCTCCTCGGCGGCCTCGCGCTGCAGCAGTGCCTCCGCGTTGTCCTCGGGGAGCGAGACCACGTCGTCGCTCTTGAGCTCGTACTCGCGGTCGTCGACGCCGAGCAGGCGTCCCACGTCCTCGGTGACGCGGACGGTCGTTCGGTCGTCGTCGCGCTCCGGCGCGTCGGCCGTCGACGACGCGGCCACGCCGCCGTCGGATCGGGGGTCGGTCGGCTCCTCGGGCGGCGCCTCCTCGGCCTCGCGGGGCGGCGCGTCCGGCGGCGCGGGGGGCGCGTCGTCCGTGTCAGCGGCCGCGTCGGCGGTCGTCCCGGTTCCAACTGCGGGCTCGTCGCGGGACGGGCTTCCGTCGGCGCTCGGCGGGGCCGGCTCGTCCGCGCTCGGTTCGGCAGACTCCTCGGTCGTCGACTCGGTGGGTTCGGGCTGGGCGCCGGGGGCGCCGACCGACGACGCGGGCACGCTGTCGCCCTCGCCGGCGAGGATGTCGAGCACCCGCGAGCGGTTCTCGCCGATGCGGCCGACCATGTCCTCGAACAGGTCCCGCTCCTGGGTGGTGAGCCCCTCCTCCTCGACGGGCATGTCGGCGGCGGCGAAGGAGGCCATCTTCACGACTTTCCCGACCCGGCGCTCGTAGATTGCCTCGACCACGTCCTCCGCGCGCTCGATGTCGTCGGTGAGCTGGGACACCTCCGGGTCCGAGAACGGGTCGTCGGTGTCGTCGGCGACGCGGTCGCGTTCCTCCTTCAGCTCCTCGATGTAGGCCGCCACGTCCTCGTAGAAGGAGTCCCGCAGGTGCTGGAGGCTGTCCTTCTGACGCTCCTTGCTTTGGACGGTCTGGAGTTCGTCGATGTCCATGTGTGGTGTGATCGCGCGTGTCCCGCCGCGGTGACCTGCGGGCCCGTTCGTCTACTCTGTGGCTTTCTCGGCGCGCCCCCTCGCCATGAGGAACACGCCGACGTACTCTTCCACTGATTGCGGACCGGGGTCCATAGCTGTTTCGGCGCCCAGGTCGACCGGCCCCGGCTCGGTCACGTCCACCATGATGCGCTGGCCGCGGAACCGGTCGGCGACGGCGTCCTCGAGCGGGTCGAAGTCGGCGAGCTCGTCCGGCGCGATCGGTTTCACGACGAACCCCGTGCCGCCGTGGAGCGTCCCCGGGAGCCTGATCAGCCGGCGCACGTCGGTGGTGACCGGCTCGTCGATAGGCGCGGTCTCGTTCCCGACGACCTGGGCGGTCAGCGCCTCGACCAGCTTCCGGAGCCCCGGGCCGCCGGCCTCGACGTTCCCCTCGCGGATCGCTTCGGGGTTGCGTTCGACGGCGTCGAGGATGGTGCCCGCGCGGCCGTCGCCGATCCCGTCGAACGCGGTGAGCTCCTCGGTCGCGTCCTCGCGGTCCATCTCCCGCAGGTCGGCGACGAACTCGACGAGTTCGCGGTGGACGCGCCGGCCCCACCCGCCGCCGGTTTTGAGTTCGCGGCGGGTCGTGCCGCCGTGGGAGACCGTGCGGATCAGGTCGTCGCGGTCGAGGTCGACCGCTCGCAGGTAGTCGACGATCTCGCGGCGCGCCTCGCTGTCGAGTTCGAGCAGCGCGTCGTTCCTGACGTGGACGTGGTAGCCGCGGCCGCCGGAGAACACGATCAGCAGCTCGTCGTCGTCGAAGCCGAAGTCCTCGCGGAGCAGGTCGAGCAGGCGCTGGAGCGCGTCCTTGCAGGCCGCGAGCATCTCGGCGTAACTGGCTTCCTCCTCGTCGACGCCGGGGAGGTGGTCGGCGTCGAGGTCGAACACGAGGTCCGCGCCGCGCCAGCCCTTCTCGGGCATCTGCCGCGCGCCGGGGTCGTCGTAGCGCGCCGCCGAGAAGTAGGCGTGGCGGGGCGCCTCCCGCTCGAGGAACTCCCGGACCGACTGGGCGTCCCCGCCCATGTCCAGCAGCGAGCGGTGGCGCACCATCGTCGTCCCGTCGCTCTCGGTGTAGGGAATGTGCCCCCACTCGCGGGCGTCGGGCGCCGGCGGGACCGACAGGTCGGCGTCGGCGTAGTAGTCGCCGAAGCGACCCCGGAGGTAGCTTCGCGTGCGGTCCTCCATCTCTGTGCCCGCTTGTGTGGTTCGGGGTTTAGGCCTTGCTGTCGGTCGCGGGCCCGTCCTCGAGCCGTCGTCGACGTCGCCACGGGACGCGGTCACAGGGTTCGAGTCGGCGCCATCCGCGGGTTTCGACGGCTCTCCAGTTCGACGGCTTTAAGTCTCGCATCGCCGTCTTCTCCGACGAGACAGGCGTAGCCTGTTTCACTCACCCGTAGGAGCCGCCTACGCGTACTACGGAGGTGAAAGATGGCAGATTCAATAGAGGAAGCAGTATCCCGCGCACTCGAGGACGCCCCGGCTCGGAACTTCACCGAGACGGTCGACCTCGCGATCAACCTGCGCGACATCGACCTGAACGACCCGTCCAACCGGGTCGACGAGAGTGTCGTTCTCCCGTCCGGTACCGGACAGGAGACCCGTATCGTCGTCTTCGCGACCGGTGAGACCGCCGTTCGTGCGGAGGACGTCGCCGACGAGGTGCTCGGCCCCGACGAGCTCGAGGACCTCGGCGACGACGACGACGAGGCCAAAGACCTCGCCGACGAGACGGATTTCTTCATCGCGGAGGCCGCGATGATGCAAGATATCGGCCGCTACCTCGGGACCGTGCTCGGTCCGCGAGGGAAGATGCCGACCCCGCTCCAGCCCGACGACGACGTGGTGGAGACGGTCGAACGGATGAAGAACACCGTTCAGATCCGGTCCGGCGACCGCCGGACGTTCCACACCCGCGTCGGCGCCCAGGACATGACGCCCGAGGAGGTGTCGAACAACATCGACGTGATCGTTCGACGCCTCGAGGCTGACCTCGAGAAGGGCCCCCTCAACATCGACTCCATCTTCGTGAAAACGACGATGGGGCCGGCCGTGGAGGTGCCCGCATGAGCGAAGCCGAGGACGTCCGCAAAACCGAGACGGTGCCCGAGTGGAAGCAGGCGGAGGTCGACGAGCTCGTCGACTTCCTCGAGCGCTACGACGCCGTCGGCGTCGTCGGCGTCACGGGCATCCCCTCGCGACAGCTCCAGAGCATGCGCCGCGGGCTCCACGGCACCGCCGAGGTGCGCATGAGCCGCAACACGCTCATGACCCGCGCCGTCGAGCAGGTCGACGAGGGGCTCGAGCAGCTCGCCGCCGAGATCGCCGGCGAGGTCGCCTTCGTCGGCACGAACGACAACCCGTTCGGGCTGTTCAAGGAGCTCGAAGCCTCGAAGACCCCGGCGCCCATCGGCGCCGGCGAGACCGCGCCCAACGACATCGTCATCCCCGAGGGTGACACCGGGATCGACCCCGGCCCGTTCGTGGGCGAGCTGCAGTCGATCGGCGCCTCCGCGCGGATCATGGAGGGGTCGATCAAGGTCACCGAGGACTCCCACGTGCTCGACGCCGGCGAGGTCGTCTCGCAGGACCTGGCGAACGTGCTCGCCGAGATGGGGATCGAGCCCAAGGAGGTCGGTCTCGACCTGCGCGCCGTGTACGCCGACGGCGTGCTGTTCGAGCCCGACGAGCTCGAGATCGACGTCGACGAGTACCGCGAGGACATCGAGGCCGCCGCCGCGGCGGCTCGGAACCTCTCGGTCAACGCGGCCTACCCGACCGCCGAGAACGCGGGCACGCTGCTCGCGAAGGCGGCCGGCCAGGCCAAGTCCGTCGGCCTCGAGGCGACGATCGTCAACGAGGATCTCGCCCCCGATCTGATCGGGAAAGCCGACGCACAGCTGCGTGCGCTGGCGGCCCAGATCGACGATCAGGAGGCGCTCCCCGAGGAGCTGCAGGGCGTCGAAGCCCCGGCAGTCACCGAGGAGACCGACGACGAGGAGGACGCACAGGACGACGAAGCAACGGACGCCGAGGACGCCGACGACTCCGAGCCGGAGGACGACTCCGACGACGACGGGAGCGACGGCGGCGAAGGGCTCGGCGAGATGTTCGGGTAACTCAGTACAATGGAATACGTTTACGCTGCACTCACGCTGAACGAATCGGGCGAGGAGATCAACGAGGAGAACGTCACCGCGGTGCTCGAAGCCGCGGGCGTCGACGTCGAGGAGTCCCGCGTCAAGGCCCTCGTGGCCGCGCTGGAGGACGTCGACATCGAGGAGGCCATCGAGACGGCCGCCGCCGCCCCCGCCGCGGGCGGTGCGGCCGCCGGCGGCGCCAGCGAGGCCGACGCCGAGGCCGACGAGGAAGCCGAGGAGGCCGACGAGGAGGAGGCCGAGGCCGAGGAAGAGGACGAGGAGGAAGAAGGCGACGGCGGCGAAGGCCTCGGCGAGCTGTTCGGTTAAACGGCAGCTCCCTCTTCGACTCCGACAGTTCCGTTTTTCTTTCGACTGTCCCGACAGCGGCGCCGACGGCCGCGGAGCGGTCGCGCTGCGGTGGCTGCGCTCGTCGATCGACGCCGCTGCCGACCGCCGAACCAACTACCGACCGGCACCGTCCGGGACGAGATCACTACGGCGCTGGGGCGAACCAGGTTCCACGGCGACAGTACGAGTGCCATAACAAACTCCGCGGTAGCCCTCGTCGGGGGTATGCAGCGAGATCAGCGATCGACCCACACGAGGCGGCGATCGTTCCTCGGCGGTCTCGGTGTCGCCGTGACCGGACTCGGCGTCGCGTCACAGTCCGGCGCGGCGGCCGACGCCGCGGGCGACAGCACCGCCGAGTTCGTCGTCGAGCAGGGCGAGGACTGTGTTCCAGTCGTTCCGCTCTCCGGCGACGTGCCGATCGAGGAGCGCTACGGCTGGGCCGTCGAGGGCGCCGACTACAGCGCGACGGGGCTCGTGGGGCTGCAGCGCCCCGACACGAGCGTCCTGTTCCTCTACGACGGCCCGAACGGGCTGAGCCTCGTCGTCGTCCACGACAAGTACGGTGACGGGACCGACGGCGGCTCCGTGACGTTCGAGTTCGCCGGCCTCCCGCTGGACGGCCAGTGGGTCGTCCAGGACGACTACTACGACGGCGAGTCGAACTACGACCAGTGGCGTCGCGACGGCACCGAGGCGACCGTCGACTGGACGTGGGGCGAGAGCCGGACCGACGGCGGCGCGTTCCGCGGACTGGGAACCGACCCGGATCTGGCGCTCCGGATCGACCCGTCGTTCAACGCCGACGCCACGCTGTACGGCGTGTACTACGACGGTGAACTCACGGCCTGGGAGGTGGTCTCGGCGTCGGCGGACGGCCGGACCCGGACCACGCTCGCGCTCGACGAGCCGATCGTCGTCCGTCGCGGCGGCTGTTCGACCGACGAGGGCGGCGACGACGGTGAGGGGAGCGAGGACGACGAGAGTACGGACGACGGTGACGACAGCGAGGAGGAAGAAGAGGAGGAAGAGGAAGAAGAGGAAGAGGAGGAGGAGGAAAAAGAGGAAGAAGAGGAAGAAGAGGAGGAGGAGGAAGAAGAGGAAGAAGAGGAGGAGGAGGAAGAAGAGGAAGAGGACGACGACGATGACGACGACGACGACGACGACGATGACGACGACAAACCTGGGAAACGCAAGGGCCACGAGAAGGACCGGGGGAAGGGTCACGACCGCGGGAAGGGGAACGGTCACGACGGCAACACGCACCTGGCAAGGGCAACGGGAACGGCAAGAGCGGGGGGAAGGGCGAAGGCAAAAACGAGGGTAAGGGATGAGGCGGGATCTCGAGTAGCGGTTCGGCTCGGGGGCTCGAGCGACGGCCGCCACCGGTGATAAGCGCCGGAGCCCTGGATCGACGGAAACGCCTCTGGGAAGGTGATTTTCTGAGGTAAAGCGGTATGCGTGGGACCGGATTTGAACCGGCGGACCTCTACAGGACAGCGCCCTCAACGCTGCGCCGTTGGCCTAGCTTGGCTACCCACGCACTCGTGTGCTTGCTGCACTCCATCGTTGCCGTCGGGCCAGTAAAAGGGCTTCCCTTTCCCCTCGGGCGACGGCGCCGTCCGGCGGGGCCGGCCGGGCGGTCGGCGATGCCGTCGCCACACGTTTAATCCCCTCCCGGGACGAGGGTCAGGTATGAACCTCCGTGCCGCCGTTCGAGACCACACCCTCGCTACCGCGACGGCGCTGTCCGTCGTCGCACTCGCACTGGTGTTCGCCGCCGCGCTGCGAGTCATTCCCCCCGAGGCGCTCCCGCGGGCGCCGTCGGCCGTCGTCGACGCGATTCCGCACGTCAACGCGTTCGTCAGTGCGGTCGCGTTCGTGCTGATCGTCGTCGGCGTCCGCGCCATCCGCGGCGGCGACGTGGAGCGCCACCGCAAACTCATGGGCACGGCCTTTGGCCTGTTCGTCGTGTTCCTCGTCGGCTACCTCTACCGGGTCGCCCTGATCGGCCCGACGGAGTTCCCCGGATCGGGGCTGATCGAGACCGTCTACTTCGCCATCCTCGGGATCCACATCACGCTCGCGGTGGTCTCCGTGCCGCTGCTGTTCTACACGCTGCTGCTCGCCTGGAGCCACCCTGTGAGCGAGATCCCGTCGACGAACCACCGGCGGGTGGGGAAGGTCGCGGCGCCGCTGTGGGCGATCTCCTTCGCGCTCGGCGTCGTCGTCTACCTGCTGATCTACGTCCTCGCCTGACTACGCCCACTGCGGCGTCGCTCGCTCGGCGCCACAGTCCGGACAGACCACGACCGTCTCGCCTTCGTTCTCCCCGGCTGCGACCTTCAGCTCCCCGCGCTCACACTCTGGACAGCCTCGCGTCCGGTGCTCGCCGGCACACTGCGGACACGCGAGCAGCAGTTCGCCGTCCCACTCGGGGGCGAGTCCACGGTGGTCGCAGTCCGGGCAGGCGAGCGGGACGCGCACCGCCTCGCTCCCCTTCGGCGCGCCGATCGCGAGCACGACCGCCGGCGAGTCGCCGTCGTTCGCGCCGGTCTGGTACTCGCCGGGCGCGAACCGCACGGCCTCGCCCGCGTCGACGACCGCCGGCTCAGCGAGGGTTTCGAACCGGACCGTGCCGTCGAGGACGACGAACACCTCCTCCTGATCGAGGTGGGTGTGGAGCCCGCCCGGCAGCCCTTCGCCCGGCGCCAGCCGGTAGCGGTTGATCGCCACGTCGGTCGTTCCGAGCCCCTCCGAGAGCGACGCTCGATCCGCGTCGTCCGGGGAGAACGTCTCCATACGCGAACGTCCGCACGGGTCCTCAAAAACCTCGGCCGAGCGTATCAGTCGTCACGGAAGCGCGGCTGACAGTCGCCAGGACTTGGTCGTCACAGAAGCGCGGCTGACAGTTGCCGGCGCTTGGTCGTCACAGACACGCGGCTGACAGTCGCCGCGCTTCAGTCGTCGGCCACGACGCCGCCGTCGATCCCCGGCCGGCTCACGTCGCGGTCGGTCTCCTCGCCGTCGATGTCGTAGGGGTACTCGCCCGTCACACAGCCTAGGCAGAGGTCCGCACGGGACTCGCCCAGCACCTCGGCGACGCCGTCGACCGAGAGGTAGGAGAGTGAGTCGGCGCCGACGGTCTCGCGGATCGCCGCGGTGTCCTGGTCCGCGGCGATCAGCTCCTCGCGGGAGGCCATGTCGATCCCCATGTAGCAGGGTGCGACGATCTGTGGCGCGCCGATCCGGAGGTGGACCTCCGCGGCGCCGGCCTCCTCCAGCAGCGAGACCAGCTGCGTCGACGTCGTCCCGCGGACGATGCTGTCGTCGATGAGCGTCACCGACTTCCCCTCGACCGTCGAGCGGATCGGGTTGAGCTTCAGCCGGACCGCCTGCTCGCGCTGGTCCTGGGTCGGCATGATGAACGTCCGGCCGACGTAGCGGTTCTTCATCAGCCCCTCGGCGAACTCCGGGGCGTCGTCGCCGAGCGCCTCGTTCGCGGCCTCCGCGTAGCCGGTCGCGAACGCGCGCCCGGAGTCGGGCACGGGCATCACCACGTCGCTCTCGACGCCCGACTCCGCCCAGAGGCGCGCGCCGAGGTCGCGGCGCGTGTCGTAGACGAGCTCCTCGTCGATCACGGAGTCCGGGCGGGCGAAGTAGACGTGCTCGAAGAAGCAGTGGGCGGTGTTGGACTCCTCGACCAGCTGGTAGCTCTCGTAGCCGCTGCCGTCCGGATCCAGCAGGACCAGCTCGCCCGGCTTCACGTCGCGGATCAGCTCGCCGCCGAGCGTGTCGATCGCCGCCGACTCGCTGGCGAGCACGTAGCCGTCGTCGAGTTCGCCGAGACAGAGCGGGCGGTTCCCCTGGGGGTCCCGAATGCCCAGGACGGTCTCGTCGTGCATCACCGTCAGCGCGTAGGAGCCGTGGATGCGGTCCATCGTGCGCTTGACCGCGCGGACGAGGTCCGAATCGAGCAGGTTCCGCGCGAGGTCGTGGGCGATCACCTCGGTGTCGCCGTCGGAGGTGAACGCGTGGCCCTCGCCGGCCAGCTCCTCGCGGATCTCGCCGGCGTTGACCAGGTTCCCGTTGTGGGAGAGCGCCAGCGACCCCGAGCGGAAGGAGACCGTGAACGGCTGGGCGCAGGCCTCGTCGACGCTGCCGGCCGTCGGGTAGCGCACGTGACCGACGCCGTTCTCGCCCTGCAGGCCGTCGAGGTCGGCCTCCTCGAACGCCTCGCCCACCAGCCCCATCTCGACGTGATCGTGCTGCTGGAACCCGTCGTGGGTGACGATCCCCGCGGACTCCTGCCCGCGGTGCTGGAGCGCGTACAGCCCGTAGTAGCAGGGGCGTGCGGCCCCGCGGTCCTCGAGCGCGACGCCGACGACGCCGCATTTGTCTCGCATCCCGTCCTCGCCGGCCGGCCTCCCAGCCGAACCCTCGTGCATACCTCTCGCTCCGGGTTCGGGAACCAAAAACCCCCGCTATCGTGCTACATCTTCGCCGTCATCTCCAGAGAGTATACAGTATCGTGTATACCCGTCGGCGTCGGCGACGCCGTCGCTGTGGGGTATCGACGTCGACGACGCTGTCGCTGAGGATGTATCGCCGCTGACGACGCCGTAGCTGGTGACTCGACGACGGCGGGAGTCGATAGCGCGATCGCTATCGAGTCTCGAGAACGGCCGCAGAGAGAAGCCTCAGTTGTCGCCGCTCTTCGACTGCCACGCGTAGTCGCGTCGCTTCGCCGACTTGCCGAAGCCACACGACGAGCAGACCTTCTTCTTCGTGTGGTAGGACTTCTCGCCGCAGCGTCGACATTTCGTGTGGGTCGTGGTGTTCTTCTTCCCCTGGCTCGGTGTTCCTGCGCCGGTCATAGAGTTACCGAAACGACGTTGTCCCCACGGATAATCGTTGTGTTGTCCACTTCCTCGACGTCGAGTTCGCCCAGCACGGCGTCGCTCGCGTCAGCGCCTTCGAGCACGACGTTCATGTGCTGGTCGTAGCCCGCGAGCGTCCCGTAGAAGGACTCGCCGTCCTTCAGATGGACCGTCACCGGTTCCGAGAGCGACTCCTCGAGCACGTCGAGCGGGCGTCCACTCATGGTCACCCAAACCCCGGTGCCGGAAATAAACGTACCGAACCGCCGACGCCGCGTTCGCCGCCCGACGGCGTCGATCCGGCTACTCGATGGTGCCGACGGCCTCGGCGGCGTAGCCGAAGATGTCGTCGTACCCCTCCGCCGAGAGGAGGACGGGGTAGAACGGCTCGTCGGCGGTCAGCGCCTCGCCGTCGGCCAGTGCGAACCGCTCGCCGGCGTCGACGCGCTCGAAGTTCGGCACGACCACGTCGTACTCCTTCCCCGGCGGCTTCGCGATGGGGCCGTCGAGGCGGAACACCTGCACCTCGTCGCGGCCCGGCTGGGCGAGGCGGTCGTCCGCGGTCGGCACGGACAGCGCGTTCGTCGCCGCGAGGAACGAGCGCGTGAGCCAGTAGGCGTTGTCGGCGGCCTCGTCGGTCCCCTGGAGGCCGCACTCCAGTTCGATCGTGTGAGCGTGCTCGACCAGCCGGCCGTCGGTGTAGTTGTCGGTCTCGATCAGCACGTCGACGGGTAGAAGCGGAGCGAGCGAGCGCGCGATCTCGTCGACGGTGTCGATCACCGCGATCGGTTCGGCGTACGACTGGGTGGAGTGCAGCGCCAGCACCGTACAGCCCTGCACCTCGCGGGCGAGCTCGTGGGCCAGCCGCGACTCGTGGGTGTCGCCGTCGGGATCGCCCGGGAACGCGCGGTTGAGGTCCTCCTCGAGGAACCGTTCGCCGGCCTCCAGCGCCTCCTCGTTGGCGACGATCAGCTTCACCGGCCGCTCGACCTCGGGGTCGTCGTCGATCAGGCGCTCGACCGCCCGCACCCCACACGGCTCGTCGCCGTGGATCCCGGCGACGACGGCCAGTTCGGGCTGCCCCTCACCCAACTGGTGAATCTGCATACACTCTCCCACGGGGTGAACGTGCAAGAAGGGCTCGGCTTCGGCCGCAGTCGCCGGGAACGGTCCCCTCGGTCAGTCGACGAGCTCGCCGGTCCGGGAAAGCGCCGCCGCGAGCAGGTCGACCGTCGCCGTCAGGTCGTCGCGGTGGGCGGTCTCGACCGGCGAGTGGTGGTAGCGCACGGGCACCGAGAGCGCCCCGGAGAGCACGGCGCCGCCGGCGTTCTGGAGCGCGCCGGTGTCGGTGCCGATGTTCCACGCGACCTCGCGCTGGTGCTCGACGCCCTCCTCCTCGGCCACGTCGGTCAGCCAGTCGACGACCGCGGGGCTCGGGATCACGGAGGCGTCCTTCCGCTTGATGCCGACGCCGTCGCCGAGGCTGGTGATCGTCTCGGCGTCGTCGACGCCGGGCACACTCCGTTCGAGCGTTCCGTCGAGCGCGACGACGAGATCCGGGTCGAACCGCTCGTCCGTCGCGACCGCGCGGGCGCCGCGCAGGCCCACCTCCTCCTGCACCGTCGCACAGAAGTGGACCGTCGCGTCGGGCTCGGCCACGCGGGCGGCCGCGAGCATCGCGTACACGCCCGCCCGGTCGTCCAGCGCCTTCCCCGTCACGCAGTCACCCAGCACCCGTGGGTCGGTGTCGAGCGTGACCACGTCGCCGACGGAGACGGCCTCGGCGGCGGCGTCGCCGTCCAGTCCCAGGTCGACCGCGAGGTCGTCGACCCCCTCCACGTCGTCCTCGTCGCGGGTGTGGGCCGGCTCGGCGCCGATGACCCCGGCCACCTCGCCGTCGTCGGTGTGGACGGTCACTGCTTGGGCCCGCAGGATCTGGGCGTTCCAGCCGCCCAGGGAGTCGAGTTTCAGGAACCCGTCGTCGGTGACCCGCGAGACCATGAACCCGATCTCGTCCACGTGGGCGGCGACGACGACCTCGCGGTCGCCCTCGCCGTCGACCGTTCCGACGACGTTGCCCATCGCGTCCGTCCGGAGTCGGTCGACTTCCGGTCCGAGCGCCGCGCGGACCACCTCGCGGACGCCGTCCTCGTAGCCGACGGGCCCGCGGCCGCCGAGAGGTCGAACAGCAGGTCGCGGTCGTGCATACCCGAGGCTGGCCCGGCGCGGCCAAAGGCGCTCCGGTCGGGGCGACCGTCGCCGGCTCAGGGGAGCCGGGCGAACCGCCAGAGGGCGGTGTTCCGGACGAACCCCAGCGACTCGTAGAACCCCGACCGGTCGGCGGTCGCACAGACGACGATTCGGGCCGGGGGGAGCGGGCAGCGATCGACGAGCGTCCGGAGCAGCGCCGATCCGACGCCCTCGCTCTGTGCCCCGGGACGGACGCCGACGTGGGTCAGCCGAGCCACGGGGTCGTCGGCGCCGCCGTGGACGTACCAGCCGGCGGCCCCGACCGGTTCGCCGTCGCGGACCGCGACCAGCTCCTGGCCACCCAGCGCGCTCGCGACCGCGGCGGCGTACGCGACGCCTTCGGGGTCGCGGCCGACCGACTCGTGGACGGCGCGGGCGGCGTCGCTGCCGTGCGATCGAACGTCGAACCGCAGGGCGTCCGGGGCCGCGCGGGCGTCGACGTCGTGGGCGACCAGCGCCCAGTAGTCCTCGCGCTCGTAGCCTCGCGCTCTGGCCAGCGGCGCGAGTCGGGCCGCCGTCTCGGCGTCGACGCCGGCGACGACGCGCTGTGGGCGGTCGTGCCGCTCGAACAGCGCGTCAACTCGATCAAGGAGCGCGCGGGCGGCCCCATCGCGCGTCGGCCGACTCGGCGTCTCGACGGCCGGGAGCCGCGCGTCGAGCAGTTGGGTCGCCGCCGCTCTGTGTTCGTGGGTCGAGTCGTGGACGAACGTCCCGAACCGGGTGTCGGTCTCGTCGGCGAGCACCCGGCGTTTGGCGTACTCGGCGTCGGCGACGCGCTGGGGGGGCGAGCACGTCAGCCCAGCCCCGCCGCGTACTCGTAGTCGGCGGGGTAGGCGTCCGGGGTGTGGTCGTCGATGGCGATGCGCCAGTCGTCGATCAGGGCCGGTTCGAAGATCGCGACCAGCAGGCGGCGCCGGACGGCGGCCACGTCGACGCCGTAGAAGTCGTCGGGGACGCCGTGGAGGTACTCGAGCGCGGTGGAGAACAGCGAGCGCATCCCGGCGTCGCCGGCGTCGGCGCCCCGGCCGCAGTCTGCGGCGTGTTTGTGCGTCCCGGCGGCGACCTGCTGCATCCCGTGGCAGAACGCCGACTCCGCCGTGCCGCGGCCGTAGTTGTACCACTCGAACTTGAAGCAGTCGTAGCTCTCGGTGTAGGCGCCGTCGTTGTAGAGGCGCACGCCGTGTTCGGCCGCCCGGCGGAGCGTCGCGTGCTCCCAGCGGCGGTCCTCGCGCCACCCGGTGGGGTTCCCCAGCGGCGGCGCCACGCCGGGGTCGCGGGTGTGCTCGTCCATCGTCCGAGATGTAGTGGCGGTGGGGGCGTGAAACTATCGCCGGGCCGAGCAGGCGCCAGTACGAACCAACCGACGGACCGACGGCGGTCGGTCCGAACCGGTGGCTTAAACCCCGACGGCCCGTTTCCACGGACTGCGTGCGAGGGTAGCCAAGCTGGGAAACGGCGGCGGACTCAAGATCCGCTCCTGTAGAGGTCCAAGGGTTCAAATCCCTTCCCTCGCACTGGCACACAGTGCGGGAGGACGCTCACAGAGCGTTCTTCCCTCGCAAAACTTCGACGGTACTCGACTAGCGGCAGCTACTCGATCTTCCCGCTCGACGGCTTCCCACAGATCGAGAACCGCGTCAGCCGCAGGATCGACAGCGTCTCGAAGGGGTAGGACTCCTGTCGCACTTCTTCCGGAACGAAGCCGGCGTCGCGAACCAGCTCCTCGACCTCCTCGTAGCCGGCGAGCGAGGAGACGAGCAGCAGCGCCTGCCCGCCGGGCGCGAGCACGCGCCCGAGATCGTCGAGGAACGGCGCGATCAGTTCGCGGCCGCTCTCGCCGCCGGAGAGCGCCTGCTCCATCCAGTCGTCCCACTCGTTCTCCGGGTCGGTCGGGAGGTACGGCGGGTTGAACAGCACCGTGTCGAAGCTCCCGTCGCCGAACGCGTCGAGCAGGTTCGTCCGGACCGTCTCGATGCCGCGTTCGCGGGCCTGCCGGCAGGCGTGGGGGTTCACGTCGGCGGCGACGACCGACGGGACGTGGGGGCCGACCTGCTCGGCGACCCAGCCCGAGCCGGTGCCGACCTCCAGCGTCCGCCCGCGGGCGAACTCCTCGGCGGCGTCGGCGAGCAGTCCCGAGTCCTCCGCGGGCTGGTACACGTTCGTCTCCTGGCCGCGGCGGTCCGCGAGCTTGGTCGCCGTCGATTCGTCGTCGGGCTCGTTCGCGGTCATTCGTCGCCCCCGTCGTCGCCGGAGCCGTCCGCGGCGGCCGCCTCGCGCTCGACGCGGTCGTCGTCGCCGCCGTCGCCGTCGTCACGCTCGCCGTCGGCGGCTACCCCGGAGACCGCGAGGCTCTCGGCCTCGGCCCGCCCGGAGAGTTCGCGCTGCGGGAACGGGATCTTGATCCCCTCGGCGGCGAACGCCTCCTTGACCGCCGCGATGACCTCCGTCCGGGCCTTCCACATCTTCCGGGCGCTGGGGTTGTCGATGTAGTAGCGCAGGCGGAGCACGACGCTCGAGCCGCCGAACTCCGCGAGCACGACGTTGGGGTCGGGGCGCTCCATCGGCGTCTCGGTTTCCGCCATCGCCGCGGCGGCGACCTCCATCGCGTGCTCCACGTCGGTGTCGTAGTCGACGCCCACGTCGGTCTCGAGGCGCAGTCGGCCCTTCCGGGAGCGGTTGCGCACCTCCGTGTCGGTGACGATGTCGTTGGGGATCATCACGTACTCCTCGTCGAACGTGCGGATCTGGGTGTTGAACACGCTGATGTCGGTGACGATCCCCTCCTCGTCGCCGATGACGACCCAGTCGCCGAGATCGAACGGCCGGGAGAACAGCACGACGAAGCCCGCGAGCACCGCGCCGAGGGTCTGTCGCGCCGCGAGGCCGATCACGACACCCGCGGCGCCGGCGCCGAGCAGCAGCTGGCTCGGGTCGACGTTCCAGATCCCCAGCACGACCAGCACGGCCATCCCGAAGATCAGCAGCTGGACGACGTGGTGAGCGACCTCCTGCTGGTGGTCGGTGATGGCGCCGCGCTCCTTCGAGAGCCGCCGGATGCTGTTCTTGGTGAACCGCGTCAGCAGGTACGCGGCGACGAGGATGACGCCGCTCAGTACGGTCGCGACGACCTGCTGTCGGGAGGGGTCGATCTGGGCGAACCCCTGTTCGAGCAGCCAGCCCGCCCGCCAGACCGTCACCAGGAACATCGCCGTCAGGGCGGTCGCGAGCGCGACGACGGTCGCCTGCACCGACTCCGCGACGGCCTCGTCGACGTGCTGTTTCAGTCGGGCGCCGAGCGTCCGGACGCCGACGCTGAGCCCCGCGAACAGCGCCAACACGAGCACCGTCGCCAGGATCCGGGCCTCCGTCGACACGGTCGCCGACCAGATCAGCTCGCGGAGGGTGTGCGTCGACATTCAGCCACCCCCCTCGACGCCGGGGTCGACCTGCCGGGCCAGCGCCGCCAGCTCGGCGAACTCGGCGGGCGTGACGGTGCCCGCGCGCCGGCTCATCAGCGACTCGTCGGCCGCGTCGACGACCGCGTCCGGCGTCTCGAGCCCGGAGATGTGGCCGGTGTTCCGCACCGCGTTGCGCATCGTCTTCCGGCGCTGGGTGAACAGCGCCTTCACGAACCGGAGGAAGAAGTCCTCGTCGGCCACTTCGTACTCGGGCTCGCGGGGCGTACAGCGCACGACCGCGCTGTCGACCCGCGGTCGCGGGTCGAACGCCTCCGCGGGCACGTGCTCGACGATCTCCACGTCGGCGTAGTGCTGGGCCGACACCGAGAGCCGCCCGTAGTCGTCGTCGCCGGGCTCGGCGACCATGCGCTCGGCGAACTCCCGCTGGAACATCAACACCAGCGGACGCTTCCGCGGGAGGAGGTCGAACGCGATCTCCGAGGAGGCGCCGTACGGGAGGTTCGACACCGAGGCCGAGAACTCGGGGAGGTCGACCGCGAGCGCGTCGCCGGCGATCACCGTTAGCTCGCCGGCGTCGATGGCCGCGGTGAACTCCTCGCGTAGGAACGCGACGAGGTCCGGGTCGCGCTCGACGACGGTCACCTCGCCGCCCTCGGGCGCCGCTGCAAGCAGCCGGTCGGTGAGTGCCCCCGTCCCGCCGCCGATCTCCAGTACGTGTGAGCGGTCGGCCGACTCGGGGAGGTAGCCCGGGAGCCGGTCGAGCACCCGGTCGTCGACCAGGAAGTGCTGATCGAACTCCGGGTTCCCCCGCTTGGCACGGCGGATGAGGGCGTCGGGATCCCGAGGGTCGTCGGGGCCAGTCATTACCCGCGGTAGCGGGCCGTCGGCGTTAAAAGCCCCGCTCCGGCCCCGTTCGACCTGTTCGGCGGCTGTCAGAGCGCGGCGGGGGAGCTACACAGTGCCCGCGAGAAAACTACTCCTCGCCGACGAACGCGCGGTACTTCACGTCCTCGGTGAGCTCCTCGATGATCCGGTCGACGACGGTCCCTTTCGCGTCGTGGAGGCCGGAGATGCGCTCCTCCAGGTCTTCGAAGCTCTCGAAGGGGCCCTGTCGCTTGCGGCTGTCGAGGATGTCGTCCCGGAGCTTGTCGCCGATCCCGGGCAGGACGTTCAGCTGGTGGAGCCGCAGAGTCAGCGGCTGGGCGTCGTTGAAGTAGTCGAGGAAGCGCTTGGGGTGGCGGTCGACGATCTCCTCGATCACGTACTCCAGCTCCTGTTCGGCGCCCCGGGAGAGATCGTCGTGCTGGATCTCGCGGTAGCGGTCGACCAGCTCGCGGTCGGCGTCCGGCGCGACGACGATCCGGTCGCCGATGCTCACGTCGGCGCCGTCGACGAGCGTGAGCTCGAACAGGTCGAACTCCTCCTCGCCGACCGCGTAGGCGATCTCGGGTTTCTGGTGCTGTGGTCGGTCGTCGTCGGGGCGTCCGTAGGGGAGATGGTCGAGCACGACCGCGTGCTCGACGGCTGCGTCCTCGGCCGTGTCCTCGGCCGTGTCGGACTCTTCTGCATCGCTCATGCCCCTGATAAGTCATCGCGACGGATAAACTGTCGCCCGGTGTGGGACCGGGCCGGGAGAACTCAGGCGTACTCCGCGACGACGTCGAGGATCGCGTCGAGCTCCTCGCCCGAGAGCGAGTAGCGCTCCTGGGCGTACACCGTCCGGAGCTCGTCGCGGTCGCGGGGTAGCAGGTCCGCGATCTTGTGGGCGGTCGGGTTGTCGACCTTGTCGAGCTCCTTCAGGCGCTCGACCAGCTCGCGGGACTCCTCGGCGTCGAGCAGCGCGAAGCGGTTCACGTGCTCGATGGCGCGTGCGAGCTCGTAGCGGAGCTCGCGGTCGTCCTCGGCCGCGCGCTGTTCCTCGACGTCCTGGAGCTCCTCTTTGACCTCCGCGGCCGTGAGGTACTCCTCGTCGAGCTTCTCTTTGAAGATCGTCATTACTCCTCCTGTGCGCGAAGGTGGGCGGCGCTGGCGATGATCGTCTTCTCCTTGCCGCCGTCGGTGATCTGGACCTTGAACGCGTCGCCCTGCGTGCCGACGACCTCGCCGGTGTGGCCGCTGAAGCGGGCGTGGAACCGACCGTCCTCGACCGACGGGTCGAGCACGAGGTGGACCTTCTGCCCCTCGTCGAACTCGGCGATGGCGCGCTGGGGTGGCGACGTGCCGCGGTCCCGGGGGTGGTTGGACAGCTTGTTGCGAGTGCCAGTGTTGGGCCCGTTGGAGCTAGGCATGGTCTTGTCGTCGCGTACTCGCGGTCGGCGTATAAACGATGCGTTCTCGAGTCACGTCTGTGGCCCGCGCGGGCGGCCCCTGCGTCGCGCGGGCGACGAGCCCCAACCCCGACCACGCCGGAAGCGGAACTATGACGCCCCCACCGCCCTACTCGCCGGTATGAGCGACGACCGCGGCGACGACGAGCGCATCGAGACCCGGGCCATCCACGCCGGCCAGGAGCCGGACGAGGAGACCGGCGCGCTGATGACGCCGATCTACGCCAACTCCACGTACGAGCAGGACGCGCCGGGCGACCACCGCGGCTACGAGTACTCCCGGACGGGCAACCCCACCCGGACCGACCTCGAATCGAACCTCGCCGCACTGGAGGGCGGCGAGTTCGGCCGCGCGTTCTCCTCCGGGATGGGCTCGATCAACACCGTGCTGAACCTCCTCGAATCCGGGGACCACGTCGTCGCCGCGACGACGTGTACGGCGGCACCCACCGCATCTTCACGCAGGTGTACGAGGAGTACGACCTGGAGTTCGACTTCGTCGACACCACGGACCACGACGCCGTCCGGGACGCGATGCGGGAGAACACCGAACTGCTCTGGGTCGAGACGCCGACGAACCCGCTGATGAACGTCAACGACATCGACGCGCTGACCGACATCGCCGACGAGTACGGCGCGCTCTCGGCGGTGGACAACACGTTCGCGACGCCGATGCTCCAGCGACCCCTCGAGCACGGCGCCGACATCGTCTCCCACTCGCTGACGAAGTACCTCGGCGGCCACTCCGACGTGGTCGGCGGCGCGCTGATCGTCGACGACGCTGACCTCGACGAGCGCATCGGCTTCTACCAGAACTCCGTCGGCGCCACGCCGTCGCCGTTCGACTGCTTCCTCGTCCTCCGCGGGACGAAGACGCTGCCGGTGCGGATGGACCGTCACTGCGAGAACGCGAGCGAACTCGCCCACTGGCTGCAGGATCACGACGCCGTGGACCGCGTCTACTACCCCGGGCTGGAGAGCCACCCGGACCACGAGCTCGCGAGCGAGCAGATGGACGACTTCGGCGGGATGCTCAGCTTCGAACTCGACGGCACGCTGGAGCAGGCCGAGACGGTCGTCTCCGAGACCGACGTGTTCACGCTCGCCGAGAGCCTCGGCGGCGTCGAGAGCCTGATCGAGCAGCCGGCGACGATGACCCACGCGGCGATCCCGAAGGAGGAGCGCGAGGCGGCGGGACTCACGGACGGCCTGATCCGAGTGAGCGTCGGCGTCGAGCACGTCGACGACCTGAAGGCCGACCTGCAGCAGGCGTTCGACGAGGCGCTGGCGTAGTCGGGACCGCGAGCCCTCTGCGGTAGACGAGCCCCTCGCTCGATGCAGCGTGAGAACTCCCGTCAGTGACTACGGTTCCGGGGTCGCGTACACGGTTTCGCAGGTCGGTTCCACGCGGATCTCGCCGTCGGCGGGGAGAGAGACGTCTGCCCCGCCCGCTTCCCTCCCGGCTGCGACGTTCGCACTAGCGACCGTTCCGTGCGACGTCGTCGGGAAGGTACTGGTGTCCCGGGACAGATGCAGTGGGTTCCTCAATGCTCTGCCGAACCGCGGAGGAACTCAACAACGAGTGTCTCGAACCCCGGCGCCCCGTCGTCACCGAGGTTCGCCAGCGCGAACGACGCCGCCTCCTCCCGTCGTGACTCGTCGTACCCGTGCTCCGCCGCGAGCACCCCGGCGGCGATCACGGCCGCGTCGAACGATAGATCGTCGTACAGCAATGCGTCGCCGTCGACGCGGAGCGCCGGCGGTCGTGCGCGTTCGATCCGCTCCGGGTCGGCTTCGAGCGCTGCGAGGTACGACCGGGCGGCGTCGACGTTCACCCGCCGGTAGTCGCCGGGGAGGTCCCGAAGATACTCCCGTCCGCTGTCGGCCAGCCCGACCGCGCCGGCCCAGTTCCCGTACCGCGCGTGAAACACCGCCGCAGTGAACTGGATCAGGCCGTGCAGGAACCGCTCGTCGTCGGTGCCCGCCGCCAGGTCCAGCCACAGCTCCTCCCAGGCGTCGTGTGCGCCGTGGTACTCGCCCTCGTTGTAGACGGCGACGCCGGCCCGCAGGTGGGCGTCCATGTGGTGGCGTGGGGGTGCGAGCGCAAAAACAGCTGCTGCCGGTCGCAGTCCCTCCGCCGTGTTCAGAAGCCGGTCGGCGAGCGAGACGACGAGCGAGCCACGACGGCCGATTACCGGCGGACGAACTCCGAGAGCTTCTCCGAGAGCGTCCGGTCCTCGCCGAGTTTGAGGTAGAACGCGTCGCCGCCGTCCTCGTAGTAGCTCTCGATGCGGCGCACGTCCTCGAAGCCGATGTGGCGGTAGAACGACAGCGCGTCGTCGTTGGTCGCCCGGGCGTGGCAGGTGACGGAGTCGTGGTCCTCGGCGACGGCGGCGACGAGGCGCTCGCCGAACCCCTCGCCGCGGTACTCGGGCGACACCGCGAGAAAGAGGATGTAGCCGTCCCGGCGGGCCGAGACGAACCCCGCGAGCTCGTCGTCGACGAACAGCAGCCGGCAGTCGGCACGGCGGTAGGCGTCCCTGAAGAAGCTCCGGCGCTGCTTCAGCACGCCTTCCTCCCTGCGAATCCGCTCTTTCAGTTGCCACGCCGCGGACTCGTGGGTAGCGTCGCCCCGCGGGTCCCGGCGCGTCTCGACGGTCGCGCTCACGCTTGGGGGGAGTAGTCGTGACGGGGATTTAACTCCGTCGTCGGTGGGGGGTGGAAACAGCGGGAGTACGACGTGCCGGCGTCGACGCCGCGCGGTCGCTCGCCGTAAACGGTCGCCACACGTCTGCGGCGTCGAGTTCCGTCGCCGCGCGACGGAGCGCGCGGTAGGTCACGAGCCGCCGCCGGCTAGAACACTTCCACGGCATCGAGCTTCGTGGCTCCAGCACGGAGGCTGGAGCCGGGCGCGCGCCGTGGAAGGCTAGAACACACTGTCGGCGGTGGCGGCCCCGACCACCGCGAACACGGCGCCGATGCTCACCGCCTTCGCCGTCTGGTAGGCGTCCGCGCCGAACGCCTGGGGGGCGGCGAAGCTGTACGCCAGCACCAGCACCGAGCCGAAGGAGACCAGCATCAGCGTCAGAAAGCGGTACGGGATCC
Source organism: Halolamina rubra (assembly GCF_000739555.1). Classification (GTDB taxonomy): domain Archaea; phylum Halobacteriota; class Halobacteria; order Halobacteriales; family Haloferacaceae; genus Halolamina; species Halolamina rubra. The sequence goes on from NZ_BBJN01000030.1 coordinate 125,572, forward strand.
CCGCGACCTCGGTCTCGTCGTCGGCGTCCCGGTCGCTGTCGGCGCGGTAGAGCGCGCCCCAGCCGATCGCGAACACCATCGCGACCGTCACTGCCCACTGCACGACGTTCATGTACCCCGCGAGCACCCACACCTCCTCGGTGACGACGAACGGTCCCGCGAGCAGGAAGCCACCGACGACCTGCTGGGCCACGTCGGCGGGCCTGAACTCGCGGTTGAACAGCCGCCGGAGCAGCCCGCGCGGGACCGAGACCATACCCACCACCTGACCCGCGGGGTTCTTTACTCCGACGGGTGCGCCGCGGGGGCGTGGACGCCTCCCGGCCGCGGTTGGTCGCCACCGCGGCCGAACGTCACACGGTTCCGGCTGCCCGTCGCCGGAACCGAGCTTCAGAAGATGTTCGCCTGCCGGTACACCGAGATCCCCTCGTTGGTGATCTCGTACGGCTTTGTCTCGCGGGAGTGGTTCGCGTCCCGGATCTTCTGGATCTCCACCGCCAGCCGCGTCTCCCGGAAGTCCGAGGGCCGGACGTACTGCAGGATGAACACCGCGTCGACGAGGTACTCGATGATCCCGTACCGCGAGGTGTACGGGTCGTCGCTGCTCGCCTCGGAGGTGAGCATCGTCGTCACCCCGGCGCGCTTGAGCGAGCGCGCGAAGTCGAACACCTCCGAACGGCGCTGGGCGGGGTGGTCGTACATCATCTCCAGCAGCGACACCGAGTCGAGCACGAGCCGGTCGGCGTTGAACTCCTCGACCAGCCGCGAGATGTCGTTCCGGATCGACGATAGCGAGTTCGCCATCTCGATCGGGTCCATCGAGACGATCGCGAGCCGCCCCTCGTCGCGCCACTCCCGGAACGGCCACCCCTTCTCCTCGGCCGTCGAGAGGATCGCCTCCCGGGACTCCTCGAGCGTGATGTAGATCGCCCGCCCCTCGTCCTCGAGCGCCTCGGTGAGGAACTGGAGCCCGAACGTGGTCTTCCCGGTCCCGGCGGCGCCGATGGCCACCATCAGCGAGCGCTGGGGGACGCCGCCGAGGATCATCTCGTCCAGCCCCTCGATCCCCACGTCGATGCGGTCGATGTCCGAGTCGAGCTCGGCGTCCTCGAACGACTCCCGGCCGCCGCCGAACCCCTCGTCGCCCTCGCCGAACCCCTCGTCGCCGCCGAACTCACCGCTGCCGAACCCCCCCGGGGCGTCGTCGGCGCCCTGCGCGCCGCCCTCGCCGAACCCCGGGGCGTCGGCGAACGGGTCCGTCCGCTCCGAGCGGTCCCGACTGCCGGCCACGCCGCCGAAGGGATCCGACTCCGTCCCCCCGCTCGGACTGCCGCCGCCGAACGGGTCGGCCCCGTCGTCGCTGTCGTCGCCGAAGGGGTTCGACGCCGGCGCCTCCTCCGGCTCGCCGTCGGCCGGGCCGTCGTCGGCCGGGGCGTCGTCCGATCGCTCCTCACCTGTCGGGTCCGTCGCGTCCGCGTCGCGCTCCTCGGGCGGCTCGTCCTCCTCGGACGCCCCCTCGGCCTCACGCATCGCGCGCTCGAACCAGTCTTCCTCCTCGTCGTCGCTCATGTGGGCGCGTCCACCCCCGCGAGGCGTCCGGTCATTGTCGGACTCTCGGCGTGCCCACAAATGAAGGTTGTCCGTGGCGCGACGTATCCGCGCGCTTTTGCCGGCGGGGTTGGAACCGCGAGCCATGCTGGTCGGCATCGTCGCGCGGCGAGGCAACAGGCGGGCGTCGTTCCTGGCGGCGGACATCCGTGACCGCCTCCGGGAGGCCGACGTGGAGGTGTGGCTGGACGAGGCCACGGCCGAGTCACACGGGGAGTCGGGCCGCCCGGTCTCGGCGATGGACGCGTGCGACCTCGTGGTCGCCATCGGCGGCGACGGTACGTTCCTGTTCGCGGCCCGCGGCGTCGGCGACACGCCGATCGTCGGCGTCAACCTCGGCGAGGTGGGGTTCCTCAACGCGATCGGCCCCGACGACGCGGTCGAGGCGGTGCTGGACGAGGTCGAGGCGCTCCGCGCTGGCGAGCTCACGGTCCGGGAAGCCCCCCGGCTGGTCGCCGCGGGCGACGACTGGGTCAGCCCGCCCGCAGTGAACGAGATCGTGCTGCAGGGCGCCCAGCGCGGCCCGGCCGGCGGGATCGACCTCGAGATCCGTGTCGACGGCTCGCTGTTCTCCTCCGGCCGGGCCGACGGCGTGCTCGCGGCGACGCCGACGGGGTCGACCGCGTACAACCTCTCGGAGTCCGGGCCGCTGGTTCACCCCGACGTGGACGCGGTCGTGCTCAACGAGATGTGCGCCGAGGCGGGGATGCCGCCGCTGGCGGTGGGGTTGGACAGCGAGATCACGGTCCGGCTCTCGGGCGCGCCCGAGGCTCACGTCATCGTCGACGGGCGCGTCACCCGGAGCCCCGACCCGCCGGCGACGGTGACGATCCGGACCGCCGACACGCCGATCCGGCTGGCCGGGCCAGACGCGGAGTTCTTCGAGGCGCTCAACAAGCTGGAGTAGCGGTCGCTCGCGTGTTCAGCCCCAGTTCTCTTCCGTGATCGGACGGTCCGAGAGCGCGGCCACGTCGACGCCCGCCAGCGAGCCGTCGGTCTCCTCGCCCGCTTCCAGCGCCGCCAGCGCGGCGCGGGCGGACGCCTCAGTCGAGAGGTAGGGAACTTCCTCGTCGACCGCGGTCCTGAGGCTGTCGCGCTCCGTCGAGAGCAGGAAGTCGACCTCGCCGGCCATCAGCGCCGACTCCAGGTCGTCGGGCTCGACCGCGTCGAGGTAGTCGGTGAACCCGTCGATCACCGCCTCCGGCCAGTCGCCGTCGACCGCGAGCGCGCCCGAGTCGGGGATCTCGTTGCCCGCCGCGATCTGTGCCTTCCCGTAGGCTGCGCCGAAGCTCTCGGCGGTGCCCATCACCTCGCCGGTGGACTTCATCTCCGGGCCGAGGCGCGGATCCGAGTCCGGCAGGCGGTCGAACGGCAGCACGACCTCCTTCACGCTCGGCTGCTCCGGAATCTGCTCGGCGGCGTCGATCTCGGCCAGCGACTCGCCGGCCATCGCGCGGGCGGCGAGCTTCGCGATCGGCACGCCCGTCGCCTTCGAGACGAACGGGACCGTGCGCGAGGAGCGCGGGTTCGCCTCGAGCACGTACACGGTCGCGCCGTCGTCGTCCTCCTGGACCGCCAGCTGGACGTTCAGCAGCCCCACGGTCGACAGCGCCTCGGCGATCTCCTCCACCACTTCGCGGACGCGGGTCAGCGTCGCGTCGTCCAGCGAGCGCGGCGGGATCACGCAGGCGGAGTCGCCCGAGTGGACGCCCGCGCTCTCGACGTGTTCCATCACGCCGCCGATCAGCACGTCCTCGCCGTCGGCCACGGCGTCGACGTCGAGCTCGACCGCGTCCTCGAGGAACGAGTCGACCAGGATCGGCTTCTCGGGAGAGACGCGCACGGCCTCCTCGACGTACTCACAGAGCTCCTCGTCGCTGTGGACGACCTCCATCGCGCGCCCGCCGAGCACGTAGGAGGGGCGCACCAGCACGGGGTAGCCGATCTCGTGGGCGAGATCGAGCGCCTCGGCCTCGCTCGTCGCGGAGCCGCCGGCGGGCTGCTCGATCCCGCGCTCGGCCAGCAGGCGGTTGAAGCGGTCGCGGTCCTCGGCGAGGTCCATCGCGTCGACGCCGGTGCCGAGGATCTCGCAGTCGAGCCCGCGGCGTCCCAGCTCCGCCTCGAGCGGCTCGCCCACGTCGACGGAGGTCTGCCCGCCGAACTGGACCATCACGCCGTCGGCGTCGGTCGCCTCGATCGCGTCGGCGACCTCCTCGGCGGTGATGGGTTCGAAGAACAGTCCGTCGGAGGTGTCGTAGTCCGTCGACACCGTCTCGGGGTTGTTGTTCACCACGTGGGCGTCGATGCCCAGTTCCTCCAGCGCGCGGACCGCGTGGACCGCACAGTAGTCGAACTCGACGCCCTGCCCGATGCGGATCGGGCCGCCGCCGACGACCACGACGCTCTCCACGTCGGTGTCGACCTGAAGTTCGTTGTGGGCGCCCGCGTCGTCGAACAGCTCCGGGCGGCGCGCGGAGTAGTAGTACGGTGTCGACGCCTCGAACTCGCCGGCGCAGGTGTCGACCTGCTTGAACGAGCGGTCGGGCGTCTCGCTGGCGACTGCCTGCGGCGTCACGCCGCTCCCGTCGGTCGCCGCCGCCGGGGCGTCGTCGGCCGCGGCGGGCTCTGAGGCCGGGAGCCAGGAGGCGTGGGTGTCCGGGAACTCGCCGCCGGCGATGGCCGCGATCTCGTTGTCGGTGAACCCGACCTCGGCGGCCGCGGTGTAGTCGCCCGCGGCGGCGTCGATAGCCGCTTCGGCGACGTGCTGGAAGCGCCCGACGTACCAGTCCTCGATCCCGGTGAGGTCGGCGACCTCGTCGACCGAGAACCCGCGGACGAACGCCTCGAGCATCGCGTACGGGCGGTCCGGGCTCGGGCGGACGAGGTACTCGTCGGCGAGCTCCTCGTCGTCGACGGCCGTCCAGTCGACCGCGGGGTCGTACTCGGAGCTCCGGAGCGCCTTCAGCAGGCTCTCCTCGAACGTGCGGCCGATCGACATCGCCTCGCCGGTCGACTTCATCGCCGTCGAGAGCGTGAAGTCGGTCTCGGGGAACTTGTCGATCGGCCAGCGCGGCACCTTCGTCACCACGTAGTCGATCGCGGGCTCGAAGGCGGCGGTCGTCTCGCCGGTGATCTCGTTGTCGATCTCGTGGAGGCGCTTCCCCAGCGCGACCTTCGCGGTGACGCGGGCGATCGGGTAGCCCGTCGCCTTCGACGCCAGCGCGGAGGAGCGGGAGACGCGCGGGTTCACCTCGACGACGCGGTACTCGCCGCCGGGGGTGCCGTCGTCGCGCCACGCGAACTGGATGTTACAGCCGCCCTGGATGCCGAGATCGCGGATGACCTCGAGCGCCGCGTCGCGCATCTCCTGGTGGCCGTCGTCGGGGATCACCTGCGACGGCGTGACGACCGTCGACTCGCCGGTGTGGATCCCCATCGGGTCGAGGTTCTCCATGTTGCAGATGATGATGCAGGAGTCGCCCGCGTCGCGCATCACCTCGTACTCGAGCTCGACCCAGCCCGAGATCGACTCGGTGACGAGCACCTCGTCGTTGCGCGAGAGGCGCAGCCCCTTCCGCACGCGCTCGAGCAGCTCGTCCATCTCGTCGACGACGCCCGAGCCGGAGCCGCCCAGCGTGTAGGTCGTGCGGGCGATCACCGGGAGCCCGCCGACGGCGTCGACGGCGGCGTCGACGCGCTCGGTCAGCGCGTCCTCGCTCATCTCCGTCACCGACTCGTCGTCGTCGAGGCTGATCGTCGTCGACTTCGGCACCGGCTGGCCGAGCCCCTCCATGCGCTGGCGGAACAGGTCGCGGTCCTCCGTCGCGTAGATCGTGTCCAGCGGCGTCCCCATGATCCCACGTCGTGCTCCTCGAGCACGCCCTGCTCGGCGAGTTCGGCGGTGACGTTCAGCCCGGTCTGCCCGCCGAGGCCGGCGATGACGCCGTCGGGCTGCTCCTTCCGGATCACCTCCGCGATCGCGTCGGGCGTGATGGGCTCGACGTACACGCGGTCGGCGGTCTCGGGGTCCGTCATGATCGTCGCCGGGTTGGAGTTGACGAGCACGACCTCCGCGCCCTCCTCCTGCAGCGCCCGGCAGGCCTGCGCGCCCGAGTAGTCGAACTCGGCGGCCTGCCCGATCTGGATCGGGCCGCTGCCGATCAGCAGGATGGTCCGGCCGGCGCCCGCGCCGTCGGCCGTGCCGCCGTCCGTGACTGGTTCCGGGGCGAACGTCGCTCCGTCGTCACTGCCGGTCTCCGTCATTACTCCACCGAAATACGCGAATCGTAATAAGCTCGGCGAATAGCTACGAGTTCCGAAGCAGCTTTACGAATTTCGTAACCGATGCCCAGACACACCACTCGCGTGTGCAGGTCGCCGATGGAGTCGGGGCTGGGCGTGGGGGCCACCGCGCCGGAAATGGTCGCCTCAGCGGGCCGCGTCCGGAACCAGCCAGCGCGGCACGACTCGCGTCAGCGTCACCATCCCCGCCAGCTCCACGAGCGTCTGCGTGACGACGACCGCCGCGGCCAGCCGGTAGGTCGCGGGGAGGGCGAGCGCCAGTGGCAGCACGACCAGCGAGTTGCGCGTCACCGACGTGAACACGAGCGCGCGGCGCTCGGCAAGGGGGAGTTCGAGGCGCGCGCCGACGGCCCGCGCGAGCAGCGGCATCACGACCAGGAACGCGACGTAGACGGGGACGACGGCCGCGATCTGGTCGATCGAGCCCCGGACGCGCGGGAGCTGTGAGGCGATCACGACGAACAGCGTGGCCGAGAGCATCGGCACCGGGAGCCAGCCCATCGCCGCCTGCCACGAGGCGCCGCGGCCCGAGCGATCGGCCCACGCCTCCGTCAGCCACGCGAGCATCAGCGGGAGCGCGATGATCAGCAGGAACGCCTCGAGGAACGGGCGCGGCTCGATCGCCGCCGCGACGGGCGGCCCGACGAACAGCCAGAGGTACGCCGGCAGCAGCAGGAGCTGGGCGAGGAGGAGCGCCGGCGTCGCCGCCGTGACCTGCTCGGCGTCCCCGCCGGCGAGGTCGGTGAACGTGATGACGTAGTCGATGCAGGGCGTCAGCAGCACCATGAACGCGCCGACCAGCAGCGCGGGGCGATCCGGGAGCGCCCGCGTCAGCAGCCACGCCACGACCGGGACGACGAGGAAGTTCATCCCCAGCGCCGCCCCCATGAACCGGCGGTTCCGGAACGCCTGCCGGAGGCGGACGAAGGGCACCTCGAGGAACGTGACGTACAGCAACAGCGCCAGGGCCGGGTCGATGAGCGCCTCGATCGCCGGCGCGGCAGCGGGCCGGGCGACAGCGACGGCGACTGCGAGCGCGACGCCGACGGCGTAGACGGCGACCTGTCGGCGCTGGAGCCACGCCGTCCCGTTCATACGCGCCGGTTCGGCGCAGGGGGTGAAAACGACGGCGCTCGTCACTCTCCGGGATAGTGGTACTTTTAGCCCCGGGCGCCCCGTACTACGTATCCACCCGCCCGACGCGTCGTTCCCGGCTCTCGACGGGGAACGACGGCCGCCGTCCGCAGTCGGGGACCCACCATGACCGACACCGACCCCTCGAACGTCGTACTCGTCACGGTCGACTCGCTCCGGGCCGACGCGCTGGGCGCCTACGACGACGACCGCACCACGCCCGTGCTCGACGGCCTCGCCGACCGCGGCGCGACGTTCGAGCGCGCCTTCGCCACCGGCAACTGGACGCCGTTCTCGTTCCCGTCAATCATGGGCTCGCGACCCGTGTTCGGCGACACCGGCCGCATCGGCGTCGACGGCGCCGAGACGCTCGCGGAGACGCTCTCGGACGCGGGGTTCGACACGGCGGGGTTCAACGCCGCCAACGGGTTCCTCACCTCCCACTGGGGGTACGACGACGGGTTCGACGAGTTCGAACCGTTCGTCGCCAGCGTCGGCTCGAGCATCTACAGCAAGTACCTCGCCACCCACCCGACCGTCGAGGCGTGGCTCCAGCTCGCCACCTCGCCGCTCCGGCGGTTCGGCTCCTGGCTCCGCGGCGGCACCGACGAGCGCCCGTTCCTCGACACCTCCCGCATGTTCGACGTGGAACACGCGGCGACCGACTTCGTCGAGGCCGCCGACGAGCCGTTCTTCCTCTGGATCCACTACATGGACGCCCACACGCCGTACGTGCCGGCGCCGCGGTACATCCGCGAGGTGTCCGACGCCCGCCTCGGCACCCACAGGATGATCCACGCCCACACCCGAACCGGGCTGGGCTGGAACGTCGGCGACCGGACGCTCCGGGATCTCCGCACGCTCTACCAGGCCGCCGTCCGGCAGGTCGACGCCAGCGTCGGTCGCGTGCTCGACTCCCTGGAAGCCGCGGGCGTCGCCGACGAGACGGCGGTCGTCGTCGCCGGCGACCACGGCGAGGAGTTCCAGGAACACGGCCACCTCGCGCACTACCCCAAGCTGTACGACGAACTGATCAACGTCCCCCTGATCGTCGACGTGCCCGGCGCCGACGGCGAGCGGATCGAGGGGCAGGTCGGCCTCGACGCGATCCCGCCGACCGTGACCGACCTGCTCGGCGTCGACGCGCCCGCGGCCTGGACGGGGTCGAGCGTCGCGCCGAGCGTCCGCGACGGCGAGGAGCCGGCGGACGAGCCCGTCGTCTCCGTGACGGTCCGGGGGGAGGAGGTGACCAGCCAACCCATCCCGCGCTCGCTCGACGACGGCGACCTGCTGGTGAGTGTCCGGGACCGCGACTGGACGTACGTCGAGAACGTCGATGCTGCCGGCGCCGAGGCGACCGAACTGTACTACCGCCCCGACGACCCGACCCAGCAGGAGGACCTGAGCGCGGACCCCACGCCGGAGCAACGGGAGCTGATGGCGGAGTTCGGCGGGATCGTCGACGCCCACGCCGACCTGCTGCGCGCCGCTGCCGAGGCGGACACCGCAGCCGGCCCCGAGGAGGGCGTCGACGCCGACCTGGAGAACCGACTCGAGGCGCTCGGCTACCGGTAGATGATCCGCTCGTTCATCCGCAGCCTCCTGAGCGGCCCGGTCGCCGTCCAGCTCCGGCGGTACGTCGTCGTCGGCACGACGACCGCGGGCGTGCAGATGCTGCTGCTCTGGCTGTTCGTCGACGCCGGCGGCGCGAACTACCTCCTCGGCGCGACGGTCGCGATCGAGATCACGATCGTGATGACGTACGTGCTCAACAACGCGTGGACGTTCGCGTCGATGCAGAACACCGGCTGGGCGGACTACCTCACCGGGCTCGTGAAGACGAACGTCGTGCGCGGGACGGCGATCCCGATCCAGCTGGCGGTGCTGTACGCGCTGGTCGACTTCGGCTCGGTCCAGTACCTGCTGGCGAACGCGGTGGGGATCGTCGTCAGCGGCGTCTACCGCTACGTGTTCGACGCGAAGTGGACGTGGGGGCGGACCTGACGGTCGACTCGGGCGCTCGTCGCTCGTCGTCGCGCTTCGCTGGAGTTAACGTGCGCAGGCTACTGGCTTCTGTATGAGCAACTATCACGTCGTGATGGAGGCCGCGTGGCTCGTGCGAGACGTCGAGGACATCGACGACGCCATCGGCGTCGCCGTCTCCGAGTCCGGCCGCCGACTCAACGAGGCGGACAAGGAGTACGTCGACGTCGAGGTCGGGCTGACCGACTGCCCGGCCTGTGGCGAGCCGTTCGACTCCGCGTTCATCGCCGCCGGCACCGCCCTCGTGGGGCTGGTGCTCGAGATCGACATCTTCAACGCCGAGAACGAGGAGCACGCCACCCGCATCGCCAAGAGCGAGGTCGGCGGCGCGCTCCGGGACGTTCCCCTGGAGGTCATCCAGACGATCGAGACCGAGGAGGACGAGCAGACAGCCGAGTAGGCCGGTCACGGCGCGCTCGCCGGCCCGTTCTTCCGAAACGCTTTCAAATTACCCGTAGTTATCCGTCGGCATGGAGCTGCCGACACCCGAGGACCTGCGCGAGCGGCGGAACGCGGTGGGGATGACCCAGTCGGCGCTGGCCGACCGCGCCGGCGTCTCCCAGCCGCTGATCGCCCGCGTCGAGAACGACGACGTGGACCCGCGGCTCTCGACGCTCAGACGGATCGTCGAGGCGCTCGACGAGGCCGAGGGCGAGGTGGTCCGGGCGACGGACCTGATGCACGAGAGCGTGGTCCACGTGAGCCCGGACGACTCCGTCACCGACGCGGTCGAGCTGATGGACGAGGAGGCGTACTCACAGCTGCCGGTGATCCAGAACGGCGTCCCCGTGGGCTCGATCTCCCAGTCCGACGTGATCCACGCCGGCGAGAACGTCGGCGACCTGCCCGTCGCCGAGGTGATGAGCGAGTCGTTCCCGACCGTCGGCGCCGACGCGACCGTCGACGAGATCCGCAACCTGCTCGACCACTACAAGGCGGTGATCGTCACCGACGGCGGCGAGGCTGTGGGGATCATCACCGAAGCGGACATCGCGAGCCACCTCTCCTGACGCGGGCCGCGACTCCACAGAACCAGCCGCTACAGCTCCAGCCCGCGGATCGCCACACCGTCGCCTTCCGCTACCCGCCCGATCACGCGCCCCTCGGTCTCCCCCACGAGCGAGTCCGCCTTCTCCGGATCGACGGCGGCGACGAACCCAGTGCCCATGTTGAACGTCCGGTGCATCTCCTCGTCACTCACGTCGCCGAGGTCCTGCACGAAGTCGAACACCGGCTGGGCCGGCCACGGGTCGTCGATCTCGTAGTGGAACTCGCCGAGGCGTTCGAGGTTCGTCCAGCCGCCGCCGGTGACGTGTGCGGCGGCGCGGACGCCGTGCTCGCGCATCGGGTCGAGCAGGTCGGTGTACAGCCGCGTCGGCTCGAGCAGCGCGTCGCCGACGGCCTCGTAGCGCTCGCCGGGGTAGGGGTCCGTGTACTGGTACTCGCGGGTGACCGCCTCGCGGGCGAGCGTGAGCCCGTTCGAGTGGATCCCGGAGGACTCCCAGCCGACGAGCGCGTCGCCCGGCTCGGCGCGCCCCTCGAACACCGCGTCCTTCCGGGCCAGCCCCGCGCAGGTGCCCGCGAGATCGAGCCCCTTCACGACCTCGGGCATCACCGCCGTCTCGCCGCCGACGAGTTCGAGGTCGCCGGCGTCGGCGCCCGCGGCGAGCCCCTCGCCGATCTGTTCGGCGAACCGCTCGTCGGGCTCGTCGACGGCGAGGTAGTCGACGAACGCCACCGGGCGGACCCCGGCGGCGACGAGGTCGTTGGCGTTCATCGCGATGCAGTCGATGCCCACCGTCGAGTAGTCCTCCATCGCCTCGGCGACGAGCAGCTTCGTCCCGACGCCGTCGGTCGCCAGCGCGAGGTAGCGGTCGCCGATGTCGAGCAGCCCGGCGTAGTCGCTGTCGGTGCCCTCGCCCGCGGCGCCCGCGGCGCCGACCAGCGCGGCCGTCGCCGCCTCGCTGTCGGCGATGTCGACGCCGGCGTCCGAGTACGTCAGCCCCTCCTCCTCGGTCATGGCTGAAGCGGCGGGAGGGCCGCGCAAAAGTCCTCCGCTCCGTCGCGGGTCAGAAGCCGACGCCCAGCACGAACACGACGTACACCGTCACCGCGATGCTGGGGAGGAACACCGCCGCCCAGACCGCCTTGCTCCAGCCCACGATCGTCTTCCCGTCGAGCGCGCCGATGGGTATCATGTTGAACGCCGCGAGGAACAGGTTCACCGCGAGCCCGCGGCCGCCGAGCAGTTCGAGCAGGTCGATGCCGAGGGCGACGCCGCCGATCCAGAGCGGGACGAACACGACCGCGAGCACGAGGTTCACCGCCGGCCCCGCGAGCGCGATCAGCCCGTGCTGGCGGTCGGTCAGCCGGCCGCGGTGGTGGACCGCGCCCGGGGCGGCGAAGATGAACCCGAGGAACGCGCTCATGATCGCCAGGAACAGCATGTTGTACTCGGCGCGGAACGCGGCGATATTGCCGTACCTGACCGCCATCACCTTGTGCCCGAGTTCGTGGAGCAGGAACCCGACGCCCGCGGTCAGCAGCGAGACGACTAGCGCGACCGCGAACGTCGACGGGCTCCCCGTCACGAGCGCGATCGCGCGCTGGCCGCCGCCGGCGAAGAAGATCGCGAACGCGACGCCGAGCGCGAGCCACGCGATCAGCAGGTCCTGGATCTCCTGGCCCGAGAACCGCAGCGAGGGGTCGGGTTCGAACCGGCCCCCGGCCGCGCCTCGCCCGCCGTCGGGCGCGCTCACGCGACCCACCTCCAGATGCCGCGGGCGCTGTTCTGTGCGCCCTCGATCAGGAGCTGTGGCACCGCGCTCACGCCGCCGATGTCGCCGAAGAACGGTGGCAGCACGTACAGCGCGAACAGGAACGAGGCGACGAAGCTGCCGACGTTCGTCAGCGCGACGATCATGATGAGCTTGAACAGCGGCACGTCGAACATCTGGTCGATCAGCTCCAGCAGCGGCGTCTCCTGGTCGTCGAGCATCGCGTTCAGCGTCTCGATGTCGCCGACGTTGACGGTGGTGTACCGGAGCTCGACGTAGCCCGCGAACCAGCCCGGCGCGAGCAGGGGGTTCACGGAGGTGAGCCACGCGACCGAGCCGCCGACCAGCGCCGAGGGCCAGTGGGCGCCGACCAGCCGCGCCAGCCCCGCCGCGAACACGCCGTTGACGACGAACCACGCCGCGAACAGCTCCAGCAGGAAGCGGTCCTCGACGCCCGCCATCGCCAGCAGCACGAAGAATGCGACGAACGCGCCGGTGATAGCGACGGCGGCGATCTTCCCCCAGGGGAGCAGGCGCTCCCGTTGTCCCGTCAGCGACTCCCGCGGCGGCAGTCGCTCGGGGTGGGCGAGATACTCCTCGATCCCCGCGCGGTGGCCGGCGCCGACGATCGCGACCACGTCCTTCCCCTGGGCGCGCAGGTCGAGCAGGTTGTGCGCGATGTAGGCGTCGCGCTCGTCGATCAGCGCCTCGGCGCCGCCGGGGGAGAACTGCCGGAACTCCTCCATCATCGCGGTCACCACGTCGGTGTCGGTGAGGTCGTCGGGATCGAGCAGCTCCTCAACCTCCTCGTCGGCAGACTCGCCGCCCTCGCCGAGGAGGCTCATCGCGCCCGCGACGGCGACGCCGACGACCAGCCCCGCGGCGAGCCCCAGCGTCATCGACCCGACGGCGCTGATCACGAAGTCGCCGAGGTACTGGGTGACCAACGCGTCGGTGAGTCCGAGCCCGACGCCGGCGAGGGTGCCGATAGCGAACCCGCCGCCGCCGGCGACCGCGAGCGCCAGCGCGTCGTCCTGGAGCGTGCGGAAGGCGAGCTCGGCGAGCACGTACGCCGACAGCAGCCCCACGAGCGCGCTCCCGGTGAGCCCGACCAGCAGTGACTGCGTGACGCCGACGGCGCCGCCGAACACGCCGAGGATCGGGCCCAGCACGACCCCCACCAGCACGCCGAACAGCACGCCGCCGATCCGGGGGTCGGTGACCCCGAACGCGAGCGACCCGACGACCTGTAGCTTCTCGAACAGCCCCATCCGCGACCAGAACCGGCGGATCGTCTCCTGGATGTCGCGGTCGACCAGGGCGATCTCGATCCCCAGATCCTCCGCGGTCTCGACGGCGGCGAGCATCTCCGCGCCGGGCTCGATGTCGAAGCGGTCGCCCAGCCGCGCCTGCACGTAGGAGAGCATCCAGTACGCGAGGAACTGGAACACGGTGTTCCCCTCGAGCAGGTCGCCCGCGGAGAGGTCCTCGGGCTCCCCGCCGCGCATCTGGTTGTAGCGCCCCTCGTCCAGTTCGACGGCGACGGCGTCCGGGCGCTCCGTCTCGATGGTCTCCTCGACCTCCCGGACGCTCTCGGCGGAGACGTGCGCGGTCCCCACGACCTGCACGCTCCCCTCCGACTCACTCATTGGGGAGGGCTCGGCGCCGCCGGGCCTTTACCGTGACGAAAGCCCTCCCAAACCGTTTTGACCCCTGCCGCCGCGCTCACGCCCGTGTTCCGCAACCGCGCGACCCTCGCTCGCTCGCCAGCCCACGAGGTCGCGCTCGACTGCCTCGCGGCCGGCATCCGCGGCGCCGACCCCGAGCGCGCGACCCGCGACGCCGTCGCCGTGACCGGCGCGGATCTCGAGATCGACACTGGCGATCGATCGTTCGTCGACCTCTCGGCGTTCGACCGGATCCTCGTCCTCGGCGGCGGGAAGGCGGCGCCCGGCGTGGTCCGCGCGCTCGACGCCCGCCTGGGCGAGCGAATCACCGACGGGCTCGTCGTCGTCCCCGAGGACCACGCCGACGTGGGCGGCTCCATCGGCGCCGTCGCCCTGGAAGCCGGCGGCCACCCGGTCCCGACGCCGGCAGGCGCCGACGCGACCGAGCGACTGCTCGACCTCGCCGAATCGGCCGACGCGTCCACGCTCGTCCTCTCGGTCGTCACAGGCGGTGCGAGCGCGCTGCTCGCGTCGCCTGCCGGTGAGCTCGCCGTCGACGACCTCCGCGAGGTCACTCGGGGGCTCCTCGACGCCGGCGCCGACATCGAGGCGATCAACGCCGTCCGCAAGCACGCCTCGCGGGTGAAAGGCGGCCGGCTCGCGGCCGCCGCCGCCCCCGCCACGGTCGTCGGGCTCGCGGTCAGCGACGTGGTCGGCGACTCGCCCTCGGTGATCGGCTCCGGCCCGGGGGCGCCGGACGCGACGGGGTACGACGACGCGCTCGCGGTGCTCTCCCGGTACGCTGTCGACGCGCCGGCGGTCCGCGACCATCTCGAAGCCGGCGCCGCCGGCGAGCGGCCGGAGACGCCCGGTCCGGCAGACCCGGCGGTCGCCGACGTGCCAACCCACGTCGTCGCCGGCGCCCGAACGGCCATCGACGCCGCCGCCGACGCGGCCGCGGAGCGGGGGTACGAGCCCTGCGTGCTCTCCTCGCGAGTCCAGGGCGAGGCACGAGGCGCGGCGCCGACCCACGTCGCGGTCGCGGAGGAGGCAGCCGCGTCCGGCGATCCCGTCGACCCGCCCGCCGTCCTGCTCTCCGGCGGGGAGACGACCGTCGACGTGCGGGGGGACGGCGACGGCGGCCCGAACACGGAGTTCGCACTCGAGGCGGCGCGCTCGCTGTCGGCGGGCGTCGACCGCGTGGGCGACGGGCTGGTCGTCGCCGCCGTCGACACCGACGGCCGGGACGGCGCGAGCGACGCCGCGGGCGCGCTGGTCGACTCCGGGACCGTGACGGACGACGCCGAGGCCGGCGACGCGCTCGCGCGGAACGACTCGCTGGGCTATCTCGCGGCCCGGGACGCGGCGCTGACGACCGGCCCGACCGGGACGAACGTCAACGACCTCCGGGTGCTGGTCGTGCCAGGGCGGCGGGACTGACGTCGACGTGACAGCTCGTCGGGGTCGAAGGGGATAGAGTTTCAACGACCCGCACGAAAACGGTGGCTGCATGGTCGACATACTGCCCTCCACCCCGGACGCCGACCCCGACCCGGAGCCCCGGGTGCTCGGCGTCGACAGCGACGAGGCGGGCGAGACCCTCGCCGCGCTCTCCTCGGAAACCGCTCGGGGGATGCTGCGGGAGTTCCACGACGACCCGGCCACCCCCTCGGGGGTCGCCGACCGGCTGGACCTCTCGCTGCAGAACGCCCAGTACCACATCGGCAACCTCGAGGACGCCGGCCTGATCGAGCCCGTCGACACGGTGTACTCCGAGAAGGGTCGCGAGATGACGGTGTACGGCCCGGCGGACGCGCCGCTGATCGTCTACGCCGGCACCGAGGACGACACGACCGGCCTGAAAGCCGCGCTCTCGCGGCTCATCGGCGCCGTCGCGGCGCTGGGGCTGGCGAGCGTGCTCGTCCAGTCGTACCTCGGCGACCTGCCGCTCCCGTTCGGGACGGGCGCCGGCGGCGCCGCCGACCACCAGGCCGGCGCCACGGCGACGGAGGTCGCGACCGAGACCGAGAGCGATATGGCGATCGCCCAGACGACTTCGACCCCCGAGCCCACGGCGACGGAGATGGCCGAAACCGTGCGGGTCGCGGAGGACGCGTTCGCGCTCCCGCCGGGGCTGCTGTTCTTCCTCGGCGGGGCGGCGGTGCTGCTCGGCGTCGGCGCAGTCTGGTGGCTGCAGAACCGCTGACCCGCCTCAGAGATACGGCGGGCGTTCGGGCTCGTCAGACTCCGCGGCCGGCTCCTCCTCGCCCTCGATCATCCCCCCGTCGGCGGCGCCGACGGCCGACTCCGCGTCGGCCCCGCCGGCGCGGCTGGCGGCGGCCAGCTCGGCGGGGAGGTCGACCGGGCGGTCCTCGCTGTCGGCGTCGGGGCTGTACGTCGGCGGCGCGTCGTCGTCGGTCGCCGCCCCCGCGTCGCCCTCGGAGTTCGGGTCGTAGGAGAGCAGCGCGGTCACCGCGAGCACGGCGAGCGCGACCGGCTGGTCGGTCACCAGCACGCCGAGCACGTCGACGGCGAGCATCCCCAGCGCGACGGCGCTGCCGAACCGGAAGCGATCGATGTCGACCGCGCCCTGGAGCTGGGGGGCGCTGAGCGCGACGCCCAGAGCGAACGCGATCCCCGTGCCAGCGGCGGCCGCCGCGGGCAGCAGCGTCGAGAGCTCGAAGCTCATGGAGAGCGTCGCGCCCGCGGGACGGTAGCTGGCGACGACACCCAGCGCGACGATCGCGCCGGGGCCCGGGAGGTACGTGCCCACCTCCGCGCTCGCGGTTTTGGCGGCGATCGCGAGGATCACCAGCCCCGCGAAGCGCTGGAACACGTCCGGGTCGAACATCGAGTAGATCGTCTGGGCGAACGCCGCCTCGACGACGGCGAGCGGGATCAGCACCAGGCCGATCAGGAGGACGGAGGTCGCCTTCTGGATCGGGCTCCCCTCCATCTCGGCGAGGATCACCGCGACCGTGGCGGAGCCGCCGAAGATGAGCAGCCCGGTCTGGAGCACGCCCCACGGGTCCATCCCGCCCGCGTCGGTCGTGAGGGCGCCGGCGACGACGAGCGCGGGGAAGATGCCGTCGACGAGCGGCAGCCCCATCACCGTCGCCAGCAGCTTCGTGGCGCCGCCGACGCGCTGTTCGAGGCGTAACGCGATCGGGTGGTCTGAGACGCTCACGACTAGCTCGCGGCCTCACCCGTGGCCAAACGGTGGTGTTCTCCCGAGTCCGGATAGCCGCGACGGAGGTGGAATCCTGTAAATTTCGGGAAGAGACATCGAGCTGTCCGCCACATCGGTGTCGGCTGGTCGACGGCGCTGCTGGGCGACTGGCCGGCGATGCGCGATGCGGCGGGACGGTCGACGTCCATACACGGGTATTCCCCCGATAAGCCGATAAACGTTGTGTGAGAGTGGCCCCCATAACCACGACCGGATCGTCGGTGAAACTGGACGTGAGTCGAGGAACCCTCGGCAGATGCACGGTTGAACTGAAGAAACGTCGAATCGTCCCGTTAGCTCGGCGGCTGCGACCGGCTATCGGCCACTGTCGGCCGGCTACTGTGCGTATCGTGGCCATACGGTCACCCGACTCGGAACGTTTTTGGGGCGAGCCTCACCACCGACTACATGGCGAGTAACGGGGCAGAACCCTTCTCAGAGAAGCTACGAGTGCCGGAGGCGCTGACGTTCGACGACGTGCTCCTGCGGCCGATGGAGAGCCGTGTCGAACCGGACGCCGCGGACGTTTCCACGCGCGTCTCGACCAACGTCGAACTCCAGATCCCCGTCCTCTCGGCGGCGATGGACACGGTCACCGAGGCCGGGATGGCCATCGGGATGGCCCGCGAGGGCGGGCTCGGCGTGCTCCACCAGAACATGACGAGCGACGAGATGGCGGCGTCGATCGCGCAGGTCAAACGCGCCGACGAGCTGGTGATCCGGCGGGAGAACGTCGTCACCGCCTCCCCCGAGCAGACGGTGAACGAGGTCGACGCGATGATGGAGCGCGAGGGCGTCTCGGGCGCGCCGGTCGTCGACGACGACGACACCGTGCTGGGGATCATCTCCGGCACCGACATCCGCCCGTACCTCGAGGTCGGCGAGAGCGACGAGGTGCGCGAGGCGATGACCGACGAGGTCGTCACCGCGGCGGCGGACGTGAGCGCCCGCGACGCGCTCGAGCTCATGTACGACCACAAGATCGAGCGCGTCCCCATCGTCGACGACGAGGACCACCTCGTCGGGCTCGTGACGATGCAGGGGATCCTCGCGCGCCGCGAGAACGAGAACGCGGCCCGGGACGATGACGGTCGCCTGCGCGTCGGCGTCGCGGTCGGCCCGTTCGACGACGAGCGCGCGGTCGTCGCCGACGAGGCCGGCGCCGACGTGCTGTTCATCGACTGCGCCCACGCCCACAACCTCAACGTCATCGACTCCGCGAAGGCGATCGCCGAGACCGTCGACGCCGACGTGGTCGTCGGCAACGTCGGCACCAGGGAGGCCGCCGAGGCGATCGTCGACTTCGCCGACGGCCTCAAGGTCGGGATCGGCCCGGGCAGCATCTGTACGACCCGGGTCGTCTCCGGCGCGGGGATGCCCCAGATCACCGCCGTCGCGCAGGTCGCCGACGTGGCGAGCCAGCACGACGTGCCGGTGATCGCCGACGGCGGGATCCGCTACTCCGGCGACGCGATCAAGGCGATCGCCGCCGGCGCCGACGCGGTGATGCTCGGCTCCTACTTCGCGGGCACCGACGAGGCGCCCGGCCGCGTCATCACGATGAATGGGAAGAAGTACAAGCAGTACCGCGGGATGGGCAGCGTCGGCGCGATGCAGTCCGGCGGCGGCGAGCGCTACCTCAAGGAGGAGAACGACGAGGAGTTCGTCCCCGAGGGCGTCGAGGCGGCGACGCCGTACACGGGCACGCTGGCCTCCGAGCTCCACCAGCTCGTCGGCGGGATGCAGTCCGGGATGGGGTACGTCGGCGCCGAGAGCATCCCCGAGTTCAAGGAGCGCTCGGAGTTCGTCCGCGTCTCCTCGGCCGGGCAGACCGAGGGCCACCCCCACGACGTGATGATCACAGACGAGGCGCCCAACTACAGCCCCAACGAGTAAGCACTCGGGCCGGCGGGGGAGGAGGCCGGAAGGGGTATTTTGATATAGCCGGCCACTCGTTTTCACCTATAGCTACCCGCTACCCTTCAGATGAGTGACGATCGACCTCTCGTGCTCGTAGTCGAGGACGAGGCAGACCTGGCGGACCTCTACGCCGCGTGGCTCGGCGACAGCTACCGCGTTCGCACCGCCTACGGTGGTCGGGAGGCGCTCGAAGACCTCGACGCCGAGGTCGACATCGTGCTGCTCGACCGCCGGATGCCGGGGCTGTCGGGCGACGACGTGCTGGACGCGATCCAGGAGCGCGGCCTGGACTGTCAGGTCGCGATGGTCACCGCCGTCGAGCCCGACTTCGACGTGCTCGGGATGGGGTTCGACGACTACCTCGTGAAGCCGGTCGCGCGGGACGAGCTGCTCGACACCGTCGGCAACCTGCAGCGCCGTGGGACGTACGACGCCGGCGTTCAGGAGCTGTTCTCGTTGGCGTCGAAGAAGGCGCTGCTCGAGGCCGAGAAGACCGACGCCGAGCTCGCGGAGAACGCGGAGTACGGCCAGCTCACCGACCGGCTCGACACGCTCCGCGAGGATCTGGACACGACGATCGCGGAGATGGACTCCGACGACGAGTTCGAGACGCTGTTCCGGGAGTTCGGCGGCGCCGACGACGAGTTCGACGACGAGCGCGGCGGCCCCTTCGCCGACGAGTCGGAGGAGGACCCCTTCGGCGGCGTCCAGGAGTAGTTCACAGGGCCACGTCCGTCCCGACATTCTCCGCGATCGCTCGATCGAACAGCGCCGTCGCCGCCGCGGCGTCGAGCACGGCCGACCCGACCGAGCCGACGACCAGGATTTCGTTGTCGGACGCCCGCCCCGTATCGCCCTCGAACACCGCCGAGAGCGGCGTGAACGCCGCCGCGTCGTGGTCGGGGAAGTCGCCGGTCTCGGCCACCTCCGTCGGCACGTCCGCGAACAGCCGCGCGGCCCGCGAGACCGTCTCCCGATCGAGTTCGCGCATCTCGGCCGTGTACGCCCCCACGGCGACGACGAGCGTCCCGGGGGCGAGCGCGTCGCCGGGGAAGACGGGCTCGGTCGCCGTCGTCGCCGTCACGACCACGTCGGCGTCCGAGACGGCCGCCCGCGCCGAGTCGACCGCCTCGGCGTCGATCCCCTCCGCCCGGAGGTCGGCGGCACACGCCGCCCGAGAGTCGCTGGGGGAGTACACCCGAACGGCGTCGACGCCGCGGGCGGCCGCGATCGCGCGGGTCTGCCAGCGCGCCTGCGTGCCGGCGCCGACGACGCCGAGCCGGACCGCCCCGTCGCCGGCGGCCAGCTCCCTCGCCGCCAGCCCGCCGATACAGCCCGTCCGGGCGTTGGTGATCCGGGTACCCGCCAGCAGCCCCGCCGGCTCACCCGTCCGGGCGTCGGTGACCGCGATCTGGGCCTGGACGGTCGGGAGCGCGCGGTCGGCGTTGCCCTCGTGGACGCTCGCCAGCTTCGTCGCGTAGTGGTCGTCGCCGTGGAGGTACGCCGGCATCGTGAGCCCCGTGCCCAGCGGGTCGTCGCCGTCCAGTCCGATCCCGACCGGGAAATGCGGCCGCTCGGGGCGCTCGACCTCGCCGCGCCCCTGCTTCAGGAACGCCCGCTTGATCTCCGGCAGCAGCGCCGGGAGCTCCAGCAGGCTCGCCACGTCGTCGTCGGAGAGTACGCGCATACTCCCACCTTCGCCGCCGCGGAGAAAGCTCTTGGCCGAACGTTCAAGGGCGATGGCGGGACCAGCCTCCCCGTCGACTGAACCCACCGCGAGGGAGTCGAGGCCGGAGCGCGACGCGCCCCTCGCGAGCGACCCACGCGTCGCCTGTTCGCGACGGGCTCGGATCTGTGCCGGGCACACGCCGGGCGGCACAACCGTTTTCCCCACCCCCCGCCGAGGCCTCCCCATGCGAGTCGTTGTCGTCGGTGGGGGGATCGTCGGCCTGTCGAGCGCGTCCGCGCTGGCCGACCGCGGGGCCGACGTGGTGCTCTGTGAGCGGGACAGTCTGGGGAGCGGGAGCACCGCCCGCGCGCTCGGGGGGATCCGCGCGCAGTTCTCGACGGCGGTCAACGTCGATCTGACGCTGGCCAGCCGCCCGGTGTGGGAGTCGTTCGAGGAGCGCTTCGGCGTCGACATCGCGTTCCGGCAGACGGGGTACCTGCTGCTCGCGCGGACCGAGGAGACCGCCGCCGGGCTGGAGCGGCAGGTCGAGCTCCAGCGCGAGCGCGGCGCCGAGACGGCGTTGCTGACGCCCGAGGAGGCCACAGAGTACTGCGAGGGCGTCGATCCGGACGAGATCGCCGCCGCGACGTACAACCCACGCGACGGGTTCGCGGACCCGTACCTCGCGCTGCAGGGGTACGCCGACGCCGCCCGCGAGCGGGGGGTCGACATCCGGACAGGCACCGCCGTCACCGACGTTCGGCTCGACGACGGCCGCGTCGTCGGCGTCGACGCGACGGGCGAGGGCGCGCCCAGCGACGGCGCCATCGACGCCGACGCGGTGGTGAACGCCGCGGGCCCGTGGGCCGGCGAACTCGCCGCGATGGCGGGGCTCGACCTCCCGATCGAGCCACAGCGCCGCCAGGCGCTCGTCGTCGACCCGGAGCGCCCAGTGCCGGAGAGCGATCCGCTCACCATCGACCTCGAGACGAGCTCGCACTTCCGGCCGGAGCGCGACGGCGCGGCGGTCGTGGGCGGCTACTTCGCCGACGCGCCGGAGACGCCCGACCCCGACTCGTTCTCCGAGTCGTTCGACGTCGCGTGGGCGGCCGAGACGGTCGAACGCGCCGGCGTCTACTGCGACTACTTCGGGGACGAGACGCGACTGAAGCGCGGCTGGGCCGGCCTCTACGCGGTAACCCCCGACCACCACCCGATCCTCGAGGAGTCGTTCCCGGGGTTCGTGCAGGCGGTCGGCTTCTCGGGGCACGGGTTCCAGCACGCGCCCGCGACCGGGCAGGTCGTCGCGGAGCTGCTCCTCGACGGCGAGGCGTCGACGGTCGACGTGTCGGACCTCGGGAGCGACCGGTTCGAGCGTGGGGAGCTGCTCCACGAGCGGAACGTGGCCTGATTGCCCCGGACGCCACACTCATCTTCCGCCCACCCGTCGGTGGCCTCGATGACTGACACGGCGGCGCTCAAGCGGCGCGTCCGGGAGGCGATCGACGACAACGACGAGGCGATCCTCGAACTCGCCGAGTCCGTGCACGCCGAGCCGGAGTTGGGGTACAAGGAGACCGAAACCACGCGGAAGGTCGCCGAGGCGTTCCGCGGACTCGGGCTCGACGTGGAGACCGAACTGGCGGTCACCGGCGCCCGCGCCCGGGCTGGCGGCGCCGGGGACACCGAGGCCGACGCCGACGAAGCCGACGACGAGTTCGTGTTCGCCCTGCTCGGCGAGCTTGACGCGCTCGTCAACCCCGGCCACCCCGCGGCGGACCCGGAGACGGGCGCCTGCCACGCCTGCGGCCACGAGGCGCAGCTGGCGAACCTCGTCGGCGCCGCCTACGGGCTGGTCGCGTCGGGCGTCGTCGACGACCTGCCGGGCGCGGTGGAGTTCATCGCCGTCCCGGCCGAGGAGTATCTCGACCTGGAGTACCGCCGCGGCCTGCTCGACGACGGCGAGATCGAGTTCTTCGGCGGCAAGCAGGAGCTCATCCGCCGGGGGTACTTCGACGACGTGGACTGCGCGGCGATGATCCACGCCGCCAGCGAGACCCCGGAACGGGAGGTCAGCAGCGACTTCTCCTCAAACGGGTTCGTCGGGAAGACCGTCCAGTACGAGGGGCGGGAGTCCCACGCCGGCGGCGCGCCCGAGGAGGGTGTCAACGCGCTCAACGCCGCGATGGCGGGGATGAACGCCGTCAACGCCAACCGGGAGACGTTCCCCGACGAGGAGCACGTCCGGGTCCACCCCATCGTGACGAAAGGGGGCGACGGCGTCAACGTCGTCCCGGCGGACGTGCGCATGGAGTCGTACGTCCGCGCCAAGAGCGTCGACGCCATCGAGGACGCCAACGAGACCACCAACCGGGCGCTGGAGTCCGGCGCGATGGCCGTCGGCTCGGACGTCACGATCGAGGACTTCCCGGGCTATCTCCCCCTGCGGACCGACGAGACGCTCGTCGCGGCGTTCGACGACAACGCCCGCGAGGTGATCGGCGAGGACGCCGTCCACGGCGAGCACCAGCACGTCACGGGCTCGACGGACATGGGCGACGTGAGCCAGATCGTCCCCGCGGTCCACCCCTGGACCGGCGGGTTCGAGGGGTCGGCCCACTCCACCGAGTTCGGCGCCGTCGACGAGGAGATGGCGTACCTCCTCCCCGCGAAAGTGACGGCGTCGATGGTCGTCGACGTGCTCGCCGACCCCGAGAAGCGCGAGGCGATCCGCGAGGCGAAGGCGGGCAAGCGCTCGACCGACGAGTACCTCGAGATCGTCCGGGAGATGCGGAACACGCGGGAGGGGAGCTACATGGACGCGTAGGCCCGCCGAAACGACCTTCCGGTGTGGGGTCCAAGCGCGGGTATGGTCGCGAAAGAATCCGAGTCCGAACTGGAGCGCGGCGACGAGGCACCGCCGTTCTCGCTGCCGGGCGTCGACGGCGGGACGTACTCCCTCGACAGCTTCGCCGACGCGGACGCGCTCCTCATCGTCTTCACCTGCAACCACTGCCCGTACGCGCAGGCGAAGTTCGAGCTGCTGAACGAGCTGGCCGCCGAGTACGACGACGCGGCCGTCGTCGGCATCAACCCCAACGACGCCGAGGAGTACCCGGAGGACAGCTTCGAGACGATGCGGGAGTACGTCGAGTCGGGCGAGGTCGCCTACGACGCCTACCTCCGCGACGAGAGCCAGGCCGTCGCCGAGTCCTACGGCGCCGTCTGCACGCCGGACCCGTTCCTGTTCCGGCGCGAGGGGGACCGCTGGACGCTCGCGTACCACGGCCGCCTCGACGACGCACCCAACCCCGACGACGAGCCCTCCGAGTTCTACATCCGCGACGCGATCGACGCCGTGCTCGCCGGGGAGGCCGTCGACATCGAGGAACAGCCGTCGCGGGGCTGCAGCATCAAGTGGACGTAGCCAGACACGGCGAGTGACCGCTCGCCGACTCCGTTCGGCGAGCCTGGAGCCTGCTGCCGTGTCTGTGTGTAGCCAAGGGACGAGCGACCGCTCGCCGACTCCGTTCGGCGAGCCTGGAGCCTGCTGAGCACGTACGTCTGAGCATCGATCGATGTACAGGCTACGTACGTCTGAGCATCGACGATGTACAGCTACGTAC
>NZ_BBJN01000029.1 GCF_000739555.1 Halolamina rubra
ACTCCACCGGCATCGACGCCGGCGACGACGTGATCGTCTACCTCCCCGGCGACGCCGAGGACCTCGCCGTCGCCCTCCACGAGCTGCTGGGCGAGAAGGGCGCCAACCCCCTGCTGCTCACCTACTCCGAGCGCGCCGACCGCGCGTTCCTCCGCAACAGCGACGAGTTCGACACGCCCGACCACGAGCTCGCGATGTACGAGAACGCCGACGCCACCATCATCGCCCGCAGCGGCCCGAACCCCAGCGAGATGGCCGACGTGGACCCCGAGACCACGGCCGCGTACAACCGCGCCCACGACCCCGTGAAGAAGGCGCGACTCGACACCACGTGGTGTCTCACGCAGTACCCCAGCCCGGGCTTCGCCCAGCTTGCGGGCATGAGCACCGAGGCGTACGAGGAGTTCGTCTACGACGCCGTGAGCCTCGACTGGGAGGCCCAGCGGGAGTTCCAGGCGAACCTCGTCGAGATCCTCGACGACGCCAGCGAGGTGCGCATCCGCGCGGGCGAGGAGACCGACGTGACGATGTCGATCGAGGGGAACACCGCCGAGAACGACTACGGGGAGGCGAACCTCCCCGGCGGCGAGGTGTTCACCGCGCCGGTCAAACACAGCGTCGAGGGCGAGGTCCACTTCGACATGCCGCTGTACCGCCAGGGCCGCGAGGTCGAGGGCGTCCGGCTGACGTTCGAGAACGGCAAAGTGACCGAGTTCTCCGCCGAGCGCAACGAGGACGTGCTCCAGGGCGTGTTCGACACCGACGAGGAGGCGCGCTACCTCGGCGAGCTGGGGATCGGGATGAACGACGCCATCGACCAGTTCACCTACAACATGCTGTTCGACGAGAAGATGGGCGAGACGGTCCACATGGCCGTCGGCAGCGCCTACCCCATGTGCGTCGGCGAGGGGAACGAGGTCAACGACAGCGCCGAGCACGTCGACATGATCCTCAACATGAGCGAGGACTCGGTGATCGAGGTCGACGGCGAGGTCGTGCAGGAGGACGGGGAGTTCATCTTCGAGTAATCCGGCCGTCGTGTGGTTTCTGTTGGAGGGCGATATCGCCGTGAAGTTTCGGTGTTTGCCTCGGACAGCGACCGCATCAGCATCTCGTTCGTTGGCAACTTGTGACCGCTGTTTCCAGTCCCCACTCCTCCCCCGCGCTCGCGTCAGTGCGAGCGCGAGGCGTCCACCGCAACTGCACCGTGGCGCGCGACGTGAGCGCGACGGCGCGAACGAGCGTGCGAGGGACGACTGACTGAACGCAGTGAAGGAAGGAGTCGGCTGGGGAGGCTGTGGCCGCGGTGCGGTCCCCAGAGTCCTAGCTTACTCCGCGGTGACGTTCACACTCACGACGACAGTTCCCTCGTCGAACGAGTCGCTGACCACCAGAACACCGCGTTCTCCCTACTGTTCGTCCTCGTCGACGGCCAGCTCGAACTGCTGGTTCTCGACGACCGCGTTCAGCACGACCGACGTGTTCGACTCCCGGATGTCCTCGTCGGTCAGCACCCGCTTGATCCGCTCGTTCATCTCGTCCGTGTCCTCGAACTTCCCGACGGCGACGACGTCGTGGTCGCCGGTGACCTCGTACACCGACACCATCCCGCGGAGGTCGGCGAGGCGGTCGGTGATCTCCGGCAGCGCCGCGCCCTCGACTTTCAGGTGGAGGATCGCCGTCACGTCGTACCCCAGCTCCTGGTAGTTCACGTCGGGGCTGTACCCCTCGATCACGCCGTCGTCCTCCAGATCCTGCAGGTGGTTCGACACCGTCGTCACCGACACGTCGAGCTCCTCGCCCAGGCTCCGGAGACTCGCTCGACCGTTGCCCAGCAGGGAGTTGATCAGGCGCGCATCGAGGTTTTCGTACGTCATGGTAGTTCGCTCGGGGCGGGGCGCCAAGAACTTTACGAACATCCAGTTTTCCGAATCCGGTCTCGGCAGATACACGTTAAGAGGGGAATATTCTTGTAGTATCAGCCTCTCGACCCCGGTAGAGCATGACGGACGAACCAGCTCCGGACGGCGGACTCACCGACGAGGAACGCGACGTTCTCGAACGCATCGACCGCGAGGGGATCGACTTCCTGCGACTCCAGTTCACCGACATCCTGGGCACGGTGAAAAACGTCGCCGTGCCGGCCGACCAGGCCGAGAAGGCGTTCACGGAGGGGATCTACTTCGACGGCTCCTCGATCGAGGGGTTCGTGCGCATCCAGGAGTCGGACATGCGCCTCAAGCCCGACGCGAGCACGTTCTCGGTGCTGCCGTGGCGCGACACCTCCGCGCGACTCATCTGTGACGTGATCAACACGTCGACGGGCGAGCCGTTCGAGGGCGACCCCCGCCACGTGCTGAAGTCCGCTCTCACCCGCGCCGAAGAGATGGGGTACACCGTCAACGCCGCGCCCGAGCCGGAGTTCTTCCTGTTCGAGGAGGACGAGGAGGGGAGGGCGACGACGAAGACGAACGACGCCGGCGGCTACTTCGACCTCGCGCCGAAGGATCTCGCCTCCGACGTGCGCCGGGACATCATCTTCGGGCTCGAGGAGATGGGGTTCGACATCGAGGCGTCCCACCACGAGGTCGCCGAGGGCCAGCACGAGATCAACTTCGAGTACGACGACGCGCTCACGACCGCCGACAACGTCGCGACGTTCCGCACGGTCGTCCGCGCGATCGCCGCCCAGCACGACCTCCACGCGACGTTCATGCCCAAACCGATCCCGAAGATCAACGGCTCGGGGATGCACACCCACATCTCGCTGTTCACCGACGACGGCGAGAACG
This sequence comes from Halolamina rubra, assembly GCF_000739555.1. GTDB lineage: Archaea > Halobacteriota > Halobacteria > Halobacteriales > Haloferacaceae > Halolamina > Halolamina rubra. The sequence goes on from NZ_BBJN01000029.1 coordinate 2,793, forward strand.
CGTTCCACGACGGCGACGACGAGTTCGACCTGAGCGAGGCGGCGAAGCAGTTCACCGCCGGCGTCCTCGAACACGCCGAGGCCCTCGCCGCGGTCACCAACCCCACCGTGAACAGCTACAAGCGCCTCGTGCCGGGGTACGAGGCCCCCGTCTACGTCGCGTGGTCCGACCGCAACCGCTCGGCGCTGATCCGCAAGCCCGCGGCGCGCGTGCCCGCGGCCTCCCGCATCGAGGCGCGCTTCCCGGATCCGTCGTGTAACCCCTACCTCGCGCTGGCGGTGCTGATCCACGCCGGCCTCGACGGGATCGAGCAGGAGATGGAGTGTGACGACCCGGTCCGCGAGAACATCTACGAGTTCGACGAGGCCAAACGCGAGGAGTACGGCATCACTACGCTCCCCGCCAACCTCGGCGAGGCCGTCGAGGCGCTGGAGGACGACGAGCTCGTGCTCGACGCGCTCGGCGACCACGTCGCCGAGAAGTTCCTGAAAGCCAAGCAGGCCGAGTACGACGAGTACCGCGTCGACGTCTCCGACTGGGAGATCGACCGCTACCTCGAGAAGTTCTGAGCGCCCCGACCACGACCCTTTTTGCCCGCTGCCGACCGTGAGCCACTCGTGACGCTACTCGTCCCGTTCGACGGCTCGGCGCTCGCCGAGGCCGCGCTGGCCCGCGCGGTGGAGTTCGGCGAGGTGTTCGAGCAGCCGGTGGTCGCGATCGCGGTCGTCCCGCAGGGGAACGACGGGTACGCCCGCGATCGGGGCTGGCTCGAGGCGGGCGAGTCGTTCGACACTGAGACGATCGTCTCGCGGCTGCGCGACCAGGTCGAGGCGCTCGCGCCCGACGCTACGTTCCGCTACGAGCGCGTGCCGCGGGCGGCCCGGGCGGGCACGATCGCCCGCGAGATCCGCCGGACGGCCCGGCGCGTCGAGGCGTCGATCGTGTTCGTCGGGAGCGACAACGCGGGCCGGCTGGTGACGGCGCTGAGCAGCGTCGGCGGCAACGTCGCCGCCGACCAGACGTACGACGTGCTGATCGTCCGCCACACCGGCTAGCGCCGACGATCGGCGCCGCCGACGCCGCGGCGGCGGTGGTTTCACGACGCTGGGGCGCCAACACGGCCGTATGGGCGACGTGACGCTCCGGGAGGCGACCGGCGACGACGCCGCCGCGCTGGCGGCGGCCTACCGAGACGCCTACCGGGCGAACCGCGAGCTCGGCTTCCCCGCGACGGCCGGCGCCGCGACCGCCGAGCAGGTCGCCGAGTGGATCCGCGAGGACCGCGTGTTCGTCGCCGAGAGCGACGGGGAGCTGATCGGCGGCGTCCGCCTCGAACACGTCGACGCCGCCGAGAGCCCCGTCCGGCGAGCCGCCGGCGCCGACGCGACCGTGAAGCTCAGCCGCCTCGGGGTCCGCGAGCGCTGGAAGGGCGAGGGCGTCGGCAGCCGGCTGCTCGAACGCGCCGAGCGCGCCGCGCGGGAGGCGGGCTACGCGGCCGTCTGGCTCACCACCCCCGACGAACACCCGTTCCTGCCCGAGTTCTACCACGCCCACGGCTACGAGGTGATGGGCGACTACCCGCTCTCCGTCCGCGACTACGACGAGGTCGTCATGGAGAAATCACTCGAGTAGCGCGCGCCGGTCGGCCAGCGCCGGCAGCCAGATCACCGCGCCGACCGCCAGCGCCGACCCCAGCGCCGTCAGCGGCAGCGGCAGGTCGCCGACGTAGATCCCGCCCCACGCGGCGCCCAGCACCGCCGCGCCCGGGATCGCGATCCGGATCGGGAGCGGTGGGAGCTCCGTCCCTTCCCGGCGCCACACGACGGCGGCGCCGCGCCGGCGCCGAGGGCGATGGCGGCTTTCAGCGCCTCGTCGGGGTGGGCCGGCGCGAACACGAGCGCCGCGGCGAGCGCCGCGACCCCCAACACCGCGGCGGCGGTGAACGCCCGGTCGGGCCGGGTCCCGGCGACGCGGGCGACCGCGAGCAGCACCGCGCTGCCGGCGACGATCCCCGCGAGCACGTCCGGGAGGTGGTGGACGCCGATGACGAGCCGCGAGAGCGCGACGACGCCGACGACGCTCGCGGCGGCGAGGAGCCGCTTCCGGCGGGTCCAGAGCCGGTCGAGGTAGAGGGCGAGCCCGCCGTAGACGATGGTGCTCGAGGTGGCGTGGCCGCTGGGGAAGCCGAACCCGTCGCCGGTGGCGATGCTCCCGTAGACGCCGTCGAACAGCGCCGGGAGCCACGCCGGCGGCGTCGCCGTCCCCGCGCCGGCGGGGCGGTGGACGCCGAAGAACGTTTTGAGCGCGACCGTCGCCGCGAGCGCACAGATCGCCAGCGCGATCATCGTCGCGCCAGCCCGCCGCGGCTCGGACGCCAGCCGACCGTCGCCGAGCAGGTACAGCAGCGCGAGGCCGCCGAACACGAACCACGCGTCGGCGAGCTGTGTGAGGATCGCGAACAGCAGCGCGACCCAGTCGGGGAGGCCCGCGAGCGCCTCCGTGATCCCCCACCCGTGCATCTACCTGAGTCGCTCCGCGACGCCGCCGGCGGTTCTGACGGCGCCGATGACGCCGCCGAACAGGACGAACAGCACGTAGAGGCCGAGCGTGGAGGTGAACGTGATCAGCATCGCCGCCACGGCCGGCCAGCCGTCGAGCCAGTAGAACGCGCCGAGGCTCAGCACGGTGCCGTACAGGAGGACGAGATACGGCCCCCAGCCGGTGGCTTTCCCCTGGCGCATCCGGGTGCGGACGTACGCCTTCAGGTCGGCCTCCAGCTGCGGCCGGTCGACGGTCCGCTCTTCAACGTCCTCCTCGAAGCCGTCGAGCTCGGACCGGAGCTCCTCGACTTCCTCCGCGAGGTCGGCGACGTCGGGCGCGCCGCGGGGTTCGCGCTCTGCCATGTACACCGAGGCTGGCTCGCGGTGCCCTTGGAACTGCCGGTCGGCAGTCGCCGCGGCGTCGGACAACCCCACGCCCGGGGCGTCGTCGGCGCCCGGAACACGATTCTCGGCGAGCACGACGTTGACCACGGCGCCGAGGATCACGGCGGCGCCGGCGAGGTAGAGCCACGTCACCAGCAGGATCACCCCGCCGACGATGCCGTAGGCGGAGGTGCTGGCGACGCTCGCGTACAGCTGGAACCCCGCCTGCATCGCCGTCCAGACCACGGCGGCGACGACGGTGCCGGGGAGCACCTCCCGGACGGTGACTGAAGTGTCGGGGAACCGGTAGAACAGCGGGAGGAAGGCGGCGGTCAGCAGGATCGGCAGCGAGAGCACGCCCAGCGCCTCGACGACGGCACCGAGATCGAACGCCGCGAACGCGCCGGCCAGCGCGACCATCAGCGTCATCGAGGCGCCGATGCCGACGACGACGACCACCGAGTCGATCACCTGATCGAGCGCCGTGTTCTCGTGTTCGGTGCCGTACACCGCGGCGAAGGCGGTGTCGAGCGCGCGGAACACTTTGAGCGTCCCCCAGAGCAGGAACGCCAGCCCCAGGACGGTCGCGCTCCCCCGCCCGTCGCTCGCGGTGAGCGCGGTTGTGAGAACCTCCTGCCCGCTCGGGGTGAGGAACTGGCTGGTCGACTCGAGCAGGACGGTCGCCAGCTGCTCGCCGCCGACGACGGTGGCGACGATCAGCGCCAGCACCGCCGCGGGGATCAGCGAGACGAACGCGTAGTACGCCACCGCCGCCGCGAGGAACGTGAGCTCCTGCTCCTTCGCGACGACGCCGACGCGCTTGGTCGTCTCGAGGGCGCTCCGGAGGCGTGATTGCACGACAGGGGGTAGGCGAGCGCGTTACAAGAACCCCGTGGCGGGGCGGCCTCGCACCCCACCTGTCGCGTCACTTATTGGTGTTCCTACCCAACACACCACATGGCCATCGCCCGCCACGGGAGCGGCCCCGCCGCCCTCGCCAGCGCGTACGCGTCGCAGGTGCATCCGGTGTTCATGCTCCCGCCGGTCGCGACGGCGCTGTTCGGCGCCGCGCTGGCCGGGGCGTTCGACCCTCGGGTCGCGCTTGTCGCCGCCGGCGCCGCCTTCTTCGCCGTCTACACCGCCCACGTGAAGGACGGCTACGTCGACTTCCACCGCCGCGGCGAGGACGACGACCACCCGCTGACGGTGCGCGGCTGCCGGCTCGGACTCGCCGCGGCGACCGGCGGCTTCCTCGCCTGTCTCGCCGGGCTCGCCGTCCTCGCCGACCCCCTGGCCGCCGCGCTGGCGGCGCCGATGTGGGCGATCGGCTACCTCCACGCGCCGCAGTTCGACACCAACCCCTTGACGACGACGCTGGGCTACCCGGTCGGGATCGGGCTCTGTCTGCTCACCGGCTACGCCGCCCAGACCGGCGGGCTCGCGACGCGACCGCTCGCGCTCGCGGCCGTGCTCGTAACCGTCCTCGCTGGGGTGAAGATCATCGACGACTCGCAGGATTACGACTACGACCGGTCGATCGAGAAGCGGACCGTCGCGGTCGTGCTCGGCCCGGCCAGGTCCCGCTCGCTCGCGGTCGGTCTGCTCGCAGCGGGGCTGTTCGCGGTGGTTCCGCTCGCGATCACCGGCGTGATGCCGCCGAGCGCGCCCGCCGCCAGCCTCGTCTTCGGCGCCGTCGCCGCCGTGGCGGTCCGTCGCGACCCCACGACGGCGACGATGCTGCTCGTTCGCGGGGCGTACCTGTTCCTCGCGGCGCTGCTCGTGGCGGTGTTCTTCGAGCCGCTGGCGGGCGTCCCGCTGCCGGACATCACCGTCCTCGGCCCGTACACCTACCTCGCGACGGAGGTCGTGTTCGGCGCGGTGGCGCTCGCGCTGCTGTACCGGGCCGGCGACGGCGCGCTCCGCCGGGCCGCCAGAACGATCCCGGCGCTGTACCCCGTCGCGTACGTCTGGGACTGGTACACGCTGGAGGTCGGCGTGTTCGCGATCCCGATGCGGACCGGGATCGAACTGCTGGGGATCCCACTAGAGGAGCACATCTTCATGCTCGTGGTGCCGGCGGTGGTGCTGGGCATCCACGAGACCGTCAACCCGCGGGCGGAGTGAGGACGACTCGGTGTCCGGAGTTGGTTCCACACAGCCGCGGCGACGGCTCCGCGGTCGTGACCGCCGTCACTCCCGGTCGCTCGCCGCGGCTGGCTCCGCCGCTTCCCTGATCTCGCTCACGTCCGCGTCCGTCTTGAAGCAGGTCCCCCCGTAGTGCGCCGGGCTCGCCTCGTAGCCGGCGTCCCGGAGGTCGTCGAGGAACGTCTCCAGCTTGTTCGCGGGCGCGCCCCATTGCTTGCAGAGGCGGTGCTGGTCGTAGTGGGTCGGCGTGTCGAGTTCGACCGCGAGCGTGTCGAGCAGGCGACTCACGCGCTTCCACTCGCCCATGTTCGGCGTCACCTCGTCGGCGACGGCGTCGACGAACTCGCGGTCGACGATCGGACCGAGCCAGATCGGCCCCGCGGTCGAACTGCGCGCGGAGCCGCAGTTCGGGCAGTCCTCCGGGGGGTGGGCGATCCGGCCGAACTCGTGTTCGCGGTAGAGGCAGTCCTCGCAGTGGTGGACGAACCCGAGCCACTGGAGCGCCTTGTCCGCCGCGGTGGCCTTGTGGGTGAGTTCGAGGTACGTCCGGGCGTAGTGGCGGGTCGCGTGCGAGCAGATCGGCTCGACCGCCACGTCCCGGCGGGCGGCGACGCGGGAGAGTGCGCCGATCAGCACGCGAAGCCCCATCTCGCGGTGGAAATCCGTGTTCCGCGGGACGGTGTCGTACGTCCGGACGCCGGAGTCGAAGTGGGCGCCACAGAGCGGCGCGGTGTCGGTCGCGGTGACACAGAGCAGCTTTCTGGTGCCGGCGACGGCGGCGTCGGCGAACGGCATCGGCGTCCCGAACGGGTCGAGGTCGACCACGTCGAAGCGCTCGGAGTGCATGAGCACGTTGGCGTCGGACTCGACGGCCTCGCCGGGCAGGTCGTTCAGCGCGAGGTTCTCGCGAGCGAGTTCGACCGCTTCGGGGTCCACGTCGGCGGCGGTCACGTCGTAGCCCGCCTCGGCGGCGCGGGCCGCGCGGACGCCGGTGGCGGTCATCGCGTCGAGGTAGGAGAGCGTGCGGTCCGCCGGGGACTCGGCGCCGACGTTCGCACTGCCGTCGACGCGGCTCTCGTACGCCCGGAGCACCGCCACGGTGAGGTCGCGGTTCAGCTCCATCTCGGGGTTGAAGAACACGGCGTCGCCGGCGCCCTCGCTGCTGCCGTCCCGTGGGTCGGGCGCCTCGACGTCCACGTCGCCCTCGCTGACGCGCATGGCCGACCCTGGTCGGGCGTCGCGGAAAGCGGTTGCGTTCGGGTGGTCCCCGGCGTCGGACGGCCGACGGCGCTTTCCCCGTCGAGTGCCAATCGGTCGCATGGACGTGTTCGTCTACGGCACCCTGACCGAGCCCGAACGGGTCGGCGCCGTCGTCGACTCCTTCGCCTTCCTCGGCGCGGCGGTGCTGTCGGGGCTCCACCCCGTGCAGGGCGAGTACCCCACGCTCGCGCCCGGCGGCGAGACCGGCGGGCGGCTCCTCCGAACCGACGACGTGGGGGCGCTCGACGCCTACGAGGGGGTGAACGAGGGGCTCTACGTCCGGGTTCCGGTGCCGATCGACACAGCCGAGTCCTGCGACGGCGGCCGCGCGGGCGGACTCGACGCGACGGCGGCGGTGTACGTCGGCGACCCGGGACGACTCGGCGTCGACGACGAGGTGACGTGGCCCGGGGCCGGCGACGACGCGGGGTTCGCCGACCGCGTTCGGGCGTACCTGCGCGATCGCGACGTGTGTGTCCGGCCGCAGTGAGCGCCGCCGCGACTCCGACCGGCGGCGTCGACGGTTGGTGACAGTCGGGTTTCACGTACCGAATTCGGTGTCTCGGGCGGTCGTGCGTCGCATTTTCACTTTCACTGCGGTCGGGGTAGCCTTATCCCCGGGGACGCCCAACGGGTGAGTGCACGCAGTGTGACGCGTGCGTTTCCCCCTTTCCCCCCTTTCCCCCTTCGGCCACCGAAACTCCTTAGCGATAGCCGCGGAACCGTCGTGGGTATGCTCTCTCTCGCCGACGTGGAGGCGGCCCGCGACCGCGTGACCGAGGTCGCCCGGGTCACGCCGCTGGAGTACTCCCACAGCTTCTCGCGGATGACCGGCGCCGACGTGCGCCCGAAGCTGGAGACGTTCCAGCGCACCGGCTCGTTCAAGATCCGCGGCGCGACCAACCGCATCGCGACGCTCTCGGAGGCCGAAAAAGACGCGGGCGTGATCACCGCCAGCGCCGGCAACCACGCCCAGGGCGTCGCGCTCGCGGCGACCCGGGCGGGCGTCGACGCCACGATCGTCATGCCCGAGCACGCGCCGATCGCGAAAGTCGAGGCGACCGAGGGGTACGGCGGGCGGGTGATCCTCGCCGGCGACGACTACAACGACGCCCAGGACCGCGCCCACGAGATCGAGGCGGCGGAGGGCCGGACGTACGTCCACGCGTTCGACGACGAGTACGTGATGGCGGGCCAGGGGACGATCGGGCTGGAGATCGCCGAGCAGTGCCCCGAGGTGGAGACGGTCGTCGTCCCCATCGGCGGCGGCGGGCTGATCTCGGGGATCGCGACGGCGCTGAAGGAGACGCTCGACGACGTGCGCGTGGTCGGCGTCCAGGCCGAGGGCGCTTCGAGCGTCGCCCAGTCGCTGGAGAAAGGCGCCCGGCAGGAGATCGAGTCCGTCGACACGATCGCCGACGGGATCGCCACGCGCTCGGTCGGCGAGAAGCCCTGGGAGATCATCCGGGAGCGCGTCGACGAGGTGGTGACCGTCTCGGACAACGAGATCGCGCTGGCGCTGACGTACCTGCTCGAGCGCTCGAAGACGCTAGTCGAGGGCGCCGGCGCGGTGGCGATGGCGGCGGTGCTCGCGGAGGCGTTCGACTACGAGGACGAGGAGACGATCGTCCCGGCGCTCTGTGGCGGCAACATCGACCTCAACGACCTCACCACGGTCGTCGTCCGCGGGCTAGTCCAGATGGGACGGTACATCAAGATCCGGACGGAGCTCAAGGACAACCCCGGCTCGCTGGAGCGCCTCGTCGAGATCATCGCCGACCACAACGCGAACATCTACGGCATCCAGCACGACCGCACCTCCCGCGACGTGGCGATGAACGCCGCGGACGTGGTGATCGACCTCGAGACCCACGGCCACGACCACGTCGACGAGCTGCTCGCCGCGCTGGAGGCCCACGGCTACGAGGTCGAGACGCTCGTCTAGGCGCGCTCGATCTCGTACTCGACGGTCAGGAACGTCCGCCCCAGCAGCCACATCTCGTGGGTGGCGCGGAGCCGGCCGTCGTCGCCGTCCGCAGCGGGCCACACTTCGAAGCGCTGGCCGCCCGGCACCGCGAACGCACCCGCCGGCGTCCGGAGGTAGAGCCCCGGGTCGCCCGGCGGGTCGGTGGTGAGCCGGATCCCCGTCCCGCCTTCTCGCTCGCCGCCGAGCGCGAGGTTCTCCGGTCGCAACACGGTGTCGACGCCGCCGCCCGGGATCGGGACGGCGATGTTCACGAACCCCTCGCCGTCGCGGTGGTGGGTGGCGTACAGCGCGACGAACACCGCCTCCCCCGTCTTGGGGTCGGTGCGGACCCACGACCGCACGTCCTCGCGGGCCGGTTCGGTCGGGTCGGCGCCGACTGCGACGGCGCCGGGCTCCGCGATGTCCAGAAACCGGCTCTCCAGCCGGTGCCACGACTCGTCGCCCGGCCCCGGGAGGTTGAGCTGTTCGATCCGGCTCGTGAGCAGGCTCGCCAGCGCGGCGCCGGTACGGAACGGTCGGTGCCAGCGCGCCCGGTAGCGCATCCCGTACTCGCCGGTCCGCTCGTAGAACCGCCGGATCTCCGGGTCGAGGCGGTCGGGGTCGAACGCCTCGCCCGCGAACTGGGCCACGTCGTCGATCTCGCCGAGGGGCTCGTCGCCGGTGGCCAGCCCCGCGCGCTCGACGAACTCCGGGCCGACGTGCCAGCCCGCGGTGATCGGGGAGAGCGGCACGTCGCGGGCCCGTTCCCGCGCGCGCCGGAGCGCGACGGCGAGGAGGGCGAGCACGGCGACGACGACGCCCGCCACGGCGCGGCGGGCGCGGTCGGGCGTTCGGGTCACAGTCGGCGTTGGCGCGGCATCGTACTTGAAGCGTCGCCCCGCGACGGGTCGGTAGGAATTAAGAGGCCGCCGCCGCCACTCCCGGCCATGAAGGAGACGATCCACACCGACGACGCCCCCGAGGCGGTGGGCGCGTACAGCCAGGCGACGACCAACGGCGAGCTCATGTTCACGGCGGGCCAGATCCCGCTGACCCCCGACGGCGAACTGCTGGACGACGAGGACATCGCGACGCAGGCCGAGCAGTCGCTCTCGAACCTCCAGGCGATCGTCGAGGAGGCCGGCGCGTCGATGGACGACGTGCTGAAGACGACGGTGTTCCTGGCGGATATCGACGACTTCGAGGAGATGAACGAGACGTACGCGAGCTTCTTCGACGACGAGCCGCCGGCCCGCAGCGCCGTCGAGGCCGGTGGCCTCCCGAAGGGCGCCGGCGTCGAGATCGAGGCGGTCGTCAGCGTCGAGTGAGGCCCCGCGTCAAGTCGGCGCTGCTGTGGGGCGTAGTCGGCCTGCTCGCCTTCCTCGTGGCGGTGCAGGGGTACCAGCTCGTGGTCGGCCCGTTCCCGGCGTCGATCCCGGTCGTCGGCGCTATCGCGGTCGGCGTCGGGCTGCTGACGGCCGGCGTCGCGTACGCGACTGAGCACCGACTGCGAACGAAAGGAAGGACTTAACCCGCACAGGGCGGTAGATTCGGCCGAGCCAGGATGGCCGAACGGTAAGGCGCACGCCTGGAAAGCGTGTTCCCTTCCGGGATTCTGGGTTCAAATCCCAGTCCTGGCGCTTCTGTCGACGCCAACCGCGAGCGAAGCGAGCGCTGGCGTCGACGAACGGTAGTCGGATTTGAACACGCGAGTCGCAGCCCGTCGCCGAGTGAAACGAGGCGACCGGAACGTCTCGCAATCGGTTCAAATCCCAGTCCTGGCGTTTTCCGCGGTCAACGTGAGCGAACAGCGCTCGCCCCGCCGACCTTTTTCAGGGAGGGCGAGCGACCGACGCCCGTGTCCCGCCCCCGCCTGATCGCCCTCCTCTCGGTGCTCGTCCTGCTCGCCGGCTGTGCCGGGCCGGCGTCGACGCCGACGCCCGACGAGCCCTCGGTCCTCCGCGACGTGTACGTGACGAACCAGGACGACGTCCCGCACACGGTGGACATCGTGGTACTGCACGACGAGACGGTCGTCCACTGGACGACGCGGAACCTCTCCGCGCGGACCGAACACGCCGTCGACACCGCGCGGGTCGCGCCGCCGGCCATCGCCAACACGACGCGCTCCTACACCGTGCTGATCCGCGTCGACGACGGCACCGACGGCGTCCGGTACGACCTCGACGACCGATCGCTGCCGGCGTGTTACAGCGTCGGCGCCGACATCCGCGACGGAGAGCTCGAGGGGCCGGCGATCGCTCACTGGAACGACGACCTGTACGACTACTGCGGCCGGCCGTCGAACGCGACGGTGGCGGGCTGATCGGCGCCGGGTTCTCAATCGGTGCGGTGGAAGCGCAGCCTCGCCGAGGTCGCGAGGCTGCGGGGAGGAGTGGGGCCGCCAAGCTGCGCCGGACCCCGTGTCCGGCGCACTGCGGTCGCAAGTGGCCGACGAACGAGCCGCTGTCGCGCGGGAACGAGAGCACTACTTCAACCACACACTCCAGCGAACGACCGACGAGCCGAGAAAAACCGACAACCGAAAACGACCGAACCTACTTTTCGATGATGCTCTCCTCGATCTTCTCGCCGAAGTGTCGCCCGCCCGCCTCGTAGTACAGCAGCACCTCGTCGCCGGCTTCCAGATCCGTCACGGCCTTGCGGCCCTCCTTCGTCGACACCTTCACCGTCTCGGCGTTCTGCAGCAGCGTCTCCACCACGTCCGGGCCGTCGTCGGTCTCGACCTCGGCCTGCACCCGAAACATCGGGCGCTTCTCGATCTTCACGCGGCCGACGATCGCCTCGCGGGTGTGGCCCGCAGTGTCGGCGATCTGGACGCGGTCGCCCGACTGGAGCTCGGCGAGGTACTTCGTCTCGCCCTCGGGCGTCCGGACGTAGGCGTGGACCGCGCCGGCGTTCACGCGGAACGGCCGGGAGGCGACGTACGGCGAGTCGGCGGTCTCGCCGTGGACGAAGAACAGTCCCCGCGAGAGCGAGCCGACGAGCATCCCCTCGTCGTCCTCGAGCAGCGACCCCGTGTCGATGCAGACGCGGTCGGCGCCGCCGGTCTCCTCGACCTGCTGGACCTCGGCGTAGCGCAGGTCGAGCCGCTCGCTCTCGCTGCGGTCCCGGACCTCGACCGTCTCGCGGATCACGTCCGGGTCGTCGCTGTCGAGCAGCACGTCGTCGACGCCGATCTCGAGCGTCTCGAACGCGGTCGCCGCCTCGTCGGCGTCGCTCACGCCGGCGACGAGGTTCGTCTCCTCGCCCACGCGGGCGATCAGGTTCTCCAGCGGGATCACCTGCCAGTCGTCGGCGACCACGATCGTGTACTCGGCGTCGCGGGCGGCCTCCTCCGCGAACCCCTCGTAGTCCTCGTCGAACACGCGGACGTACGAGCCCTGGGCGCGGTCGTCCGAGCGCCGCAGCGTCGTCAGGTCCGCCGACCCGGAGAAGTCGGAGGGGAGGTCGACCGTGCCGTCGCCCTCGCCCTCCTTCCCGACGACGTAGATGTCGGGCTCGGTGTCGCGGCTGGCGTCAACGATCTCCTCCTCGTACTCGCCGGCGTCCTTGAACGCGGCGACGTTGACGCTGCCCAGTTCGCGGACGCGGCCCACGTCGGCCTCGTCGACCAGCACCCAGTCCACCCCGGCCTCGAGCCCGGCGGTGATCCGCTGCTTTCGCGCCTCCCAGTCGCCGACCGCGTCGTCGGCTTTCAGCCAGACGGAACGAGTCATGTCCGGGTACTCTCCGGCACGCGGCTTGAACGTGGCGGATGCTGCAGAACGAGTGCGGGATCAGTTCGGCAGGCGGTCCGCGCGCTGGAGCACGACCAGCGCGGCGATGACGACGCCGACGGCGGCCGCGAGGCCGCGGAACGTCGCGACGTAGGGGACGCCCGCCTCCGCCAGCGTGCCGACGAACCACGAGCCGGCGCCTGGGCGAGCATCATCGCGCCGCTGTACACCGCGTAGGCGCTGGCGCGGTTGTGGTCCGGGAACGAGCCCAGCAGCAGCGTGTCGATAGCGGGGTAGATGCTGTGCACCGTGTACCCCAGCGCGACCGACACCGCGAGCAGCGCCGCCGTCCCCGGCGCGAGCGTGAGCGCGAACACGAGCACGACGAACGTCGCGGCCAGCCCGAGCAGGTACGGCGTCCGCGGGAGTCGGTCGGCCAGCCAGCCGCTCACCGTGAACGCCGGGATGCCGGCGACGAACACGAGCGTCAGCGCGTTCCGGGCGACCCCGGCGGGGACGCCGCGGGACTCCATGAACAGCTGGTAGAAGTTGAACACGCCCTGCCACGCGAAGCCGAGTATCCCCATCACGGCGACCCCGAAGAGGATCGTCCGCCACTCGTTGCGGGCCGCGCCGACGAAGTCGCGGTCCTCGGCACCGGCGTCGGGGAGGTCGACGCCGCGGGAGACGACGAACGTTACGACAGTCGTCGCCAGCCCGGCGATCGCGAGCGCGACGAACACCAGTCGCCAGGGCTGGTCGACGGGGAGGTTCAGCGCGACCAGCACCGGCGTCCAGTCGACGGTCGCGCCGACCGCGAGGGTCACCACGGGCGCGGCGACGGCGGCGGCGACCTGGTTGGCGGTGCCGTGGATGCCGATCATCCGCCCGACGCGGGCGGGGAACAGCTCGCTGACCAGCGTGTTGCCGGTGACGAAGTAGAGGCCGGAGGCGACCCCGGCCAGCCCGGCGCCGAGCACGACCAGCGTGACCGTGCCAGCGACGGCGGCCGAGGCGGCGCCGACGGCGAGGACGATTCCCGCCACGAGCACGACCGTCAGCCGGGAGACTTTCGTCAGCAGGTAGCCGGTCGGGATCCGCGGGAGTGCGCTGCCGATCCACGCCGCCGAGGCGGCGAGGCCGGCGGTCGCCTCGCCGACGCCGAAGGTGGCGATGAACACGCTCACCAGCGGCGCCATCACCACCCGCGAGAAGTTCACGAGGAAGGCGTAGCCACAGAGCGCACCGAAGAGGCGAGAGCGAGACACGCCCGTGGTTGCCAGCGGGCGGAGTCAAACGTTCCGAATCCGTGCGGGGTCTTTTTAGCCTCGCCGCCGAAACCCGGGGCCATGAAGAGCACCCGGAAAGGCCTGCGCAGCGACGAACTCTACAAGGACACCTACGAGCGACTCAACTGCGCCGAGTGCGAGCAGACGCTCGCCACCGAGAACTCCCCGGACGAGGTGTACAACGTCCGGAAATGTCCGGACTGCGGGCGCGAGTGGAAGGAACTGCCCTGAACGGCCGTCGACGCCGGCTGCTCGCGACCCTTTCTCGGACACGATCACGGCATGCGCTCCGTACTCGCGACCCGGAGGTCGCGAGTGGTCGCAAGCCGCTGTTGTTCACACACGATCACGGCATGACGCTCCGTTAGCCGAGGCACGGAGGCCTCGGCAGTTCGCGCGCCGTGATCGGTTACGCCTCGATAATCTCGTCGTCCTCGTACTCCGGAACCGTCAGCGACCCGTCCAGCGACACGATCGCGTCGCCGCCGACCTGCACCGTCTGGCCGTCGACGCGCACGCCGACGTAGCCCGGCCGATCGAGGAAGTGCCCCTGCTCGAACGTCATGCGCTCGGGGAACTCGTCGTCGAACGCCGCGAAGTGGTCGAGGTAGGCGCCGCAGGCGCCGGAGGCGGTGCCGGTGACGGGGTCCTCGTCGACGCCGAGGCCGGGGACGAACGCGCGGCCGTGCAGCGTCGAGTCCTGGCTTCGGCCGACGGCGTCGAACGTGAACACGTACACGCCGGCGCAGTCGTGCGCGTCGGCGAGCGCCTCGACGGCGTCCATGTCGGGGTCCATCCCCGAGAGGTGTTCGAGGAAGTTCACCGGGAGGATCAGGAAGGGAAGCCCGGTCGAGGCGTACGCCGGCGGCAGATCCGCGCCCACGTCGGCGAACGCCGCCTCGTCGATCCCCAGCGCGTCGGCGGCGTCGGCGTACGCGAGGTCGACCTCGAACACCTGCGGGGCGTTCTGGGTCATCCACACCGCGCCCGTGTCGGTCACCTGGATGTCGAGCACGCCGACCGCCGTCTCCAGCGTGTGGCTCCCGGCGTCGATGGCGCCGTCGTCGTACAGCGCGCCGTGGGACGCGACGGTCGCGTGCCCGCAGAGGTCGACCTCCTGGGTCGGCGTGAAGTAGCGCACCTTCCGGTCGGCCTCGTCGGAGGGGAGGAGGAAGGCGGTCTCCGACACCGACAGCTCGCGGGCGATCGCCTGCATCTGCTCCTCGCTCAGTCCGGCGGCGTCGGGCACCACGCCGGCGGCGTTGCCGGCAAGCGGCTCCTTGGTGAACGCGTCGACGAGAAGCGTCCGGTAGCTCTCCATGGCCGGAGGTCGGGCCGGGCCGGTTTAGACGTGACGGGGTCCCGAGACCGGCTCAGAGCCCGCCGAGCAGCACCACGAGCGTCAGCGCGACGCCGAGGGCGACGAACGCGACGCCCTCGACCGTCGGGCTGCCGGGCTCGATCGGTTCGAGTTCGGGGCGGTCGGACTCCCCCTCCTCGAGGTCAGCGAGGCTGACGGCCCACTCGTCGTCGCCCGACTCGGTGCTGCGGTCGTCGCTCATCGGTCGAACGGAAGCGGTCGTCGCGGAAAGCCGTTGTGGGTACCGGCTGTCGGCCGGTCGGAGCCGAGTAGTGACACGCCGGGCTAGCCGTCGAAACCCCTTTGTTCGAGTGCCGCGCAAACCAACGCGTGACACGCGGCGTCGACGAGGAGAAACGGGCGACGCTCAAACGGTTCGCGGCGGCCGGCGCCGCGGCCCCGTTCGCCGCGCTGGGCGGCGACAGCGACGCCGCCGGCGGGAGCGACACCCGCGACGCCATCGTCGGCTACGTCGCGGCGACACCCGGCGCCCACTTCTCGAAGCTCCGGGACGACCTCCAGTTGGGGACGGGCGAGACCCAGCACCACGTCGACCGGCTGCTCTCGGAGGGCGCGATCGTCTCCTGGCGCGACGGCGACTACCGCCGCTTCTTCCCGGCCGACCGGTTCACCGCGTTCGAGCGGACCGCGCTGGGCTACCTCAGGCGGTCGACGCCCCGCGGGATGGTGATCGCACTACTCCGGGATCCCGACGCCACGGGCGCCGACCTCGCCGAGCAGCTCGGCGTCTCCCGGGCGACGGTCAGCAGCCACGCCGCCGCGCTGGAGTCGGCCGGCCTGCTCTCCCGCGAGGACGGCTACGCGCTGGAGGAGCCCGAGACGCTGCTGACGCTGCTCGTCCGCTACGCCGACTCCTTCGACGCCGCCGCCGACGCGCTGGCGGCCGACGCCGCCGACCTCATCAGCCACGACCCCTGAGCGGACCTCTCTCCGTGTGGACAGTTCCCAATCGCTAAGGTCGTCGGGCCGTAATCTACGCGCATGCCCGACACAGCCCTGCTCTGGCTGTTGTTGGTGATCCCCGTCGCGATACAGATCCCGCTGCTGCTGTTCATGATGTCCCGGATGGAGATCGACGAGGCGCCGGACCATCTGGGCTCGGAGATCTGGGGCGGCGAGGACGAGGACGGCGCGGCGTACCGCCGACGGCTCTCCGAGAGCGGCCCCGCCGCCGCCCGCGAGGCGAGCGCGGAGGGCGGCACGCTCCGCTGTGGGAACTGCGGGACGGAGAACGATCCGGCCTACCAGTACTGCAGCGGCTGTGCGCGGCGGCTCTGAGCTACTCGGCGCGGGTGACCTTCCACGTCGTGCCCGACGAGTAGCCCCACTTCTCGATCTCGAGGCCGTGGTCGGCGGACAGCAGCGCCCGCATGTTCGCGCCGACCTCCTTGGCGGTCATGTCGAGCTCCTCGGCGACCAGCCGGGACTTGAAGTACGTCCTGTCGCCGGCGGCCTCCCGCAGGTGGTTCAGGATGCGCGCCTGTTTCTCGGAGAGGTCGACCGTCGCCGCTACGCCTGTGCTCATAGCTCAACAGTGGTCCCGTACCCCCTTCAGGCGTTTGGTACGACGGATTAATCCCGCCGCTGTCGTGCGGTTTTCGCACCGAGCACCCACCGCAGGGATGGTCTAGCCCCGCCGACAGGTACGGTCGGCTAACGCCGCGCCCGTCGGCGCCGTCGACCGGCCGGCGACACCGTTCAGAAGCTACTTACACGCGGGAGAGCCAACGTCGACTATGACCAACCCCGCCGACGGAAGCGACGCCGCGGAGCGAGCGGCGGGGGCGGAGCCGACGCTCGACCCGACCGCCGTCGAGGTCAGCGTCGTCCTCCCGGCGTACAACGAGGCCGACAGCATCGAGTCCACGGTCCGGACGACCCTCGACACGCTGGGCGCGTTCCTCAAGCCCGGCACGTACGAGGTGATCGTCGCCGAGGACGGCTGCGAGGACGAGACACCCGCGATCGCCGAGCGCCTCACGGGTGAGATCGCCGCCGTCCGACATTTCCACAGCGACGAGCGGCTGGGCCGCGGCGGCGCGCTGGAGCGCGCGTTCGACGCCGCCCACGGCGAGACGCTGGTGTACTTCGACACCGACCTCGCGACCGACATGCAGCATCTGGAGACGCTGGTGAACAAGGTGCGAAACGGCGACGCCGACGTGGCGACGGGGTCGCGCTGGATGCCGGGCAACGTCGCCGACCGCCCCGCCAAGCGGGGGATCCCCTCGAAGGGGTACAACGGCGCCGTCCGCCTGTTCCTCCGAACCGGGCTGCGGGATCACCAGTGCGGCTTCAAGTCGATCTCCCGGGAGGCGTTCGAGGCGGTCCACGACGACGTGGAGGACCGCCACTGGTTCTGGGACACGGAGCTGCTCGTGCGCGCCCAGCGCGAGGGGTTCCGGGTCGCGGAGTTCCCGGTCGACTGGGAGCCGAAAGGCGACTCGAAAGTCGACCTCGTCCGGGACGTGTTCGGGATGGGGAGCCAGATCGTCCGGACCTGGTGGCAGCTGTCGGTCCAGCCGCGGGTGACCCGCCGGATGACGCTGGCCGCGAGCGCGCTGCTGGTGCTGATCGCGCTGCTGCTCTCGACGCAGTACCTGCCGTTCGGCGAGGTGTTCGACCACATCGGCGACGCCGACCCGACCCTCATCGGCGTCGCGACCGTCGTGTACGCGCTCTCGTGGCCGCTGCGCGGGATGCGCTACCGCGACATCCTCGCCGAGCTGGGGTTCGACGAACGGATCGGCTTCCTCACGGGCGCGGTGTTCATCTCCCAGACGGGCAACCTCGTGTTCCCGGCGCGGGCGGGCGACGCCGTCCGGGCGTACGTGGTGAAGGCGCGGCGGGGGATCCCCTACCCCTCCGGCGTCGCGTCGCTGGCCGCCGAGCGCGTGTTCGACCTGCTGACGATCACCGTGCTCGCGGGGCTGGTGCTGCTGGGCTACGCCGCCATGGGCGAGCTGGCCCGGGTGACGGCGTCGCTCACCGGCGCCTCCGAGAGCGGCCGGATCGCCGTCATCGTCGCGGTCGGCGTCGCCGTGATCGCGATCGCCGCCGTCGCGGGGATCGTGCTCTCGGCGCGCTCGGACCGCAACCGCGTCCGCGGGCTCGTGACGCGGCTCTCCTCGGACTCCTACGCCGACTTCGTCGCCGGCGTGCTGGAGCGGTTCGTCGGCGACGTCCAGCGCGTCGGCGGCAACCCGCGGGCGTTCATGCTCGTCGGCGCCTCGAGCCTCGTGATCTGGACGCTCGACGTGATCACGGCGGCGATCGTGCTGCAGGCGTTCGACACCGGGCTCGGCACCGCGACGCTGCTGACGGTCTGTTTCTTCGCCGTCTCGGTGGGGAACCTCGCGAAGGTGATCCCGCTGACTCCCGGCGGCGTCGGCCTCTACGAGGCAGCGTTCACCCTGCTCGTCGCGGGGCTGACGCCGGTGAGCCCGGCGGTCGCGCTGGGCGCGGCGTTCGTCGATCACTTCCTGAAGAACGCGGTGACGATCGTCGGCGGCGTGATCTCGATGCTCGCGCTGAACGTCTCGCTCACCACCGCGGTGGAGGAGGCCGAGGAGATGGAGGAGGTCGAGGAGCCGGCGTAATCGTCGGCATCTGGACGACTTCGGTCGCTCGCCGACGGCGAGGCCGAGCTGTTGCCAGCGACCGGAGGGAGCGCAGCGAACGGTCGACGTTCAGTAGCGCTCGGTCACGAACGGCCCCATCGCCGCCGCCACGCCGGCCGCGAGCGCGTCGTCGCGGTCGACCACGCCCGCCGACAGCGCGCCCGCCGCGCCCTGCTTTCTCGCCACGTCGTCCTCGCCGAGCACGTCGTCCATCACCGGCCCGAGCTCCTCGCCGGCGGCGACGCGGTCGCCGATGGCGTCGGGGAGCCGGAACGACGGCCCCGAGCCGAGCCCGACCCGCTCGCCGTCGGTCACGGCGACCCACATGATCAGGAACAGCCCGTCCGCCCCCTCGATCTCGGCGACGCCGCCCTCGAGCCCGACGCCGAGCTCGTACTCGCCGGCCGCGAGCGCGTTCGCGGCGCGGTTCTTCGCCCCCGCGACGGTCTCCTCGCGCCCGCGTGGCTGCTCGGAGACGCCCGAGTCGACCGGGACGGCCTCGACTTCGGCGTCGACGGTCGTCTCGACGGCTCGTTCGACCGCGCGTCGCTTCACCGGGTTGCCGCTGCCGACGGCGAGTCGCATGGTCGCGCTGGGTGCCGGGGGACCGTGTCGGTTGCGGATCGACGCCGGCCGCGGCTCAGGCGGCGTCGACGCCGTGCAGGATCGCCGCCAGCCGCTCGACCCCCGCGATCAGGTTCGGGCTCGGCTGGTTGAGCAGCGAGTCGTCGACGACGTGGATCTCGGCGTCGAGCGCCCAGCCGCGCTCCCGGAACGCGTCGGGATCCGCGCGGTCGCCCTTCCCGCAGGGTGGAGGATCACGTAATCGGGGTCGGCGGCGACCACGTCGCCCGACGTCACCTCGCCGGACCGCTCGCCCGGCTCGGCGAACGGGTAGCGCCCGCCGGCGGCGTCGACGGCCTCGGGCACCCAGTTCCCGGCGGCCATCGGCGGGTCGGCCCACTCCTCGCAGTACACCGTCGGCCGCGGCTCGTCGGCGACGGCGGCGCGCACGGCCCGCAGGCGCTCGCGGGCGTCCGCGGCCAGTTCCGCGCCCGCTTCCGGGTGGCCGACCGCGTGCCCGAGCTCCGCGAACCCGTCGACGGCGTCGTCGAGCGTCCCGGGTTCGCTGTGGTGGACTGCGAGCCCGCGCTCGCGGAGCTCGTCGCGGGTCTCGCGCTGGAGCGCGTCGCTGGTGAGCACGAGGTCGGGCTCGAGCGCGTCCACCGCATCGAAATCCGTGTTGAGCCAGCCGCCGACGCGCTCGGGGTCGCGTTCGACCGCCGAGAGGTCGCAGTGGTGGGTCACGCCCACCAGGTCGGCGGCGGCGCCCATCGCCGCCAGCGTCGCGGTCGCGCTCGGCGCCAGCGAGACGAGTCGCATCGGGAGTGGCTGGGGCCCGCCGGCGGAAATACCCCGCGGGCCAGTCCGAACCTGTTTGGTGCCTCGCCACGACCCCCCGAGCGTGTTCGACTCGTTCACCCTCGTCGCCGCCACCGCCGACCTCGACGACGAGCGCGCGGCCCGCGGCGTCGCCGACCTCGTGGAGTTCCGGATGGATCTCGCGGCCGACCCCGCCGGCCAGCTCGCGGCGTACGACGGCGAGCTCCCGCTGCTCGTCACCAACCGCCCGGCGTGGGAGGGCGGCGAGGCCGACGGGGGCGACGCCGAAGCGGAGGCCGCACGGCTCGACGCGCTCGCGACCGCGCTGGAGCACGAGGCCGTCGAAGCGGTCGACCTCGAACTCGCCGCGCTCCGCCGGGAGGAGCGCGCGGTCGCGGTCGCCGAGGGGGCCGCTTCCCGGGGCGTCGAGGTGGTGGTCTCGGTCCACGACTTCGCCGGCACGCCCTCGGAGCGCGCGATGGCGTCGCTCCTCTCGGCCGCGGCGTCGGCGGGCGACGTGGGGAAGCTCGCGGTCACCGCCGAGAGCCGGGCGGACGCGCTGGCGCTGCTGTCGGCGACCCACGCCGTCGACGCCGCGGGCCACCGCGTGGCGACGATGGCGATGGGCGAGGCCGGCCGGCACACCCGCGCGGTCGCGCCGGTGTACGGCTCGAAGATCGGCTACGCGCCCGTTCGCGCCGACGACGCCACCGCGCCCGGGCAGTACGACCTCGAGACGCTCGCGGCTCTCGTCGCCCGCCTCCGTTCGCGGTAGCTCCTCGGCGACCGAACTGGCTGGCTGCGTCGCCGTGTTCACTCCCGTTTACGCGCTTCTGGCGGTTTCTCGGTGCTCCCGAGGCGAGTGCGTCGACCGACGACGTAATGCGCGACGGCGGAGACCCCGAAGGCGGTCGAAACGAACACCCCGCCACCGACCGGACCAAGCGCGGCGAACCCCGGTGTCCCAGTGGTGATGGCGAGCAAGAGCGCGGCGGCGACGCCCGCGAGCCCGACGTAGTAGAGGTTCCACGGGATCTCTCGACTACTGAGCACATCGACGTAGATATCGAGATCTTTCAGGGCGGGCGTTGGCTCGACCAGATGGGCCTCCTCGTCGACCGTGACGATACCTTTCTCCTCCAGTTTCGGGAGATGTGTTCGCTTGAGTGTGCTGTACACGTTACGTCGGTCGTCGTACGTGACCTCTTCCCGGTCGATGTCGAACTCCCACGCCGTGACGTCGATCGACAGCGCAGAGACGTCGACTGGCCCTTCGGCGTGCTTGAGGGCGTGGATGACGAAGCGGCGGCGTCGGTTCGAGAGCGTTTCGAAGATGTCGTCTTCGGACAGCTCTGCGCCCTCCGAGCGGCGTGCGTTCGTGATCGTGTTGATTGCACCCATTCGTCCGAACCTCCTCCAGCCGGCCACTGGCTTCCCCCAGTTCGATGCCGGCGGATTTCGACCGCAACTGTATGAAGGAGTACCATAAATAGGTTAGATAGTTAATCTGTCACTCCCCGTATGGTGAGAGGAGATGGCGTTGCTCGTTTCTTCCTAGAGAGCGATTAACTGCCCTCTGAGTGGCTTTAGACGCCGTTTCCGTCTCGGTATTCGCACGTCACCGATCCGGAAACTTCGTCGAAAGCGGCTTGGGTTTCGGACCTCGCGGCAGCGTCGGCTCGTGGACATCCACGAGACGTGCCTGAGAGAGATCGAGCGAGACCGGACGATCCATCGAGCACAGTCCGCCGACGTATCGAGGATCTCATAACCAAGTATCACTCCCCGTATGGGTTATCCGAGCGCTCCGGGCCCGGGTGTCCGGGCTCCGGGGTGCGAACACAGGTGAGATAACCTATGGAACGACGCAAATTCGTAATCGGACTGGGTGCATTGGCTTCGGGCGCTGCGGCTGCGACGGGCACGGGAGCGTTTACCGCCGCAGAGATCCGTGGACGCGAAGCGAACATCGGTGTCGAGAACGACATGAACAGTCTCATCGGGCTCGCCGCCGGAGACACCGAGTTCGTCACCAACAACGGCGGCGGTGGCGAGAACGAGCTGCTGATCGACTTCAGTTCGGAGGGTGGCGGCGACGGTATCAACCCGAACTCCACGTACCAGGTCGGCGGGCTCGGCGACCTCGACAGCAACAACATCTTCCAGGTCCCCGGTGATCCGACGACGGTTCCCTCGGTCGGCGACGTCGCGATCGACACGACGACGCCGATCACGAGCGAGTACGCGTTCAAGGTGATGAACCAGACGAACAGCGCGAAAGACATCGAAGTCGCCTACGACGCCAACGACGAGCCGTTCCCCGACGACACGCGACTGTTCCTCGTCGCGTACTACTCCGGCGGTAGCAACAGCTCTGAACAGGAGGAGGGGCTCGCCGTCGGTGACTACACGAACGACAACGAGAAGGCTGCCAGCATCATCTTCGACGACGATCAGCAGTACTCCGCGTCCATCGGTTCGGGCGAGGAGTTCTACGTGACGATCCTCGTCGAGGTCGGCGATGCCGCCACGGGCACCGATCTGGGCGGCGAGCTCACCGTTCGTGCGGGGAGTCACGACGACTTCACGAACGCCGACGACTGACCCTGACGCTCACACGAGAACACCATGAATCGACGTGACGTCGTGGTCGGGCTGGGAGGGCTCGTCGGTGCGGGAGCGCTGGCTACCGGAACGGGTGCGTTCAGCGCTGCGGAGGTCTCCCGGCAGGCGAAGATCGAGGTCGTCGACGACAGTGACGGGCTGGTCGGACTGGTCGCGAACGAAGCGATCGCCGGTGTCGGGACGGACAGCGGCGGCGAGTTCACGATCTCGGTCGGCGACGACGACCCAGGAGTGAACGTGAGCTCGGTGTATCAGTTCGGCGCGTTCGTCACTGACGACGACCTGCGCGGGATCACGGGGGAGACGTTCTCCGTGGTCACGGACGACGACCCTTCCGACTTGAGCGACGGCCAGGAGTCGCTGGAATCCGCGTTCGCGATCGTGAACCAGGCGTTGGATGATTTCACCGTCACGATCGACTTCGAACTGAACGACGACGTCGACGGCGGTACAGAGTACGCCTTCGAACTGCAGTCCTCCCGGAACGGTACCGGGAGACGGGAGGGGCTCGCGAAGAGTCCGATAACCGGGCAACTTACGACCGAATTGGCCACTGGCGAATCGATCGGCGTCTCGTTCATCGTCAACGCGCTAGACGGGGTGACCGAGGACGAGATCTCCGGGAGCCTGAGCATCTCGGCGGCGACCGTCTAGCGAGACGCCTTTTTTTCGGGAGGTTTTGTCGGACGGGTAGTGCCAAGAAGGGGTAGCAACGGTTGGGAGCCCATTCGACCGAGCGCGACGAGGCTCTTTCCGAACCACTCTCCTGTCGGCGTCAGGCTCGGCTCCTCGTCGCCGAACCCATGCCGGTGGACACTCCCGACGCCCCGTTGGGTGAACTCCCCCCGGATCACCCGCGACAAGCCGGTTTCCAGAACCCGATACAGAGGGGACCGCTTTTGCCGGCCGGGAACCCACCCCCGGCCATGCCCACCATCGACGAGAAACGCGTGTACGACGAGGCGACGCCGCCCGCGCCGGTGTTCGTCGCCGCCGAGCAGGGGCTCGTGGTCGCCCGGCTCTCCGCCGACACGGTCGGGGAGTTCTCGCTGGCCCGCCGCTGCGTGGCGACGGACGTGGCGGTCGGCCCCGAGGGGACGCTCGCGCTCGCGACCGACGAGTCGGTGCTGGTCGCGCCCGACGCGGACCCGGAACGGCTCCACGAGACCCAGTTCGGCCCGGCGACGGCGGTCTCGGTCGTCGACGGCCCCGAGCGATCGGTCGTCGCCGCCGACCCCGCCGGGGGGATCGCACGGCTCCCGATCCCCGACGGCGGCGTCGATCCGGCGTCGCCGCCCGCGGCCGCCGACTGGGTGCCGCTCGGCTCGGTCGAGGAGGTGCGCGCGGTCGACGGCCGGCTCGTCGCCGCCGCCGACGGCGTCCACCGCGTCACGGCGTCGGGGCTGGACGACGCCGGCCTCGACGACGCCCGGGACGTGGCGGGCCGCGGCGCGCCGCTCGCGGCGACGGCCGACGGGCTGTACGAACTCGGCAACGGCTGGATGCTGGCCCGCGAGGGCGGCCACGCGACGGTCGCGACCGACGGCGAGCGCGCCCACGCCGTCGCCGCCGAGGGAACCGTGCTCGGCCGGGCGTCGGCGGGCGGCGCCTGGGCCGCGCTCGACCTGCCGACCGGTGACGGGATCGCCGACTTCGGCTACACCGACGACGGCGTCGTCGCCGCCACGGCGTCGGGAACCCTGCTGGCGACCGTCGGCGACGGCTGGCGCTCCCGATCGGTCGGCGTGACGGGCGTGCAGTCGATCGCGGCGGGGCCGAAGCCGGCGACCGAGTAGCCCGGCGCCGCGGCCAACGGAAACGTGTTTACCGGCGCGGGCGCGAGCCACCGCCATGATACTCCCGGGTTCGCACTCCCAGTCGCTCTCGGCCCGACTGGCCGAAGCGACCGACCACGACCTCGCGAGCGTGCGATACGAGCGGTTCCCGGACGGCGAGCTCTGTGCGGCGCTCTCGGAGCCCGCCGCCGACGCGCTGGCCGGCGACCACGCGGTCGTCGTCGCGTCGACGCTCACGAGCGACGCCCACCTCGAACTGCTCCAGCTTCAGGACGCCGCCCGCGAGGCCGGCGCCGACGAGGTGACGACGGTGATCCCCTACATGGGCTACGGCCGGCAGGACAAGTCGTTCAAGCCGGGGCAGCCGATCTCGGCGCGGGCGGTCGCCCGCGCGATCTCGACCGGCACCGACCGCGTGCTCCTCGTCTCGCCCCACGAGCCCGCCGTGACGGACTTTTTCGACGCCCCCTGCGAGATCGTCGAGGGCGCCGCGCAGCTGGCCGAGCCACTGCCCGCGGACCTGGACGATCCGGTGTTCGTCTCGCCCGACGAGGGCGCCATCGACGTGGCAGAGCACGCCCGCGACGCCTACGGCGCCGGCGCCGTCGACTACTTCGAGAAGGAGCGCGACTACGATACCGGCGCGGTCGAGATCTCGCCCGGCAACGCCGACGTGGCGGGCCGGGACGTGGTGCTCGTCGACGACATGGTCGCCACGGGGTCGACGATGAGCGAGGCCGTCGACGCGCTCCACGACCGGGAGGTGGGGCGGGTGTTCGTGGTCTGTGTCCACCCGCTGCTGGTCGGCGACGCCCGGACGAAACTCGAGCGCGCCGGGCTGGCGGGCATCTGGGGCACCGACACGGTCGAGCGCGACGTGTCGGCGGTGTCGGTCGCGCCGCTGCTCGCGGACCTGGTCTGAGGATGGCGGCCGGCGACCCCGATTTTCCGGATCCCGACTCCGCGCTCGCGATCGAACCGGACTGTGAGCGCTGTCCGGCGCTCGCCGAGTGCAGGAACCGGATCGCGTGGGGGAACGGCCCCGCCGACGCCGACGTGCTGGTCGTCGGTGAGGCGCCCGGTGCGGGCGTGCCGGACGCCGACCGGTGGCAGGGTGGGAACTGGACCGGCCTCGCCTACACCGCCCAGCACTCCGGCCGGCGGATCCGGGAGACGATGGCCGCCGTGGGCTACCCGGACTCGTTCTACACGAACGCGGTGAAGTGTTTCCCCGCCGACCCCGAGGAGCCGTCGACGAACCGCGAACCGACGGCGGCGGAGCGCGAGAGCTGCCGGGCGCATCTGCGGACGGAGATCGAGCGCGTCGAGCCGGACGCCGTCGTCGCCACCGGGAAGCACGCCACGGCGTCGATGCTCGCGTTCGAGGGCCGGACGGTCGAGGGGTTCGTCGACGGCGTGCTCGACCCGGAACGGCTCGACTCGCTGGGGCTGACGCTGGTGCCGATCCTCCACCCCGCCTACCGGGACATCTGGCTCTCGCGACTGGGGTACGACCGGGCGGCGTACTTGGCGGATCTCGGCGACGTGCTCGACGAGATCGTCGAGGGCTGAGTCCCCATCATCTTCATACGGCGACGACCCCAACGACCGCGCATGGCCGAAGACTGCATCTTCTGTCGCATCGTCGCCGGCGACATCCCCGGCCGGATCGTGGCCGAGACCGACCACGCCGTCGCCTTCCTCGACGCGAACCCGCTGGCGCCGGGGCACACGCTCGTCGTCCCCCGGGAGCACTACGCGCGACTCGACGAGATCCCCGCCGAGGAGGCCGCCGACCTGTTCGCCGCGGTCCACGAGCTCACCGACAGCGTCGAGGGCGCCGTCGACGCCGACGCCGTCTCGATCGGGATCAACGACGGCGAGGCCGCGGGCCAGGAGGTCCCCCACACCCACGTCCACCTCGTCCCACGGTTCGAGGGCGACGGCGGCGGCCCGTTCCACGCGATCAATCCGAACAGCGAGCAGCCGAGCGACGCGGAGCTGGACGAGATCGCCGACGCGATCCGCGACGCGTAGTTCGATTCGTCGCGCGACCCAGTGTTTTTCAGTCGGAACGCGGGAAAGGAACCGTATGGCAGCGACGACCGCGGCGCTCGTCGGCGCGACCGGCGGCGCCGGGACGACCCGGACCTGTCTCGAACTCGCGAGCGTGCTCGCCGCCGCCGGCGACGACGTGGCGGTGCTCGACGCCGCCTACGACACGCAGGGGCTCGCCCGGCGGCTCGCGGGCCGGCTCGACCCCGACGCGACGGCGCTGGTGACCGACATGACCGACCAACCGCTCGCGGCGGGGCTGGTCGAGTTCGCCCCCGACGCCGACCGCGCCGCGCTGGACACCGAGACACTCCCCGAGTCGGGCCGAATCGCCTGTCTCCCGGCCCGGGCGCCGTTCGAGCGCTCCGCGCGGGCGAAGACCGCCGAGGCCGCACAGGAACTGGAAAGCCGGATCGAGGCGGCGGCGACGGAGTTCGACCGCGTCCTGGTCGACACTCCGCCGCTGGGCTCGAACCCCGCGGTCGCGGCCGTCACGGCCGCCGATCGAGTCGCCGTCGTCACCCCAGCCAGCGAGCGTGGCGTCGACGCCGCCCAGACGACCCGGGGCCGGCTGCAGGACGTGGGCACGAGTGCTGACGCCGTCCTCGCCGTCGACCGCGACGGCACCGATTCGTTCCCCGAGGCCGACGCCGACGCGGTGCTCCCGCAGTTCTCCAGGGACACCCCTGCGGCGCTCGAAACCGAGTCGGGCGTCGACGCCGTCACGGCCGCCGCCGACGCCGTGTTCGACCGACAGCTCGAGCTCCAACTCGCAGAGGGCGGCCTGGTGGACCGCGTCGCGTCGCTGGGCGGAAACTGAGTCAGAACAGCTCGTCCACGTCGCCCACGGCGTCGGCGAGGGGGTCCTGCTCTGCGCCCGTGCTCCCTACGTCGGCGACCGCCGCCGAGAGGCCCGGGTCGGGCTCGTGGCTCTCGACGTAGCTCCCGAGCGCGAACTCTGCCTCGCTCGCCCCCGTCAGTTCCACCGCCTCCGCCCGGGTGAGCTCGCCGGCCTGCCAGTCCCGGACGATCTCCCGGGCCATCGGCGACAGCGGCGTCACCCCGGAGACGCCACAGCGGTGCAGCGCCTTCGCGGCCGTCACGGGCGCGATCCCCGCCTCGCGGGCGCTCTCGCCCACGCTGGTGCCCGAGGCGTGGGTCTCGACGACCGTCGCCGCCGCCTCCGGCGTGCAGGGCAGCGCCCCGGTGTGGTCCCGCAGCCGCTCCACCAGGTCGGCGCCGGTCTCGTCGACGGCGGCGACGCCGCGGGCCTCCTGCTCGGCGGTCACCTCGATCCCGGCGGCGATCTCCTCGAGGCTCATACGCGACCGTTCCACGCGCGATAGTTTAAGAGTTTTCTCGATTGAACCATCTCCCGTTCGTCGCTGTCGAAGAACCTACCGGTAACCGGTACGTTCGACCGACGGGATCGGGCCCGAACGACCGCTGGCCACCCGGGTTTATGTATCCGATCGGGAGCGAGTTCCGAGTATGAGCACGACGCGTGCTACCGGCTGTCCCGAGTGCGACGGGCGACTGACCGCCGACGGCGACGAGACCGTCTGTGAGGGCTGCGGGCTGGTCGTCTCGACCGACCGGCTCGACCGCGGCCCCGAGTGGCGCAGCTTCGACGACGACGACCGCAACCCGGCTCGCTGCGGTGCGCCGCTGACGCGCTCCCGACACGACCGCGGGCTGTCCACGGAGATCGGGCGCTCCGGGCGCGGGAAGAACCGCAAGTGGTCGCGGCTGCGCCGCCAGCACCGCCGGACCCAGATCCGGTCGAAGCGCGAGCGCAACCAGGTGTACGGGTTCACCGAGATCCGGCGGCTGATGGGCGCGCTGTCGCTGCCGGACCGCATCCGCGACCAGGCGTGTTCGCTGTTCGAGTCCGCGCAGGCCGAGGACCTGCTGCGCGGGCGCTCGATCGAGGGGTTCGCGAGCGCGGCGGTGTACGCCGCCTGCCGGGTCGCGGGCGTCTCGCGCACGACCGACGAGATGCTGGAGGCCGCGAAGGCGACCGCCGACGAGCACCGCGCGGCGTACGACGCGATGAACCGCGAGCTCGGGCTCCCGGTGTCGGCGGCCGACCCCGCGGAGTTCGTCGCGCGGTTCGCGAGCGAACTCGACCTCGGGCAGCCGGTCCGTCGACGCGCCCGCGACCTCGCGGCGCAGGCGGTCGACTCGGGGCACGCGAACGGGCGCAACCCGAGCGGCGTCGCGGCGGGGGCGATCTACCTCGCGGCCCGCCGGGAGGGCGAGGCGGTCACGCAGGCCGAGGCGGCCGAGGTGGCGGACGTGACCCCGGTGACGGTGCGGACGACGTACCAGGCGCTGCGGGACTGAGCTCGGCGCTTCGTTTCACGCGCGTTCGATCCGCTCGGCCAGTGACGCGACCGCGGCCGCCGGCTCGCTCTCGGGGGCGGCGTCGACGATCGGCGCCTCGGCCTCGATCGAGCGCCCCAGCCGCGGGTCCGCGGGAACCGACTCGACGGGCGCACCGAGCGTCGACCGAACCGTCGGCGTGGGCGGCTCGTCGACGACGCGGTTGAGCGCGACCGCGGCGAGCGGGGCGTCGAGCTCGCGGGCGAGTTCGCGGGTTCGCAGTGCGTCCGCGAGCGCGAACGGCTCCGGCGCGGCGACGAGCACGGCGGCGTCGGCGACCGCGAGCGGGACGCCCACGTCCGCGCGCAGCCCCGCGGGGCAGTCGATCACGAGCGTCCCGTGCTCGCGCTCGACCGCCGCGAGCGCGTCACCCAGTTCCGACACGTCGGCGGCCCGGGCCCCCGCGAGCGAACGGCCGCAGGGGAGTACCGTCACGGGACCGGCCTGTACCGCCTCGGGGGCCGCGGCCCGGCCCGCCAACACGTCGTGCAGCGTCGGCCCGCGGTCGGCCGGGAGGTTCGCCATCCCGAGGTCGCCGTCGACGGCGACCGCCCCCAGCGCGGCCGCGAGGTTGTACGCCACCGTCGACTTGCCGACGCCGCCCTTCCCGCTCGCGACCGCGACGATCACGACAGCCTCCGGAGCGCCTCGGTCGGCGGCGCCGCCGCGGCCGCGCGGTCGGCGAGCGCGCTCGCAGTTCGGGCCAGCGCGCGCAGCTCCCGCGCGTCGCGTCGAGATCGGCCGCGAGCGACTCGATACCCCGGACGCCGCCGTTCGCGGTGACCAGCGCCGTCGCCTCCGTGACGCCGGCGGCACTCAGCGCCTCCGCGGTCCGGATCCGGCTCCGCGAGCGATCGAGGCGGGCGGCGAGTTCCTCGGGCGACGTGTCGATCGCTGGTTCGCCGGTCGCTGGTTCGCCGGTCGCTAACTCGTTGCTCACTGACTCGCTGGTGCCCGCTTCCTCCGGCGGTTCGGCGTCGTCGGGCGCCGGCTCTGCTCGGCCCTCACCCAGCACCGCCCGGGGCGGGCGATGGTCGCCGAGTTCGCGGACGGCGGTCTCGGGGCTCTCCCCCGCCGCGTCCCCCGCCGCCGCCGTGACCTCGTCGACGACGACCGGCGGGTCGGCCGGCGGTGCCGGGCAGGCGTACCCCACCGCGACGCGCTCGCCCGCGGGGACCACCGTCGTCGTTCCCTCGCGGTCCCAGCCGGCCTCCGGAACCCCGTGCCGGCGCGGCGGGAGCACGGGGCCGTCGAGCCGGTTGCGGAGGCGGACGCGGCGGTCGGTCGCGCGCTCGTTCCGGAGGCGGGCGTGGACCAGCGTCACCGGGCCGGCCGCCTCCTGACTCCAGTCGAGCTCCATCGGCGGGGCTGGCGCGCGATCACTGAAAACGTCCGGGGGTCAGACCCGGATCACTGGCACGTCGAGCGCGCTCGCGGCGGCCGACGCGCCCGCGAAGCGGTCTGTGGCGTCGACGACCGGTGCGTCGAGATGGGCGATCCGGATCGCCGCCAGCGCGGCCGTCACCTCGCAGCCGGCGACCTCCAGGGGCTCCGTCGACAGCGTCGCCTCGCCCGGCACGGCGTCGACGGCGTCGTCGAACGGCTCCCGGACGCGAGTCGCCAGCGCGCGCCGGGCGTCCCGACGCCGGTTGGCGACACGGTCCTGCAGGCGGAGTCGTCGCTCGCGAGCCTCCCGGGCCTCGCGGGCGCGGCGCTGTGCCTCCTCGTGAGCCTGCCGGGCGGCGACCAGCTCGGTTTCGGCCTCCGAAAGCCGGCGGGTGGCCTCGCCGAGCGCGGCCTCGGCCTCCGTCGTGTCGGCGCCCAGCTCCCGCCGGCTCTGGAGCCGGCCGCGTGCGGTCGCGACTTCCTCGCGGAGGCGTTCGACCTCGGTGCCGGCGTCGGCGAGGCGACGACGGGTGGCGTCGGTGTCGACCGATTCGACCGAGAGCTCACGGAGCGCCCGCTCGGCCGCGGCGAGCTCGCGTTCGACCGCGGGGCGGTGGCCCCGCGAGCGTGCGGCGGCGACGACGCGATCCAGCGCGTCCGTGCCGTCGCCGGGCGAACAGAGCCGCCCCCACCACCGCGACGGCGTCGGGCAGTCGACGGTCACCCGCGTGGAGCTCCCCCGTATCGCGGCCCGGATCGTCTCGGCGTCGACGCCCGCGGCTCGGAGGTCGACCGCCCGGCCGTCGCCGAGGAGCCGACCGCCACCGTCGCGGACGGCGACCCCCATCAGAGCTCCCGGCCCCGCATCGCCGCCGGCTCCGGGTGGTCGGTCCCCGCGGCGAACTTCGCGTACGGCGTGCTCGGCTGCTCGCGTGCCGCGTAGGCCGTCGCCGCCTCGCGGACCGGTTCGGGGACCGACTCGTACTCGTTCAGTGGTCGCGTGCGCTCGATCTGCACGTCGCCGCCGTGTTTCTCCCGCAGTCGCAGCGCGAGGAAGGCGCCGAACTCGGTGTCGGCAAGCAGCGCCGCCCGCCCGAACTGGCGGACGGTGGCCGCCTCGTGGCTCCGGCAGACGTTCCGTAGACTCGTCCGTGCCTCACGGGAGTACGTCGCGACCAGCAGCATTCGTTCGCTGCTTACGAGGAAATGAATTAAAGTTTGCGTGTGCGAACGTTCCGCTCGCCCGTCTCGTCGACCTCGACGACCGCGTCCATCAGCCCCGTCAGCACCTCGACCGTCTGCTGGTCGTGGGCCTCGGGGTCCATGTGGAAGTGGGCGAAGGCGTCGACGGTCGCCAGTCGGCCGGTGATGATGTGGAGGAACTCGTAGGCGGTCTCGAGTTCGACGTACTGCAGCAGCGCGGTCAGGGAGTCGAAGCAGACGACGGTCCGGTTGTCGTTCTCCGCCCAGTCGGTGAGGAACTCGGTGATGCGGATTCCCAGCCCGGTGAGGTCGTTCGGGCTGGTCACCGTCTCGATGGGGGCGTTCGTCTCCGGGAGCGAGGGGCCGCCGCCCGCGGCGCCGGCGTCGGCGGCGACCGATCGGGTGGAGTCCTCGACGCTCACGATCCCCATCTCCGCCGGCTGGCCGTCGGCGTGGTCGCGCCAGCGGCGGAGCTGCTGGTCGGGGGATTTGGTGAACGACACCCAGAGCACGTTCGTGTCGTCGGCCGCGTCGGGGTGGAGCAGCTGCGTACAGTTCTCCTCGTCGGCGAACGAGGAGTTGAGGAGCAGCGTGCTGTTCGCTCCTGCCAGGCGATCCGGTAGCGTCTCGGCTGTCTGCGTTGCTGTCACGGCCGGGCCTCTACTACCCTATTAGCTGGTACTATCAAAGTCTTTTCGACTTTTCAACTCTGAGAACGATCAGAGCGGCTCGACTTCGAACGCCGCGTCGGCGGCGTCGCTGAGCGATCGCACCCGCGATCTCGCTGTCTCGGCGTCGGGGGCGACGACGACGACGCCGTCGACGGGCTCGTCCCCGTGGGCGCGGTACGGCCGCCGCGCCTCGGCCTCGAACTCGGTGGCGTAGCTCTGCAGCACCGACTGCACGCGCCGCTGGGTGGTCGCGAGGTCGGCCTCGCCGTCCTCGAACGCCCGCAGCGCCTCCTCGACGTTGCGCAGCGCGGAGATGTGGTCCACGTCGGTCGGTGGTGGTGGGCCCTCCACCAAAAGTTTCCCGAGCGAGGCGGGTCGACATAGTCACGGCAACGCGTTCCGAGCGCCGAGCCGACGCTCGGCGCCGGTCACGAGCCGTAATTGGTGTTACACAGCCACGGCAACGCGCTCCGCGGTCGCGCGACGAAGCGCGCGACAGGTCGCTAGCCGTGGCTGGCTACGTCGTCCGGAGATGACCCTGAACGGGCTCGTACAGCTCGCCCTTCTTCCGGAGGCTCTCGATCTCCTTCTCGGCTTTCTCCTCGTCCATGCCGATCTCGCCGGCGCGGTCGAGCACCTCCTCGATCGGCGCGCCCTCGTCGTACTCCTCCTCGATGTCGCCGATGAGCGCCTTTACGCTCTTGATGCGGTCGCGCTGGGACTTGCTGGTGCCCGTCTCGACCACGTCGCGTCGAACTCGCCGGTCTCGGGGTCGACGCCGATGTCCTCCAGGCTGTTCCGGACGACCCCGATCACCTTCTCGGCGTCCTGCTCCTCGACGGTGTCCGAGAGCCGGACCCGCGCGGAGGCTTCCGCCAGCCGCACGAGCGCCTCCAGCTTCCGGGCGGTGACGGGGACGGGGGCGTCCTCGTCGGCGCCCTTCGAGCGCAGGTCGACGTAGAACTCCTCGATGGCCTCTTTCGCTTCGTCGGACATCGTGGGGTAGACGTTGCGCTTGGCGTAGGCGATGTACTTCCGCAGGAGCTCGGTGTCGATGTCCGGCGCGACCTCCTCGGTGACGTTCTCGACCTCCTCGGCGGTGTACTCGGAGTTGGGGACCTGCTCGCGCTGGGTGTGGAGCTCGCCGGCGTAGTTCGTCTTCAGGATGTGCTCGGCCAGCCGGCTGTCGTGCTCGGGGTCGGGCTGGTCGGTGACGGTGAAGATCAGGTCGAACCGCGAGATCAGCGCGGGCTCTAAGTCGATCTGCTCGCCGATCGGCTCGTACTGGTCGAACCGACCGTACTTCGGGTTCGCGGCGCCGAGCAGCGAACAGCGGCTCTTCAGGGTGGCGTTGATCCCGGCCTTCGACACCGAGATCTTCTGCTGTTCGAGCCCCTCGTGCATCGCCGAGCGGTCCCCCGAGTCCATCTTGTCCAGCTCGTCGATGGCGGCGATCCCTTTGTCCGCGAGCACGAGCGCGCCCGCTTCGAGCGTCCACTGCTGACCGTCGCCGAAGTCGTCGCGTACCGCCGCGGCGGTGTTGTGCGTGACGAGACCGTTCCCGAGGAAGTTGTGCGTCTCGGGCACCGTCAGGTCGAACACTTCTTTCTCGCCAGTGTCCTCCGCAGCGACGACTTCGTCCCAGACGAGGTCGGCCTCGACAGCCTCCTCGACGATCGGTTCCACGTCGCCGAGGTCACGGTCGCCGAGCATCTCCCTCGCGCGGGCCCGGCTCGGGTTGTCCCCGCGGTTGAGGTTCTGGTAGAACGGGCCGCCAGCACCGTCGGCACGGAGGAGTGCGTCCCCGACCGGGAGTCGCTCCCCCCGGCGGGGGGCGTCCACGACGATCTCCGAGAGTGCTTCGGATTTCGTGGTCGAACGGAAGCCGATCTCCTCGGCGAACGTGTCCAGTTCCGTGCCGTAGATCGCGAGGTGGGTCTGTACGGAGGTGGACTCGATCTCGTGGCCGTCGGCGCGCTCGTACGTCCCGCGTCGGTCGCGATCGCGCGTCCGCGAACGGACACCATAGGTCTCGAGCATCAACTGGACCTGCTCGGCGAGCCGTGAGCAGACGGTCGAGAACTGAACGCTCGAACCACCGTCGTCACGGCCACAGACCGACCCGTCGGCGTCGAACAGCCCGCGCAGGAACGCGTCGGCGTGTTCTGCGGTCGTGAGTCGCGGATCGAGTGCGATGTCGTCTTTCGGCGACTCGACGCCGAGGTTGCTGAAGAAGCGAGCGACGGTCGCGCTGTGTAGACGGATACAGGGGACGCGGTCGTCCTGATACTCGATCTCCGGGCGCTTGTCGAACGTCTCGGCCATGATCTCCGCGGCTTCCCGGAGCAGTTCCTCGTCGCTGTTCGAGATCCGGACCTGGCCGCGGTTTCCACCGCGCCGCGAGACCATCACGTCGCCGTCGCCGAACACCAGCCCGACGAGGTACATGAGGTCCGCGTCGAAACGCTCGGGGATAGTGACACCGCCGCCGTGCCTGAGCATCGCCCGCTCGATGTCGATATCCTCGCGCTTGGCGCCGATCGCGTCGAGCACCGTGTCGAGGCGGTCCTGCGGCAGGTGGCGGTTCCGTAGTGAGTCGTAGACGAAGTCTTCCGTGAGATCGAGCGCCGCGGCCGCGTCCCGAAGGGTTCCGAACTCCTCCCGGAGGCCGTCGACGAGCATCGTCGCCGACTCGTCGCTGGGTTTCAGTTTCTCCTCGGTGAACTCGACGAACGATATCGGATCGGGCGACGTTCGTTCGACGTTCGTGTACGACGGGACAGCGACGTGATCGCCGGCGCCGATCTCCGAGATCTCCTTCCACTCGAACCCGTCGGCGCCACAGACGAGCAGGGGCGTGTTCGTCGACGCCTCGATCTCCTTCCCGTGGGCCGTCTCGACACGCCGGCAGGGCTTCTCGGGCATCCGCCAGACGTGAGAGCTTTCGGCGGTTTCGACCGTTCCGTCGTCCCGGTTGTACGTGTAGAGATCGCGCTCCATCGGCGCCGCCGTTTCCTCGTCGACCGGCTCGGGATGCTGATCGGCCGCGAGCTCACGGATAGGCGTGAACCCGTCGGTGGTGTGAATCAGCGTGTCGCCGGTGACACACAGGCCCGCCGCGGACGATCCTTTGCCGGAGGTGTAGACGGATCTGGGGGCGACCTGTTCGACATATGATATCATCTGGGACTTACCAGTACCAGGGTCCCCTATCAGCAGCAGGTGGAGGTCCCCCCGAATCCGCGAGCCGTCCGGGAGATGCTTCGTCACGCCGGAGAACAGCTGCAGCACCATCGCGAGCTTCTCCTGCTCGTAACCGTAGATCGCGGGGGCGATGGAGCCGACCATCTTCTCGTAGATCTCGGGGTCGTTCGAGAGTTCGACGATCTCCGCGATGTCGTCGTCGGTGATGTCCATGTCCTCGAACTCCTCGTCCTCGATCTCGATGGTCACCCCGTCCATGTACAGGTCGAACAGGGCGGTCTTCTCCTGGCCCTGGGTGACCTGCTCGATGTGGAGCACGCCCGTGACCGTCACGTGGTCGCCGGCGGTCACGTCGCCGGTCACGTCGTCCTCGATGTCGACGTCGATGCTCTGGGGCGTCTCGCCGCCGCGCAGCCCCTCGGGGCTCTCCTGCACCCGGAGCTTCTGGGAGTCGACGAACTCCGACTGGTCGTGGTTGACGGAGAACGGCCCCTGGCGCTCACAGCCCTGGCACTCGTGAGGCTCCTGGAACCCGCCGTCGCTCTGGGGGATGTAGCTCATCGTCCCGCAGCGCTGGCACTCGAAGGCGGCCTCGGTCACCTTCGGGCGCACGTCGGTCGCCTTGCGGATGATCCCCTGGACCGCGATCAGCGAGCCGATGTGGTCGTCCTGCACTCGGAGGTCCCGGATGTCGACGGTCTGCTCGCTGGGGAGCCCGCGGATGCGGACGTGGGCCTGCCCGAGGCTCACGTCCGCCGGCAGGTCGTACAGCCGGAGCGCCTCCTCGGCGTACTCCCGCATCTGTTCGGGCTTCGCGAGGTAGTCCTCCGCGAGATCCCGGTCGAACGTGAACAGGTCGTTGTAGTCGACGTAGAGCGAGCGGCGCTCGTTGGGGTACTCCTGCGCGAGCCGCCCCACCTCCTCCCGGTAGTAGTTCCGGTAGAACTGGATGAACCGCTCGGTGAGCTCCTGGTTCCCCGTCTGAGCCATCTTACCTCCCTTATCTCCCTCATCGGTTAAGGGTTATCGGCTCTGCAACCAGTGGGCCGGACCCGTCACCACGCTTGAACGTTTGGGTTCCGGAGAAAGCTTTATCTCTCCCGCCTGCGTGTGTGAGATTGTCATGGCCATCAGTGCCGAAGACCTGCGCCGGAAAACCGGCTTCGAGCGCGTGCTCTCGTGGTTCGAGACCGAGGACGAGGAGGTCGAAGCCGCGACCGCGTACAAGGCGCTCGAGGACGAGTACCTCTACTGAGGCGTCCGCTCGCCCGGCCCCGCGAGCGACGACGTAGCCTGCCGTTTCTCACCCGTACACCGACACGTCCGAGCCGCGCTCTTCCATCATCTCGGCGGCCCGGTCGGCCCAGTCCGTGAAGTGGAACCCGGCGGCGACGACCAGCGCCATCCAGACGTAGGTGGCGCCGATGCCGACGTAGGCGCCGAGGGCGCCCCAGCCCAGCACGACGCCGAGCAGAAACGTCAGCCCCAACTGGAGGCCGAACACGCCGCTGGTGCGGGCGACGAGGGGGATGCGGGTCTCGCTGGCCCCCTGGAGCCCGCCCGAGAGCACCGAGAACACCACCAAGGCGGCGCCGCAGATCCCGTACACCTGCGCGAACGC
Source organism: Halolamina rubra (assembly GCF_000739555.1). Classification (GTDB taxonomy): domain Archaea; phylum Halobacteriota; class Halobacteria; order Halobacteriales; family Haloferacaceae; genus Halolamina; species Halolamina rubra. The sequence continues at coordinate 39,447 of NZ_BBJN01000029.1, forward strand.
GACCGCATAGTCGACCGTGTCGGGGTTGCCGGTGAACAGCGAGACGAACGTGTCCGCGGCGAACACGAGGCCGACGCCGACGCTGCCGACCGTGAGCAGGCCGAGACCCGCGACCGCCCACCCCTCGAAGCGCGCGCCGCCGGCGTCGCCCTCGCCGAGCCGCTGGCCGACGACGACGCTGGCGGCGACGTTGTAGCCGCGCGAGAGCGGTCCCGTCACCTGCTGGTACATCCGGCGGCCGATCTGGAACCCGGCGTTGACCGGCTGGCCGAAGCCGAGCAGGATCGCGTTGAACGGGAACTCCGCGGCCGTCGAGGCGAACCCCTCGGCGATCTTCGGCGCGCTGACGACGACCAGCTGTTTGGCGATGATCCAGTCCTCCGGCAGGGCGAAGGAGGCCTCCGACCAGTCGGTCCAGATCGCCAGACAGAGCATCGACGCGGTGAACACGTTCGCGGCCGCGGTGGCGAGGCCGACGCCGACGATCTTGAGCCGCGGGATCCCCAGCGGCGCGAACCCCAGCCCGAACGCGAGGCTGCCGAGGATGTTCAGCCCGTTGGCGACGACGTTGACGTACATCGGCGTCCGGGTGTCGCCGGTGCCCTGCAGCGCCCGGGCGGCGATGAGCGCGACGTGGCGCGCGGGCGCGGTGGCGAAGATGATCGCGAGGTACGTCGACCCCAGCGCCACCACGCGCCCGAGGTTCTCGACGTCCTGCCCCGCGCCGAACACCCGGATCGCCGGCTCGCTCAGGAAGAACCCCAGCAGCACGAACGGCACCCCCAGCAGCGCACCGAGCAGGATCCCCTGGGTGATCGCCTCGTCGCGGTTGGCGTCGGCGGCGGCGCCGCTGTCCTGCGAGGAGAGCGCGATGGTGCCGCCGCCGAGGCCGAGGCCGATCCGCAGCGGCAGCCGGGCGTAGAGGTCGGCGAGCCCGATGGCGACGACGCTCGCGGGGTTGAACGTCGCGGTGACGACGATGTCGACGGTCCGCATCAGCGTGCGGAACGTCTGCTCGGCCATCACCGGCCACGCCAGCGAGATCACCCGCTTCCAGACCGCGCGGACGCGGGGCCAGTCCATGTCCCGAGGCTCTCGCGGGCGGGGTTTGACGCTGACGGAAGCGGCCACCCAGTCGCCGGGGCCGGCCGGATCCGGAGCCGCACAGTGAGTGGCGTCGTCCACAGCTTACGACGCCGACAGTCGGTGGCGTGTCCACAGCTTACGACGCCGACAGTCGGTGGCGTCGTCCACAGCTTACGACGCAGACAGTCGGTGGCGTTTTGCCCCGTGGCTCCTGAACCCCATCCGTGTCCGAGGAGGACTGGCGCGACCGGCTCGCCGAGGCGGGTGAGCTCACCCCCGAGATAGCCGGCGCCATCCTCGACGCCCACGGCGACCGCGGCTCCCGCGCCATCGAGGCGGTCTCGGAGGGCCGGGTGAAGGAGTACCGCGACTTCACCGTCGTCGTCGGCCACGAGGACGAGTACGTGATCGAGGACGACGGCTGCACCTGCGCGGACTCGGCGTACAACATCGACAGCGAGGCGGGCGAGCGCTGCTGGCACGTGCTCGCGGTCGCCATCGCCGAGCGTATCGGCGCCGTCGACCACCACGACATGTGGTACTCCGACGTGCGGGAGTTCATCTGACCCGGCCGAACCGGGAACGTTTAGACCGTCGGCTCACTACGTTCCTGTATGCCGGACTGTCCGTTAGCCGACGACTGCCCCAGCTTCTCCGAGCGAATCGAGGGCATGGGCTGTCAGCACTACGGCGATCGCGGGGGTGCCGAGTGGTGCAACCATTACGACATGCCCATCGACGAGCTCAAAGAGCAGCCGGTGAAGCCGGGCGAGGAGGTCGTCGTCGACGTGACGGACATCCACGAGAGCGGCGCGGGGGTCGGCCGGACCGACGACGGGTTCATCGTCCTCATCGACGGGCTCCTGCCGGACTGCCGGGCGCGGGTCCGCATCGACCGGGTGAAATCCAGCCACGCCACGGCGAAGAAAGTCGTCGAGAAGATGCCCCTCGAGGAGGCGGAGGAGGACGGCGACGGGTTGGAGGAGGACCCCGTCGAGCCCGACGACGACGACGGCCGACCCAGTCGCGCCGACCGCGAGCGGCTCGGCTCCCGCGACAACTTCTGGGGCGGCGACGGCGCCTGAGTCGGTCCACGCCGGACGCAGCTATTTACTGCTGGACGGGGAACGTCTACGTGATGCCTGAGGAACAACTGTTCAAAACCGAGGAGTCCCGTTCGCGCGCGGAGATCGCCGACGCGCTCGTCGCCGCGGCCGAGGAGATCGAGTCCGGAACCGTCACGCTCGGGAGCGGGACCGACACGCAGGAGGTCACCGTCCCCGAGTCGTCGCAGTTCGAGGTGGAGCTCGAGCGGCTCACCGACTCCGAGACCGGCGAGCAGCGCTACGAGCTCGAGTACGAGGTGCGGTGGACCGAGTAAACCGCCACGAACTGTAGGTTTTTCTGCCGCCAGCGCTCACTCCCCTCCATGAGTGACGGCGACGCCGAGAACCCGCGGGGCGATCCGCCGGCCGGCGGCGAGTCGGACGACTCCGCCGCCGGCGGCGACGGGTCCGGGAGCCCGCCCGCGTCGGACGGCAGCGTCGACGCCGACGAACTGCTCGCACAGTCGGGGTTCGACGCCGACAGCAACGTGCTCACCCGCCGGCAGGCGGAGGTGCTCGCACTCCGGGAGCAGGGGTTGCGCCAGTCGGTGATCGCCGACCGGCTCGGCACCTCCCGGGCGAACGTCTCGAGCGTCGAGGCCAGCGCCCGCGAGAACGTCCGGAAGGCCCGCGAGACGGTCTCGTTCGCGGAGGCGCTCTCGGCGCCGGTCCAGATCCGGGTCGAGAACGGCACCGACCTCTACGACGTGCCCGAGGAGGTGTACGACGCCTGCGACGAGGCGGGCGTGAAGGTGGGGTACGCGGCGCCGGAGCTGATGAAGATCGTCAGCGACGCCGCGGGCGACGCGATCCACGGCCGGGAGGTGCGGGCGGAGCTGCTCGTCGGCGTCACCAGCGACGGGCAGGTCCGCGTGCGCCGGACCTACGAGGAGTAGCTCAGAACGCGTCGCGGTCGGCCAGCAGGGAGACCAGTTCTCGCACGCGCCCGGCGTCGTCTTTCGGCACCACCAGCACGCGGTCGTCGTAGGCGACGACCGCCAGCCCCGACACCCCGACCAGCGAGACGTGTTTGTCGTCGCTCGCGACCACGTTGTCCGCGGCGTCGACGGCGGTGTACGCCCCGAGCGCGACGTTGCCGTCCTCGTCCGGCGCCAGCACGCGGTCGAGCGCGTCCCACGTGCCGAGGTCGTCCCACGCGAAGTCGGCGTCGACGACGGCGACGCCCTCGGCGCGCTCGAACACCGCGTAGTCGACCGACACCGGTTCGACCGCGTCGAACCCCGCCTCGGGGTCGCCCGCCGCGAGCGCGTCGACCAGCGGCGCGAGCGGGGAGTCCGCCGCGGCGTCGAGGAAGCTCTCGGGCGTCCACGCGAACATGCCGCTGTTCCAGCGGTAGCCCGCGTCGACGTACGCCCGGGCGGTCTCAGCGTCGGGCTTCTCGTGGAACGTCACGACCTCGTGGAACGCGACGCCGTCGGCCTCCCGCGCGGCGCCGGGCTCGACGTAGCCGTAGCCGGTCTCGGGCCGGTCGGGCGTGACGCCGAAGGTGACGAGCCGGCCGGTGTCGGCGGCGACCCGGGCGCCGTCGGTCATCGCCGCCCGGAACGCGTCGTCGTCGTCGACGTGGTGGTCGCTCGGGAGCGCGAGGACCACGAGCGGCTCGTCGGCGTCGCCGTACCGCTCCCGGATCCGGTGGGTCGCGTACGTCAGCGCCGGGCCGGTGTCCTTCCCGTCGGGTTCGACCAGGACCTCGGCCTCGGGCGCGTGCTCGCCGATCTCGTCGGCGAACTCGGGCCGGGTGGCGACGACCGTCTCGTCGGCGAAGCCGGCGCGGTCGACGGTCCGGGCGAGCAGCGAGCGGTCGCCGCCGACGGGGAGGAACTGCTTGGGCCGGTCGGCCCTGCTGGCGGGGTAGAGTCGCGAGCCGATGCCGCCCGCGAGGACGAGCGCGACGGTTTTCACAGCCGGACGTGTCGCCGGACGGTGTTCAACCCCCGGGTCTCACCACGTCTCGACGACGCCCTCGCGCACGTCCTCGGCACAGCCCCGGCAGTCCGGGTGGTCGGCGTCGAAGCAGGCCGGTCGTCCCTCGGCGTCGACCTCGACGGCGCGGCGGTCGGCGTGGCGCCGGCAGACGAGCTTCGCCCGGCCCTGCTCGTCGGTCGGGAGGTCGAACTCGGCGGGCGCACGCCCCGTCTCGTACGCCTCGCGGGCCTCCTCGAACTGCTTGCCCGCGTTCCGGAGCTTCGTCCGGATGAACCGTTCGAGGCGGTCGTCCATGGCGGACCGTGGCGGGCCGGACCCAAAGAGCCGTCGCCCCGGCGCGTCGACGCCCCCGGCGCGTTCACGCGCCTGGGTTCGAAAGCCCCTCACGTCGACACCCGGGCCGCTCGACGTTTCAGTTCCACCCCGGTGGCGGAATCTTAAATACCGTTAGGAACCAACCAGCGTACGCCTCCCAACGAAACACAGGCGGAGGCAGGCAACCATGAGCGAACTCGAGTCACACGCAGCGGCGATAGCCGAACAGTTCTCGGACCACCTAGACATCACCCAGGAGGACGTCGAGGAGCGCCTCGAGACCCTGGTGGAGGAGTACCGCGTCCCCCTCGACGAGGCCCGGCGCAGCGTCGAGAGTCAGTACCTCGACGAGGCCGACCTCGAGCGCGAGGAGCTCGGCAGCGGCGACAGCGAGCTCGTCCAGCTGGGCGACATCGACGAGGACGAGCAGTGGATCGACCTCCGCGTGAAGGTCGCGGATCTCTGGGAGCCCGGCCACGAGTCCATCGCGCAGGTGGGCCTGCTGGGCGACGAGAGCGGGACGATGAAGTTCGTCGCGTTCGACACCTCGGACCTCCCCGAACTGGAGGAGGGGGCGAGCTACGCCCTCTCGAACGTCGTCACCGACGAGTACGAGGGGAGCTTCTCGGTGAAGCTCAACAGGACGACCACGATCACCGAACTCGACGAGGAGGTCGAGGTCGGCGACGACGCCGTCACCGTCGAGGGCGCGCTGGTCGACGTGCAGTCCGGCTCCGGGCTGATCAAGCGCTGCCCCGAGGACGACTGCACGCGCGTGCTCCAGAACGGTCGCTGCTCCGAGCACGGCCAGGTCGACGGCGAGTTCGACCTCCGGATCAAGGCCGTGCTGGACGACGGCCAGTCGGTCCACGAAGTCATCTTCGACAAGGAGACCACCGAGGAACTGACCGGGATCGACCTCGAGGAGGCCAAGCAGATGGCCACCGACGCCCTCGACACGACCGTCGTCGTCGAGGAGATGCAGGGCGACCTGCTGGGCCACTACTTCGAGGTGTCCGGCCCCGTGTTCGGGCGCTACGTGCTCGTCGACGCGTTCGAGCGCCTGGACGGGCCGGCCGATCCCGAGAGCGCGCTGATCAAAGCGAGGTCGATCTAAATGTCCGCAAACGCCCCCATGCGCGAAGTCGCACGCCGCGTCTTCGCCGCCGAGTTCAACGACGCCAGCCACACGTTCAAGGAGTCCGACGACGAGCGCGCCCCGGCCTACCAGCTGCTCCCGACGGGGGAGAAGGCCAACCGCGTGTTCTTCGTCGGCACCCTGACCGAGAAGGAGGACATCGGCGAGGACAACGAGTACTGGCGGGGTCGCATCGTCGACCCGACGGGGACGTTCTTCGTCTACGCTGGCCAGTACCAGCCCGAGGCCGCCTCCACGCTGCGTGATCTCGAACCGCCTGCCTACGTCGCGGTCGTCGGCAAGCCGCGAACGTACGAGACCGACGACGGCAACGTGAACGTCTCGGTCCGCCCCGAGTCGATCACGGTCGTCGACGCCGCGACCCGGGACCGCTGGGTCGTCGAGACCGCCGAACGCACGGTCGAGCGCGTCGCCGCCTTCGACGACGAAGGGAACGAGTACGCCCGGATGGCCGCGGACCGCTACGACGCCGACCCCGACCGCTACCGCGAGGCCGCCGTCGAGGCGCTCCGCGGGATGGACGAGGACGGCGAGGCCGACGAGCAGGCCGAACCGACCGCGTAGTCCGGCCACCCGGTCTTTCGAGTTCTTTTCAGCCCGGACAGCGCAGTCCGAACCGGTAGCGGCTAAGTGAGTCGGGACACACGGGCGGGTATGGACAGCCGTGCCCGCGCCGAGAGAATCGCCCGAGAGCGACGCGCCCGACCCGCGGAGCGCCGATGCGCGTAGCCGTCGTCGGCGGCGGCGCCGTCGGCGTCACCGCGGCCCACGACCTCGCACGGGGCGGCGCCGACGTGCGCCTCTACGAGCGCGACGAGGAGCTGGGCGACGACCGGACCCGCCCCCGCGACCGGATCGAGGGGAGCTCCCACCGCGCGGCGGGCGTGCTCGCGCCGCGGCCGACCGACGCCGTCGGCGCCGAGATCGCGAGCCGGGCGATGGACCGCTTCGAGTGGCTGAGCGAGCGCGACCACCGGTTCTCGGTCGAAGCCACGCCGCAGGTGACCCTCGTCGACGCCGACGCCGAGCGGAAGCAGGCCGCGCTCCGCGAGCAGATCGACGCCGCCCGGGAACAGGGCGTCGACGTGGCCTGCCACGAGCCCGCGGCGATCGCCGACCGGTTTCCCGAACTCGACCTCTCGGGGGTCGGCCTCGCAGCCGTGACCGAGCGCGCGGCGTACGCCACGCCGGGGCCGGGCGCGTACGTCGCGGCGATGGCCGACCGCGCGCGCGACGTCGGCGTCGACTGCTGGACGGGCGTCGAGGCGGGCGTCTCCCACCGCGGCGACGGCCCCCGGGTCGACGGCGAGCGCTTCGACGCCGTCGTCGTCGCCGGCGGCGGCTGGACCAAGCGCGTGCTGGCGCCGACGGGGATCCAGCTCCCGCTCAAACCGTACCGCGTGCAGGCGCTCGTCTCCGAGGGAGAGTACGACGGGCCGATGGTGCTCGACACCGACGCCGGCGTCTACTTCCGCCCGCACCCGGAGGGGCTGCTCGCGGGCGACGGCACCGTCCCCGAGGAGTGCGACCCGGACGGCTGGGAGCCCCGCGGCGACGACTGGTTCGTCGACGGCGCCGTCGACGCCGTGGCGAGCCGGACCGGCCACGACGCCGGCGCCGACGCCGCGTGGGCCGGCATCGCGACGGCGACGCCCGACCACGAGCCGCTGCTGGGCGAGGTGGAGTCGGACCTCTACGTCGCGACCGGCTGGCAGGGCCACGGGTTCCTCCGGGCGCCCGCGACGGGCGAGGCGCTCGCGAAGCAGGTGCTCGGGGAGCGCGAGCCGATCGAGAAGTACGCCCCCTCGCGGTTCGAGGGGGTGCCCGAGTTCGCCGTCGAAGAAGGGATGTCGCTGTAGATTACGCCTCGTCGCCGTCCGGGGCGTCCTCGCCCCCGATCTCCGCCTCGTCCTCGGGCTCCGTTTCGTCCTCGCCCTCGGCGTCCAGCGGCACGTCGGTCGCGTCGGCGTCCTTCGGGATGCGGACCTTGAGCGTCCCGTTCTCGGTGAGCGTCGCGTCGGCGCCGCCGGCGTCGACGATGGCGTCCGGCGGGAGGCGTGCCCGCCCGGAGAGCGCCAGCCCGCGGCCGGGGAACCGCGTCTCGAACTCCTCGTGGAACGCCCGGAAGCGGTCGGCCCGCACCTGCACCTCGCCGTCGACGAACCGCACCTGCACGTCCGAGGGCTCGACGCCGGGCGCGTCGAACACGACGAGGTAGGCGTCCTCGCTCTCCAGCAGGTCGTACGGCAGCGGCTTGCGCTCCTGCACGCGGCTCACGCCGCGGCCGACACGCTCCATCACCGCGTCGACGGCCGAGCCGCCGATATCGCCGAGCTTCGTCATAGCTCGATCGCCTCCAGGCAGTCGGTCCCCCCACACAGCGGACAGGAGAGATCCGCGACGGAGTGGTCGTCGGCGATGTCGTACGTGTAGTGGTTCTCAAACATGTCGAGCTCGCAGTCGTCGCTCGTACACTTGACCTCCTTCGTGGCGGGCATCGTACCCGGTCGTTCGGGCGCCGGCGGCTTAAACGGGGCGGGCACCGGGTCGTTTCGAGCGGTGTCTGTGCCCCCAGCCGGCTCCTGCGCGGCGCAAGGCCGAAACCGTCGGCCGCCCAACTGGGCGTATGGCCAAGCCGCGGCTGGTGTACGACGACGACTGCGGGTTCTGTACGTGGTGTGCCGCCGTCGGCGCGCGCTACGGCGACGTGGAGCCGGTCGCGTTCTCGGCGCTGTCGCCCGACCAGCGAGCCCGCCTCCCCGAGAACTGGCGGGAGTCGACGCACCTGCTGACCGACGACGCCGTCTACTCCGCGGGCGCCGCCGTCCAGGGCGTGCTGGTCCGGATGAGCGTCCTCTTCGTGCCGGTGTTCTGGCTGCTGGAGAAGCTACCGGGGTACGACCGGCTGCGCGAGTGGTGCTACCGGTGGGGCGCGAACCGCCGGGCGCGGTGGGGGAAGCTCGTCAGCCGCGAGTCGCTATAACTCGTCGCGGACCGCCGCCAGCACGCTCCGGCAGGTCGCGCGGTCCCGCAGCGGCGCGCCGGCGAGATACTCCGAGAGCAGCTCCCGGACGAGCAGCAGCGCCTCGCGGTCGAGCCGGAGCGGCTCGTCGCCCTCGAGCGCGTCGAGCAGCTCGAGCGCGGCCGCGGGTTTCCCCTCCATCGCCGGCTCCTCCTCGTCGGCCGAGTCGGGGAACCCCCCGTCGTCGGCCGCCGGCTCCGTCGTGTCGTCCGTCCGTTCGTCGAGATACTGCAGGAGGGCTGCGTGGAGCACCCACTGCTCCTCGTCGCCGAGATCGAGGCGGGCACCGTCGTCGTGTTTCGGATCGGCCATCGGCCTTGTCGACTCTCTTTCGGCCAGACGGGTATAGTTACGCATCGGTTACACCCCCCGTTCGTTCCGGAGCGACCCGAGCCGGTCGCGGATCGAGGCGGCGAGGCGCCGCGCACGGCGGGCGACGGCCTGGGCCGAGTCCCGATCCCCGCGCTGGAGGTGGAGCGATCGGAGGTAGGAGAGCCCGTTACAGAGCGTCAGCGCCTCGCGGCGCCGATCGAACCCCGCGGGGAGCGGCCGGACCGACTCGTACGCCTCGCGGAACGCCGCCTCCGGCACGTCGTGGTCGACGCCGGGGCCGAACACGGGGAGGACGGTCCGCAGGTAGTCCCACTCCGCCGGCGCCGCGAGGGCGTGCTCGAAGTCGATGACTGCGGCGACTGTCCCGCCGGTTTCGAGCCCCACGTGCTCCCCGAAGTAGTTGCCGTGACACAGCACCGCGTCGCCCGCGGCGTCGAACAGGTCGCGGTGCTCGCGCACCCACCCCAGCACGTCCCGCGCCAGCTCGCCGTAGCCCACGCCGTCGAGGAACCGGGCGCGCCGCTCCAGGAGTGCGATCAGCGTGTCGCTCCAGCACGGGTTCGACTCGACCGGGGGCGTCGTCGGGTCGTCGACGGCGCTCGCCGGCCGGAGGCGACCGGGCCAGCCGATCTCGGCCGTCTCGGCGTGCAGCGTCGCCAGCCCCCGACCGAGCGCCCGGATCCGAGCCTCGTCGCACGTCGGTGTTCCGTCCGGAACTGCGTCGACCCAGCGCGCCACGAAGTGGTCGTCGCCGACGGCGAGCAGTTCGGGCACGGGGACGCTCGTGGATTCGGCGACGTACCGCATCGCCGCCGCCTCGCGGCCGAGGGTGGCCTCCGGGTGGGTTTCGAGCTTACAGACCGCGCGCTCGCCCCGGAACCGGACCTCGTAGGTGACGTGCGGGCGGACGCGGTGGAGTTCGCGAACGATTCCGTACTGGTCGGTGTGGGCCGATAGGGCGCTGTGAACGTCGGTTTCGGTCATGGTGAGCGCCGCGTGACGGGCGGCGGCCGGCCGGGACGGTGCAGCGGCTCCGGCCGGGAGAAGACGGGTTGGTAATTAGTGATACTGCATAAGTAGTTTCTGTTTTACGGAACTCCTGTGACCCCTGGTTGTTGACTCCAGTAACAGCATCTCGTTCGTTGACCACTTGCGACCGCAGTTTGCCGGACACAGGGTCCGGCACAGCACGGAGTCCCCACCCCTCCCCCCGCGGCCGGCGACCGCTGCCGGCCGCGAGGCGTCCACCACCACCGCACTGCGGTCGCGGTCGGCACGAAGCGGTCGCGCCTCCGTGCGCGATCCAAGCGCGAGGGACGACCGACTGAGCGGAGCGAAGGAGGGAGCCGGCTGGGGAGGCCTGAGGGCTGTGCCGGGCGGTGCGGTCGCAAGTTGTCTAGCTCACTCCGCGGTGATGTTCACATCGCTATCAGCGAAATCCAGTCAACGACGGCCCCACCAGAACGGGAAAACTGGTTACTCGTAGGCCGGGATCCCCGTCAGATCCTCGCCGAGAATCAGCGTGTGGATGTCGTGGGTGCCCTCGTACGTGTACACCGTCTCCAGGTTCGCCATGTGCCGCATCGGCGAGTGGTCGGCGACGATCCCGTTACCGCCGAGCATCTCCCGCGCCACCGGCGCCTGCTCGCGGGCCATCCGGACGTTGTTGCGCTTCGCCATCGAGACGTGCTGGGGCCGGAGGTCGCCGCGCTCCTTCAGTTCGGCGAGGCGGTAGGCCAGCAGCTGGGCGGTGGTGATCTGGGTCGCCATCTCCGCCAGCTTCTGCTGCTGGAGCTGGAATCGCCCGATCGGGCCGCCGAACTGCTCTCGGTCGGTGGCGTACTGGCGGGCGGTCTCGAAGCAGTCCCGCGCGGCGCCGACGGCGCCCCAGGCAATCCCGTAGCGCGCCTGGGTGAGACAGGAGAGCGGGCCCTTCATCCCCTCGACGTTCGGCAGGACGGCGTCCTCCGGCACGTGCACGTCCTGCAGGCTGATCTCGCCGGTGATCGACGCCCGCAGCGAGAGCTTCTCGTCGATCTTGTTCGTCGTCACGCCGTCGCGGTCCGTCTCGACGAGGAACCCGCGGACCGGGGTGCCCTCCGCGGAGCGGTCCTTCGCCCAGACGACCGCCACGTCGGCGATCGGTGAGTTGGTGATCCACGTCTTCGAGCCGTTGAGCACGTACTCGCCGCCCTCCTTCACGGCGTGGGTCTCCATCGCGCTGGGGTTCGAGCCGTGTTCCGGCTCCGTGAGCCCGAAGCAGCCGACCGCCTCGCCGGCGCCGAGGTCGGGCAGCCAGCGCTCCTTCTGCTCCTCGCTGCCGAACGCATGGATCGGGTACATCACCAGCGCGCCCTGCACGGAGGCCATCGAGCGCAGGCCGGAGTCACACGCCTCGAGCTCCTGCATCAGCAGGCCGTACGCGGTCTCGGAGACGTTCGGCGAGCCGTACCCCTCGAGGTTGGGCGCGTAGAAGCCGAGCTCGCCCATCTCCTCGATCAGCTCCGTGGGGAACGTGCCGTCGATCCAGTGCTGGCCGATGTCGTCCCGAACCTCCTCCTCGACGAAGCGACGCGCGGTGTCACGGATCAGCCGCTCCTCCTCGTCGAGGTCGCCCTCCAGTCCGACGTAGTCGAGCATAGTGGTACTGCGGTACAAGGGGGCAAAAGGGGTTCGCTATCCCCGGCCGCTACGCGCTGGCTTCCTCGGCGGCGACCCGCTCGGCGTACCGCGTGAAGTTCTCGAACAGCCGCTTAGTCTCGCAGGCGGCCTCGTAGTTGGCGGGCGTGATCTCGTCGAGCACGGCGTCGACGCGCTCGTCGCCGACGCTGTCGCGCTTGTCCTCGGTCACCTCGCGGGCGGTCTCGACGTCGTACTCGGGGTGGAACTGCACGCCCCAGGCGTGTCCCGCGCGGAACGCGTGGACGCCGTAGTCGTTCTCCGCGAGCAGCGCCGCCTCGGGCGGCAGGTCGACGACGGTGTCGCCGTGGGTGGTGAACGCGAGGAACGCCTCGCCCAGCCCGTCGAGCAGTTCGTCGTCGGCGGCCTCGGGGCGGCGCTCGATCTCGTTGTAGCCGATCTCGAACCCGTCCATCCCCGCGACGCGGCCGCCCAGCGCCTCCGCGAGCACCTGGTGGCCGTAACAGACGCCGAGGATCGGGATCCCGCGCTCGTGGGCCTCGGCGACCCAGTCGACCAGCGGCGGGATCCACGCCTCGTCCCAGTAGACGGACGCGCGGGAGCCAGTGACGACGACGCCGTCGAACGCGTGGTCGGCGGGGAGTTGGCCGTCGGTCACGTCGAACTCTGCGAGGTCGCGTCGAGCTCGCGCCGGAAGTTGCGACTGGTGTTCTCGTCGCCGTGGGCCGCGTGCAGCAGCGCGAAGCGAAGCCTGCTCATGGCTACAGGTGGGTGACGCCGCGAAAAGACGCTTTCGGGGGTTCAGGCGTCGCCGTCTTCCGAGACCAGCCGCCACGAGTCGCCATCGCGTTCGAGGTAGCCGCGGTGGACCATCTCCTCGAGCACCTCCTCCAGCCGGTCCGGCTGGGCGATCTCCATCTCGATCCGGTTGATCCCGTGGTGCTCCGCGAGCAGGCCGCGGATCTCCTCCTCGTCGAACGTCTCGCCGCCGTCCTCCTGGGCCATCGCGCCGGAGATCAGGTCGACCATGTCCTCGATGAAGTTCCACGGGTACACCATCCACGTCCACTCCGAGAGGTACTCACCGACGTAATCGGGCTCGAACTCGGAGGTGCCCAGCAGCTGGAGCGTCGCGGTCCGCACGGTGCCGGGGTTGCGGTCCCGGACGTACTCGTCGGCGCGCTCGATCGACCCGCCGGTGTCGGCGATGTCGTCGATGATCAGCACGTCCTTCCCCTCGACGCTGCCCTCCGGCATCGGGTAGCGCACCTCGGCGCTGTCGGACTTCTCGGCGGTGCCGACGTAGTGCTCCATCTTCAGGCTCGCGAGGTCGTCGAGGCCCAGGAAGTCACAGATGCACCGCCCGGCGAACCAGCCCCCGCGGGCCAGCGCGACGACGACGTCCGGCTCGAACTCGTCGTCGCGTACCTCCTCCGCCACGTCCCGGCAGAGCCCGTAGATGTACTCCCAGTCGGTGATCGTGCAGTCGAAATCCTCGGGGAGGTCGCTCATCGGTGGAAACGTGCGGGCGGCCGGCAGTTAAGGGTTCAGAACCCCGAACGGGGTCGGCGACCGTCCGACCCCTCCCTTTTGCGTCATCGAGGGAACAGGGGAACAGATGCTGGAGTTGGAGCACGGCTTCCGGGTCGCCGACGTGCACACGCGACTCGACCCGGACGAGGAGGCCGTCGCCGTCCGGGGCCGACAGGTCTCTCCCGAACGACTGGAGCGGGAGATGCACCAGGCCGGCGTGGAGCGCGCGGCGGCCTCGCCCGGCCGCACGCCACGGGGCGAGGGGTACCTCCGGGCGAACAACGCGGTCGCCCGCCTGAGCGTCGATCGCCCGCTGCTGGCGTTCGCCCGCCTCGGCGGCCCCCGGCACGTCAGCCGTGTCGTCGGGCCGCTCGTCAACCCGGTCAAACGGGCGAAGTCCCACCACACCACCGCCGGCGACGTGGAGCAGTACGCCTACGACGATCGCTACCACGGGTTCACGCTCGACCCGGCCCACGACGGGCTGCCGACCGAGGCGGTGATCGACCAGCTCGCCGCCGTCGGCGACCCCGTGCTCGTCCACGCCGGCGAGGACTGCCCGCCCCGCGCGGTCGCCGACACGCTGCTCGACCGTGGGTTCCCGGTCGTGCTCACCTCCTTCGGCGGCTACCCGCTGAACGAGAGCCTGATGGAGTCGGCGCTCGCGCTGCTCGAGACGTCCGACGAACTCTACCTCGACACCGCCTACGTCCCGGACCGGGACATCCTGGAGCAGGGGCTGCTCGAACACCCCGACCGGATCCTGTTCGGCAGCGGGGCGCCGTCGATCCACCCCAACGTGGGCGTCATGGAGATCCTCACCCTCGACGTCTCCGAGGACGCGATGCGCCGGGCGTTCACCAAGAACCCGGCCCGGGTCGTGCCGGGGCTGCTCCCGGACCTCTGAGCGCCACTCACGCGTCGGCGGTCGCGCTGTAGACGACGCCCAGCACCGTGCCGTAGACGAGGTGCCAGAGCAGCGGCGCCAGCACGTCGCTGCTCGCCGCCGCGGCCGGCGACCCGACGGCCGCGAGCCACACCGGCAGCACCAGCAGGATCAGGACGCCCCAGGTGACGACCCCCCAGAACGCGCCGGCGGCGACGGTTTCGAGCGGCGACTCGACGCCGACGGCGCCGACGAGCGCGGCGAAGGCGACGCCGAGGACTGCGCCGTGGGAGAGGTGGATCGCCAGCCCGACGCCGACGCGCTCGGGCGGCGCGAGCCCGTACAGCGACGGGATCGCCGTCGAGAGCGTCGCCGGATCCGTCGCGAGCATCAGCGAGGCCATCGCGGCGGCGCCGACGATCCCGCCGGTGACGCCGGCCGTCCAGTCGCCGGCGGGGAGCCGCTCCGCGGGTGCAGTCGTGGACACGTCAGAGAAATGTCGTTCCCGACCCAAGGCTGTATGGGGACGGTAGGTGCAGGTTGTGACCCAGTTCGCGACACGGCGCTCCCGCGGCGGCTACTCCCGCCGGTCGTACGTCGCCACCGCGCGCTCTTTCTCGACGGCGAGCCCGTAGGGGTTGCGCGTGTCGCTGCGGTCGCGGGCGCGGGCGACCAGCCCGTCGGCGCTCCCCCGGAGGATCCCGCCGATCACCTCCCGGCCGTGACCGAACCACGCCGAGGGGCTCCCCTCCCCCCGGAGCACGGCCCGCGCGGCGTCGGCGGCGTCGCCCGAGGCGTGGGCGAGCGTGCGCCGGGCGACGGTCGGCCGCGGGCCGTAGTTCTTCGTCAGCCGGTAGCTGAGCGAGCGGTACTTCCAGTTCCGGTGCTGCTCGTCCGGCCCGTGGGGGCCGGGCCCGTCGCCCTCGTCGGCCTCCCGGTCCGTCGCCATCGCGTCGCGCCAGGCGACGTCGTAGCCCGCGCCGGCGAGGCGGTGGGCGGCGTCGCGGGCGCCGCCGGTCCGGAGGTACTCGTCGAACCCGTCGAGCGTGTCCCGCAGCGTCGCGGCCCGGAACGCGACGTTGTCGCCGTTGAAGTAGCTCACGTCCCGGCCCGCGATCCGCCGGCGTTCGAGGCCGTCGTCGTCGTCGCCGCGGGGGACTGGCCCCGTGACCGCGCTGGCGGCCGCGAGGCCGTCCCGGACGGCGTCGACCCAGCCCTCGGCGATCCGGAGGTCGAAGCCGAGCAGCGCGATCGCGTCGCCGCTGGCGGCGGCGACGCCCGCGTTCCGGGCGACGTTGATACAGCGGTCGGCGACCTCGACGAGCACGTCCACGTCGGTGCGCTCCCGCACCATCCCGGTGGTGCCGTCGGCGGAGGGGCCGTTGACGACGACGACCTCCGCGGCTGGCGCACGCGCGGCCAGCGAGTCGAGGCTGGCCGCGAGCCGGTCCCGTCCGTTGAGCGTCGGGACCACGACCGAGAGATCCATACTCCCCCTTCATCCGTCCGAGGGTTAAAAACGTGGTCGCCCAGACCGGGGCCAACGCTTACTTCGGCCCCGCGCCATCCCCGAAACGTGATACCTGAGTCTCACGTCGACGTGTTCGAGTCCGAGTCGTTCGCCCACCTCGCGACGATCATGCCCAACGGGATGCCCCACGTCACGCCGGTGTGGGTCGACCACGAGAACCGGGAGTACGTGCTGGTCAACACCGCCCGCGGCCGGCGGAAGGAGAAGAACGTGCGCAACGAGCCGATTGTCGGCCTCTCGGTCTGTGACCCCGAGGACCCCTACCGGTACGTCTCGGTCCAGGGCGAGGCCGAACTCACCGAGGAGGGCGCGAAAGCACACATCGACGAGCTCGCCCAGCGCTACTTTGACGTGGAGGAGTACCCACACCACGGCGAGGAGAGCGGGCCGCGGGTGCTGATCAAGATCCCGACCGAGCGGATCATGACCAGCGGGTGAGCGACGGCCGCGGCGGCGACGCGTCTCGCCGGCGTCGGCGCCTTCGCCAAGCAGTACGGTTTTAGTGTTCGGCACGTGACTCCCGGTAGCGTGAAGGGAAAGGAGTGGTACCAGGCCGACGACGTCGCCGAGGAGTACGACGCCAAGCGGTTCTCCCGCGGCGGCCGCCTGATCGACCGCCGGGAGAAGCAGGCGGTGCTCGACGCCGTCGGACCCGTCGAGGACCGGGACGTGCTGGAGATCGCCTGCGGCACCGGCCGGTTCACGGTGATGTTGGCCGAACGCGGCGCGAACATCGTCGGGCTGGACATCTCCGACGCGATGCTGGCCCAGGGCCGCGAGAAGGCCCGACAGGCCGGCGTCGACGACCGCGTGGAGTTCATGCGCGGCGACGCCGCCCGGCTCCCGTTCCCCGACGACCACTTCGACGCGGTGGTCGCGATGCGCTTTTTCCACCTCGCGCCCACCCCCCGGAAGTTCATGGCGGAGATGGCCCGCGTCTCCGAGGAGCAGGTGTTCTTCGACACGTTCAACGACTTCAGCACCCGCGTGCTGTACAACCGCCTGCTGCCGATGGGCTCACACCTCTACGGCCGCGACGAGGTCGCGGAGCTGGTCGGCTCGGCGGGGCTGGAGCTCGCCGACGCGGAGCACGACTTCGTGCTCCCCTACGGGTTCTACCGGAAGATCCCCGACGCGATGGCGGGGCAGTTCCGGAAGCTGGACACGGCGATCGGAAGCTCGCCGCTGGGCGAGAAGCTCTGCTCGGTCTCCTGGTGGAACGCCCGGGTCGAGTAGCTACTCCTCGATGATCTCCCCGACGGCGAAGTTCGACTTCACCTCGGAGACCTCGATCTTCACTCGCTCGCCCACGTCGGCGCCGGGGACGATGATCACGTACCCCCGCTCGACGCGGGCGATCCCGTCGCCCTGCTTGCCGATGTCCTCGACCTCGACGTAGCGCACCTCGCCTTTCTCGACCGGTGGCTGGGGCTCGCCCTCGCCGCCCGTGCGCTGGGAGGTCGAGTTCGTCGCGGCGGCGGCGCCGTCGTCGCCGTCCCCGTCGATCAGGGCGACGCGGTAGGTGTCGCCCGACTCGAGCGAGCCGCGCTCGATCTCCCGTTTGGGTACTTCGACGACGTACCGGTCGCCTTCCTCGCGGACAGTAGCACTGAACAGACAGAGTAGTTCGTCGGAGATCTCCATAGCTGAGACTCGACTACGACCAGTCGGGCCTCCGTAATATGTGTACCGCTCTCACGGGCGGGTGAACTCGCGTTCACTCGGCCCGCTCGATCGGGGTTCCGTCCGCGCGTTTCGCGCCCTCGGAGTCGTGAACGACCACCTCGCCATCGTCGGCGTCGACGGGCTCGTAGGCGTCCCGCAGCGCGATGGCCTCCTCGAGCTCGCGGATCGCGCGCTCCTTCAGCGCCGCGGCGAGCGCCTCGGCGTCCTCGCGGCTGATCTCCCGGCCCAGCCCCTCGCACTCGTGGGCGCGGACGAGCCCCTCGGCGTCGACGGGGTCGCCGGCGGGCTCGGCGGTGCCGTCGAGCGCGACGCTGAATGGGTACGTCTCACAGATCAGCGGGCGGGACTCGTGGACCGTACAGGCGCCGAGTCCGTCCTCCTCCTCGTAGAACGCGCAGTCGCCGCAGGCGTCGGTCTGCAGCGCCCACTCGAACGTCTCGCCCTCGGGGCCGTCGTCGCCCGCGGAGAGTCCGTACGGCATCGGGCGCGCCACGTCGCGCCACTCGCGGTCGGCGCCGTCGGCCCTCTGGAGCGTCCGAATCTCGTCGGGGAACACCGTCGCCGTGTGGGGCTCGGTCTCCCCCTCCTCGTCGACCTCCTTGGTACAGCAGGCGCCACAGCGCGTGCACTCGAAGCCGAGCGACTCGACGGCGTCGGCCAGCTCGGCGGTGTCGAGCCCGCGGGCGCGGTCGAGCTCGTCGTCCAGGGACACAGCCGCCTTCGGTGACCGCGGGGGAAAACGTCGTCGGCGCGCCGAGCGCTCACTCAGCCCGGACCCGGCCGCTGTCGGGGTCCCACTCGACCCGGCCCTCCACGGCCAGCTTCTCGACGTGGGCCCGCACGGTCGCCCGGGCGAGGTCGCGGACCCCCGAGAGGTCCTTCTCGTAGGCGGCGTCGACGACCGAACCGAGATCGTTCGCGCCGTCCCGGACCGCCGCGAGCACCGAGCGCTCGCGGTCGAGCCGGTGGCCGATCAGTCGGTCGAGGCTCGCCCGCGGGGTCGGCTCGTCGGCCATCGGCGGCCCGTGGCCCGGCAGCAGTCGGTCGGGAGCCCGCGCTCGGAGCCGGCGCAGCGAGGTGAGGTACGCCCGCAGGTCGCCCTCGGGCGCGCCGACGACGACGCTCCCCTCGGCGACCGCGAGGTCGCCGGCGAGCACGGAGCCGTCGCCGAGGTCGAACGCGACGTGGTCGGCGGCGTGGCCCGGCGTGTCGAGTACGGTCACCGTCCCGGAGCCGGTCTCGATCGCGCTCCCCTCGGCGATCCGGCGGTCGGGCTCGACCCCCGCCGCGTCGGCGAAGCGGTCGGGCCGGCGAGCCAGCACCTCGGCCCCGGTCTCGGCGGCGTAGTCCGCGACGGCGCCGACGTGATCCGGGTGGGTGTGCGTGACCGCGACCGCGTCGATCTCGCGCTCGGCGACGAGCGCGTCGAGCTCGTCGGTTCGGCCGGCGGGGTCGACCAGCAGCGCCGGCGAGTCGCCGACGACGTAGGCGTTGGTCGCCCCCGTCGGCGCGCGGGTGTCGACCGGCACCGAGACGCGGCCGACGGGCAGCTGTCCGCCCATCAGTCCGCGCGACTGCCGGGCTCGAACGTTCGCGTCACGTCCACGTCGGCGTCGCCGGCGGTCGCGAACAGCGAGAGGTCGACGTTCGCGGCGTCGGTCGCCTCCTCGACGGAGTCGTACGGCCGGGAGACGACGATGTCGCCCGCGCGGCCGTCGCTGACGCCCGGGATCGTCGCGAGCTCGTCCATCGACGCCGCGTTCACGTCGAGGGGGTAGGGGACCCCCGTCACCGAGCGGTAGCCGTGGTCGACGATCGCCACGTCGATGGCCTGGCCGAGTTCGCGCTCGCCGGGGATCCCGACGAGCAGCGGGTAGGTGCCGAGCTGGCGGCCGAACGTCTTGCCGTCCTCGTGGTACTCGAGATGCACGTCCGGCAGCACGGTCCCGGGCGGGACGACGCGCTGGAGCATCGGGTTGTCGACCTGTTCGCGCACCTCGCGCTTGTACGCCTGGAACTGCTCCTTGTGTTCCTTCGCGATGTCGGCGCCGGTGTCGCCCATCTCGGTGCCGGCGAACGCCATCACCTGCCGGATGTTGATCCGGCGGAGCATCAGCCCCTCGTCGTACACCTGCCGGAGGAAGCGGCGGTTGTGGTCGTACGTCTCGGGGCGCTCACCTTCGAGCCCGTGGACGAGGTTGATCCCCGGCAGGAGCTTGGGCAGGCGGTTCTCCTCGGGACGCCAGCCGCCGGCCTCGTTGACGACGCGGACGGCCTCCAGACACTCGTCGGCGGTCACGAGCAGGTTGTTCTGCTCCTGCACGACGGGGTCCGCCGACTCGAGGCCGAACGCGGCGGTGTCGCCGGGCGTGTTGTGCTCGGCGATTATCTCGATCGCCTCCCGCGACGCCTCGGGGTAGTCCGTGATCGTCACGGGGTTCATGTTGTCGAGGTGGAGGGTCTTGAGGTCGGGGGCCACCTCCCGGATGCCGCCGTACAGTCGCTCCAGGGCGTCGGGATTGGGCGCCTCGCCGTCGCCGCCGAACGCGAGGATGTCCGCCTGCCGGCCCAGCCGGAAGTGTTCGACGCCGTGGTTCGAGAGGCGGTCGACCTCGTCGACGACGGAGTCGGCGGTCCGGAACGCCGGGTTGCCGTACAGCGGTTCGGTACAGAACGAGCAGCGGTACGCACAGCCGCGGGAGGTCTCCATCTCCGCGATCAGGTAGTCGGGGTGGTTGGGGTGCTGCTCGACGACGAATGCGCCCTTCGAGGCCCAGCGGTCGAGTTCCTCGTTGTCGCGCATCCGGTCGTTGAACCCCTCCAGCCCGGAGTCGACGAGGTCGTACGCGGCGGCCTCGATGTCGCCCTTCGCGACGAACTCGTAGTCGAGGTCCTTGCGCTCCATCTCCTGGGCGCCGGCGTTCTCCTCGCCGACGCCGAATCGCACGGGGCCGCCGAGCAGCGTGGTTCCCTTCGCGGTCCAGGCGAGCTCCTTCACCTCGTCGGGCTCGGCGGGCGTGCCGCCGACGTACTTCCCGGGGACGGTCATGCCGCCGACGTAGACGAACAGGTCGGCGGTCGACACGTCGCCCCACTTCATCCGGTCCTCCCGGAGCTCGTCGATCGTGTGGTAGGTGATCTGCTCGGGGGGGACGCCGGCGTCGACGAGCGCGCCCGCGGTGAACCGGGGGTAGGTGGAGATGTACGGCGGCACCCCGAAGTGGGCCGGCTCGTCGACGTAGCCGTCGACGATGGTGACGGAGAGCGAACCGGGGTCGGTCATACCGCGGTTTGTCGGCCGAGGGGTAAAACGCGTGTGGTGCGGGGCGTGAGGGGTTCAGACACTCAGACGTAGATGTAGCCCTCGCGGGGGTCGTGGCGGTCGTCGTCGTACTCGAACGCCCGCTCGACTGCCCGCAGCGTCGCCGCCGCGGCAACGACGGCGTCGAGCGCGTCGCCGCCGGTGTTCTCGATCACCGTCTCGCGGTCCGTGCCGTCGACGGCCAGGTCGGTCGCGTCGAGCAGGCCGTCGAGATTCCGCTGCCGTGCTTCCCGCTCCTCGTCGCTCCCACCCTTGTAGCTGTCGCGCTGGAGCCCCAGCCGGTTCAGCACGCCTGCCGGATACGTCTCGAGCAGCGTCACCGGCGACTCGAACGTCGTCGTCTCCATCGGCGCCACCGTCGCCGCAGCGTCGCCGCCGTCGCTGCCCCGGACGACCGGCGCGAGCACGTCCCGGACGCCGTGGAACGTGATCGTGCTCCCGACGAAGCCGTACGGCGAGCTCGCGCCGACGGGGCCGTCGGTCTCGCGTTTGAGGAACGCCCGGTCGCCGTCGGTCGCCTCGCGCGTTCGCTGTTTCCCCCACTCCTCGAACGCATCGGGGCCGGAGCAGTCGGCGGGCGGGAACGAATCGAGGAACGCCGCCCAGTCCGCCGGCGGATCGTCGACGGTGTCGGGAAGCGTCGACGGCAGGCCGAAGGAGAAGTCGAGGCCGACGGCTGCGGACTCGCGGTCGCGGAGCCAGTCGACGAGGGCGGCGTGGGTCTCGGCCTGCCCGGACACGTCGCCGTCGAGCACCGACTTCGCGGTTCCGAGCGTCTCGATCTCGAGTCCGTCCTCCGTCAGCGGGCCGCCGGCGATCCAGACGTTGCGCTCCGCGTCTCTCGCGCCGCTGAAGTCGACGCCGTAGACGAACTCGGGCTCCATACGGGCCACTCGTCCGGCGGCCGAAAAGGGGTACCGCTCGCGTCAGTCCGCGCTCGCGGCGGTCGTGCCGTCGTCGGCGCCGACGCTCGCCAGCGCGCCCTGCGAATCGAGCGCCTCCTCCAGCAGTTCGGCCACGTCGACGATCTCGAGGTCGTCCTCGAACCCGCCGGTTTTGCGGCCGTCCTCGAACATCGTCGTACACATCGGGCAGGCGACGACGAACTTCTCGATCTCGCCGCCGGCGGCGGTGTCCTCGACGCCCTCGCGGAGGCGCTCCTCGCTGGGTTTTGGCTCGTCGTCGAACTCCATCCAGAGGCCGCCGCCGCCGCCGCCACAGCAGAACGAGTCGTCGCGGCTCCGGGGCATCTCGTGGAGCTCACAGCCCGTCGCCTCGATCAGCTGGCGCGGTGCCTCGTACTCGCCGTTGTACCGCCCGAGGTGACAGGGATCGTGGTAGGTGACGGTGTAGTCCAGGTTCGCGCCGGAGAGGTCGAGGCGGCCGGCGTCGACGAGGTCCGAGACGACCTGCGTCCAGTGGAACACGCCGATCTCGCCGTCGGCGTTCCACTCCTCGTCGTAGTCGAACGGCATCACGGGGTCGTCGGCGAACTCGGCGTAGTCGATCTCGGGGTACTCGTTCTTGATCGTGTTGAACGAGTGGGGGTCCGTACAGACGATGTGGTCGAACTCCACCTCGTCGAACGTCTCGACGTGGTGGCCCGCCAGCTCCATGTAGAGGAACTCCTCGCCGGTCCGGCGGATGTCGTTGCCGTCGTACTTCTCGTCGTCGAACAGGATTCCGTAGCTCACGTCGGCGGCCTCGAACACCCGGGCCAGCGCGCGGGCGACCTTCTTGTTGCGGTCGTCGAAGCTCGGGTAGTCGCCGACGTACCAGAGGTAGTCGACTTCCTCCTCGCGGGCGTCGGTCACGTCGAACTCCAGTTCGTCGCTCCAGTCGCCGCGCTTGCGGTTGGGGTCGCCGAACGTGTTGCCCTTCTGCATCACGTCTTGGAACACGTCCTGCATCTCCGAGTTGACCTGGCCGGTGTCGACGAGCTGGCGGTTCATCTTCGTGAAGCTCGTCAGGTGCTCGATGTCGACCGGGCAGGCGTCCATGCAGGCCATACAGGAGAGGCAGGACTCCATCGTCTCCGCGGCGATGACGGACTCGCCGCCGTCGGCGACGATGTCGACCTCCTCGCCGCCGGCGTCGACGTCCTCGCGGTAGCTCTTCAGGTCGAGGATCACGTCACGCGGGTCGAGGTTCCGCCCGGACGCGTTGGCCGGGCAGACCGACGAACAGCGCCCGCACTTGGTGCAGGCGTCCTGATCCAGCGTCTCGCTCCAGGTGAAGGAGTCGATGGACTCGGCGCCGGTGTCGGCGTCGAGGTCCGCGGGGACGGAGGGGAGCCGCGCGCCGGCTTTCTCGTCCCGGACGACGACGTTCGCGAAACTGGAGATCATGTGGAACGGCTTGGCGTAGGGGACGAAGGCGACGAAGCCGAAGGCGAGCAGCGAGTGGGACCACCAGCCCCACCAGTACAGCGCCTCGGCGCCGGCGGCGTCGACGCCGCCGGCCTCAATCACCATCGCGACGAAGTAGCCGACGAAGCTCACCGTCTCGAAGTCCGGAAAGCCCGTCGCGCGGATGCGCAGGCCTTCGAGCAGGTAGCCGCCGACGCCCAGCGCGAACAGCGTCCAGACGAACGCGTCGTCCTCCAGGCTCGTGTGTTTCCCCCAGAGCCGGCCGTCGCGCCGCGCGTAGCGCTTGTAGATCGCCATCCCGACGCCGACGACGAACAGCAGCCCCATCGCGTCCATCACCAGCGAGTACGCCAGGTAGAACTCGCCCTTGAAGAACGAACTGCCGGTGACGACGCGGTACACGTCGATGTCGAACCCGAGGATGGTGGTCCCGATCAGCAGCGTCAGGAACCCCCAGAGGATGAACGCGTGCATCACGCCGGCGTACAGGTCGCGGTCGAACTGCTGCCGGTTGGAGAGCACCGTGGCCGCGGCGTCGACGACCCGGCCCGGCAGGTCGTCGAGCCGCGGGAACGGGTCCTCCTTCGCCCGTGCGTAGCGCCGGAACCGCTCGTAGACGCCGACGGCGAACACCAGGATCGCCGCCGCCGCGAGGAAGTAGAACGCCGCCTTCCCCGTCGGCGAAATCGTCCAGAACGTCTCGCGCGTCTGTGCAAGCATACCCTGTGTGCTGCGGTGCCGTCACCTAAATGGTGCCGACTGCGAGCGGCCGCGGGGCCGATTCAGACGAACACGGACGCCAGCAGCGCCGCCGCCAGCGCCAGCGCCGGCGCGTCGACGGCCCGGAGCCGGATCCGCGGCAGCGTCGCGTTCCACGAGAAACACCGCGCGGTGAGCGCCATCGCCAGCCGGTCCGCCCGCGCGAACGCCCGCCGGAGCCCCGCCGCGCCGACGGTGCGCAGCCGTTCCCGCGTCGGGCGTTCGTCGCCCAGCCGCGCGCGCTCGGCGTCCCGGATCGCCGCCAGATCCCGACGGAGGAGGGGGAGAAAGCGGAACACGAGCCCCACCCCGGCGCCCAGCAGCCGCCCGGGCTTGCCCGGGATCGCCCACTGCACCGCCGCGCGGGACTCCCGAGCCGCGGTCGTCCGAACGTAGCCGGCGGCGACGCCGACGATGAGCAGCGTCCGGTAGCTCGCGAGCAGGGGGTCGACCGCGGCCGCGGGATCGAGCCACGGCGGCCCGAGCGTCACCAGCTCGAACAGCACCGCGGCCGCCAGCAGCGGGAGGAGGAACCGGTAGCCCCACAGCACCGAAACGGGGGAGAGCCGGGCGCTCGCGAGCGCCAGCGCGGTCACGCCCGTCAGCACCGCCAGCCCGCGGGGGTCGGTGTGGGCGAACGCGGCGACGGCGAACGCGAGTTGGACGGCCAGCTTCGTCCGAGGGTCGAGGTGGTGGGCGAGCGAGTCGCCGGGCTCGTAGCCGAGCATCAGTTCCCCGCGGCAGGCTGGTCGGGCACGCGAACCCCGTACTCGGGCAGTTCCGCGGCCGCGTCGTCGGGGCTGGCGTCGACGACCACCTCGCCGTCGGCGAGACAGACCACGCGGTCGGCGTCGCCGAGCAGCTCCCGGAGGTCGTGGGTGACGACGATCAGCCCGGTCCCGTCGGCGTGGAGGCCGCGCAGGCGGTCGAGCAGGCCCTCGCGGGCGGGCGAATCGAGCCCGGTGAACGGCTCGTCGAGCACGAGGTGGTTCGGTTCCATCGCCAGCGCGCCCGCGACCGCGAGGCGCTCGCGCTCGCCACCCGAGAGCGTCTCGATCCGGTCGTTTTCGCGCCCGTCGAGGCCGACCGCCGCGAGCGCTGCGTCAGCCCGGCGGTCGATCTCGGCGTGATCGAGCCCCAGGTTCTCCGGGCCGAAGCGCACGTCGCCGCCGACCGTGGCCGCGACGAACTGGTCCCGGGGCTCCTGGAACGCCATCCCGACGGTGGTTCTTGCGGCGACGGGGTCCTCGCTCGCCTCGGTCCCGTCGACGAGCACCCGGCCGGCGTCCGGTTCCAGCAGCCCGTTCAGGTGGCGGACGAGCGTCGACTTCCCGGAGCCGTTCGGGCCGCAGAGCACGAGGAACTCCCCGTCCGGGATCGTCAGTGAGACGCCGTCGACGGCGGTCGCGGCGTCGGCGTCCTCGCCGTACCGGTGGGTAACCGAGTCGAGCTCCAGCACGCTACGTCGCCTGCACCTCGTCGGAGCGGACGATCCCGACGGCGGCGGCCATCTTCACCGCCTCCGCGGGGACGAACGCGAGGCCGGCGCCGACGATCGCGGCGACGAGGCTCGTGTCGAGGTAGTACCAGTAGACGGCGATCCCGAGCGCGTAGATCACGACGGTCCCGGCGGTCATCGCGCCCACCAGCCGCGGGAAGGAGACGCCCTCGGGGTCGACGAGCCCGTCGACGCCGTGGACGACGGCGCCGATCAGGGCGGCCGCGAACGGGTAGGAGACGAGGTAGCCGCCGGTCGGTCCGAAGATCTCGCCCAGCCCCGCGCTGGCGCCGGAGAAGACGGGGGCGCCCAGCGCGCCGGCCAGCACGTACAGCAGCATCGCGAACCCGCCCCAGGCGGGCCCGAGGTAGATGCCGGCGAGGAACACGCCGAGCACCTGCGCCGTCACGGGGACGGCCGGGTTCAGCGGGTTGGGGAACGAGACGAACGCGAACGCGCCCATCAGCGCCGCCACCAGCGCGGCGCGGACGAGGTTGACGGCGACTTCGTCGCCGACGAGATCGACGGAGTCGGTTGCGGTAGACACGTCCGACGGTTCTCGTAAACTTACCTTAACGCTACGGTTTACGACCGGTTCCCCTCGGCTACCCAACCCTTATTCGCGCGGATCCCGTCGTTCCGGGAGTATGGACGAACAAACCGAGGAGCTCCGGGACCTGTTCGTCGAGACCACCGGCGAGGAGACGGTCACGGAGGATCAGGTCGAGGACCGCGGCGACCTCGCCGACGCGGTCCCCCCCGAGGAGGCGGAGGCGCGGGTCCGGGAGCTGGTCGGCCGGATGCGCGAGCGCTACGCGTTCGAGTCGGCGCTCGACGACGACGACCTGGTCCGGGTCGTGACTGGCTTCTACGCCGACGAGCCGACGCCGAGATCGCCGACGCCCTCGGGGTCGAGGAGGCGTCGGTGTTCGACGCCCGGATGGATCTCCACCTCGTCCGGGAGGCGGACCGCGAGGCGCCGCTGCCGATGGACGAACTCCGGGCGCTCGTCGTCGACGAGGTGCCCGTCGACGAGCGGGCCGACCGACTCGACGCGGACGTGGCGACCGTCGAGCGCTACTCCCGGGTGATCGCGGCCCAGCGCCGCGGCACCCGCGCGAACCACCGGTTCACCGACGAGTTCGCCGAGCTGCTGACCGACGCGGACCTCCGGGACAGCCACGCCGCCGACGCCCACGAGTCCGGGCTGGAGGAGGCCGCCGAGGACATCGAGACCGACACCCAGCTGTAGCCCGTTTTTGAAGTGCGATGGCGGGAGCACCCCTCCCGTGTCCCGCGTCGCCGCCAGCGACCTCGGTCGCGCCGCGTACTGCCCGCGCCAGCTCTACTACGCTCGTCAGTCCGACGACCGTGAGCCGCCCGACGAGGTTCGTGCCCGCCGCGAGTTGGCGTTCCGGTACCCCGAACTCCGCGAGGCGAGCGACGACCGGCTCGCCGAGCGCCCGCTCGCCGTGTCGGCCGCGGAGTACCGCGATAACCTCGACGCGCTCGCCGCCGGGCCGCTGTGGGACCGCCTCGTCGAGCCGGCCGCCCGCGACGCCACGCTGACGGGGCAGGACTGCCGGGGCGTCGCGCACAAACTGCTCGCCGAGGACGGTTCAGACCCACCGATCCCGGTGCTCGTCTCGGGCGGCGTCCCGCCGCCGGCGGGCGTCTGGGAGCCCCAGTCGGTCCGCGCGGTCGCGCTGGCGAAGGCGCTCGCGTGGGAGCGCGAACGCGAGATCCCCCGCGCGCTGGTGGAGTACCCCGCCGTGGGCGTCGTGCGACCGGTCCGGCTCACCACCCGGAAGAAGGCGCGCTACCGGGAGCTGCTCCGGACCGTCCGGAGCCTGGACGGGCCGCCGCCGCGGATCGACGACGACGCCAAGTGCGAGGCCTGCGAGTACCGCGGGGACTGCGGGGTACGAACGCGCTCGCTGCGGTCGCTGCTGGGGCTCTGACTGAGCCGACCCTCGGGACCGATCAGTGCTCGGCCAGCCAGGCGTCGACCTCGTCGGCCCCCCGGCCGCGGCGGTGGATCTCGCCGTTGCCGGGGTCGACGACGGTGCTCTCGCCGCCCGGGAGCTCGCCGGCGTCGACGACGGCGCCGACGCCCTCGCGGATCGCGTCGTCGAGCTCGTCGGGGTGGGTGGCGTTGGCCTGGCCGGAGCGGTTCGCGCTGGTCGCGGTGATCGGCGCGAACTCGTCGAGCAGTTCCAGCGCGAGGTCGTGGTCGGGGATCCGGACGCCGACGCGATCCCGGCCGGCGGTGAGCGCGTCCGGGACGTGGCCCTGGCGTTCGAGCACGACCGTGACCGGGCCCGGGAGGAACTCCCGCATGAACGCCTCCTCGCGCTCGGTCGCGGTCACGTGTTCGAGCGCCTCGTCCACGTCGGGCACCGCCATCGAGAGCGGGTCGTCCCGCGATCGCTCCTTCAGCTCGTAGACGCGCTCGACGGCGTCGGCGGCGATCGCGTCGGCGCCGAGCCCGTAGACGGTGTCGGTCGGGTAGACCGCCAGCTCGCCCATCGCGAGCATGCTGCTGGCCTGGATCAGGTCGTCGCGCATACCCGGCCCTGGGGGGCGGCGCGAAAAAAGCGCGCGGTCGATCGCGGCGCCGTCGCCGCTACAGCGACTCGATCGCCGCCTCGACGGCGTCGTACTCGGGGAACTCGGGCCACTCGCTGGCGACCCACGCGTACTCGACGGTGCGGTCCCCGTCGAGCAGGAACATCGCGGGCCGGTGTTCGGTGATTCCGGCCATCCCGTCGAGGTCGTGCTCGATGCCGTACTGCTCGGCGACGCCCGCGCCGGGGTCGGCGAACAGGCGGGCGCCGTCGGCGCGCTCGTCGAGCAGCGACGCGTGCTCGTACGGCGTCGAGATGGAGAGGCCGACCACGTCCACGTCGTCGGCCCACCCGCGGTCGTCGATCTCGTTCCAGACGTACGTCGCGGGGAACGCGCCGTCCATCGGGTGGGCGACGAGCAGGACGGGCCCCTCGGCGGTCAGCGACGAGAGCGAGCGGTCCTCCCAGAACTCTTCGTTCACGAGCGGCCGCGTGAAGTCGGGCGCGGTGTCGCCGACCTCGGGGTGGTCGGCGTCGGGGAGCTCGACCACGTCGAACTCCATCAGGCCTCACCCCCGTACGTCTTCTCGAGGTACTCGACGATGTTGCCCGACTCCGACATCGTGAGGCCGGTGTTCTCGTCGACGATCGCCGGCACGGAGCGCTTGCCGCTGATGCGCTTGACCACGTTCCGGTCGGAGTGCATCGGCTCGACGAACCGGGAGCGGTAGTCGAGCCCGTACTCGTCGAGCTTCCGCACCACCCGTTCGCAGAACGGGCAGGCCTGCAGCCGGTAGAGCGTGATCGGCGGTTCGTCGGACATGGCCGCCGGTTGGGCCGCCCAGCGCGTAAAGTCGTCGGCGACGACACGGGGCGCCGACGCCGGCCGGGACGCCCGATATCGGCCGGGAGGGGAACGCTTAATTCGGACGACCGTGAAGGCCGACGGGAAATGGGCTTGCTTCCCACGGTCATTCCCGCTCTTAGCAGGGGCGTTCTGCAGTCGTCCACCGGCGGCGCTCCGCCGGCGACACTCGCGTTCGGTGTCGGTGTCCTGACAGTCCTCATCGGTCTCTCCGCGTTCTTCTCCTCGTCGGAGATCGCCATGTTCGGGCTGGAGAGCCACCGCGTCGAGTCGCTGGTCGACGACGGCGTCCCCGGCGCTTCGCTGGTGCAGGACCTCCTCGACGACCCCCACCGGCTGCTGGTGACGATCCTCGTCGGCAACAACATCGCGAACGTCGCGATGTCGTCGATCGCCACGTGGCTGTTCGGCTTCTACATGACCGAGGGACGGGCGGTGCTGGCGGCGACGTTCGGCATCACGACGGTTGTGCTGCTGTTCGGCGAGAGCGCGCCGAAGTCCTACGCCGTCGAGCACACCGAGTCCTGGTCGCTGCGGATCGCCCGCCCGCTGAAGTGGGCCGAGCGCCTGCTGCTCCCGCTGATCGTCGTCTTCGACTACCTGACGCAGGTGATCAACCGGGTCACCGGCGGCGGCTCCGCCATCGAGGACTCCTACGTCACCCGCGACGAGATCCAGAACATGATCCGGACAGGGGAGCGCGAGGGCGTCATCGACGAGGAGGAGCGAGAGATGCTCCAGCGCATCTTCCGGTTCAACCAGACCATCGCCAAGGAGGTGATGACGCCGCGGCTGGACATGACCGCGGTGCCGAAAGACGCCACCGTCGAGGAGGCGATCGAGGAGTGTGTCCAGTCCGACCACGAGCGCGTCCCCGTCTACGAGGGGAACCTCGACAACATCATCGGCGTCGTGAACATCCGCGACCTGGTGCGGGCGGCCCACTACGGCGAGGGGGAGCCAACGCTCGACGACCTGGTGCAGCCGACGCTGCACGTCCCCGAGTCGAAGAACGTCGACGAACTGCTGGAGGAGATCCAGGAGAACCGCCTCCGGATGGTGATCGTCATCGACGAGTTCGGCACCACGGAGGGGCTGATCACGATGGAGGACATGGTCGAGGAGATCGTCGGCGACATCCTCGAGGGCGACGAGGAGCAGGCGATCGAGTTCGTCGACGACGACACCGCGCTCGTCCGCGGCGAGGTCAACATCGACGAGGTCAACGAGGAGCTCGGGCTCGACCTCCCGGAGGGCGAGGAGTTCGAGACGCTCGCCGGCTTCATCTTCAACCGCGCGGGCCGGCTGGTCGAGGAGGGCGAGACGATCGAGTACGACGGGATCCGGATCCGCGTCGAGCAGGTCGACACGACCCGGATCAAGCGCGCCCGCGTGACGGTGACCGAGGAGTACTACACCGACGACGAGGGCGAAAGCGACGAGGAGCCCGCCGAGACAGACGTGGACGCGGCGGATACGGAGTAGTCACGGATCGTTCGCGGAGAGGGACCGTTCCCGGCTCCCCGCCCATCGCCGTCCGTTCTTCGCAGTCGATCGCGAGTACTGCCGCGTCGAGGCGTCCGTTGTCAGCCGATCGTGTACGTCTCGTACTGTTCCGTCAGCCGCGTCGTCCCCAGCGGCTCCTCGTCGACCGTGACGCTGACTTCCATCTCCACGCCGGCCCATCCGGTTATCTCGATCCGGTCGATATCGTCGACGCCCTCGAAGAACAGCGTCGAGTTCGGTCGCCCACCGAGCCACCGTGCGGTCCTGCCGTCCGACTCCGTCTCGGCGCCGAAGTAGCCCCGGACGAAGTCGACCCCCTCCTCGGGGCCGCCGACGTCGACCTCCCGGAGCTTCTCACCGTCGTTGAACACGCTGAGTTCGTACACCCGTAGCGTCACCTCACGGTCGTCGTCCGTGCCCGGGGAGATCTCGCTCGCCACCACGACCGTCTCGAAGGAGAGGGTGACCATCACCCCCTCGGAGACCGGGGACTCCCACCCCTCGACTGCGAGCGTGTCCGCCGTGATCTCCAGGAACGACGTGCCGAACTCCTCGCTCGGCTCGATGAACGTACTCTCGTACCACTCGTTGAACGCCGTGACGAGAACGGGCCCGTCGGCGTACTTGTCTCCCACCTCACACGCGTTCGCGTATCGCTCCGTCGAGAGCTCCAGGATCGGGTTGTCGCGGTCGACGTGTGTCAGCTCCGAGTCGTTGAACCCGGGGATGACCGACGGGATCACGTCGTGACCGGTCGTCTCGCCGGCGAGATACCACGACCGGTACGTCGACTCCAGCTGGTCGAGGAACACCTCCTCGATGTTCTCACGCGGGGTGTACGGGTTGTACACCGTTACCGCGTCCGCGATCTCGGTGAGCTCGACGGCGTCGATCGGCCGTCCCCCGATCCCGACGACGAAGTACGGGTCGACGCCCGCCTCGTCGAACGCCTCGGCGAACACTGCGGCCGGGTCGCCCGTGTACGCGCCCCCGAGCCACGTGGTGAGCACTGGCCGGCCGTCGATCGTCTTGTAGCACTCGCGGTCGAAGTACTCGTCCGCCAGATACGCGATGTTCTCCTTCAGTTCGTTCGCGACTCGCTCCTCGCTCAGGTCGACCGACGACCCGTCGTAAATACCGCTGATGATGAGCGTGTCGTAGAAGATCGACCACTCGAGCTCGTCCGCCCGGGGGTGGGGGAGGATGTGGTTCTTGAGGTTCTTGTCGATGGGGCTGTAGGGTCCGGTCCAGACGGCGTTGAGCCACTGGACGCCCGCGTAGTGACACCAGTCGATGTGCTGTTCGATGACGGCGTCGTCTCTCGCGTCGTAGTTCCCGAGCGTCGGCGTGTACGGCGACTCGAGACTCCACTCGCCGCCCTGCCACGTGTGTGGGTGTCGCCCGTACCACGAGAAGTAGTACGCGCCGACGGTTCGGTCGTCCCCCGACGCGACGGGGACGACGTCGACGGTGCCGACTCGCTCGCCGTTCACCGAGATGTCGCCCTCACCGACAGTCATCGGCGCCGCCGATGCCGAAACGTCCGTCCGGTCACCCGGATCGAGTTCGACGGCGATCTCCTCGCGCTGATCGACGAGTGCCAGTTCGACGTCGAACGCCCCCGACTCGTCGCCGACGTTCTCGACGGTCGCCGTCACCGTCAGCGCCGTCCCGATGGCGAGCTGGTCGCTGCCGATCGAACTCTCCCGTACCGCTAGCGGAGGATACTGTTCCGCCGTCGATTCGGTGGGGGACCGATCGTCCCCGGCCTTCCGGTCAGTATCAGCGTCGGTCGGGTCGTCGCCGTTGGCGGTGTCGTCCGTCCCGCTGCAGCCGGCGAGCCCGCTGACGCCCGTCAGGGCAGCCGCAGCCAAGTACTCCCGTCGCCACCAGTTCCGATCGGACCGGCCGTCCATACCCCGACAAATCGGGAATCGGACATAATCCTTTTCCACATATCTGATAGCTACCCCGCACTCCCGAACAACAGCTCCCCCGTTAACGGGGCCACCAACTCACTTCATCCTCCGCACGGCTGGGAAAGAGAACTGTACCGCGAGGAACTCGGAGGCTGTCGGTTCCGCGAGACCGGGTCTCGCGTTTCGCCAGGTCTTCGTCCGACGGACTCAGACGCTGGCGATCTCGCGGGAACGCGAGAGGCTCACTTCGTTCGCCGGAGCACCTCTCAGGGCGAGAGGCGCTGTCGGTCGCGCGGGAACAGAACTGCCTCCCGGATGTTGTCCAGCCCGAGCATCGTCATCACGAGCCGCTCGCCACCCATCCCCCAGCCGGCGTGGGGCGGCATGCCGTACTTGAACATCTTCGTGTAGTACTCGAACTGCTCGGGGTCCAGGCCCTGCTGCTCGAACCCTTCGACCAGCTTCTCGTGGCGGTGCTCACGCTGGCCGCCGGAGACTAGCTCCATCCGGGGGTGCATCATGTCGAACCCCGTCGAGAGCGTCTCGTCGTCGTCCTGGTCCTTGATGTAGAACGGCTTGATCTCGCTGGGCCAGCCGGTGATGAAGTAGAACGTCCCCACGTCGTCGCCGAGCGCGCGCTCGGCCTCCGTCGAGAGGTCGTCGCCGAACACGAGCTGCTCGTCGAGCTCGCCGGTGGCGTTGACGCGCTCGATCGCCTCCTCGTAGCTCAGGCGCGGGAAGTCGCCCTCCGGCACGTCGAACTCCTCGTAGCCGAGCAGGTCGAGCTGCTCCTCGCAGTTCTCGGCGACGGCCTCGTAGACGGAGACGACGATCTCCTCGGCGGCGTCCATCGCCTCGTGGTGGTCGGCGAAGGCGGACTCGTAGTCGATCGAGGTCGCCTCGTTGAGGTGGCGCGGGGTGTTGTGCTCCTCGGCGCGGAAGATCGGGCCGATCTCGAAGACGGTCTCGAGGCCGGAGCCGGCCATCAGCTGCTTGAACAGCTGCGGGCTCTGGTTCATGAACGCCTCCTCGCCGAAGTAGGTGATCGGGAACAGCTCCGTGCCGCCCTCCGTCCCGGTGGCGACGATCTTCGGCGTGTTGATCTCGGTCGCGTTCAGGTCGCGGAACGTCTCCCGGGCCGCGCGCATGACCTCCGCGCGGATCTCGAAGATCGCCTTCACCTCGGGCTTGCGGAGGTCGAGCGTGCGGTTGTCCAGCCGGGTCGGGAGCTCGGCGTCGACCTTGCCGGAGGGGTCGAGCGGGAGCTCGGCGTCGGCCTCGGCGACGACCTCGATCGACTCGGGGACGAGCTCGAAGCCCGTCGGCGCCCGGGGCTCCTCCTTCACGTCGCCGGTGACGCTGATGACGGACTCGCGGTGGACGCCGAGCCCGGTGTCGACCAGCTCGTCGTCCATCTCGTCCTTCTCGAGTTTGATCTGGAGCTTGCCGCTCTTGTCCCGGAGGATGAGGAACGCGATACCGCCCAGGTCGCGGATCTCGTGGACCCAGCCGGCCACGGTGGCCGACTCGCCGGCGTCCACGTCCGCCGCGTAAGTTCGATCCTGCATGGACGAGCGTTCGCTCGGGGCGTCTTTAAACGCGGTGTTTCGCCGGCGAACGGCTGGTTCGGGCGGGATACGCGTTTCGGCGGTGTGCGACGATCTGGCGGGGGTCGACAGAAAACATATACCGCCACCTCGTGACCGTCCGGGCGTGTCCCTCCACCGACGCGGTGCCCTCTCGATAGCGGTCTCGCTGTTCGCCGGGGGCTGTCTCGGCGGCATCGGCAACGACGGCTGTACCAACGGCGTCTACGTCGACGCCGACGCGTTCGACCCCGTTCCGGCGCTCGACGACCGGCTCGGCGACGACGAGCGGGGCGTCGGCGCCGAGACCGTCGAGAACGACGGCACGCGCCGGACGACGTACGCACGGCTGCCGTTCCGCGACCCGACGCTGTTCCGCCACGGCGGCGCGTTCTACCGGATCACCCGGGAGACCGTCGACACCGTCACCGTGCCGGCGTTCGAACTCGACGCCCAGTGGGAGGAGGGGCAGTCCCCGCCCGCCGGGACCGAGGTGGTCGCGTTCGCCGACCTGCCCGAGAACGACCGGCGGGCGTTCGAGCTGGCGATGCCCGAGGAGCAGGGCGGCCAGTTCCCGGAGGGGTTCTCGGTCGGGGTCTACCCCGCGCCGTACCCCGACGGCGGCGAGGGCTCGCGGCTGATCGGCGCCACGACGTGGGTCGAGTGGGAGGACCGGACGGTCCGCGTCGAGGTCGCGGGCGAGCAGACCGGCACCACCGAGCGCGAGACGTACGCGTTCGCGGCCGAGCAGGTGGCCGCCGACGAGGCGGGGTTCCGGGCGTTCCTCGCCGACGCGTACCTCGTCGACTTCGCCGGGGCGCCCGAGGCACAGCTGGAGATCCTCCGGAGCGCGCGCAGTGGGAACTACGAGGAGTGTCTGCCGGCCTCGGACGCGCTCGCGGCGCTGCGGGAGCGACTCGACGGCGAGGAGAAGCTGCCGGAGCCGTACCCGAACGACTGGTACGCCGCCTTCGAGGGGGAGCGCTCCAGGCTCTCGGTGTCGGAGTGGGTGGTTTAGGCCTCCTTCGCGCCGCGGACGGTCTCGGCGACGGCGTCGACGCCCTCGTCGTGGAGCAGGTCGCCGACGACGACCGTGTCGGCGTGGTCGCCCATCTCGCGGGCGCTCTCGTAGTCGCGGATCCCGCCGCCGTAGAACAGCGTCGCGTCGTCGAGTTCGGCGGCGGCGGCTTCGACGACCGCGGGGTCGCCGTAGCTGCCGGAGTACTCCAGGTAGACGATATCCTGGCCGAACATGCGCTCGGCGACGCCGGCGTAGGCCGCCACGTCGTCGGCGCTCAGGTCGCAGTCGGCCTCGGTGTACTCCGCGACGGAGGCGTCGGGGTTGAGGACGACGTACGCCTCGGTGTGGGTGCGGTCCCAGTCGAGGTCGCCGTCGATGCGGGCCCACTCCTTGTGGGCGCCGGTGATCCAGAACGGGTCGCCCGCGTTGAGCACCGTGGGGACGAGATAGCCGTCGAGCGCCTCGTGGTCGATCACGACGCCGGGGTTGGAGGGCTCCTGGTAGATCGGCACGTCGTGGGCCGCGCAGGCGTCGACGACCTGCTCCATCTTCTCGCTGGTCACGTCCATCGTGCCGCCGATCTCGAGGGCGTCGGTGCCCGTCGCGGCGACGTCGTCGAACGTCTCGTCGTCCAGCAGCGCCTTGTCGGGGTCCACCTTCAGGACGTGATCCCACTCTGCCCACGGGCCGGTCATGGGGAGGGAGTCTTCGGGGCGCGGGTAAAAAGTGCGCGGACCGCGGCGGTCGCCGGGCGGTGTGCGACCAGTTCGCTTATCTACGTGCCGGCGAACGGACAGGTATGCGACGACCCTCCCGCGCCGTGCTCGCCGGCGGCGCGACCACGGTGCTCTGGATCGGCGGCGTGCTGCTGACCCACGCGTCGGGCACGTCCTCGATCATCGAGGCGCTGAACACGCTCGAACAGGTGTCGGGGCTACTGCTGACCGCGGGGATCCCCGGCGGCCTCGTGACGGGCGTGCTGGCCGACGAGTACGCGCCGCTGATGAAGGAGGGGTTCATGGCGAGCGTCGGCGGCGCGGCGACGGTCGTCGCCGCCGTCGGACTCTACGGGATCGGGCTGTCTATCGTACTCGGATACGGCGCCGACTCGGTGCTCTCCTTCATGTTCACGGGGCCGTCGATGTTCACGTTCTTCCTCCTGCTGCCGCTGCTGGCGATGGAGGGCGTGGTGTTCGCGCTGCTGTCGAACGCGGTCTGGGGGCGGCTGCGGCAGGGCGTGGTGGCGTAGTTCGGCGGTTTTGACGATCAGTCCGCCTTCGCCTGCCAGTCTCGCACCGACCCCGCACTGACCCCATCCACGCTCTCGGCCAAGTCGTCCGGATCCGCCTCCTTCAGCCCGGACACGTCCTCGATGCCGGCTTCCTCGAGCTTCTCGGCGGTCTTCTCGCCGATCCCCTCGACGGTCTCCAGCTCCGAGTTCGCCTCGCGGGCCTGGAACTCCCGGTAGTTGCAGATCGGACACCCAAGCTCCCACGGCTCGTCGTCGTCGCCGTGGACCACCAGGTGGGGGAGCCCGTGCTCCTCGCACTCCTCGTCGGTCACCTCGATCTCGCCGCGGCGGGGCAGCGGCAGCGAGTAGTCACAGTCCGGGTAGCGCGTACAGCCCACCAGTCGCGAGCCCGAGCGGAGCTGCTTGATCGCCAGTTCGCCGCCCTCCTCCTCGCCGCACTCCGGACAGTCGCCGATGACGCGGTCCGCCTCCTCGTCGGCTTCCTCGGCCTTGCAGAGCGGGCAGCCGTGGACGAACGTCTTCCGCCCGGCGAGCATCTTCACGTGGTTGAGCCCGTGCTCCTCGCACTCCTCGTCGAGGATCAGCGGCTTCCCCGTGGAGGGCAGCGGCAGCGTGTACTCGCAGTCGGGGTAGCCGTCACAGCCGACGAAGTAGCTCCCGTAGCGGGACTTGCGGACGAGCAGGTCCTCGCCGCACTCCGGACACGGACCCAGAATTTTGTCCGCCTTCATCGACTTCCGCAGGTGGTCGCCGACCTCCTCGCGGGACTCCTGGAGCTCCTCGAACACCGCCTCGAGCATCTCGCGGGACTCCGCGGTCACCTCGTCGAACCCCTTCTCGCCGGCGGCGATGGCGCGCATGTCCGCCTCCAGCTGCGCGGTCATCTCCTCGCTGACGATGTGGTCGGCGAACTCCTCGGCGGCCTCGACGACCGCGTGGGCCAGCTGCGTCGGCCGGGGCGGGTCGCCCTCGACGTAGTTCCGGTCGTACAGCTTCTCGATGGTGTTGTGCCGGGTCGACTTCGTGCCGATCCCCATCTCCTCCATCGTCTCGATCAGCCGCGACTGGCCGTAGCGCCGCGGCGGCTGGGTCTGCTTCGCGTCGAGATGCACGTCGCTGACCGCCAGCTCCTCGCCGGTCTCCACGTCCGGCACCACGGTCTCGTCGGCCGAGGAGTACGGGTACACCGAGTGGTACCCCTCCTCCAGCAGGCGCTTCCCGTTGGCCTTCAGCGAGAGGCCGCGCTCGCCGCCGGAGGGCAGCGAGACCTCGCCGTCGACGCCCGCCACCACGCGCAGGTGCTCCCACGTCGCCGCGGGCGCACAGGTCGCGAAGAACCGCCGCACGACGAGTTCGTACACCTCCCACTCGTCGTCGTCCAGATCCGTCGGTAGCTCGCCGGTGGGGTGGATCGGCGGGTGGTCGGTGGTCTCCTCGTCGCCCTCGGTGGGCTCGATCTCGTCCTGTTCGAGCAGCTCCTCGACGCTGTCGCCGAACAGCGTCTCCGAGAACGCCTCGAGCAGCTCCTCGGGGTCGAGATCGTCCGGGTAGACCGTGTTGTCGGTCCGCGGATAGGTGATGTAGCCCGCGGTGTACAGGTCCTCGGCCATGCTCATCGCCCGCTGGGCCGAGTAGCCCAGCGAACTCGCTGCGCGGATGAACTGCGTGGTGTTGAACGGCGCCGGCGGCTCGTCGGCCCGGGTCCGGCGGTTCACCTCCTCGACGGCCGCCCCCGAGGCCGACGCGAGCGCCGCGTGGGCGTCGTCGGCCGCCGACTCCGCCCAGATCCGCCGCGCCTCGTTGCCGTCGTCGTCGAGGTAGAAGTACTGCGCCTCGAACCCCGCGCCGGCCTCCTTCGTCAGGTCGGCGAACAGCTCCCAGTAGTCGTCGGGGTCGAACGCCTGGATCTCGCGCTCGCGGTCGACCAGCAGCTTCAGCGTCGGCCCCTGCACCCGGCCGACGGAGATGAAGTCCTCGCCGAGCTGGCCCGCCGACAGCGAGAGAAACCGCGTGAGGGCGGCGCCCCACACCAGATCCACCGTCTGCCGGGCCTCCCCGGCCGCGGCGAGGTCGAAGTCCAGTTCGCCCGTGTTCGCGAACGCCTCCTGCACCTCGTTCTCGGTGATGGAGGAGAAGCGGGCGCGCTCGATCGGCACCGACTCGTCCACGTCGCGGACGATGTCGAACGCCTCCTTCCCGATCAGCTCGCCCTCGCGGTCGTAGTCGGTCGCGATGACGACGCGGTCGGCGTCCCGCGCCAGCCGGCGGAGCGCGGCGACGATGGCCTCCTGGGTCGGCTCGGTGTCGATCGGCGCGTCGATCAGCTCGTGGGGCTCCACGTCCCGCCAGTCGTCGTACTCCGGCGGGAAGTCGACGCCGACGACGTGGCCCGAGAGGCCGACGACGCGCGTGCCCCCCCAGCCGTAGACGTTGACGCCGTTGACCCGGTCGGCGTCGGCGGTCCCGTCGCTGAGGATGTCGGCGATGCGACGGGCCGCGTTGTCCTTCTCGGTGACGATGAGTTCCATTCGGTACCGGCGATACGCCGCTCCCGGGCCTAAACGTTTCGCGCTCCGGGACCGGAAGGCATGTGGCCGACGGCCACCCACGCTCGCGTATGCGCGAACACGACCCCTCCCGTCGCACGCTCCTCCGCCGCGGCGCCGCGGCGCTGGCGGCGACGACGGCGCTGGCGGGCTGCTCGGGCGGCGACGACGACCCGGCAACGGAGAGCTTCGACGGCGAACTCGTCGAGGTCGGCCCGAACGGCCAGAACGTCTTCTCGCCGGGCACGAACGACCCCCTGACTATCGACGCCGGCACCACCGTGCGCTGGGTCTGGCGCTCGGCCAACCACAATATCGTGGTCCGCGACCAGCCAGCCGACGCCGACTGGGCGGGCGAACCGGACATCTACCACACCGACCACACGTACGAGTACACGTTCGAAGTGCCCGGCGAGTACCACTACGTCTGTGAACCCCACGAGGGGATGGGGATGGTCGCCGACATCGTCGTCGAGTGACCCGCATCCCCCGTCGCCTCCGCCCCGGCGAGGTCGACCGGGAGTCCTACTGGGGCTGGGTGGCGGCGGCGCTGTTCCTCCTGCTGCCGGTCGACCTGCTCACGACGCTGCTCAACGCGGCAGTCGTCGGGCCGGAGGCCGAGGCGAACCCGTGGATGGCGTGGCTGTTGGCCCAGCCGCTGTGGGTGGTGGTCGCCGTCCACCTCGCTGTCGGCGCGACTGCAGTCGCGGGGTTCGCCGCCTACGAGTCGCTCTCCCGACGCTCCGAGCGCTTCGGGGGGATGATGCTCCAGGCGGCGCGGCTCTACCTGGTTCTGCTGGTCGCGGCCGGCTTCCTCGTCTTCGTCAACAACCTCTCGGTGCTGCTGTTCCGGGTGAGCCTGCTGCCGGCGGGCTGACCCCCTCCGCGCCCCCTACGCCTGCCGCAGCCGCCACCGGTCGATCAGCAGCGACACCTCGCCGTCCGCCACCCGGAACTCGACCGGCTCGCGTCGGCCGGCGGCGTCCACCGTCTCGTACCGGTACACCGCGTCGGCGCGCGGGTGGTCCTCCTCGTCCGGGTCGGCCGGGAACAGTGCCGTCTCGCCGTCCTTCAGCGGGTGGTCGAACGCGACCCGGAGCGACGCCCCGTCGCGCTCGACGGTCGCGGTCATCACGCCCTCGTACGCCGCGTACTCCCCGGCGAGCCGTCGGTGGCGCCGCCGCAGCCGGAAGAACGGCAGCGACTCGGGCGCCTCGCCCAGCGCCGCCGCCAGCACGCCCTCGCCGAGGGCGCCCAGCGGGAACGCCGGCGACGTGTTCGACGCCAGCGCGACGCCGACGCCCGCCTCGGGCAGGAAGCCGAGATACGCCGAGGAGACGGTGATCGACCCGGAGTGACCCAGCAGCGCCCGGTCGCCGAGGAACCCCTCGTCGCGGAACCAGCCGTAGCCGTACTCGCGGTCCGGCCCCTCGCGGCCCGGCGAGCGCCCCGGCACGTCGACGTGCCCCTCGTGCGCTCGGGCGAGCGTGTCCGCGTCGAGCAGGCGTTCGCCCGCGGCTTCGCCGTCGTTCAGGTGGAGCCGGAGGTAGCTCGCGAGCTCAGACACCGGGGCGAGGATCCCGCCCGTCGCCTGCCCGATCTCCCGTGTCGGCAGCGAGGACGCCATCAGCCCCTCGTCGGTCTGGCGGTACTGGGTCATGTGGTCGTCGGCCATCGAGAACTCGTGGTCGTCGAACGTCGAGCGCGCCATTCCCAGCGGTTCGAACACGTGGGACTCGACGTACTCGTCGAACGGCTTGCCCGTCAGCGACTCGACCGCCTCGCTCAGCAGCGCGTACCCCGTGTTGCAGTACGCGAAGCGCTCGCCCGGCGGGTCGACGCGCTCGTCGCCGGCGGCGTTGACGTGGGCGTAGAAGTCGTCGATATCGCCCAGCGGGATGCCGGGGTCCGGGAGGCGGAGTCGGCGGGCCAGCAGCGTCTCGCTCACGCCGAGCGACGGCAGCCCAGAGGAGTGAGTCAGCAGGTGGTGGATCGTCGGTTCCGGCTCCTCGAACTCGACGGGGACGTACGCCGAGATGGGGTCGTCGAGCTCGCAGATGCCGTTCTCGACGAGCTGGAGGATCGCGACGCCGGCGAACGACTTCGTGCAGGAGGCGATCCCGTACAGCGTCTCGGGCGTCGCCGGGCGGTTCCCGGCCAGGTCCCGCGAGCCGAACCCGTCGGCGTAGACGGTGCCGTCGGCGTCGGTGACGGCGACGCTCAGGCCGGGGAGGCTCTCGTCGCGCACGACCCGGCGACAGAGCCGGGCGACCTCGCGGTCGGCGTCGTCGGCGATGGCCATACCGGCGCTGGGGGCGCCGGGGCGAAGAAACCCTGGGAGCGCCCCCGGATCGCCCGTTCCCGTAGTTCTTTGCCCCGTCCCCGTCCATCGGCGCCCATGCCCGAGACCGACGACGACCTGCTGACGATGACCTGGGAGGACGCCGAGGCGGCGTTCGAGGACGCCGACGCCGCGCTGCTGGGGACGGGGAGCGTCGAACAGCACTCGGTCCACCTGCCCGTCTCGGTGGACACGCTCCGCGCGGAGCATCTGACCGAGGAGCTCGTCGACGCCGCCGACGAGTACGACCTGCGGTTCGTCCGCCTGCCGACGCTGCCCTACGGGATGAGCGAGCACCACATGAACTTCCCCGGGACGATCACGCTCGACCCCCTGACGTACGAGGACGCGATCGTCCAGATCGGCGAGAGCCTCGCGCGCCACGGCGTCGAGCGGTTCGTGATCGTCAACTGCCACGGCGGCAACCGCGAGCCGCTCTCGAACGCCGCGGACCGACTCGTCCGGGAGTACGGGCTCGCGACCCACTTCGTCCACTGGACGGACTTCGCTCGCGAGCGCCTGGAGGAGGTGTTCGGCGAGGGCTGGGGCCACGCCGGCGACCACGAGACCAGCGTGATCGAGCACTACCGCCCGGACCTGGTGAAGGAAGGGAAGAAGGAGCCCCAGGAGGCGAAGGAGATGCCCGAGACCGCCACGTACGGCTACTTCGACCGCGTGACCGACCTCGGCGGCCTCGGCGACCCGACCAACGCCGACCCCGAGGCCGTCGCCGACGTGATCGACCACGGCACCGAGCAGATTCTGACGGCGCTCAAAGACGACATCGACGCCGGCTGGTAAGCGGCCGCACACCCCCCGTACCGTTTTTCCGGGTCTCTCCGAACGGCCGGTATGGCCGAGCACCCCGACGGCGCCGAACTGTACGACTGCCGGCTCGCCGACGCCGACCGCGGGGACGCCGCGTTCTACCGCGACCTCGCCGCAGCGGCCGACGGGCCGACGCTCGAACTCGCCTGTGGCACCGGCCGCATCCACCTCGAACTCCTCGACGCCGGCGTCGACGCCGACGGGATCGACCTCGACACCGACCGCCTCGATCGTCTCCGGGCGAAGGCGGCGGCACGCGGCCTCGACGCCTCGGTGTGGCGGGCGGACATGCTCGACTTCGAGGCCGACCGCGCGTACGACCTCGCGATCTGTCCGTTCAACACGGTCCAGCACGCGGCGAGCGTCGCCGACCAGCGCCGACTGTTCGAGACGGTCCACGACGCGCTCGCGCCCGGGGGCCAGTTCGTCTTCGACACGTTCGTCCCGTCGTTCGACGTGGTCTGTGAGAGCTACGGCGAGTGGGAGACGCGGGAACTCGAGTACGACGGCCGGACGTACACCCACCGGTCGCGCTCGCGGGTCGTCGACCTCGTCGAACAGCAGTTCGAAGTCGAGAACGCAACCGAACCGCCCGACGGCGAGGTCGTTCACGAGTCGACGTACCGGCTCTCGATGCTCCCGAAACAGCAGGTCCAGCTGCTGGCCCGCGACTCGCCGTTCGACTCGTGGCGCGTCGAGGGCGGCTTCGACGGCGGCGAACTCTCCGACGAGGGGGCGGTACAGGTGTGGACGCTCGAGAAATCGACGTAGCTACGGCGACCTCAGACGTGATCGTCGAGGAACGCCGCGATGCGCTCGAACTCCTCGATCAGGTTCTCCCGGTCGGTCGTGTGGTGCCCCTCGTCCTCGAAGATGCACGTCTCGACCGGGATCCCGCGCTCCTCGACGGCGTCGGCGATCTGCTCGGCCTCGCCGACGGGCACGCGCGGGTCGTTCGCGCCGTGCTGGATGAACAGCGGGCACTGGATCTCGTCCACGTCGTGGATCGGCGAGATGCGCTCCAGGAGCTCGGGGTTGTCGAGGCTGCCGTACTCCGCGGCGCGGTGCTCGCGGCGCCACTCGCCGGTGTTCTCGAGGAACGTCTGGAAGTCGGCGATGCCGACGAAGTCCACCGCCGCCGCCCAGAGGTCGGGGTACTGCGTGATCGCCGAGAGCACCATGAACCCGCCGTAGGACCGCCCGTACACGACGAGCCGGTCGGTGTCGGCGGCGGGCTGGTCCTCGAGCCACTCGGTCGCGTGCTTGACGTCCTTCACCGAGTCGAGGCGCTTCTCCTGGTCGTCGAGGTGCGTGTACTCCTTCCCGTAGCCCGACGAGCCGCGGACGTTCGGTTCGAGGACGGCGTACCCCTGGTTCAGGAAGTACTGCTTCGTCGGGTAGAACCACGGCCGGCGCTGGTGTTCCGGGCCGCCGTGGATGTCGACCATCACGGGCACCTCGCCGTCGCTGCCGTCCTCGCTCACGCCCTCTGGCAGCGTCCAGTAGGCCGGGATCTCCCGCCCGTCGAACGTCTCGTAGCGGATCGTCTCCGATCGCAGGAACTGCTCCTCGGGGATGCCGAGCGTGCCGGGCGTGGTCCAGCGCTCGGTGGCGGCGGATGCGGCGGCTGCGTCGGCGGCTCCCTGTGCCGCCGCCCCAACGTCGGCGACGTAGACGGAGTGCGGGTGGTCGTCGGCGCTGAACTCGATCGCCGCGCGCTCGCCGTCGGGGCCGAGTTCGACGCCGGCGACGACGCCCTCGGGGAGGTCGGGTTCGACGGTGTCGACGATCTCGCTGCCGTCCTCGGCGAGCGCGCCGAGGTACGTCTCCGAGTAGCCGTCGACGTTGGTAGTGTACGCGACCTGCCCGCTCTCGGCGTCGATCTGCAGGGAGTCGACGTTCCACTCCTCGGGGCCCTGCTCGACCGTCTCGACGCCGCCGGCGTCGGACAGCTCCAGTCGGCCGACGTACGCCGTCTCGGCGCCGTAGTCCGTGACGGCGTACAGCTCGCCGTCCGGGCCGAAGTTCACGTGGTGGTAGCGCGCTTCCTCGTCGGTGTCGGTGATCCGTTCGGTCGTGCCGCTGTCGACGTCGAGCCAGTACAGCACCTGGTCCGCGCTGGAGTTCGACTCCTGCAGGATCAGCGCGTCGCCGTCGGGGTGCCACGCGGCGACGCCGACGAACCCGCCCGGCCCCTCCCAGACGAGTGTGGGTTCCGGCTCCGCGCGGCCCTGCACGTACACGTCGAACGTGTCGCCCTGCCGGCGGTTCGCGGCGAAGGCGAACCGGTCGCCCTCGGGGCCCCAGCCGCCCCAGAGGTGCTTGGCTTCGGGTTCGTCGGTGAGTTGGGTCTCCTCGCCCGTCGCGAGGTCGTAGCGGTAGAGCTGGTCGCGCTCGTTGCTCCCCTCGTCCATGCCGAACATGAGCTCCGCGCGCGCCGGGGAGGCGTCGACGAACGAGACGCGCTCGTCGTGGGCGGTCAGGCGCTCGGGCCACG
This sequence comes from Halolamina rubra, assembly GCF_000739555.1. Lineage (GTDB taxonomy): Archaea > Halobacteriota > Halobacteria > Halobacteriales > Haloferacaceae > Halolamina > Halolamina rubra. Next base: position 83,567 of record NZ_BBJN01000029.1, read on the forward strand.
CGCCCGGGGAACCGAGCCGGTACACCTGCGGCGTGCCGGTGGTGTCGGCGAGGAAGGCGAGGTCGCCGTCGGGGGTGAACGTGGGCGTGTCGGTGCTGTCGATGCCGATGTAGCGGGCGACGCCGTAACTCATGGGGGTGTGTGGTCGCGGTTCCCGGAAAGGCGTTCGGGCACGGGCCGGGACTGCCGGGACGGCGCCGTCGTCGACGGCCGCCGCGTCGGCCCCGGGTGGTCGTCGAGAACCCCACCAGTCCGACCGCAACGGCGGGATTTATCGGCGGCCGTCTCCACCCCCACGGCGTGAGCGGGAACGATTCGCGCGTCGACATGACCACCGGCGCGATCACGCCGAAGCTGTTCGCCCTCTCGTGGCCGCTGGTGCTGGGCAACCTCGTCCAGACGCTGTACAACCTCGCGGACATGTTCTGGGTCGGTCGCGTCAACGCCGAGGCCGTCGCCGCCGTCTCGCTGATGTTCCCCACCTCGTGGATGTTCGTCTCGGTCGCGATGGGGATCACCGCCGCCGCGGTCGCGCTGGTGTCGCAGTACGTCGGCGCCGGCGAGCAGCGACAGGCCGACCACGCGGTCGGGCAGACCGTGCTGCTCACCGTCGCCGTCGGCCTCGCGCTGGCGTCGATCGGCTTCCTGATCCGCTACCCGCTGGTCGACCTCATCGGCGCGCAGGGGCAGGTGTACGACTACTCGCTCGACTACCTCGAGCCGATCCTCGCCGCGATCCCCTTCACGTTCCTCTTCTTCGCGTTCCGCGCGGTGCTGCGCGCGGCGGGCGACGTGCGGACGGCGATGTGGCTGGTCGTGATCTCCGCGGGCGTGAACGTGATCCTCGACCCGTTCCTGATCCTCGGCTGGACGCTCGTCGAGGGCGCGCCGATCGTCGGCACGATCACGTTCCCGGCGATGGGGGTCCGCGGCGCGGGGATCGCGACGCTCATCTCCCGCGTGCTCGCGGCGCTGATCGGCCTGCTCGTCCTGCTGGACGGTCGCTGGGGCGTCAAGCTCCGGCTCCCGGACCTCAAGCCCGATCGCGAGGTGCTGACGGATCTGGTGCGCATCGGCGCGCCCGGGACGGGCGACGGCCTCGCCCGCTCCTTCGCGGCGGTGTTCTTCGCGGCGCTGGTCGCCCGGTTCGGGCCGATCGCCACCGCCGCCTACGGGATCGGCGTCCGGCTGATGTCGATCTCCTGGACCGTCTCCGGCGCCGTCGGCCAGGCGACGGCGACCGGCGTCGGGCAGAACCTCGGCGCCGACACGCCCGACCGCGCCGCGGAGGTGACCTGGAAGGCGACGGCGGCGACGATGGCGTTCCTGTTCGCCGCGGGGGCGCTGGTGTACGTCTACCCCGCGGCGGCCGTCGGCGTGTTCGTCGACGAGCAGCCGGTGATCGACGCCGGCGTCGTGCTGCTGCGGATCATCGCGCCGTTCTGGGCGTTCCTCGGCGGGCTGATGGTGATCCAGGGCGGGTTCCGCGGCGCCGGCCAGACGGCGCAGGCGATGGCGCTCTCGCTGGCCTCGCGCTGGCTGTTCCGGGTGCCCGTCGCCGCGCTGCTGGCGTACTACCTCGCGTGGGACGAGAACGGGCTCTGGTGGGCGATGGCGTTCTCGGGCGTGATCACGTTCGTCATCGGCGCCGCCTGGTTCAACCTCGGCAACTGGGAGGAGGGCGTCGTCGACACCGGCCCCGACGTGGCCGCCGGCGACGATTAGCCCGCCACGGACGCGGGGGCCGGCTTTTTTGAAACACGCGGGGCAGCGTGGCTGTATGCGCCCTCCAACCCGACGCGAACTGACCGTCGCGCTCGCGCTCCTGCTCGTGGCGGCGCCGATCTGGGCGCCGCCGCTGGACGTGACCGGCCCCGACTACCGGTACGAGGTGGCCGAACTCTCGGCCGAACCGGACGGCGACCTGGCCGTCGACCTCCCCCGCGGCAGCTACGTCGCCGACGTGCGGGGGATCGACTGCGTCGACCGCTCGTTCGACTTCCCGCGGCGCTGCCTGTACGACGGCGGCGCGATCGACGGCAACGTCACGGGGGTGAACCCCGCAATCGTCGCCGTCTCCGGGCCGTCGGCGGGCGACGAACTCACTCGCCGGGCGGCGGCCGACGAGTACGTCGTCCTCGGCGACGCCGTCTACCGCCGGTCGGCGACGTACGTCTCGGCGAACGACTCCGTCGGCATGGTCGTCGAACTCGGTGTCGAGCGCGTCGACGCCGCCACGGCGCTGGAGGACGTGGCGCGGGACCGGCAGTACGTCTCGGACGCGGCCCGACGGGCGATCCGGGAGGGAACGATCACGACGGACGAGCCCGTCGCCGACGCGAACGCGGTGCTCGCCGTCGACGACGGCTACTACGTGGTGTATCGCGACGGCCGCCCGACGACGATCTCGGAACAGCCAGGGGTCGAGCGTGCGCTCGAAGCGCTCTCGGTCGCCGCCGGTGCGGCGCTCCTGCTCCGGCGGCGCTGAGCGCGTTCGAAGCGGGTCGCCAACCTGCCCGGATCGGCCGGGCCGGCTCAGTCCTCGGCCGGTAGCTGCTGCTCGGAGAGCTCCCGCATCGCCGCGAACCCGCGCTCCAGATCCGCCAGCAGGTCCTCGACGGCCTCGACGCCGACGGACATCCTGACGAGCGTGTCCGTGATCCCCAGCTCCTCGCGCTCCGCTTTCGGGATGGGCTCGTGGGTCATCCCGGCCGGGAGCTCGACGAGCGACTCGACGCCGCCGAGCGACACCGCGAGCGTGAACGTCGAGAGCGCCTCGAGGAACGCCGCGGCGTCGTCCATCTCCCCCGCGAGTTCGAAGGAGAGAACCCCGCCGTAGCCCGCCATCTGTTCGGTCGCGAGCTCGTGCTGCGGGTGGCTCTCCAGCCCGGGGTAGTGCACCGCCTCGACCAGCGGGTGGTCGTCGAGGAACGCCGCGATCTCGCGGGCGTTGGCCTCGTGCTGGCGCATCCGCATCGGGAGCGTCTTGATCCCGCGGAGGGTGAGGTAGGCGTCGAACGGCGCCATCGCGTTGCCCAGCAGCACGCGCTGGAGGTGGTAACACGTCTCCGCGAGGTCGTCGTCGTCCAGCACGAGCGCGCCGCCGATGGAGTCGGAGTGGCCGTTGAGATACTTCGTCGTGCTGTGGGCGACGACGTCCGCCCCCAGCGCCAGCGGGCTCTGGAGGAACGGCGAGCAGAACGTGTTGTCGACGCCCAGCAGCGCGTCGCCCGCGTGGGCGATCTCGGCGATGGCGTCGAGGTCACACAGGTGAAGCAGCGGGTTCGTCGGCGTCTCCATGTACACCAGCTCCGTCTCCGGTCGCATCGCGTCGGCGACGTTGCCGGCGTCGGTGGCGTCGACGAACGACACGTCGACGCCGAGGCGGTCGCGGAACAGCGACTCGAGCATCCGCCGGGTGCCGGCGTAGAGGTCGTCGAACGCGACGACGTGGTCGCCGGGCGTCAGCGTCGCGAGAAACAGCGTCGAGATCGCGGCGGTGCCGGAGGCGAACGCGAGCCCGTGGTCGCCGCCCTCCAGCGCGGCGAGCCGCTTCTCGGCGGCGTGGCGAGTCGGGTTCGAGAGCCGGCCGTAGAGGAACTCGCCGGCGTCGGGGTCGGCCTCGTCGAGCTCGAACTCCGCGTCGATGCCGGGGACGGCGTACGTCGAGGTCAGGTGGATCGGCGACACCACGTCGCCGACCTCGGAGCTCGCCGGATCCTCGCCCCACGAGACGGCGCGAGTCGCGAAGCGGTGATCGTCTCGGTCTCCCATGGTTCTGGATGCGGCTGTATCGCCGATAAACCTTCCCGTAAGCCGGTAATACTCCCGTGTAGCCGGAATAACCAGTGTGTATGACCGGTCAGGACGAGAGCTCCTCGCGCAGCAGCTCGTTCACCTGCCCCGGGTCCGCGGAGCCGCCGGTCTTCCCCATCACCTGGCCGACGAGGAAGTTGAGCGCGCCGTCGTCGCCGGACTCGTAGTCGGCGACGGCGTCGGGGTTCTCCTCGATCGCCGCCGCGACGGCCTGCTCGACCTCGCCGCCGCTGGCTTTCCCGAGGTCCTCCGCCTCGATGATCGCCTCGGGGCTCTCGCCCTCGTCGAGCATCCGGCGGAGCACGACCTCCTCGGCGTTCTTCGCGGTGAGCTCGTCCTCCGCGACGAGGCGGATGACGTGCTCGATCTCGTCGAGACGGTCCGTGACGTCGGCGACGACCATGTCGCGGTAGTTGAGCTCGCCCAGCAGGTTGTCGGCGACCCACGTCGCCGCGAGGTCGGGCTCGAACTCCTCGGCCAGCTGCTCGTACAGGTCGGCGACGGACTTCCGGGAGGTGAGCTTCGACGCCGCCTCCTCGCTCAGGCCGTACTCGGCGCGGAAGCGCTCGCGGCGGTCGTCCGGGAGCTCCGGGATCGGGATGCGCTCCTTCCAGTCCGAGACTTGGAGCGGCGGGAGGTCGGCCTCGCGGAAGTAGCGGTAGTCCTTCTCCTCCTCCTTCGAGCGCATCGACACCGTCACGCCGCGGCTCTCGTCCCAGTGGCGGGTCTCCTGCTCGACGCTGCGGCCGCGCTTGACCGCGTTCTTCTGCCGGGTGACCTCGTAGGCCAGCGCCTGCTCGGCGCCCTTGTGGCTGGAGATGTTCTTCACCTCGGTGCGGTTGGCGTCTTCGAGCGTCGCCTCGTCGATGTCGCCGTCGTCGCCGACCTCGTCGGCCGGGACGAGCGAGATGTTGGCGTCGACGCGCAGGCTGCCGTCCCGGGTGGCGTCGAACACGCCGAGGTACTCCAGTACCTCCTCCAGTTTCGCGAGGAACGCCCGGGTCTCCGCGGGCGAGCGGAAGTCCGGCCGGGTGACGATCTCCATCAGCGGCGTGCCGGCTCGGTTGTAGTTCACCAGCGTGTAGTCGGCGGTGTCGATGTTGCCGCCCTCGTGCTGGATGCTGCCGGGGTCCTCCTCGAGGTGGGCGCGCCGGACGCCGATGGTGCGGCGGTCGCCCTCGACGCGCACCTCCAGTTCGCCGTCGGCGCAGATCGGCGCGTCGTACTGGGTGAGCTGGAACCCCTTGGGGAGGTCGGGGTAGAAGTAGTTCTTCCGGTGGAACGTGGTCTCCTCGGGGATGTCGGCGTCGAGCGCCTTGCCGATCTTCACCGCCGACTCGACGGCGGCCTCGTTCAGCACCGGCAGCGCGCCCGGCAGGCCGAGGCAAACCGGACAGGTTCGGCTGTTGGGCTCCTCGTCGTCGGCGGCGTCGGTCGAGCAGTTACAGAAGATCTTCGTGTCGGTCTCCAGTTGGACGTGGACCTCCAGCCCGATGACGGCCGCGAGCTCCCGGTCCGCGAGCGCCTGACTCATTACGTCCGAATTTCGCTGGTTCGTGGTTAAGCGTGTCGGGAGGCGAATGGCGCCGCGGGAACGGTCACCCGCGGCGGCAGGGAGCCCCCACCGCTCAGTACACCAGTTCGCCGGAGATGAACTTCCGGGTGCGCTCGTCGGTCGGGTTCTCGAAGATGGTCTCGGTCGGGCCGATCTCGGTGAACCCGTCGCCGAGCAGCACGCCCACGCGGTCGGCGACGCGCTCGGCCTGGTGCATGTCGTGGGTCGCGACGACGACGCCGATGCCGCGGTCGCGGGCCTCCCCGATCGCCTCCTCGATCAGCCCCGTGTTCCGCGGGTCGAGATCGGAGGTCGGCTCGTCGAGCAGGAGGTAGTCGGGCTCGTACGCCAGCGCCCGCGCGAAGGAGACGCGCTGGGCCTCCCCGCCCGACAGCGAGCGGGCGTGCTGGTCGAGCTTCCCGTTCAGGCCGACGATCTCCAGGGCGTCGGTGACGGCGTCGGGCGTCGCCGTCGAGCCGACGAGCGACCGGAGCTGCTCCCGCAGCCGCTCGTCCCAGCCCTGTCGGACCCGCAGCCCGTACTCGACGTTGCGCGCGACCGTGGCGTCGAACAGGCTGGCGTCCTGGAACACCATCCCGACCTGCCGCCGGAGCGCCAGTCGCTCGTCCTCGTCGGCGTCCCACACCGCGTCGCCGTCGAGCTCGACGCTGCCGGCGTCGGGCTCGAGGAACAGCGACAACACCCGCAGCAGGGTGGTCTTCCCGACGCCGGAGGGGCCGATGATCCCCACGACCTCGCCCTGGTCGACCGAGAGCGACACGTCGTCGACGACGGGCTCGTCGCCGTAGCTGTGTGAGAGGCGCCGGAGCCGCATCATCGGTTCATCGCCCCCGAGTCGCCGAACCGGACGACGATCGCGTTGACGGTCAGCACGAGCGCGACCAGCACCGCGCCGAGCACCATCGCGGTGTCGTACTGCCCCTGGCGGGCCTCGAGCTGGATCGCGGTCGTCAGCGTCCGGGTCTGGGAGATCCCGTCGGCGCTGGTGATGTTCCCGCCGACGATGAGCACCGAACCCACCTCGCTGATCGCGCGGCCGAAGCCGGCGAGGACGGCGGTCGCGATCCCGTAGCGGGCCTCCTTGATGACGACCAGCGCCACGTCGAGGCGTGTGCCGCCGAGCGCGCGGGCGGCCTCGCGGACGTTCTCGTCGACGCCGGTGATGGCGGCGAGGCTGATCGCGGTGATCGGCGGCGTCGCCAGCACGAACTGGGAGATGATCATCGCCTCCTTCGTGAAGATGAGGTTCATCGCGCCCAGCGGCCCCTGGTTCGAGACGACGAACAGCACGACCAGGCCGACGACGACGCTGGGGAACCCCATCCCGGTGTTGATCACCGACTTGGCGAACTGCTTGCCCGGGAACTCGGTAAAGCCCATGGTGAGCGCGACGGGGATGCTGACCAGGGTGCTCAGCACGACCGCAGTACAGCTCACGTACAGCGAGACGTAGACGATGCTCCGGACGTACCCCTGCTCGAAGGGGTTCTCGACGAACAGCGGGAGTAGCGATGCGACCGGATCGACTGGCACGGTTACTCGCTGTCGGAGTCGCTACTCCAACCTTCCGGAACGTACTGCTGGAAGTCCGGATCCTCCGAGAGCGCCCGCGGGTAGAACAGCTGTTCGCCGTTCATCTCGTAGTTCGCGATGGCGTCCTGTGCGCCGGGGCTGGTGATCCAGCCGATGTACGCCATCGCGAGGTCGTAGTTCGCGTCCTCGTGGACGGCGGGGTTGACCGCCAGGATCCCGTACGGGTTCGAGAGCAGCTCCGGCCCGCCCTCGATCGGCCCCTGGACGAGGATGACGAGGTCGATCTCCGAGCGCTGGGAGATGAACGTGCCGCGGTCGGAGAGCGTGTAGGCGCCCTGCTGGTTCGCGTTGTTGAGCGCCTCGCCCATCCCGGCGCCGATCTCCTGGTACCAGTCGCCGCCGGGCTCGACGCCCGCGGCCTCCCAGAGGTTGAGCTCCTTCGTGTGCGTCCCCGAGTTGTCGCCGCGGGAGACGAACGCGGCCTCCGCCTCGGCGATCGCCTGGAGGGCCTCGGTCGCGGAGCCCATACCCTCGATGCCCGCCGGGTCGTCCTCGGGGCCGACGATGACGAAGTCGTTGAACATCAGGTCCCGCCGGTTGATCCCGTAGCCGTTGCGCATGAACTCGTCCTCGAGGCCGCGGGCGTGGACCATCACGATGTCCGAGTCGCCGTTGCGGGCGGTCTCCAGCGCGGCGCCGGTGCCCTGCGCGACGGCGTCGACGGTGACGTCGTACATCTCCTCGAACTGCGGGTGGATCTCGTCGAGCAGCCCGGTGTCGTACGTGCTCGTCGTCGTCGTCAGCGTCAGCGTCTCGCCGCTGACGCCGGCCCCGCCGCTCTCGGTCTGGCCGCCGGTCAACTGTGTACAGCCCGCCGTGCTCGCGATCGCGGCGAGGCCGACCCCCTGCAGGAACTTTCGGCGTTGCATCGTGTTCGGCATAACGCCCGCTCCTCAAAAGTGTTCGCTTCGCGGAGTAACGTCGAGCGGTTACCTCGCCCCCGAATACCGCCGTATCGGCGCCCCGTGTTGGCGTCGATGGTTGCGTTCGCCCGGACCGACCGTGCGGTGACGCCTGCCCGCGCCATCGGCGCCCCATCCGGAGTGAGAACTCCTATAACGCGCCTGTGCAAACCCTTGGCCGACTACTGATGCCACTCGATCCTGATCCGCCGGTCTGTCGGCCGTCCGTGGGGTGGTCGCCGTGACGGAGTCGCGGCTGCTCGTCCCCGTCGACGAGTCGGCCAGCCTCCGGAACACGGTCGCCTACGCCGTCGAGGAAGCGCTGGACCGCGCCGCCGAGAGCGGGTCGCCGGCCGCCGTCCACTTCGTCTACCCGCTGGCCGAGCGGATCTCCTTCCGGAGCAGCTCGCCCCGGGCCGACGCCGCCCGGACGCTGCTCGACCGCGTCGCGTCATGGGCCGAGGAGGACGCCGAGGGCGCGGCCGTGACGATCGAGACCGCGCTCGTGGCGACCCACGAGTACCTCTCGACGCCGAACGACTACGCCGACGTGCTCGTGCGCTACGCCAACGAGCACGAGCTCGGGCTGGCGGTGTTCGACCCCCGCTACGACCCGATCGGCTCGACGCCGCTGCTCCCCTCGCTGGAGGCGGAGGTTCGCCGGGCCGGCCTCGCCGTCGAGGAGGCGCCGCGGAACGTCGAGTCGCCCTCCCAGCCGCTGGTGCGCCGCGGGACGATCACCCAGTTCTTCGCGCTGTTCGCGGCCGCCTTTGCGTTCTACCTGCTGCTCGCGGGGTCGGTCGCCCCGTTCGAACTCGCGACCGGCGCGATCAGCGCGGGCATCGTCGCCGTCGCGCTGTGGCGCGTGTCGCTCACCTCGCCGGTCGCGCCGCGGGACGCGATCAAGCGCCTCGCGCGGTTCGGGCTGTACGTCCCGTTCCTGCTCTGGGAGATCGTGAAGGCGAACGTCGAGATCGCGTACATCGTGCTCCACCCGGATCTGCCGATCGACCCCGAGATGGTGGAGTTCGACGCCGCGGTCTGGTCGGCGCTGCCGGTGACGACGCTGGCCAACAGCATCACGCTCACGCCTGGGACGCTTACCGTCGACGTGGACCGCCAGCACCTGATCATCCACACGCTCACGGGGAGCGCCCGTGAGGAACTGTTCGCGGGCACGCTCGAACGCGCGGTCCGGTTCGTGTTCTACGGCCGCGCGGCCGCCCGGCTCCCGAGCCCGTTCGAGCGCCGCGAGGAGGACGACACATGATCCAGCAGGTGCTGCTCGGCGCGGCGACGGCGTTCATCCTCGTCTCGCTGGTCGGGGTGTACCGCGCCATCGTCGGGCCGACGACGCCAGACCGCGTGATCGCGATCAACTTCATCGGCTCGAACGTGGTGATCGTGATCGCGCTGATCGCGGCCGCGATCGGCGAACCGGGCGCGCTCGACATCGCGCTGGTGTACGCCCTGCTGAACTTCCTGCTCAGCATCTCCATCTCGAAGTTCCAGGTCGAGCGCGGGGGGGTGCTATGACGCCCCGCGAGATCGCCGTGGTGGCGCTGGTCGCCGGCGGCGTGTTCTTCGCCGTCGTCGCCGCCGTCGGGCTGATCCGGCTGCCGGACGTGTACGCCCGGGCCCACAGCGCCTCCAAGAGCGAGACGCTCGGCGCCGTGCTCACGCTGGGGGCCGTCGCCGCCAGCTACGGGGTCGGCTTCAACGCGCTGAAAGTGCTGCTGCTGCTGCTGTTCATGTTCTTGACGAACCCCACTGCCGCCCACGCGATCACCCGGGCGGCGCACGAACTGGGCATCGAACCGTGGACCGGCGACGAGGGGGACGAGCCATGACGCCGCTGGAACTCGCCGTGCTCGCGCTGATCGTCGGCGCCGCGTTCGCGACGGCCGCGCTGAAGAGCGTGCTGAACTCCGTCGTCGCCTTCGGCGCGTACAGCCTCTCGATCGCGATCATCTGGGTGTTCCTCCGGGCGCCGACGTGGGCCTGACGGAGGCCGCCGTCGGGGCCGGCATCATGACCGTCCTGTTCCTGCTCACGATCGTGAAAACCGAACACCCCGACGTGGAGCGGACGTTCGAACAGGTCGACCTCCGGGCGGCCGGGGTGGCGCTCGCGCTCGTCGTCGTGCTGTCGTCGACGCTGTTCGCCCTGCCCGCGGTGGGCGACGCGAACTCGGCGGTCGCCGACGACGACGTGACCGAGTACTACCTCGAGAACGCCTACGAGGAGACCGACGTGAAGAACGCGGTGACGGCCGTGCTCGCGGCGTACCGCGGGTTCGACACCATGGGGGAGGCCGCGGTGGTCTACTCCGCGGGCGTCGGACTGTTGGTCGTGCTCAACAGGGAGGTGTTCGGATGAGCGACAGCGAACGCCGGGTCGAACGCGGCGGCCCCTACGTCGGCAGCCCGATCATCATGGCCACGGTGCGCGTGGTGATGCCGTTCGTGTTCACGTTCGGCCTGTTCGTGATGTTCCACGGCGCCGACTCCTCCGGCGGCGGGTTCCAGGGCGGCGTCATCGTCGGCACCGTCGTCCTGATGCTGGGCATCGCGTTCGGCATCGACACGACGCGGGAGTGGATCGGCCCGCGGCTCCCGGTCGCGCTGGTCGGGACCGGCGTGCTCGCGTTCCTGTTCACCGGGATCGGGAGCGTGCTGCTCGGGGCGGGGTTCCTCGAGTACGCGGTGTACGGCGAGCTCGGGATCCCCCACGCCAGCAAGTACGGGATCGAGTTCGTCGAACTCGCGATCGGCGTGATCGTCGCCGGCATCGTCACCGGCCTCTTCTTCGCCATCGCGGCCGGCGCCAACGGGGGTGAGTCGGCGTGATCGACCTGCTCGCCTCGCGCGGCTACTTCCTCGTCGCCTTCCTGCTGATGGGCGTGGGGACGTACATGCTGATCGGCAGCCCGAACCTGATCAAGAAGGTGATCGGGATGAACGTGTTCCAGACGGGGATCTTCCTCTTCTTCATCACCTCGGCGTTCGTCGAGGGGGCGAGCCCGCCCCTGCTGTCGGCGCCGGCGCCGTACGTCAGCCCGCTGCCGCACGTGCTGATCCTGACCGCCATCGTCGTCGGGGTCAGCCTCACCGCGGTGGCGCTGGGGCTGATCGTCCGCATCTACGACGAGTACGGTTCGCTCCGCGAGGGCGAGATCCGGGAGGTGGCCGCCGATGAGTAGCCTCCCCGCGCTCCTGGTGGCGCTCCCGCTGCTGGGCTCGACGCTCGCGTTCCTCGCGGGCCTGCTCCGCAGGCAATCCGGCTGGCCGGTCGCGCTCGTGACCGCCGCCCTCCAGGTCGTCGGCGCCGGCGTGCTCGCGTCGCGAGCGTTCGACTCGACGGTCAGCTACGTCGTCGGCGGGTTCACCGCGCCGTTCGGCATCGAACTGGTCGTCGACGGACTGTCGGCGACGATGGCGCTGCTCGTCGCCGTGGTGTCGCTGGCCGTGCTCGCGTACTCGCGCGTGGCGGGGCCGCGGTCGAACGCGTTCTACGCCGTCTACCTGCTGCTCGTCGCCGGCCTGACCGGAATGAGCATCACCGGCGACGTGTTCAACATGTACGTGTTCCTCGAGATCACGGGGCTGGCGGCGTACGCGCTGGTCGCCAGCGGCGAGGGCGGGCGCTCGGCCCGCGCGGCGCTGAAGTACCTGATCGTGGGCACCGTCGGCGCCAGCCTGTTCCTGCTCGGGATCGGCTACGCGTTCGTCGCGACCGGGACGCTCAACATGGCCGACCTCTCGACGCAACTGGCCGCCGTCGGCTACACCGAACCGCTGGTGCAGGCGGCGTTCGCGCTGCTGGTCGTCGGCCTGTTCGTGAAGGTCGCCGTGTTCCCGCTGCACGCCTGGCAGCCCGACGCCTACGCCGGCGCGCCGGACTCGGTGAGCGCGCTGATCTCGGCGCTGGTGTCGACCGTCGCCGCCTACGCGCTGATCCGGATCGTGTTCACGGTGTTCACCGTCGAGTTCCTGCAGGCCAACCCCGCCGCACGCTCGCTGCTCGTCGCGGGGGCGGTCGTCAGCATCGTGTTCGGCAGCGTGCTCGCGGTGTCCCAGAGCGAGATCAAGAAGATGCTCGCGTACTCCTCGGTGTCGCAGTTCGGCCTGATCGTCGGCGCCGCCGCCGTCGCCAACGAGACGGCGCTGATCGGCGCGACGGTCCACCTCGTCGGCCACGCGGTGATGAAGGGCGGCCTGTTCCTCACCGCCGGCCTCATCGCCACCGCCACGGGCGCCCGGACCGTCGACGACTACGAGGGGCTGATCCAGCGGCTCCCGCTCGGCGCGGGCACGTTCGGCCTGCTCGCGCTGGCGATGGTCGGCGTCCCGCCGGCGGTCGGCTTCGTCGGCAAGTGGTACATCGCGCTGGGCGCCGTCGAGGCGTCGGCGTGGCCGCTCGCGGTCGTGATCCTGCTGAGCACGCTGCTGACGCTCGCGTACTTCGCGCGGATCCTGGAGCGGATGTTCTTCCGCGATGCGGGCGAGGAGCCACGCTCCCCGACGAGTCGGACGGCGTCCGACGCGGATCGCGACGGCGTCTCCCTCGGCATGGCGGGCGTCGTCGTCGCCGCGGCGATCGCGGCGGTCGTCCTCGGCACGCTCGCCTTCGAGTACGGACAGCTCCTCGAACCGACGGTGGAGGCACTACTATGACGGAGATTACCTCACTCAGACCTCTCGCAGCGGTGCTCGTCCCGGCAGTCGCGATCGTCCCGATCCTCGCCTCCCGCGGGCGCCCGAACGTCCGCGAGGGCTGGACGGTGGCCGCCGCGCTGTCGGCGCTCGGCGTCGTCGCCAGCATGGTGCCGGGCGTGCTCGCCGGCGACACGTACGTCAGCCGCGTCGGCACGCTCGTCCCGGGCGTCGAGTTCGCCGTGCAGGCCGACGCGCTGGGCGTGCTGTTCGGCCTGCTGGCCAGCCTCCTGTGGGTGGTGACGAGCTTCTACAGCATCGGCTACATGCGCGGCCTCGACGAACACGACCAGACGCGCTACTTCGCGGCCTTCGCCGGGAGCGTCGCCGCCGCCATCGGCGTCGCGTTCGCGTCGAACCTGCTCGTGCTGTTCGTGTTCTACGAACTGCTCACGGTCGCCACCTACCCCCTCGTCAGCCACGACGAGACCGACGAGGCCCGCGCCGCCGGCCGGAAGTACCTCACGTACACGTTCGGCGGCGGCGTCGCCGTGCTCGCGGGCTCGGTGCTCGTCTACCTGCTCGCGGGGACGACGGCGTTCGCGCCGGGCGGCATCGCCGGGCTCGCGGGCGCCGACCCGCTGCTCGCCCGCGCCGCCTTCGCCCTGCTGATCACCGGCTTCGGCGTGAAGGCGGCGCTGATGCCGCTGCACTCCTGGCTCCCCGACGCGATGGTGGCGCCGACGCCGGTGTCGGGGCTGCTGCACGCGGTGGCGGTCGTCAAGTCCGGCGTGTTCGGCATCGCGCGGGTGATCCTCGAGGTGTTCGGGCCCGAGGCCGTCGCCGACATCGGGATGGGGCTCCCGCTGGCCGCCGTCGCCGGGTTCACGCTCGTGGTCGCGAGCGTGATCGCGCTCCGGCAGGACAACCTCAAGCGCCGGCTGGCGTTCTCGACGGTGAGCCAGCTCTCCTACATCGTGCTCGGGCTCGCCGTCGGTGCCGCCCTCGCGCCCGGGCGCGCCTCGGCGTTCGCGCTCGTCGGCGGGCTGCTGCACATCCCCGCCCACGCGTTCATGAAGCTCACCCTGTTCTTCTGTGCGGGCGCGATCCACGTCGAGACCCACACCGACGACATCAGCGACATGGCGGGCATCGGCACGCGGATGCCGCTCACCATGACCGCCTTCGGGATCGCCGCGCTGGGGATGGCCGGCATCCCCCTGATCGCCGGCTTCGTGAGCAAGTACTTCCTGCTGATCGGCACCGTCTCGGGCGGCCAGCTCGTGTTCACCGTCGCCCTGCTGGTCTCGGGCGTGCTCAACATCGCGTACTTCTGGCCGATCGTCTACGCCGCCTTCTTCGAGTCGCCGGGCGAGGCGGACTCGAAACCGCTCGTGGAGGGGGTGCTCGGCGGGCGCTTCGGCGGCGACGACGCCGACGTAGCGACCGACGGTGGTCACGATGACGGCAGGGATGCCGTCGACGACGACCACGCTGACGGCGATACTGCCGTTAGCAGCGAACACGCCGACGGCGATGCTGCCGTCGGCGGCGAGCACGCCGACGCCGATACTGCCGTCGACGGTGAGCACGACGAACACGGCTACGCCGACGACCACGAGGGCGACCACGGCCACGGCCACCACGGCGCCTGGGAGGCCCGCGGCTGGCTCGGCGGCGAGTCGACGTGGTTCATGCTCGGGCCGATCCTGTTCGCGGCGGCGGGCTCGATCGTGCTCGGGATCGTCCCGGACACGGCCGTCTTCCTCCGGATCGTCAGGCTCATCGTCGCGGCGACCACGGGGGTGAGTGTCTGATGGAGCCGCTCGTCCCGCCGTTCGTCCCCGTCCTGATCGCCGCGCTGCTGCTGCCGTTCCTCGGCCGGAAAGCCGGCCACGCCGTTGCGGCCGCGCTCACGGGCGCGGTCGTCCCGTACGTCTGGCTCGTCGACGCCGGCGCGCACTTCACCGCGTTCGACCTGTTCGGGTTCGAGACGGTGATCTTCAACGTCGACCCGTTCTCGACGCTGATGGGGCTGATCTTCGCGTTCATCGGCGCCGTCGGCGTCGCCTACTCCTACTACAGCGAGGCCGAGAACCTCCAGACCGCGTTCGCGCTCAGCTACGTCGCGAGCAGTCTGGGCGCCGTCTTCGGCGGCGACTGGCTCACCTGATCTTCTTCTGGGAGCTGATGGCCGTCACCAGCACGCTGCTGGTGTGGCACTACGGCGGCAAGGCCGTCCGCGCGGGGTTCCGCTACGCCGTGCTGCACGGCATCGGCGGCACGCTGTTCCTCGGCGCCGTGATCTGGCACTTCGCGGAGACGGGCACGTTCCTCTTCGCGAGCGTCCCCGGCGGCCCCGAGACCGCGGGGCTGGCCGGGCCGGTGGCGCCGATCCTCGCTGCGCTGGGCGTCGGCGTCAACGTCGGCTTCGTCGGCCTGCACGCGTGGCTGCCCGACACGTACCCGCGCCCGCACATCGCGGCCAGCGTGTTCCTCTGCGTGTACACCACCAAGACCGGCGTGTACGGGATGTACCGCGTGTTCCCGCAGGACGGCAACGTCGCCGTCGCCTACATGGGCGGGATCATGGCCGTCTTCGGGGCGACGATGGCGCTGTTCCAGAACGACATGCGCCGCCTGCTCTCCTACCACATCCAGTCGCAGGTGGGGTACATGGTCGCCGGCGTCGGCATCGGCTCCGCGCTGGCGCAGGCCGGCGCGTTCGCCCACGTGTTCAACCACATCCTCTACAAGGGGCTGCTGTTCATGACCGCCGGCGTCGTGATCTACCGCACCGGCGAGGAGAGCCTGAAGAAGCTCGGCGGCCTCGCCCGCGAGATGCCGATCACGGCGGGCGCGTTCACCGTCGCCGCGCTCTCGATCGCGGGGTTCCCCGGCTTCAACGGGTTCGTCAGCAAGGGGATCGTGATCTCGGGGAGCCACTACACGTTCGAGAAGGGGCCCCTCGCTATCGGCGACTTCTACACGCTCGAACTGCTGCTACTGATCGGCGGTGTCGGCACGTTCATGTCGTTCATCAAGTTCGGCTACTACGCGTTCTTCCACGGCGAGTACGACGGCGACGTGAAGGACGCCAACCGTGGCCAGTCGGTCGCGATGGTGCTCGTCGCGGCGCTCTGTGTGTTCTACGGGCTCTTCGACGGCGCGCTGTTCGCGATCCTCCCGTTCGACGTGACCAGCGAGGCGACGGTCGCCCACGTGTACGAGACCTACACCGTCTCCCACATCGTCGAGGGCGTCGCGCTCGCGGTGCTCGGGCTTGTCGGCTTCGCGCTGGTGAAGAAGCCGCTCTCGGGGCTGGGGAAGGTGCCCGACGTGGACAGCCTCTACAACCCCGGCTCGCTGTACGGCACCAGGGCGCTCGTCGTCGGCGTCACCGAACTGTACGCCCGCGTCGACGACGCCGCGGTCGCGCTGGCGAAGCGCTCGGTCCGGACGGTCAAGAACCCCGACGCGGCCATCGCGCGGGCGACGGGCCGCGAGTCGATCGAGACGAAAGCCGGCATCGACCGCAGCCTGCTGCTCGTGCTGGCGGCGCTGGTGGCGGCGCTGGCGCTGCTGCTGACGTAGCGACTCCCCCTTTTCGTCCCGTCGCGGGCGGGGTCGGTAGTCTGTCCCCGGCGCGGCTATCGGTCGAGGCCGAAGTCGAGGAGTCGACGGACGGGAGTGTGAGTTCTTCCTACATCGACTATAGTCGGTTCGATTCGGACGTCGGCCCCTGCTCCGTCCGTTCACGATCCTCTCGATACTGGTTTAGGCACTCAAAAACTCGAAAGCGACTGTTTAGACCGTTCGTGTGGCTTCCTTCGCGAAACCATGACCGATACGGATCGGATATTTTCGAAACGTACTTGTGCCGGACCGAGAATTGTCGATACGAATGGCGGCTCGAAAGCCTGGCGAGGCCGTGACCGTCACGGGTCGGACGAGCTCGTTCGCCCGTGGTCGGGCCGGCGTGTCGCCGGCGGCAGGGCGGCCGGAGGACCACAATGAAGATCACGATCTACGGACCAGACGGCTGTAGCAACTGTGCGAACCTGAAAGCGAAGACCCAGAACGTCGTCGACGAGCACGGGTTCGACGCCGACGTCGAGAAAGAGGGCGACACCGTGGCGCTCGCCGAGAAGGGCATCATGTCGACGCCCGGGTTCGAAATCGACGACGAGATGGTGTTCACCGGATCGAACCCACCTGAAGCCGAGCTGAAAGCGTACATCGAGGAGCGACTGTAACAGGATGGTGTTCGAGCAGGTCGCGACCTGGGTCGTCGATGCGCTCGGCCTTACCGGAGCACCCAGAGCAGCAGTCCACTTCTGGGTGTACGACACGTTGAAAATCGTCACGCTGCTGGTGGCAGTGATCTACGGTGTGGGCTACCTCCGGACGTACTTCCCACCGGAGAAGATTCGAGAGTACCTCAAGGGGAAGCGGGCGATCACCGGCTATCTCCTCGCCGCGGTGCTCGGCATCGTCTCGCCGTTCTGTTCGTGCTCGACGATCCCGATCTTCCTCGGGATGGTGGGCGCGGGCATCCCCTTCGGGGTCACGATGACGTTCCTCGCCGTCTCCCCGATGATCAACGAGGCCGCGCTCGTCGTTCTCCCGGGCGTCGTCGGGCTCGAACTGACGGCGCTGTACGCCGTGAGCGGTATCACC
>NZ_BBJN01000028.1 GCF_000739555.1 Halolamina rubra
GTCTCTTGGAACAGAGCACGAAACAGGGCGACAGTCCCGTACCGTAGGCCAGTAGAGTGTGCGCCAGTACCAGAGTAGCGGGGGTTGGATATCCCTCGTGAATGTCGCGGGCATCGACCGCGAAGGCTAAACACTCCTCGAGACCGATAGCGAACAAGTAGCGTGAGCGAACGCTGAAAAGCACCCCGAGAAGGGCGGTGCAATAGGGCATGAAACCAGTCGGCGATAGAGCGACGGGGCTTGAAAGGCCTCTCTCCAAACGATCGAGGGGCGACCCTCCAGTAGGACGAGAGAGGAGCCGAAGTTCCGTCGTACGTTTTGAAAAACGAACTAGGGAGTGTATCTCTTTGGCGAGTCTAACCTGATTATCAGGGAAGGCGCAGGGAAACCGATAGGGGCGCAGCTTTGCCAGGCCCACCGTGTTCAAGCGCGGGGAGTCGAAGGGATACGACCCGGAACCGAGCGATCTACTCTGGAGCAGGGTGAAGCGTGGCGAAAGCCACGTGGAGGCCCGTTAGGGTTGGTGTCCTACAATACCCTCCCGTGACTCGAGAGTAGGGGTGAAAGGCCCATCGAGCTCGGCAACAGCTGGTTCCAACCGAAACATGTCGAAGCATGACCTCATCCGAGGTAGTTTGCGCGGTAGAGCGACCGATTGAGAGACCCGCCTCCGAGAGGAGTCGGCCTCTCTGTCGAACTCCGAACGTGCAAACGCCGTGGACGATGGGAGTCCGGTGCCCGGGGTAAGCTTGGGTACCATGAGGGGAACAACCCAGAGCTGGGTTAAGGACCCAAAGTGTGGACTAAGTGCGATTTGAAGGTTGTCTCGAGCCCTAAACAGCCGGGAGGTGAGCTTAGAAGCAGCTACCCTCTAAGAAAAGCGTAACAGCTTACCGGCCGAGGTTCGAGGCGCCGAAAATGATCGGGGCTCAAGTCCACCTCCGAGACCTGGCGGCGCTAGTGAAATAGCGACCCAGTAGGTTGGCATTCTGGACGGATGGAAGCTCGGGCGAGAGCTCGCGTGGACCGTTCAGTAACGAAAATCCTAGTCATAGTAGCAGCGAAAGTCGGGTGTGAACCCCGACGGCCAGAAGAGTAAGGGTTCCTTGGCACTGTCAATCAGCCAAGGGTTAGTCGATCCTAAGGTCCCTCGTAACTCGCAGGGATCGAAAGGGCAGCTGGTTAATATTCCAGCACCATCGTGCAGTGAAACCGACGCTTCCGGAACCATCGAGCCGGGCCTTCGCCCGGTCGAATCGAGGAAGCTCGTGGACGCCGTAACGGCAAGAAGCGAGCGAAGCTCGAGATAGCGCAAGTCGATGCTACCAGGAGCCCGTGAAAAGGGAGCACGATGTCCGTACCGAGATCCGACACAGGTACTCTGCCAGCGCAAGGCACGGCCTGTCGGGAGAACCGACGTTAGGGAATTCGGCAAGTTAGTTCCGTACGTTCGCAATAAGGAATGCCTGCCCCAGGCGGGGCAGGTCGCAGTGTCTTGGGCGCTCCGACTGTCTAGTAACAACACAGGTGACCGCAAATCCGCAAGGACTCGTACGGTCACTGAATCCTGCCCAGTGCGGGTATCTGAACACCTCGTACAAGAGGACGAAGGACCCGTCAACGGCGGGGGTAACTATGACCCTCTTAAGGTAGCGTAGTACCTTGCCGCTTCAGTAGCGGCTTGCATGAATGGATCAACGAGAGCGCCACTGTCCCAACGTTGGACCCGGTGAACTGTACGTTCCAGTGCGGAGTCTGGAGACCCCCAAGGGGAAGCGAAGACCCTATAGAGCTTTACTGCAGGCTGTCGCTGAGACGTGGTCGCTAATGTGCAGCATAGGTAGGAGCCGTTACACAGGTACCCGCGCTAGCGGGCCACCGAGGCATCAGTGAAATACTACCCGTTAGTGACTGCGACTCTCACTCCTGGCGGAGGACACCGGTAGCCGGGCAGTTTGACTGGGGCGGTACGCGCTCGAAAAGATATCGAGCGCGCCCCAAGATTTCCTCACTCGGGTCGGGAACCCGAGGAAGAGCGCAAGAGCAAACGGAAGTCTGACAGTGTCATTCCCAACGAGTGACGCTGACGCGAAAGCGTGGTTTAGCGAACCAACCATGGTCCTTGATGGGCCAGGTTGCTGACAGAAAAGCTACCTTAGGGATAACAGAGTCGTCACGCGCAAGAGCACATATCGACCGCGTGGCTTGCTACCTCGATGTCGGTTCCCTCCATCCTGCCCGTGCAGAAGCGGGCAAGGGTGAGGTTGTTCGCCTATTAAAGGAGGTCGTGAGCTGGGTTTAGACCGTCGTGAGACAGGTCGGCTGCTATCTATTGGGGGTGTTATGGTACTTGACGAGAACGATCGTATAGTACGAGAGGAACTACGATTGGACGCCACTGGTGTACCGGTTGTTCGAGAGAGCATTGCCGGGCAGCCACGCGTCACGGGGTAAGAGCTGAACGCATCTAAGCTCGAAACCCACTCGGAAACGAAGTACCGTTGAGGACACTCGTAGAAGAGGAGTTAGATAGACTCGGGATGTACGCGCCAAGGCAACGAGGCGTTGAGTCCGCGAGCACTAACAGTCCGAAGCCATCATTCATCCGGTAATCAGAAATCTCTGCACTGCGCCCGTTTTACGGGTCCAGGTGCGAACTGGACTACGCTTACACGCGGTCTTGACGGACCGATTCGACCGAGCTTGGCATGATCGCGGTTCGATTCCGCGACTCGGCGTGAGACGGCCAGAGTGGTGAGGTAACACCCGTACCCATCCCGAACACGGAAGTTAAGCTCACCTACGTGTGAGCGAGTACTGGCGTGGGCGACCCGCTGGAAAAGTTCACTCGCCGTCTCTCTCATTCATTGCGGTCATTCAGT
>NZ_BBJN01000027.1 GCF_000739555.1 Halolamina rubra
CGTCGTCTTCCCGACGCCGCCCTTGCCGCCGGCGATCGCGAGCATGGCGCTACTGGTCGCGTGATCCGGGAAGAACTCTCGGGTGGGGCCAGGTCGGGGTGGCCGGCCCGCAGTTAGCGCGTTAGTCCCGACAGCAGCCGCCCGCCTCGCCGCCGAAGTCGACGACGAGCTCAGAGGAGATCGCGTTGTTCACCGCCTGCAGGCGGGCCTGGAGCTCCTCCTCCGCCTCGAGGTACTCGGCCATCTCCGGCAGCGAGTGGAGCTCGTGCTGAGCCTGGCGGACCTCGTCGACCAGCTCCTGGTCGGCCTCGCCGGTCTGCCGGGCGGTGGTGAGTTCGGCCCGCAGCGAGTCGAACTCGGAGATCCGGCGCTGGGCCTCCTCGCTCTCCTCGACGGCTCGCTTCGCTGCCTCGAAGCGCTCGTACTCGTCGGTAGCGGCGATCCGCTCGCCGAGTTCGGCGCCGAGGTCCTCGACGGTCTTGGCGACGCTCATAGCCGGGGTTGGTGGTGTGTGCGTTTAGGGCTACCGGAGCCGGCCCGCGGGGGACGAGCCGGCCGTCGTCGGACGGTGGCGTTTTGAGGGGGCCGCTGGAAGTGACCTCCATGTCGGTGCTGCTCGCGACCGTCGTCACGATCGTGGCGACCGCCGTCGTCTGGCAGGGGTCGGAGATGCTGGAGGAGGCGAGCCACCTGCTCTCCGGCCACTACGGGCTGCCGCCGGTGATACAGGGGTCGGTCGTCGCCGCGATCGGGTCGAGCTTCCCGGAGCTCTCCATCGCGGTGCTGTCGGTGGTGATCCACGACACGTTCGACCTCGGCGTCGGCGCCGTCGTCGGCTCGGCGGTGTTCAACGTGCTGGTGATCCCCGGCGTCTCAGCGCTGCTGGCCGAGGATGAGCTCAACGCCAACCGCGACGTGGTGTACAAGGAGGCGCTGTTCTACATGCTCTCGGTGGCCTCGCTGCTGCTCGTGTTCTCGCTCGGCGTCATCTACTACCCCGACGACAGCGCGCGGCTCGCGACGGATATCCCCCCGTGGCTCGGGATGCTCCCGATCGCGCTCTACGGGCTGTACGTGTTCATCCAGTACGCCGACACCGTGGAGTACGTCGCGGAGCCGCTGTCGCAGTCGGTGAACGTCCGCCGGGAGTGGGGGCTCCTCGCGCTCAGCCTCCTGCTCGTGCTCGCGGCCGTCGAGGGGTTCGTCTACGGCGCCGACGTGTTCGCGACGGCGTTCGGCATCCCCGAGGCGGTCTGGGGGCTCACCGTCGTCGCCGCCGCGACCTCGCTGCCGGACACGCTCGTGTCGGTCCGGGCCGCGCGGAAAGGTCGCGGGATCACCAGCCTCGGGAACGTGCTCGGGAGCAACGTGTTCGACCTGCTGGTCGCCGTCCCCGCGGGGATCGTGCTCGCGGGCGGCGCCGTGGTGAACTACGGCGTCGCGGTGCCGATGATGGCGTTTCTCGTCGTCGCGACGGTGGCGCTTTTCACCCTGCTCCGGACGGATCTCCAGCTCTCGGACCGCGAGGCGGTGGTGCTGCTCGTCGTGTACGCGCTGTTCCTCTGCTGGATGGTGCTCGAGACCGCCGACGTGGTCGCGTTCGTGCCCGGGCTCTGAGGCGGCTCCGCCGTCGCCGGTGCGCTTTTGGAGTCGTCAGCCCAGTACCCACCAATGCCGCCGGTCCCCGCCGACACGTTCGCGAGCGAGCTCCGGAGCCTCCCGGCGAGCGACCGGACCGCGTTCGTCGCCGCGATCTGGCGGGCGCGCGGCTGGGAGACCGCCGTCGAGGACGGCGTCGTCGACGCCGAACGCGACGGGGAGCGACGCCGGATCCGGGTCGTCGATCCCGGCCGGTTCGGGACGCCCGAGTTGGACGGCGTCGACACGCTCGTCGCCGCTCGGGACCGCGACGCGGTCGCAGCGGCCGCGGCCGAGGCGGGCGTCGCGTACGTCCCGCCCGGGGAGCTGCACGACCTGCTCCTGTACGGAATCGAGCGCGAGGCCGCCGCCGAACTCTACGCCGAGTGGTTCGACCGACCGCTCGAGCGGTCGGTCGCCGCCGACGCCACCGAGTCGACGGCAGCGGGGCTGCTCGAGCCCGTGCGATCCGCCCGCCCCGCGATCGGCGAGAACCGTCGGATCGTCGTGGCGCTGCTGCTGGTCGCGCTCGTCGGCGCCGTCGCGGCCGGCCCGCCGCTGACTGGGGGCGGGGGCCCGACCCCGTCGCCGATCACGGCGGCCGACGTGACGGCCGAGGACGCCGACGGGGGCGCCATCGGCGCCGAGAGCCCGACGCCGACGGCGATGCCGGGGCTGGGTCCGGGAATCAGCCGGGCCGGCGTCGTCGATCCGGTCGCGCTGGCCGACGCCCACGTCGACGGCGTCCGGAACCGATCGCGGGTCGTCTCGTGGTCGCTCACGTCGCCCGCAGACGCCACCACCGGCGCCGACACGTTCCGGAACGCGACGGTCCGGATCGCGAACACCACCCACTACGAGCAGAAGCGGCTGATCGTTCAGGGGAACGACTCCGAGCGGATCACCGACGACATCTACGCCGGCGGGACCGACGTGTTCCGCCGGATCGCGTTCCCGGACCGGACGCGCTACGCACGGTACGACCTCGCGGAGTACCCGGCGACGGGGTTCGACGCGAACGTCGAAACGTACCTCTACCGCTACTTCGCCGGCACGGAGCAGGCGGTCGTCACCTGCGCGATCGAGTACGAGACCGACTGCCCGACCTACCGCGTCGAGATCGACGGCCACCCGCCGTCGGTGCTGCAGGGCGAGGTCGGCGACTACGAGGCGCTGCTGATCGTCTCCGACCGCGGGGTGATCACGACGATCCGCGCGAGCTACACGCTGCCCGACAGCGACGACGACGGCGAGCGCGAGCGGGTCCGGTTCGCGCTCGACTACCGGTTCGAGCCGGTCGACGTGACCGCGCCGGCGTGGCTGCCCGAGGCGCGGAACGCGACCGCAAGCGGCACCGCGACGGCGACAGCGACCGCGACAGAGAACGGGACGGCGACGGCAACAGCGACCGCGACGGGGACCGGGACCGGTTAGTCGTACTGCTCGACGAACTGCGAGACGGCGTCGAGCTCGTCCGGGCCGATCCCGTGTCCGCCGCCGAACGTCTCGAACGTCACGTCGGCGCCGGCCTCGCGCATCCCCTCGGCGGCGGCCTCACAACGGTTCGCGGGGATGATCTGGTCGGCCGCGCCGGCGCCGACGAACACGGGTTTGCCCGCGATCCCCTCGGGTGATCGGTCGGCGTGGGACTCGGCGAGGTAGCCGTGGTGGGCCGCGACCCACGCGAACGTGTCCGGCTGCTCGAGCACGAGCGAGAGGCTGGTGATCGCGCCCTGGCTGAACCCGAGCAGGCCGAGGCGCTCGGAGTCGAGGTCGTAGGCGTCGACCGCGGCGTCGATCGACTCGGCGACGAGGTCGAGGCTGCGGCGGAACCCGTCCGGGTCGGGCTGGCTCTGTTCGAGGCCGCCCGCCGAGAGGTCGAGGTCGTACCAGGTGTACCCGCCCTGCAGGCGGTCCGGCGCGCGGAAGCTGATCACGTGGCGGTCGCCCGGGAGTCGCTGGGCGACCGGGAGGAGGTCCTTCTCGTCGGCGCCGCGGCCGTGGAGGACGAACAGGCCGGCGTCGGTGTCGCTTTCGGGGTCGCGGTGGACGTGTTCGAGCGGAACGTCGGTCATACCCGGGGTTGGCGGGCCCGCCGTTTGAACGTCTCCCTTGTGGCACGCGGGGCGTCGACGCCGGCCCGACAGCGCGACTGCCGGACCACCGGGTTGATAAGCGCCCCAACACTGCGAAGACGTATGGACGAGGAGGTCCCGGACCAGTACGACCCGCAGGCGGTGGAGGATACCGTCTCGGCGTACTGGGACGACCACGACGCCTACGAACGGACCAAGGAGGCACACGCCGACGACCCACCTTTCTTCTTCGTCGACGGCCCGCCGTACACCTCGGGGCAGATGCATCTCGGCACGGCGTGGAACAAGACCCTCAAGGACTCGGTGATCCGGCGCAAGCGGATGGAGGGCCACCAAGTCACCGACCGGCCGGGGTACGACATGCACGGCCTGCCGATCGAGACGAAGGTCGAGCAGGAGCTGGGCTTCGACTCCAAGCAGGAGATCGAGGAGTACGGGATGGAGAAGTTCATCGAGGAGTGCAAGCGGTTCGCCGTCGAGAACCGCGAGAACATGGACGAGGACTTCCAGTCCATCGGCGTCTGGATGGACTGGGAGGACCCCTACCAGACCATCTCCCCGGAGTACATGGAGGCCGCCTGGTGGGCGTTCTCCGAGGCCCACGGCAACGGGCTCGTCGAGCAGGGGAAGCGCTCGATCACGCAGTGCCCGCGGTGTGAGACCGCGATCGCGAAGAACGAGGTCGAGTACCACCAGGTCGAGGACCCGTCGATCTACGTCCAGTTCCCGCTGGCCGACCGCGAGGGGAGCCTCGTGGCGTGGACGACGACGCCGTGGACCGTCCCCGCGAACACGTTCGTCGCCGTCGACGAGGCGGCGACGTACGCGAAAGTTCGCGCCCGGAAAGGCGGCGAGGAGGACGTGCTCTACGTCGCGACCGACTGCGTCGAGTCGGTGCTGGAGAAGGGTCGCTACGAGGAGTACGAGATCGAGGAAGAGCTCTCGGGTGAGGAGCTGATCGGCTGGCAGTACGACCACCCGCTGGCCGAGGAGGTGCCGGACCACCCCGCCTTCGACGGCGCGGGCGAGGTGTACCACGCCGACTACGTCGAGACCGACCGGACTGGGCTGGTCCACTCCGCGCCCGGCCACGGGCAGGAGGACTTCGAGCGCGGCGAGGAGCTCGGGCTGGAGATCTTCTGTCCCGTCGGGAGCGACGGCGTGTACGACGAGCGCGCCGGCGAGTACGCCGGCCAGTTCGTCCGCGACGCCAACGACGACATCATCGACGACCTCCGGGAGAACGGCTACCTGCTCGCCCACGAGTCCTACACCCACGACTACGGGCAGTGCTGGCGGTGTGATACGGACATCATCTTCCTCGCGACCGAGCAGTGGTTCATCACGGTCACCGACGTGAAGGAGGACCTGCTCGAGAACATGGAGGAGAGCGAGTGGCACCCGCCGGAGGCGCGGGACAACCGCTTCCGGAACTTCATCGAGGACTCGCCGGACTGGAACGTCTCCCGGCAGCGCTACTGGGGCATCCCGATCCCGATCTGGACGCCCGAGGACAGCACGGCCGAGGAGACGACCGAGGACGACTGGATCGTCGTCGGCACCCGCGAGGAGCTCGCGGAGCGCGCCGATCAGGACGTCGATGCCGGCGAGCTCGACCTCCACCGGCCGACCGTCGACGACCTCACGATCACCGAGGGCGAGACGACCTACACCCGCGTCCCGGACGTGTTCGACGTGTGGCTGGACTCCTCGGTGGCGTCGTGGGGGACGCTCGACTACCCCGGCGAGACCGAGGCCCACGACGAGTTCTGGCCCGCCGACGTGATCGTCGAGGCCCACGACCAGACCCGCGGCTGGTTCTGGTCCCAGCTCGGCATGGGCACCGCCGCCGTCGATCAGATCCCCTACGACGAGGTCGTGATGCACGGGTTCGCGCTTGACAGCGACGGCCGGAAGATGTCCAAGAGCCTCGGCAACATCGTCACGCCACACGAGGCGATCGAGGAGGTCGGTCGGGACCCCCTCCGGGCGTACCTGCTCAGCCACGACCAGCACGGCGCCGACCTGCGCTTCGAGTGGGAGGGGCTCCGGGAGATGCAGTCGACGTTGAACATCCTCTGGAACGTGTTCCGGTTCCCGCTGCCGTACATGGAGCTGGACGGGTACGACCCCGGCGAGGCCGACCTGACGGACGGCGAGCTTTCGGTCGTCGACGAGTGGGTGCTCTCCCGGCTCCAGACCGTGAAGCAGGAGACCGAGGACGCCTGGGACGAGTACGCGGTCCACGACGCGCTGAACGTCCTGCTGGACTTCGTGACCGAGGACGTGAGCCGGTTCTACGTGAAGGCGATCCGCGAGCGCATGTGGGAGGAGTCCGACTCCGCGAGCAAGCGCGGCGCGTACGCGACGCTCGCGACCGTCATGGACGAGGTCGTCCGCCTGCTCGCCCCGTACACACCGTACCTCGCCGACCGGATGTACCAGACGCTCGACGGCGAGGCCGACACGGTCCACATGCTCGAGGCGCCGACGCCGGACGACGACCTGCACGACCCCGAACTGGAGCGGAACATGGCCGTGCTCCGCGAGGTCGAGGAGGCCGCCGCGAACGCGCGCCAGCAGGGCGGGCGGAAGCTCCGCTGGCCCGTCCAGGAGGTCGTAATCGAGGCCGACGACGAGGCTGTCGCCGACGCCATGCGCGATCTGGAGGCGCTGTTCCTCGAGCGCGTGAACGCCCAGTCGCTCACGGTCACCGACGACTACGAGGAGCTCGTGGAGATCGCGGACCCGCAGATGAGCGTGATCGGACCGGAGTTCGGCGGCGACGCGCAGGACGTGATGGCCGCCGTTCGCGGCGAGCCCCGCGAGGCCGTCGAGGCGGGCGTCGAGGTCGACGGCGAGACGGTCGAACTCACCGACGAGATGGTCGCGTACGAGACCGAGCCGCCGGAACACGTCTCCGGCGCGGAGTTCGAGGGCGGGAGCGTCTACGTGAACACCGAACTCACCGAGGAGATCGAGCGCGAGGGGTACGCCCGCGACCTGATCCGGCGCGTCCAGGAGACCCGCAAGCGCCTGGAGCTCGACGTGGAGGAGGAGATCCGCGTCGCGGTCGAGATCGACGACGAGCGCGTCGCCGGCTTCTTCGACGACCGGCGCGACCTCGTCGCCGACGAAGTGCGGGCCGCCGAGTTCGTCGACGTCGAGGAGATCGACGAGGAACACGGCCTCGTCGAGGAGTGGGAGATCGAGGGCGTGGCGGTCACGATCGGCGTCGAACCGGTCGACGACTGATTCGCGCTCCCGGCGACGAACTTTTTTGACCGATGACGGGGCCAACCCGTCGCGTGACCTGAGACCCGCGGCGCGACGAACACGCAAGTCCGGGGCCGTCGCGCCGAGCCGCAGACTCCGGCTGTTCGCTACTTCACCACGTCGCTGTCAGCGGGGCCGACCGCGCCGAACTCCCGCGCCAGTTCGTCGAGACGCTCCGGATCGTCGCCGCCCTGCAGCGGCTGCTCCGCGGTCCGGCACGGCGCGTCGACGCCCAACTCCCCACAGACGCGATCGGCGACGGCCTCGGCCATGCGACGGTACGTCGTGAGCTTCCCGCCCACCACGCTCACCAGCCCCGGCGCCGGGTCGTGGTCGACGATCGCGAAGTCCCGCGAGATCCCCCGGCCCCCACGATCGAGCTCGTCCGGCTCGTAGAGCGGCCGGAGCCCCCAGTAGGTTCGATCGACCGTCGCGTCGGCGAGTTCGGGGAGCATCGCCGCGCACTCCGAAACCGTGCGCTCGACCTCCCAGTCCTCGCGATCGAACGCGTCGGGGTCGTCGACGGCGACGCTCGTCGTCCCCAGCACCGCCTGCGTGCCGTGGGGGACGACGATGTCGCCGTCCGCGGGCTCGCGACAGCGGTTCAGCACGGGTCCAAGGTCCGGGTACTCGACCGCGACCATCACCCCCCGCGTGGGTCGCATTCCCAGCTCCGCCCCCGCCATCGCGGCGACCTCGCCGGCCCACGGGCCCGCGGCGTTGACCACCGCGTCGGCAGTGACGGTCGGCCCGTCCTCGACGGAGAGGGCGAGGCGCTTCGACGAACTCCCGCCGGCGTCGATGTCAGTCACCGTCGCGTCGGTGTGGATGGTCGCCCCGTGCTCGCGAACGCTGGCGGCGGTGCCGGCGACGAGGCGTGCGGGCGAGACGACGCCGTCCGGGACCGCGAACCCCGCCTCGACGCGATCGGCGACGCCAGGGACGCGCTCACGGAGTTCGTCGGCGTCCAGTAGCGTCGGCGCCATCCCCACGTCCCGGCAGGCCTCGAGCTTCCGGTCGAAGTAGTCGGGGTCGTCGCCGGCGAGGCGGACGAACAGGCCGCCGGCGTCGTCGATCGCTGCCGGGGCGATCTCCCGGAGCGTTCGGTTCTCCCGCAGGCACTCAACCGCGGCCTCGGCGTCGGACTCGGCGTAGCGTGCGCCGCTGTGCAGGACCCCGTGAGAGCGCCCCGACGTGCCGGCGTTGAGCCCCGGGCCGCGTTCGAGCAGCGTCACGGCGACGCCGCGCATCGCGAGATCGCGGGCGACACCCACGCCGGTCGCGCCGCCACCGATCACGACCACCTCCGTCTCGACGGTCATCGGCGACGCTCGGGCGCGGCGGGACTTGAGCGTTCCCGCTCGGACCGAAAGAGTCGACCCACCGGCGCGTCGAGAGGGCGTATGCACGTCCACGTGAACGCCGCCGAGAGCGTCGACGGGAAGCTCTCGACCCGCGATCGCGAGCAGGTGGCGATCTCCGGGCCCGCGGACTTCGACCGGATGGACGAGCTCCGAGCCGAATCCGACGGCGTGTTGGTCGGCGTCGGCACCGTGCTCGCCGACGATCCCGCGCTGACGGTCAAGGACGACGAGCGGCGCGACCGCCGGGAGCAGGTTGGCGACCCACCGAACCCCGCCCGAATCGTCGCGGACTCCCGCGCGCGGACGCCGCCGGACGCCGAGATCCTCGACGACGCGGCCCCGACGTACGTGCTCGTGAGCGAGGCCGCCGCCGAGGGCGACGTGGCGGCGCTGTCGGCCGCCGGCGCAACCGTGATCACCGCCGGCTCGAGCCGCGTCGACCTCCCCGCCGCGTTCGACCGACTCGAGGGCCACGGCGTCGAACGACTGCTGGTCGAGGGCGGCGGCGAGCTCATCTTCTCGCTGTTCGAGTCCGGGCTAGTGGATCGACTCACCGTCTACGTCGGGTCCGTCGTGATCGGCGGCCGCGACGCGCCGACCCTGGCCGACGGCGAGGGGTTCACCGATCCGGACGCGTTCCCGTCGCTCTCGTTGACCGACGTGGAGCGGCTCGACGACGGCGTCGTGTTGACGTACGACGCCGAGGCTGCGGAGGCGTAGCTACTCGAACGCCGCGACGAGGTCCTCGTGTGCGTGGCCGTTCGAGGCGATGATCCCGTCGGCGCCGGGGGTCCAGCGGTTCCCCGCCAGGTCGGTGACGGTGCCGCCGGCCTGCCGGACCAGATGCACGCCGCCGACCGTGTCCCACGGCGAGAGCGACATGCTGGAGACGGCGGCGTCGAGCTCGCCCGCGGCGACCGAGGAGAGCGCGAACTGCGAACTCCCGAACCGCCGGCAGTCGCCGAACTCGTCGGCGATGATCG
This sequence comes from Halolamina rubra, assembly GCF_000739555.1. Taxonomy (GTDB): domain Archaea; phylum Halobacteriota; class Halobacteria; order Halobacteriales; family Haloferacaceae; genus Halolamina; species Halolamina rubra. Next base: position 9,358 of record NZ_BBJN01000027.1, read on the forward strand.
AGACGTACTCCGAGAGCTTCCGGCGGTTGGTGGCCGAGAGGCCGAAGATCGGGTTGATCGTGAACGTCTCCGATCGCGCCCGCTCGCTCACGCTGATCGGCTCCCCGTTGCGGGTCACGCCCTCCGCGCCGGCGGCGAAGCAGTCGCCCAGCGCGGGGAACTCGTTCACCGCGGCGAGAGCCTCGCCGTCCTCGGCGGCGGCGACCGAACAGCACCAGATGCGGTTGCCCGCGACGAAGTTGTTGGTGCCGTCGATGGGGTCGACGATCCACGCCCGCCCGGACTCGGGGAGCGCCTTCCGGGTCTCGATCTCCGGGAGCTCCTCCTCGCCGACGATCGCCGCGTCGGGCTCGTCCCGCCGGAGGATGGTGGCCACCCGTCGCTGGACCTCCCGGTCGAACTCCGTCACGGAGTCGAGCTCGTTCGCCTTCGTCTCCACCGTGAGCGGGCCGCGGAACCCGCCGTGGGCGACCTCGCCGCCGGTCGTGGCGGCCTCGCGGGCGAGCGAGAGCGGTGTCGTCGCGTTCATACCCCCCTCGTGCGGCCCGAGACGCAAGGGTGGTTCGGTCCGGCAGCGGCCCGGCGGCGTCAGCAAGAGGGTGGCCGGCACCGCACGGACGAACGCTTATTAGCTATCGCGGCCCAATCCGGCACGATGGACGTAGACAACCACGCCGAGGAGCTCGCCTCCGCTCTCGGTGTTGACAAAGAGGAGGTCAAAGAGGACCTGGAGAACCTGCTCCAGTACAGCGTTCCGATCGACGAGGCCAAACAGAGCGTCCGCCGGAAACACGGCGGCGGTGGCGGCGGCGACGCCACCCCCGAGTCGCTCGACGTGGCGGAGCTGACGACCGAGCACGACAACGTCACCGTGACGGTGCGCGTGCTCACGAAGGGGACTCGCTCGATCCGGTACCAGGGCGAGGACATCACCATCCGCGAGGGCGAGTTCGCCGACGAATCGGGGACGGTCTCCTACACCGCCTGGCAGGAGTTCGGCTTCGAGCCGGGCGACACCGTCACCGTCGGCAACGCCGGCGTGCGCGAGTGGGAGGGCCACCCCGAGCTCAACCTCGGCGACAGCACCAGCGTCGCGCTGGAGAGCGAGGAGCTGGCCGTCCCGTACGAGATCGGCGGCGAGCGCGACCTGATCGAGCTCGAACCCGGCGACCGCGGCCGGACCGTCGAAGTCAGCGTCGTCGAGGTCGAGGAGCGAACCATCGACGGCCGGGACGGCGAGACCGAGATCCTCTCGGGCGTCATCGGCGACGAGACCGGGCGGCTCCCGTTCACCGACTGGGACCCGCACCCGGAGATCGAGACGGGCGAGAGCGTCCGGCTCGAGGACGTGTACGTCCGGGAGTACCGCGGCGCCCCCTCGGTGAACGTCTCGGAGTTCTCGACGGTGGAGACGCTGGAGGAGCCCGTGGTCGTCACCGACTCGGCGCCGTCGATGCCGATCGGCGAGGCCGTCACCGCCGGCGGTCTGTTCGACGTCGAGCTCTCCGGCAACGTGATCGAGGTCCGGGACGGCTCGGGCCTGATCCAGCGCTGTCCGGACTGCAACCGAGCGATCCAGAACGGCGAGTGTCGCTCCCACGGCGACGTGGAGGGCGTCGACGACCTCCGGACGAAGGCGATCCTCGACGACGGCACGGGGACGTGTACGGTGATCCTCGGCCGCGAGCTCACCGAGGAGATCTACGGGGGCGACCTCGACGACGCCCGGGAGGCCGCCCGCGACGCGATGGACCGCGAGGTCGTCGCCGAGGATATCGCCGCGGCGTTGGTGGGCGACGCGTACCGCGCCCGCGGCTCGCTGTCGGTCGACGAGTACGGTGCGAACCTCAACGCCGACGCGTTCGACCCCGTCGAGGAGGACCCCGAAGCGGCCGCGCGTGACCTGCTCGCGGAACTGGGGGTGAGCGCATGAGCGCCGACTCCGGGCCGGGCAACCGCGAGATCGCCCGGCGACTGTTCGCCGCGGAGTTCGACGACGCCTCGCTCTCCTACTCCGAGAGCGACGAGGAGCGCGCGCCGAACTACGTGGTGACGCCGACTGGCGCCCGGGTGAACCGCCTGTTCGCCGTCGGCGTGCTGACCGAGGTCGAGCAGGTGAACGAGGACAGCCTCCGCGGGCGCGTCGTCGACCCGACGGGGGCGTTCGTCACCTACGCCGGGCAGTACCAGCCGGACGAGCACGCGTTCCTGAACCGGACCGAGCCGCCGACGTTCGTCGCGCTCTCGGGGAAGGCTCGCACGTTCGAGCCGGAGGACTCCGACCGCGTGTTCACCTCGGTCCGCCCGGAGAGCATCAACGAGGTCGACGCCGACACCCGGGACCGCTGGGTGGTCTCCGCGGCCGAGCGAACCCTCCACCGGATCGCCGTCTTCGCCGCGGCGCTCGAGTCGGAGATGCGCGGCGACGACCTCCGCGCGGCGCTCGCGGACGCGGGCGTCGATCCGTCGCTTGCCGCCGGGATCCCGAAGGCGATCGACCACTACGACACCGGCACGACGTACCTCGAGGCGGTCCGCTCGCTCGCGATCGAGGCGGTCGAACAGGTCGCCGGCGACCGCGACGCCGTCGGCGCGCTGGAGACCGAGCCGGACGCGGCTGGAGCCCCCGAACTCGGCCCGCTCCCCGCGGTAGATATCGACCTCGATGGCGCCGCAAGTGGGGTCGAGTCGGAGACCGAGACGGCCGACGCGGCGGACGCAGCCGCCGAACCTTCGACGCCGGAAACTGCCGATGCGGACGACTCCGACGACGAGGTCGTTGCGGACGAGCCGGAAACGACGGCGGAGGAGTCGACGCCCGCTGCGGCGGACGAAGAGTCGACGGCCGACGAGACGGCGACCGACGAGGAGAGGGAGACGACGCCCGAGTCCGGCGGCGAGCCGGGTGAGACGGTGTCGGACGACGACGAAGCTGCCGACGACGAACCCGTCGACGACGAAGCCGCCGACGAGGAGCTCGGTGACTTCGACACCGGCGAGTCGGTGCAGGAGACCGTCGACGACGAGGCCGAGGAGCTGGAAGAGTTCGACCCCGAGGAGACCGTCGACGACGAGGAGGCGCTGACCGAGAGCGAGCGCGAGGAGGTCAAAGAGGAGTTCGGCACCGAGTTCTCGACCGGGACGGAGGTCGACGAGCCCGGCGAGGCCGGCATCGACGTGCCCACCTCCGAGGAGGAGCTCGAGGAGATCGAGTCCGAGATCACGGAGGAGGAAGAGTCCGACGAGGAGTCCAGCGAGGCGTCCGACGACGAGGCGGAGTCGGCGGATGTCGACTACGACCTCGAGGACGCCGTCGTGGAGGCGATGGCCGAACTGGACGACGGCGACGGCGCCGACCGCGAGGCGGTGGTCGAGCGCGTGGTCGACGAGCACGGCGCCGACCCCGACGCCGTCGACGACGCGATCCAGGGCGCGATGATGAGCGGGAAGTGCTACGAGCCCAACGACGGCACGCTCAAGGCGATCTGATGGACCGGCCAGCGGTCGAACCGGTGGCCGGCGCGCCGGCGGCCACGCTCGACCTCGGCGCCGAGCGTGCGCTGGCGGTCGCGGACTACCACGCCGGTATCGAGGTCGGTCTGCGCTACGAGCGCGGCGTCGAACTTGACAGCAACGCCGACGAGCGCCGCCGGCGGCTGCTCGCGCTGGTCGACGAGACCGACGCGGACAGGGTGGTCGTGCTGGGTGACCTGGTCCACCGGATCGCCGAGCCCGGCGGCGACGAGGCTGCGGAGGTGCGCGACCTGCTCGACGCGCTGGAGTCCCGAGGCGTGCCGCTGACGCTCGCGACCGGGAACCACGACGGCGGCGTCGCCGACGTGTTCCCCGACCGGATCGAGCTGCTCCCCCCAGAGGGGGCGCGGGTCGGCGACGTGGGGCTCGTCCACGGCCACACCTGGCCCGGCGCCGAGGCGCTCTCGGCGCCGACGCTCTGCATGGGCCACGAGCACCCGTCGGTCCGGCTGACCGACGAGGTGGGCGGGAGCCGCGTCGAGCGCGCGTGGCTGCGCGGCCCCCTGCGGCGGGAGCCGTTCCTCGAGGCGTTGGGTGAGGACGCCGCCGACCTGGTGTGGAACGAGCCGGAGCTGGTCGTGTTCCCCGCGTTCAACGAGCGCTCCGGCGGGACGTGGATCAACGTCGAGGGGGAGTCGTTCCTCGCGCCGTTCCTCCCCGAGGCGCTGGTCGACGGAGAGGCGTACCTGACCGACGGGACGCGCCTGGGGCCGTATCGCGAGGTTTAGAGCAGCAAGTGGAGCGTGCCGACGGCGGCGGCGACGACTGCCGCCCACCAGACCGGCGACCGATCCCCGGGGCCGCCGGCCCACTCCGGCCGGGCGACGCCGGCGATCGCGACGACCGTCAGCAGCAGGAAGCCCGCGAACGCGGCGACGTTGCCCGGCCAGAGGCCGACGCGGACGACGGCGATCCCCCACGAGAGGCTCTGGGTGGCGCCGAGCCAGCAGAGCGCGAGCCAGAACGTCCGCCGGGAGGAGAGTCCCACGACAACGTCGACATGCGCGGCGCCCGAAAAACTACCGGGCGGAATCCTCAAGCGGGCAGCGTGAAAGAGTCGGCGTATGGACGTTCGCGAGGCGGGACCGGCGGACGCCGAGGCCATCGCGGCAGTCGCCCGGGCGTCGTGGCACGCCGCCTACGACGACCTGCTGGGTGCCGAGACGGTCGACGAGACTGTCGACTCGTGGTACGCCGTCGAGTCGCTCCGCGAAGGGATCCAGGAGGCGGTCGAGAGCGAGGGAAGCGCCTGCTTTCTCGTCGCCGACGACGGCGGGGTAGTCGCTTCGCCAACGCGGGGCCGGCGCGAGACCTGTCGAGCGATCCGGACGGCCCGGACGCCTTCTTCTCGCGACTCTACGTTCATCCCGACCACTGGGGCGACGGCATCGGGACGGAACTCACGGCGACGGTCGCCGAACGGCTCGCGGCCGCGGGCCACGAGCGAGTCTGGCTGGAAGTGTTCGAGGAAAACGAGCGTGGGCGATCGTTCTACGAGTCAGTCGGGTTCGAGCGGATCGGGAGCGTGACCGAGACGTTCGGCGGACAGGAGGTGACGACGGTCCACCTCTCGGCGCCGATCGCGAGGGTGGTCGACGCGACGCGGGCGGTCGAATAGCCTGCCGGCGGCGGAAGCTTGATACCCCTCACCACCCTCCGCTCCACAATGAGCGATCTGCTCCGCACGCCGGAGCGCCGCACCTGTGAGCGTTGCGGGCGTGTCGAACAGTACGACGAGGGGGTCTGGCGAGCCGACCGGCTCGGCGACCTCTACTGCATCCACGAGTGGGACATCGACGGCGCGTTCGTTCCTGTCAAAGGCGAGGCCACACCCGCGGCCGAGGAGTGCTGAGACGACTCTTCTACTCGCTGTCCCGTACCCGCCGGAGGGCGTCGAGCGTGCCGTCGACGTAGCCGTCGTCGAGCACGTGGTCCGCCGTCCGCTTCGCGGTCTCGTCGGCGTTCGCGACGGCGTAGGACTCCCCGACGACCTCGAACGTCGAGGCGTCGTTCTCGCTGTCGCCGACGGCGACGAACGCCTCCGGGTCGTAGCCCAGCACGTCGGCGACGCCGGCGAGCGCCGCCCCCTTGCTCACCCCGGGGGTGGTGAGGTGGAACGCGTACCCGCTGTCGACGAACTCGAGGTCGAACTCCGCGGCCACCTCGCGGAGGAGCTCCTCGTCGGCGGTCCGGCTGACGGCCACCTCGGTCTCCCGCCAGCGGTTGATCGTGTCGACGCCGTCCCAGCCGAGCTCGCCGCCCCGGTCCTCGAACGCCGCGATCGCGGCGTCGACGCGCTCCGGATCGCCCGCGTAGCGCAGCTCGCCGTCCGCGAGCGCGACGCCCCCGTTCTCGGCGACGACGCGCTCGGGGATGCCGGCGAACTGACAGAGCGCGACCGGGTAGGGGAACGCCTTCCCGGTGGCGAGCACCACCGGCGCGTCCCACTCCGCGAGCAGCGAGAACGCCCGCGGCGCGATCGTCTGTTCGGGCGTGGTCAGCGTGCCGTCGATATCCAGCGCCAGCGGCGGCGTCATGCTGTCAGCGCCGGGGGCGACGGCCTAAACGCTCTCGAAGCGGTGGCGAGAGAACAACCCTTTTCGCCGTGGCCCCGGAACCCGGAGGTATGGCAGACGAACCCGACGAGACCGACGAGGCCGTCGAGGAGAACGGTGACGAGGAGGAGAAGTCGTTCCGCGAGCGCGTCGAGGAGATCCGCCAGCGCCGCGAGGAGGAGCGCGAGGAGGGCGAGGCGCCCGGCCCGGAGGGGATGGGCGGCGGCCCGCCCGGCATGGGCGGCGGCGGCGAGGGTCCCGGCGGCAACCCGTTCGCACAGATGATGTCCGGCATGATGGGCGGCGGTGGCGGCCCCGGCGGCATGGGC
>NZ_BBJN01000026.1 GCF_000739555.1 Halolamina rubra
TAGCTCACGTCGGCCGCGAGCTCGTGCTCGTCGTCCTCGTCGGACTCACGGACGAGTTCGCCGTCCTCGATCTCGTACTCGACCTCGGTGTCGACGCCCTCGCCCTCGAGTTCGAGCTCGAGTTCGTCGCCGTCGCTCGCGTTCGTGTCGAACGTGAGCGTGCCGTTCGCGTCGGTCGTGCCGACCTCCTCGTCGTCGGTCTCGACCGAGACGTTCTCGACGCCTGTGCCGTTCTGCGTGACGGTGACAGTGACTGTCCCGTCGTCGTACGTCGCTTCGACGCTCGTGTCGGCGCTCGTCTCCTGGGTCTGGGCGGTGACCGCCCCCGCACCGGCGGAGACGACCAGCGCTGCCACGAGCACCGTGAGCAGTTTCGTCGTGTTCATCGCATCCGTAGCCTGGACCTACTTGCACTTGAAGGGGGATAGCGACAAACGGGGATTTGGTCGTTTGAGGCCGTAATAAGCCGAATTAACTCGGTTTAACCGTCGTCGAGAACGGGAGTGACGGCGCGTCGCGACGGGAAGGCTGGCGGGAGCGGCCGGCGCGCGCCGCCCGCCCAGTTCCGCGCCGACTACTGCAGCTCCGCGACCAGCTCCTCGGCGACCGTCGCGGCGTCGAGCAGCGACGGGTCGACGACGAGGTCGACGGTGCCGCCGACGGACTCCGGCAGCTCGCCGTCGCCGTAACAGACCGCCCGCACGTCCGGGTTCGCCTCCTTCGCGAGCGTGATCGAGATGCCCTCCGCGAGGTCGGTGAGCACGAACAGGTCGGCGTCCTCGATGCCCGCCTCCGCCAACGCGTCCGCGAACACGGGGCTGTCGACGCGCTCGACGGCGACGCCGAGCGCCTCGAGCTCCGCGCCGATACCCTCCGGGTCGGGGCCCGCGACGAGTGCCTTCATTCGTACTCGATGGTCGCGGGCGGTTTGTGGGTCACGTCGTACACGACCCGCGCGACGTTCTCGTTCATCCCGGTGATCCGGCTCTGAATCCGCTGCAGCGTCTCCCAGTCGAGCTCCTGCGCCCGGGCGGTCATCCCGTCCCGGCTCTCGACGGAGCGGACGGCGACGACCCAGCCGTGGACGCGGTTGTCACCCTTGACGCCCGTCGCCTTCCCCAGCACGGCGCCGAACGCCTGCCAGGCTCGTGCTCGGCGGTCTCCTCCTCGACGACGTGACAGGCGTCGCGGGCGACCTCGACTTTCTCCTTCGTCACCTCGCCGACGACGCGGACGGCGAGCCCCGGGCCGGGGAACGGCATGCGCTCGGAGATCACCTCCTCGAGGTCGAGTGCGCGGGCGACTTCCCGGACCTCGTCCTTGTACAGGTCGCGGACGGGCTCGACGATCCCCTCGAAGTCGACGGCCTCGGGCAGGCCGCCGACGTTGTGGTGGGACTTGATGTTCCCCTCGCTCTCGATCCGGTCGGGGTAGATGGTCCCCTGCACGAGGTAGTCGGCGTCGGCCTCGGTCGCCTCGCGCTCGAACTCGCGGATGAACTGCTCGCCGATCACGTGGCGCTTCTCCTCGGGGTCGGTGACGCCCGCGAGCTCGTCGAGGAACCGCTCCTGGGCGTCGATAACCCGCAGCGACTCCATGAACGCGAACGTCTCGCGGATGCTCTCGGTCTCGCCTTTCCGCATCAGCCCCGTGTCGACGTACACCGGGATCAGCCGGTCGCCGATGGCCTCGTACGCCAGCGCGGCCGCGACTGAGGAGTCGACGCCGCCCGAGAGGGCGATGACCGCCTTCCCGTCGCCGACCGCCTCCCGGATCTCCTCGACCTTCTCGTCGACGAACGAGTCGGGGTCGACCATCAGGCGCTCACCTCCGTCTCGTCGGGCGTTTCGTCGCCGCGCTCGTCGAGGATCGCGTCGAGCAGGCCCACGAACGGCGGGCTGGCGCGGTCGGGTCGCGAGCGGAACTCCGGATGGAACTGCGTGCCGATGAAGTACGGGTGGTCGGCGCGTTCGACGATCTCCATACGGTTGTCGGCGTGCCCCGAGAACGTCAGCCCGTCGGCTTCGAGCTGCGGGATGTACTCCGGATTCACCTCGTAGCGGTGGCGGTGGCGCTCCGTACAGGAGGTGTCGCCGTACACCGCGGCCGCGAGCGTCCCCTCGTCGATCTCGGTCTCGTGGGTGCCGAGCCGCATCGTCCCGCCCATCTCCTCGGTCTCGTACTGCTCGGGCAGCAGGTCGATCACGGGGTGGGGGGTGTCGGGCGCGATCTCGGTGCTGTCGGCGCCCTCGAGGCCGACGACGTTGCGGGCGTGTTCGATGACGGCCATCTGGAAGCCGAGACAGAGCCCGAGGAAGGGGACGTCGTTCTCGCGGGCGTAGCGCACCGCCTCGACTTTCCCCTCGGTCCCCCGGGAGCCGAACCCGCCGGGGACGACGACGCCGTCGGCGTTCTCCAGCCGGTCGGCGTGGTGGTCGTCCATGTCGTCGGCGTCGACCCACGAGACGTTCACCTCGACGCCGCGCTGGATGCCGGCGTGTTTCAGCGCCTCGTGGACCGACATGTACGCGTCCTCGAGGTCGTACTTCCCGACCAGCGCGACCTCGACGCTGTCGGTGCGCTCGCGGGTCACGAGGTCGCGCCACTCCGTCGAGCGGTCCTCGGGCGGCAGCGCCTCGTCTTTCAGGTCGAGCTCCTGCATCACGTACTCGTCGAGCCCCTCCTCCTCGACCATCAGCGGGACGTGGTACACGTCCTCGACGTCGGAGTTCGAGAACACGGCGTCGGTGGGCACGTCACAGAACAGCGCGATCTTCTCCTTGGTCTTCGCGTCGAGTTCGTCCTCCGAGCGCCCGACGAGGATGTCTGGCTGGAGCCCGATCGAGCGCAGCTCCTTCACGGAGTGCTGGGTCGGCTTGGTCTTCTGCTCGCCGTTCTTCGAGTAGGGGACCAGCGTCACGTGGGTGAACAGGATGTCCTCGTCGTCCTGCTCGTGGGCGAACTGCCGCAGCGCCTCGAGGTACGGCATCCCCTCGATGTCGCCGACGGTGCCGCCGATCTCGACGAGACAGACGTCGCTCCCCTCGGCGGCCTCGCGGATGCGCCGCTTGATGTCGTTGGTGATGTGGGGGATGACCTGGACGGTCTCCCCGAGGTAGTCGCCGGCGCGCTCGCTCTCGATGACGTGCTGGTACACTTTCCCCGTCGTGACGTTGTGGTCGGAGGTCATGTCGACCCCGAGGAACCGCTCGTAGTTCCCGAGGTCCAGGTCGACCTCGCCACCGTCTTTCAGCACGTACACCTCACCGTGTTGATAGGGGTTCATCGTCCCGGCGTCGACGTTGAGGTAGGGATCGATCTTGACGGCGGTCACGTCGAAGCCGGCGTTCGAGAGGAGGCGCCCGGTGCTCGCGGCGGTGATGCCCTTGCCGAGGCCGGACATCACCCCGCCGGTGACGAACACGAACTTCCGTCCGAGGTCGGGGTCGTATCGCTGCGGGTCCGTCGGCATACTGACCATCCCCCGCGACTCGGGATAACGATTTCGGAGGGTCGCTGACGGGGGTGTGCGACGGCGGACTCGCTCGTGATCCCGACGCCGTATTAGTTGGGGAATAAATATATTCTCGGAGCGTGTGAGAGACTGTGACACATGCGAGAGCTCGGTCTCGAGTTCAGCTACGGCCCGGGCGCCGACCCGCTGATGGACCTGTTCCGTCGGGAGCCGTCGCTGCGCGGGAAGTCGATCGGGACCTGCGTGAGTCGGGACCAGTTCTGGCTCGTCGAGCAGTTCGTCGGGCCGGAGGACGCGCTGGACGAGGTCGAAGCGATCAGGGGGAGCGACGCCGAGGTGATGACGGAGTCGGCCTGCGGCGCCGACCGCCACGCGACGGTGCTCGAGCGGTCGGCGTCGTCGGTCGTGATGTACCTGTTCGTCGACCGGCTCCACACCTGCGACTCCGTCTACGCGCTCGCGGCGAGGCGCCTCGAACGGGGGTTCATCATCCACGCCCACCGACAGGGGAGCACCAACGAGATGCGGATCCTCACGCGCTCGGCGGCGAACATCGAGCCGTTCTTCGAGCGCCTGAAGGAGTCGCTCGCCGACGGCGTCTCCGTGGAGTTCAGCCACCTCAACGGCGTCTCCCAGTGGACCGTCGACTCGCTGGCGTCGGTGTCGATGCCACAGGAGCAGCGGGCGACGCTCCGGGCGGCGGTCGACCACGGCTACTACGAGACGCCGCGAGAGATCACCGTCGGCGAGCTCGCCGAACAGCTCGGCGTCCCGGGGTCGACGGTCTCCTACCGGCTCCGACAGGCCGAGGCGGCGCTCGCGAAAGGCTACTTCGAACTCGACGACGGGACGGCTCCGGACCGGGCGACGGAGGCGCGCTGAGCGCCCAACCCGTCAGGCCGTTCCGCGCTCCCCGGCGCTCCCGGTTTTCGAGGCGTGGCTCTCGAGCAGCCGGATCTCGAACTCGACGCGCTCGCCCGCGAGCTCGTGGTTGAAGTCGACGGTGACGCGCTCGTCGTCGACGGCCGTGATCCAGCCGTACTCGCCGCTCTCGCTCTCGACGAGCCCGCCGACCTCGGCGGTCGTGTCGCTCCGAGACTCGATCTCCTCGCGCGGGACGGTGACGATCGCGTCCTCGTCGACGGCGCCGTACGCCGCCTCGGGCTCGAGAACGACCGTCCGCTCCTCGCCCTCCGTCATCCCCTGGACCGCCTCGTCCAGCCCCGGGATGATGTGCCCCTCGCCGACGCGGAACTCCAGCGGCTTGAAGTCGCGCTGGTCGTGGTAGATCCCCGCCTCGAGCGCCACGTCCACGTCGGTGGTCTCGAACGGCTCGCCCGCCTCGGGCCCGTCGACGAGCCGCCCGGTGAGGTGGACGATCGCGATCTCGCCCTGTTCGACCATCGTCACTCCTCCACGGTGAAGCTGACCCCGTGCGGGACGTAGGCGTTGTTGCCGTAGCCGCCCTGACACCACGGGTACTGGTCGTTCTCGATCCCGATCAGCTGGTCCTCGGGCGCCGAGACCGTCGCCGGCTGGGTGTAGCCGCGCTCGTCGGTCGTCCGCGAGTGCAGCGTCTGCTCGCCGGTCGGCGGGTCCTGCCAGACGTAGCGGAACTGCCGCCAGCCGCTCGGCTGCGTCATCGGGCCGAAGAACTCCGCCTCGTTCCACGTCTCGCCGCCGTCGGCGGACACCTCGACGGTCTCGACGTTGTCGTCGCCGGCCCACGCGACGCCGATCACCTCGAGCGTGCCCGTGGGCGAGGTGGTGACAGTCTGCCCCTGGCCGGGGTAGCCGATCAGGGATTTCTCCACCTGGTCGTACATGTAGGCGTTGTCGATCTCGTCGGTGCGCTCCATCTGCTCGCGGGTGTCGTAGACGGGGATGTCCTCGTAGTGGGTCGCGCGGGTGTCCTCCTCGGGCACGACCCGGTAGGAGTACTGCTGCCAGTGGGTGTAGGTGCGCTGGCCGTCCTCCGGGGCGCCCTCCTCCTCCCACTCGTCGCCGATGACCATCGTGTCCATCACGTGCATGCGGTCGACCCACTTCACGTTGTTACAGCCGAACCAGCCCGGGACGAGCAGGCGCACCGGGAACCCGTGGTCCGGGGAGACCGGCGAGCCGTTCATCTCGTAGGCCAGCAGCGTGTCGTCCATCACCTTCTCCATCGGGATCGAGCGGGTGAACACGTCCTCGCCGTCGGGGTGTTCGCCGCCCATGACGGTGAGGAACCGGCCGTCGCTGGTGTCGGCGCCGTAGTACTCGAGTATCGCCGAGATCGGCGTGCCGGTCCAGACGGTGTTGCCGACCGCGCCGAACGTCCACTGGTTGCCGCCGACCTGTGGCTCGAAGTAGCTCCGGCCGTTGCCCGCACACTGCATCGTGTGGGTGACCGACTCGGTGCGGAAGGAGTGTTTGATCTCCGCCATCGACAGCTCCGGCTCGCCGTCGACGAGCCCGGTCAGCGACACCGTCCACTCCGACTCCTCGATGTCGGGCGTCGGGTAGTGGTTCCGGATGTAGTGCTCATCGCGGGGGGTGATGAAGTCGGTGTACGTCTCCCGGGCGGCCGCCTCGGCGTTCTCCGGCTCCGGGGAGAGGATGCGCAGGCCGGGGTAGCGCTCCTCCAGCGACGGCTCCGTCTCCGTTTCGGTCTCCGTCTCGGTGTCCGTCGGCGGCTCGGTGTCTGTGGGCGGTTCCGTCTCCGTCGGCGACTCGGTCGCCGTCTCGGTGGGATCCGGGCCGCCGCCACAGCCCGCGAGCACGCCGATCCCGGCGAGCACGCCCGAGGTCTTCAGGAACCGTCGCCGGTCCACGAAGCGATCGCGGGCGGAGCGCGCGGTCGAGTCGTCCGCCGCGCCGTCGTCGTCACGTTGCCTGTCAGACTGTGACATACGTGTAGGCTGTCCGTCGACCCGCATCATTGCTCCCTTGGTACTCGCCAATCGACGGCGCCCGAGGCGCCGACGGGCGTCGATCACTCGGTGACGACAACCGTGCCGACCATCCCCTGACCCGCGTGGGGCGTGCAGACGTACACGTACTCGCCGGCGACGGTGAACTCGTGGGTGAACGTCTCGCCGACCGCCATGATCGCGAAGTGGTCGTCGCCCTCGTAGGAGGTGAACGGGTCGGCGCCCTCGGGGTTCTCACACTTCGGCGAGGCGTCCGGGTGGCTCGTCACGTTGTGGCCCTCGCTGCGGGCGACCCACTCGACGGTGTCGCCGACAGAGACCTCGATCTCCTCGGGCTCGAACCGGAGGCGCCGCTCCGGCCCCACGTCGACGACCGTCGCCGTCGGGGTGCTCGTCGCGGTCGCCGTCGGCGTCGCCGTGGCCGTCGGCGAGTCGGTCGCCGTCTCGGTGGGCTCCGTGCCGCCGCAGCCGGCGAGCGCCGTCGCGATCCCGAGCGCGCCAGTTCGCAGGAGCTGTCGTCGTGTGACCATCGGGTTGGCGGAGACCGCGTTCGGCCATGAAACCAAGCTTGGCGTGGGCCAACACGTCGGCGTCGGGCGGCAGTCCGCGACGGCCACGAACGGACGCGCCGCTCAGCCCGAAAACGGCGTCAGCGCGCCGCGAACAGCTCCTCGGCGTACGCCTGCGCGCGCTCCCGGATCGCGGCGGCGTCGACGC
>NZ_BBJN01000025.1 GCF_000739555.1 Halolamina rubra
GACAGCGCTCAACGTTGCGCTTGATGGCTGTCTTCGGCTGGTCGGTCATACGACTACGCTCACCTGCGGGCCATGTAAACATCATGTTCGGAGCCCGCCCCGGCCATTCTCACGGTTCTCGACGACGACGAGCGAACGGTGTGAACGAGGAGTCCGAGAACCGTTGTCGGGCCGTCGCGGGCGGAGAACCCGGAACGGTCGCCGTGAACGGCGCCTCGCGGCGTGAACGGCGATACGGGAGAGCGCCGCTCTCCCGGAAGTTCGAGCCCGCCCCGGCCACTCTCACAGATCGTTTAGCTGGCCAGCTACCGTGTTGGCCGGAACCCGCCGACTTTTGCCCGTCGCGGACGCCACCCCAGCCATGACCAGCCACGACCGAACCGAGGAGATGACGCTCCGGGAGCAGCTCACCGCAGGCGACGCCCCGATCGGGAGCTGGGTGTCGCTGGGCTCGCCCGCCGCCGCCGAGATCGTCGGCGCCCTCGAGCTCGACTTCGTCGTCGTCGACACCGAACACACGCCGCTGTCCGTCGAGAGCGCGGGGAACCTCGTGCGCGCCGTCGACGCCGCGGGCGACACCGACACGGTGGTCCGGGTGCCCGAGAACGACGCCACGCAGGTGAAGCGGGCGCTGGATCTCGGCGCCGCGGGCGTGATGGCGCCCCGGATCGAGAGCGCCGCCGAGGCCGAGGCGCTGGTGTCGGCCGCGCGCTACCCGCCCGACGGCGAGCGCGGCGTCGCCGGCAGCCGCGCGAACGGCTACGGCGCCACCCTCGACGAGTCCTTCACCGCGGCCAACGACGCCGTCGCGGTGCTGCCACAGATCGAGTCCGCCGCCGGCGTCGAGCACGCCGAGGCGATCGCCCGCGTCGACGGCGTCGACACGCTGTTCGTCGGGCCCGCCGACCTCTCGGCGGATCTGGGCTGCTTCGGCGAGTACGACGCTCCGGCGTTCCGCGACGCGCTCGACCGCGTGCTGGACGCGGGCGCGGCCGCTGAGGTTCCCGTCGGGACGCTCGCGACCAGTCCCGCGGAGATCGACGCCTGGCACGACCGCGGGCTCGACTACCTGATCGCGGGCACCGACATCGGCTACCTCCGCCGGGGCGCACGCGCCGCTAACGAGCGCTACGAGTCGCTGTTCGGGGAGTAATCGGTCGCGGCGAGCTACTCGTCGTCGGCGTCGTCGAGGTCGGTCGGTCGTCGCAGCCCGTAGTAGCCGGGGGCGTCGTCGGCGGGCGGCTCGGCGACGACGAGATCGTCGGCGTTGTTCATCACCCACGGGATCGCCCAGTCCAGCAGCACCGCCTCGGTCTCCTCGTCGATCTCGGCGTCCGGTTCGAGCCCCTGGAGCAGCCGAGCGATCTCGTACACCGTGTACATCTGGTCCTCGACGAGTAGCTCCTCGGGCGTGTAGAAGTCACAGGGGTGGAGGCGGTCGAAACTCTCCTTGGCGCGTGGCATACGCCGGGGTTCGGACGGGACGGCGTAAACGCTACTGGTCCGGCGTCGACGGCAGCGTCGCTATGGGGCGAGTCCTGAAAGAAATCGGGACGGCGACGCGTTCCGGCTTCTTGCTACGCGAGAGTAGCGGGTCTACTCGAACAGCTCGACGGCCTGCTCGTACCGCGCGGCAGGCTCGTCCCAGTCGACCACGTCGAAGAACGCGTCGACGAAGTCCCCGCGAGCGGGACCGTAGTCGTAGTAGTAGGAGTGCTCCCACACGTCCAGCGCGAGGATGGGGTGGCTCCCCCACAGCGCGCCCTGGTCGTGCTTGTCGACGACGACGTTCCGCAGCTGGTTGCTGTAGGAGTCGTACACCAGCAGCGCCCAGCCGCTGGCGGCGCCGGCAGCGGCCTCGAACTCGCCCTTCCAGGCCTCGTAGGAGCCGAAGTCCTCCTCGATCCGGTCACGGAGGGAGCCCGAGGGCTCGTCGCCGCCCTCGGGGCTCATGTTCTTCCAGAACAGGTCGTGGAGGATGTGACCCGAGCCGTTGTGGGTCACGTCGCGGATCGCGCCGGCGGAGGAGCCGAACTCGCCCGCGTCGCGGTTCTCCGCGAGCGTCTCCTCGGCGCTGTTCCAGCCGTTGACGTACCCCTGGTGGTGGGTGTCGTGATGCCACGTCAGCACCTGCTCGGAGATGGACGGTTCCAGCGCGTCGTAGTCGTACGGGAGCGGCGGTAGTTCGTACTCAGTCATCGGTGAATCACCAGTCGTTTGTTGGGTTGCGGTTCATGTTAAATCTTGAGGAAACGTTTGGTAGCGTGGCGCACGCGCCGGTTCCGAGAGACCAGCAGCCCGTGCCGGAACGGGCACGCACTTACGTGGCTGTGCCGCAGGGCGGGTATGGGCTGGCGCGGCGTCTCGCTCGTCTCGGGCTGGCAGTTCACCGCCAGCCTCTGTTTCTACACGGTGTTCGCCGCCACCGCGTTCGTGCGCGAGGGGTTCGGCGTCTCCCTCGGCGTGACGGGGCTGACCGTCACCGCGGTGATGCTGGGGTACACCGCGCTGCTGTTCGGCACCGGCGCCGCCACCGACGCGTTCGGCGAGCGGCCGCTGCTGGTGTACGGGCTGCTCGCGCTGGCGGCCGGGATGGCCTTCGTCGCCGTCGCCCCGACGTTCCCGATCCTCCTCGTGGCGCTGCTGTTCGTCGGCTTCGCGTACGCGACGGCGATGCCCGCGACCAACCGGGCGGCGATCAACGTCGCACCCCCGGGCCGGCAGGCGCTGGCGATGAACGTCAAGCAGGTCGGCGTCACCGCTGGCAGCGCCGTCGCCGCGCTCCTGATCGCGTGGATGGCCACGACCGACGCCGCGGCCGTGCTGGGGATCGTCCGGTTCGATTGGCAGGCCGCGTTCCTCGCTGGCGCCGCGCTGGCGGTCGTCGTCGCCGCTGTCACCGCACTGCGGTACGAGGGGATGCCCGCGAGCGGGTCGCTCTCGGTGCCCGACGTGCGCTCGCTGCTCGACGACCGCGCGTACCGCGGGCTGCTCGTCTCCGGGTTCTTCCTCGGCGCCGCAGTGTTCACGACCACCAGCTACGTCGTCCCCCACGTCACCGACACCGTCGCCGCCACCGCGAGCGTCGGCGGCGCCGTGCTCGCGACGGTGCAGGTGACGGGGAGCCTGGGCCGGCTCGCGGGCGGGGAGCTGGCCGACCGCATCCCGGGCCGACCCACCCGCGGACCGGCGCTCGTCCTCGCCGCCCAGGCCGCACTCGCCGGCCTCGGCTTCCTCGCCGTCGTCGTCGCCGGCGGCCGGACGGCGACGTGGCTGGCGTTCGGGTTCCTGGGCCTCTCCATCCTCGGGTTCCCCGGGGTGTACTACGCGACCATGACCGCGCTCGTCGACGACGACGAGGTCGGCGCGGCGACGGCGGGCGGACAGACCGCGCTCAACGCGGGCGGCCTCGTCGCGCCGCCGCTGTTCGGCACGGTCGCCGGGAGCGTGGGGTACGACGCGGGCTGGATCGGCCTCGCGGTGCTCACGACCGCCGCCGCGGCCGCCGTCTGGATCGCGATCGCGCGTGATTAGCGGTCGACGAGCACGTCCCCCCGGCGCTCGTACTCGAGTGTCGTCGCCACGTCCGCGGCCACGTCGGCGCCGAACTCCCGCTCGACGAGGTAGAGCGCGAGGTCGATCCCGCTGGTGACCCCGCCGGCGGTCAGCACGCTCCCGGTGTCGACGACGCGAGCGTCGGGCACCTCGACGCCGGCCGCCCGGAGGTCCTCGACCGCCGACTGGTGGGTGATCGCGGGGCCGTCGCCGAGGAGCCCGGCGCGTTCGAGCAGCATCGCGCCGGTACAGACCGAGGCGACCGTCGCGCCCGCGTCGTGGTGGGCGGCGATCCGGGGCGGGAGGTCGCCGGCGTCGTACTCCCGGCGGACCCCGCCCTCGCCGGCGGACCACCCGCCGCCCGGCACCACGAGCAGGTCCGGCGCGTCGGCCGCGTCGGGGTCGGCGAGCGTGCCGTCGACGCCCACGTCGAGGCCGTGGCTCGCGGTGACGCGCTCCCGCGGCTCGGCCGTGACCAGGGAGACAGCGCAGTCGGCGCCGGCGCGGGCGGCGTTCTGGAACACCTCGAACGGGCCGACGGCGTCGAGTTCGTCGAACCCGTCGTACAGCAGCACGTCGATGCGTGTCGTCATGCAACTCCCTGCGTGGCCGGCGCGCAAAAGCGCGACGGCGGCGGGTGCGGGCGGTTCCGCGAGGGAAACGGTTAATCATGGCGCGCCGGGAGCCGAACCATGACCAACTGTCCGTCCTGCGAGCGGGAGGTGCGGAAACTCGAGCGCGCGTTCATCGACGCCGACTGGGGCGAACCGGTGGTCTGGCAGTGTCCCCACTGTGAGACGATTCTGGGGACGACGGATACCGCAACGCACGGCTAGCCAGCCACGGCGCGTGCCCAGCAGCGGTCTCCGGACCGCTGCAGGGAGCATGATGCCGTGGCTGTGTGAGAGCCAAACCACGGCTCGTGCCCAGCAGCGACCGACGGGTCGCTGCACGAAGCTCGATGCCGTGGCTGTGTAGAGCCAAACCACGGCTCGCGACCGGCAGCGGTCTCCGGACCGCTGCAGGGAGCCTATGCCGTGGCTGTGTGAGAGCCAAACACGGCGCGTGACCAGCAGCGACCCTCGGAACGCTGCAACTAGCTTGACGCCGTAGCCGACTAGAAATCCCTACTCCTCCTCCGGCTCCTCCCCCCGCGCCCGCTCGTACATCGCCAGCGCCTGCTCCCGGCGCTGGCTGTGGTCGACGATGGGGTCGGGGTAGTCGGGCGCCAGTTCCGCGCGTTCCTCGTCGCTCAGCTCCGGCCAATCGTGGATCGCGTCGGCGTCGACGCCCCGGAGTTCCGGCACGTACTCCCGGATGTACTCGGCGTCGGGGTCGTAGCGCTCGCCCTGCGTGGCCGGGTTGAAGATCCGGAAGTACGGCTGGGCGTCGGTGCCCGTCGACGCCGCCCACTGCCAGCCGCCGGTGTCGTTGGCGGTGTCGTGGTCCGCGAGGTGCTCCCGGAAGTGGTCGTAGCCCGCGCGCCAGTCACAGAGCAGGTCCTTCGTGAGGAACGAGGCGACGATCATGCGCACGCGGTTGTGCATCCACGCCTCCGCGCGGAGCTGGCGCATCCCGCGTCGACGATCGGGTAGCCCGTCTCGCCGGCTTTCCACGCCGCGAGCTCCTCGGGGTCGTCGCGCCACTCGATCGGCTCCTCGTACTCCTTGTAGTTCGCCGCGACGACCTCCGGG
This sequence comes from Halolamina rubra, assembly GCF_000739555.1. GTDB lineage: Archaea > Halobacteriota > Halobacteria > Halobacteriales > Haloferacaceae > Halolamina > Halolamina rubra. The sequence continues at coordinate 5,250 of NZ_BBJN01000025.1, forward strand.
TTGAAGTAGAGCACCTGCGCGTAGAACTCCCGCCAGGCCAGCTGAGACTGGAACGTCTGCACGCTCTCCTGGGCGGGGCCCAGTTCGTCCTCGTCCGCCTCGGCGTCGTAGTCGTCGTTCGCGTCGTCCCGCGCTTCCGCCTCGGCCATCGCCGCCTCGGTCGCCTCGTAGACGGTTCGGAGGCCGATCGTGCCGAACTTTAGGTGGGGCGAGAGCCGGGAGCTCCCGGACCGGGCGGGGTACTCGCGTTCGGACTCGTAGCTGAAGATCGCCTCGTCGCAGAACTCCTCGAGCCGGTCGTTTGCGGCCGCAGTTCCCCCGGCCTGCACGTCGGCGTCCGGCTCCGCGAAGCCGAGGTCGTCGATCGACGGCAGGCTCGAACGGAGCGCGTCGTCGAGGCGGGACCCGTCCGAGTCGTCGGTCGCGAGCAGGTCCGGGTCGAGCACCGCGCCGTCGGCGAGATCACTGCCGTCGGGCGCCGGGAACGGGTCGGGCTTCTCGCGGTCGCGCCACTTCTTCCAGAAGTACGTGTAGACGGAGTACGGCTCCCCGGCGTTCGTCCGGATCGTCCCGGGTTCGTGGAGCACCGCGTCGTGGTGGGTCTCGGCGTCGACGCCCGCGGCCGCGAGCGCGTCCGCCACCCGCGCGTCGCGCTCCTGTGCGAGCCCGGAGTAGTCCGCGTTCCAGTGGACCGTCCCGGCGTCGACGGCCGCCGCCAGCGCGGGCAGCAGTTCCGCCGGGTCCCCCCGAGCGACGACGAGGTCGCTCCCGCGCTCGCGGTACGCCTCGCGGAGTGCGGCGAGCGAGTCGAGCATGAACCGCACCCGGGCGTCGCCGGCGTGCTCGAGCACGGCGTCGTCGAACACGAAGACGGGCACGACCGCGTCGGCGTCGTCGGCGGCCGCCGCCAGCCCCCGGTTGTCGCTCGCCCGCAGATCGCGCCGATGCCAGAACAGCGTCATGGGCACGGGTCGGCCGGGAGCGCCGTGAAACTACTGGCCTGGCAAACGCTGCCGGTACAGCCGGGGTAACGTCTCCCAGACGGCGTCCGGAAAGGAACCGTTTAGTTCGACCACACGAACCAACGGACAGCGACCGATTCGCTCGGTCCGGCTCCGCTCCGCTCGCCCTCCCACGGCGTCCACCCCTAGCGGCTGCAGACCCACCCCGAGACGCCACGGCGAGTAGCGCGGGCCATCACCAACCATGAACACACGGTACACCGCTCTATCGCTCGCGTTCGTACTGCTTCTCGCAGCCGTCGCACCCGCGGCGGCCGCGACCGCACCGGTCGAGTCCGACGCCGTCGGTGACCTCACGGTGACCGCGGCGCCCGCGACCACCTCCGCGTCCGCCGCCGCCGAGGCCGGCACCCAGTCCGACCCGACCAACAGCATCGTCGCCGCCAGCGACGTGGTGGTGCTCCGGCTCGACGCCGCCGGCGTGCCCGCCGCGGCCGACGACGACGGCACGCTGCTGGGCGACGAGCTAGAGCTTGATCTCCAGCAGACCCAGAGCAGCGTCGGGGCCAACGAGTCCGCGAAGACGCTCGACGCGGCCGCCGACACCGAGGGCGTCGCCGTCAACGCCACCGAGGGCGCGGTGTACGTCGCGCTCGACCTGGCGGAGACGGAGTTCCAGCAGGGCAACGCGAGCTCGGTCGCCGCTGTCGGCGACAGCTTCACCGCGTCGGCGACGCTGACCGACGACGTCACCGACGGCGAGAACTACACCCGCACCGCGACGTTCGGCGTCGTCGAGCCGAAGGTCAACTTCCTCGACGGCGTGAGCGAGGCGCCCGCCGGCGAGGTCGTCAACTACCAGGTCGCGACGACGCTCGCGCCCGGCACCTCGCTGACGTTCTCGCTGGTCTCCGGCACCGGCGACGACACCGGCGCCGAGACCACGACGCAGGTCACCGTCGACGAGAACGGTCGCGCGACCGGCCAGTTCTCCTTCTTCACGTTCGACGCGAACGAGGAGTACACGCTCAGCATCAGCTCCGAGGCGGCCGGGCTGAACGAGAGCTGGACGGGCACGACCCAGGCCACGGGCAGCCCGACCACGACTGACACGCCGACCGAGACGAGCACGTCGGCGCCCGGCTTCGGCGTCGTCGCCGCGCTGCTCGCGCTGATCGGCGCCGGCTTCCTCGCGCGCCGCGAGTAACGTCGCCGCCCCCCCCCTTTTTCTGCAGCCCGACGCCGGCTACCACCGCGTATCGAAACGAAACCCCTTTTCGAGGCTCACACGCAGTCGGCGTGTGAACGAGCAACGCCTGCAGTTCTGGTCGCTCTACCTCTCGCGGTTCGCCACGGGGTTCGGCTACTCGACGCTCGCGCTGCTGATCCCGTTCTACATCGAGGTGCTGAACGCCTCGGACTTCATGGGCGGGCTGTTCATCACCGGGTTCACGCTGGCCCAGACGATCGTCGTGATCCCGCTGGCGTGGGCGGGCGACCGCTACGACAAGAAGAAGGTGCTGCTCGCGGTGCTGAGCGTGAGCGTGCTCGCCTACGTCGCGTTCGCGAACGTCCAGCCCATCGGCGACGCCGTCGCCGCCGCGGCGTCGCTGGTCGGCGTCGAACTCGCGACGAGCTTCGCCGACAGCACGGCGTTCATCGGCGTCCGCGCGCTGCAGGGCGTCGCCGTCACCGGCTCGGGGCTGATGACGCTCTCGCTGGTCGGCGAGCTCGCCGACCACGGCGAGCGCGCCAACGCCATCGGGAAAGCCAACTCCGTGCGCTTCCTGGCGTCGATCCTCGGGATGATCATCGCGGGCGGGCTGTACCAGGTCGTCGGGTTCACGCCGATCTACACGGTGATCGTCGTCGCCTTCGCGCTCGGGCTCGCGGGCGTCTGGCTCTACCTCCCGGCCGACGAGAGCCGGTCGTACGGCAACCCGTTCGCGGGGCTGGCGCTCAACGAGCGCATCATCACCCTGACCTCGTTCCGCGCGCAGTACGCCGTCGCCGTCACCGTGGTCCGGTCGTGGGTGGCGATCTACGCCGGCGTCTCGGCGGCCCGGGGCGGGCTGGCGTACGCCGGGCTCGCGGTCGCGTTCGTCCTCGTCGCGGAGAAGCTAACCAACATGCTCTGCCAGCCGTTCACCGGCCGGCTGTCGGACAGCTACGGTCGCTCGCTGTTCGTGTTCGCCGGCGGCGGCGCCTACGGGCTCGTCGCGCTCGCGGTGCCGTTCACCCCGGCCATCGGCGGCGCGATCGGGCTCCCCGGGACGTACGAACTGATCGTCCCGTCGCTGCTCAGCGACCTGACGGGGGTCGGCGCGGGCTACTCGCTGCTCGGGAAGCTCGGCCCGGCGTTCGTGCCGCTGCTCGTGATCAACGGCCTGCTCGGCGTCGTCGACGCGTTCCGCGAGCCCGCCAGCATGGCGCTGTTCGCCGACGAGGGCGCCGACGAGGGCGGGATCGCCGCCAGCTTCGGCATCCGCGAGCTCGTCTGGCGCCCGGGGAGCGTGCTCGGCCCAGTGCTGGCCGGCTGGCTCTGGAGCCGGTACGGGATCGAGACGGTGTTCTTCGTCGGCGGCGCGTTCGCGATCACGGGCGCGGTGACGTTCGCGGTCGTGCTGACACACTTCCACGGCCGGGGCGCGCTGACGGAGTGGTAACGGCGGGTCAGCGGCGACGCTCGGTCTCGATCGCCGCGAGCTGGTTCAGCGCGAGCACCGTGCGCAGCGGCGTCCCGGCGTCGCCGCGGTCGAACAGCAGGCCGTCGGTCTCCCGCACGTGGTCGAGCACGACCTCAGAGGCGTGCTCGGGCGCGCCCGCGATGCCGGCGTCGTGGCGGTCGACCCACTCCATCACGCGCAGGTCGGACTTCGAGTCGCCCATGACGAGCGCGAACGGGTCGTCGATCCCGAGCACGTCGAAGGCGGCCTCGACGCCGGCGACCTTGTCGAGTTCGAGCGAGGTGATCTCCGCGGCGTCGGCCTCGTAGTAGCCAACGTCGACGCGCTCGAACAGCTCCCGGGCCGGCTCCGGCACGTCGACACGTCTCGGGACGGGCGCGTCGACGCGGTCCAGCACGGCCGCGATCTCGTCGTCGGCGCTCGCGTAGAACGACCGGGCCCAGCCCGCGGCGTCGCCCTCGATGCCCGTCTCCTCGGCGACCGCGCGGCCGAGCGAGTCGATCTGGTGGCGCAGCGCCTCGTCGATCACCGCCCGCGCGTCGTCGCTGCCGGTCTCGTGGTTGGGTTTGAGCGTGACGCTGAACTCGTTGCCCTGCAGGTGACAGCCCCGCGCGACCGCCGTCGGCGCGTCGCCGAGCGCGCTCGAGCGCACCTGCTCGAACACGCGGCGGACCGACGGCGCGAGCTCCTCGTACAGCAGCTGCTTGGTGTCGGAGCCGTGGCCGGGCGTGAACACGCCGTTGCCGGCCTCGTACACCACCGAGAGCTCGCCGGAGTGGACCAGTTCGCTTCCGAGCCCCTGGACGAGAAACCCCTTCACGTTCTCCAGGGTCTGGCCGGTGCAGATGACGATCGGCACGCCGGCGTCGTGGAGCTCCGTGAGCAGGTGCAGCGTCTCGCGGGGGATCTCGTTGTCCGTCCCGCCGGCCGAGCGCAGCGTCTCGTCCACGTCGAGTACGAGCGCGTTGACCGCCCGCCCTTCCCGCTCCCAGAGGTCGACCGCCCGTGTCGCCGTCTCCCGAGTCGCGCGGCCGGCGATCTCGGCGTAGGCGTCGCCGAAGGCGTCGGCGACGCGGGCGTTCCGGCTCTCGTAGTCCGCGCGGGCGGTCTCCCACCGCTCCAGCGCCGCCGTCGAGTCGACCGGCGGGAACAGCTCCACGAAGTCACGCAGGGAGCGGATCGACGCGGTGTCGAACTCGTCGTAGAGCCGGTCGAGCCGTTCGCGGTGGTCGACGCCGGGGCGGTCGCGGTTTCGCATGGCTCAAAAGTTTACTCACTATAGGATAAACGTTTTGTGCAGCTGTGCGGTAGGGGGTGACATGGACGCAGTCGTACTCGAGGAAAACGGATCGCCGCGGCTCGTCGACCGGCCGCGGCCGGAGCCCGGGCCGGGCGAGGTGCTGGTCCGGATCGACCGCGTCGGCGTCGACGGCACCGACCGCGAGGTCGTCGCCGGCGCCCACGGCGAGGTCGCGGGGTCGATGGTGCTTGGCCACGAGGCCGTCGGCAGCGTCGCCGACCCCAACGGGACCGCGTTCGAGCCCGGCGAGACGGTCGTGCCGACCGTCCGGCGGCCGCCAGGGGACTACAACGAGTACTTCCGGCGGGGCGAGCCCGACATGGCGCCGATGGACGCGACCGTCGAGTGCGGCATCGACGGCGCCGACGGGTTCATGGCCGAGTACGTCGCCGTCCCCAGCGAGTTCCTCCTCCGGCTCCCCGAGCGGCTGGCGCCCGCGGGCTTCCTGGTCGAGCCGCTGTCGATCACGGCGAAGGCCCTGGAGCTGGTCGCGGCCTCCCGCGAGCCGTTCACCTGGGAGCGCGAGCGCGCGCTCGTGCTCGGGACGGGCTCGTTGGGGCTGCTCACGGTCCCGGTGCTGGAGGACCGGTTCGAGGAGGTGTACTGTCTGGGTCGCCGGGACCGCGACGACCCCGCGGTCGAGCTGGCGCGCGAGGCCGGCGCGACGTACGTCGACTCGCGGGAGACCGCCGTCGACGAGATCCCGGACGCCCACGCACCGATGGACCTCGTCGTCGAGGCGACCGGCCACGCGCCACACGCCGTCGGCGCCGCGGCCGCGCTGGCGCCGAACGGCGTCGCGGCGCTGCTGGGGGTGCCCGGCGACCACGAGGCGTCGGTCGAACTCGGCGAGCTCCACCGCGAGCTGGTCGTCGGCAACCGCGCCCTGATCGGCTCGGTGAACGCGGGGTACAGCCACTTCGAGCGGGCCGTCGAGTGGCTGGACGCGCTGCCGCCGTCGATCGTCGACGCCTTCACCGAGCACGTCTACCCCATGGACCGGTTCGAGGCGGCGCTGGACAGCGACGTTATCAAGACGGCGGTCGAACCCCACCCATGAAGAACGTCGACGACCTGATCGAGGACGCGCGATCGCTCGCCGACCGGGGGTTCTCGAAGGGGGAGATCGCCGACGAACTCAACGTCTCCCGGCAGACCGCCTCCTGGCTGGTCGAGCGCGCCGGCGCGACGCCGGTCCAGAGCGGCGGCCCCGGCGACATCCACGTCGACTGGTCGGCGGTCGGCCGGGACTCCGCCCGGCTGGGCCACGTCGCCGCGGCGCTGGCGGACCTGCTCTCGAAGAAGGGCGAGGACGTGGACCTCACCGTCGGCGTCGAGAAGGCCGGCGGCCCGCTGGCGACGACCGTCGCGACGGAGCTGGACACCGACCTCGCGACGTACACCCCGCGCAAACACCAGTGGGAGGAGGGGAGCATCGACGACCTCGAGGGCGGCTTCTCCCGGAACTTCGCGGAGGTTCGCGAGCGGGACTGCTACATCGTCGACGACACGATCACCTCGGGGACGACGATGCAGGAGACGATCGACGCCGTGCGCGCCCGCGGCGGCGAGCCGGTCGCCTGCGGCGTGCTCGCGGACAAACAGGGGCTCGACGAGGTCGACGGCGTCCCGGTGTACTCGCTGCTGCAGGTGATCCGGGTCGGCGACGGCGACTGAGCGTCGACGCCCCGTTCAGCGGTCGATCCCGCCCGCTCCGCCCTCCAGCACCGCAGCGACTTCGTCGGGCGTCACGACCGCGGCGTCGCCGGCGAGGGTTCGCTTCAGCGCCGCCGTCGCGGCCGCGACTTCGAGCGCCCCGGGGACCGACTCCCCGGCCAGCCGGCTCGCCAGCAGGCCGCCGACGAACGCGTCGCCCGTGCCGACGGGGTCGACGGTGTCGGTCGCCAGCGCGTCCTGTTCGTACGTTTCGCCGTCGTGTGCAGCGACAGCACCGGCGTCGCCGCGGGTGACGACGACCAGGTCGCAGCCGTAGTCGGCCGCGAGGTTCCTGGCGACCGTCGCCGCCTCGCCGTCGCGGTCCAGGACGGTCGCGGCGTCGCGATCGGCGACGACCAGCACGTCGACGTGGTCGAGCAGCGGGCGGATCGTCGCCGCGGCCTCCTCGGGCGCCCAGAGCTTCGCGCGGTAGTTGAGGTCGAACGCGCGGGTCGCCCCGGCCTCGCCCGCAGCCACGAGCAGTTCCTCGATCGTCTCGACGAGCGTCTCCGAGAGCGCGGGCGTGATCCCGCTGGTGTAGAACGCGTCGGCCGCACGGATGCGGTCGACCGCGAGTTCGTCGGGCGTCGCCGTCCGGACGGCGGCGTCCGCGCGGTCGTACACCACCGAGGTGCCGCGGGGCTCGCCGCCCGGTTCGAGGTAGTACGTCCCCACGCGGCCCTCGCCGCTCGCGACGAGCGGTTCGACGCCGTGTTCGCGGACGCCGCGCTCGACCCGGCGGCCGAGCGGCGAGTCGGGGAGCTTCGACAGCCACGCCGCGTCGCAGCCGAGTCGGCCCGCGGCGACGGCGACGTTGCTCTCGGCGCCGCCGACGTGGACCGCGAGGTCGTCGGTCGTCTCGAGTCGCTCGCCGGCGGGCGGGCTGTACCGCAGCATGCTCTCGCCGAACGTCGCGAGCGTCGGCGCGGGGTCGTCGTCGAAGGCGGGCAGGCTCATACGGGGTCGAACAGTTCCTCGCCCTCGACCAAGTGTTCCTCGACGGCGTCGAGGTCGAGCGTGACGCCGAGGCCGGGCTGCTCGGGCACCTCGATGGAGCCGTCGACGATCACGTCCTCCTCGACCAGCTCCTCCCACCAGCCGAGCTCGTAGGAGTGGTACTCGACGGCTAGCGAGTTCGGGACGGCGGCGCGACGTGGGCCGCTGCGACCGTCGCGATCGGCGAGGCGACGTTGTGCATCGCCACGGGGACGTAGTACTGGTTCGCCACGTCGGCGATCTTCCGGGTCTCGCGCATCCCGCCGACCTTCGGCAGGTCCGGGGCGACGATGTCGACGGCCTGGTCCTCGATCAGTCGGCGGAGCTCGGTCACGCGGTAGCGGTTCTCCCCGACCGTGATCGGCGTCGTCGTCGACTTGGTGACCTCCGCCTGCACGTCGAGGTTCTCGGGGGGAACGGGGTCCTCGAGCCACCACACGTCGTACGGTTCGAGCTTCTCGGCGAGGCGCTTGGCGCTGCCGCCGGAGAACGTCCAGTGGCAGTCGAACGCCACGTCCGCGCGATCCTTCACGCGCTCGGTGACCGCCTCGACGATGTCGACCTTGTGGCGGATTTCGCCCGGCCGCAGGTGGCGGTTCGCGCGGTCCTTCTCCAGCCCGCTGGGCACGTCGAGGTCGAACTTCAGCGCGTCGTAGCCAAGCTCCTCGACGACGCGCTCGGCCTCGTCGGCGCAGGCCTCGGGGTCGGCTTCCTCCTCCGTGTGGCAGTCGCAGTAGACGCGCACTTCGTCGCGGTACTTGCCGCCCAGGAGCTGGTACGCCGGTAGGTCGAGGATCTTCCCCGCGAGGTCGTGCAGCGCCACCTCGATGCCGGAGATCGCGGTGACGGTGACGCCCTCGACGGAGCCCTCGCCGGACATCTTCTGGATCAGGTGCTCGTACAGCCGGTCGATGTCCAGCGGGTTCTCGCCGATCAGGAACGGCTTCATGCGCTCGATCAGTTCGGGCACGCCGGCGCCCCAGTACGCCTCGCCCGTGCCGACGACGCCGGCGTCGGTGTACACCCGGACGAGCGTCCACGGGAAGTTGCCGTCGACCATCGCCGTCTGCACGTCGGTGATCTCGACGTCCCGCCCGCCGCCGCGCTCGCCGGTGGCGCCCATCGTCTCCGCCGAGAGCTCCCGCATCGTGTACTCCGCGTTCGGATCGTGGAGCTCCGAGTAGTCGACCATGCCGAACGGTTACTACACGCGTAGTAAAAGATTACTCCAACAGACCCAGCTCCGCCAGTTCCTCCCGGAGCGCCGCGCTGTCGTCGTCGTCCATCCGCCGGAGCGGCGAGCGCAGCGGCCCGGCGTCGAAACCGCGGTGGCCGAGTGCCTCCTTCACCCCGGCCATGTAGGGGCCGCGCTTGATCGCGTCCCGGACCTCGTAGACGCGCTCCTGCAGTTCCGCGGCGCGCTCGCGGTCGCCGGCGTCGTAGGCGTCGTACAGGTCGACGACGAGTTCGGGGAACGCGTTGGCGACGGCCGACACCATCCCCGTACAGCCGAGGTCGAGGCCGGGCTTGAGCAGCGAGTCCGACCCCGCGAGAAAGGTGAGGTCGTCGTGGGCGGCGACAGCCTGCCCGAGCCACGGCACGTCCTTCGAGGAGTCCTTCAGGCCGGCGAGATTGTCGATTTCTGCGAGCTCGGCGAGCGTCTCGAGGGAGAGATCGTTGCCGGTCTTCGAGGGGATGTGGTAGACGTACACCGGGCAGTCGACGGCGGCACAGACGGTGCGGTAGTGCGCGACCGCGGCGTCGCCGTCCAGCGGGTAGTAGTACGGGGTGACGACGACGACGCCGTCGGCGCCCGCGTCCTCGGCCGCCCGGGCGCGCTCGACCGTGCGGCGGGTCGCGGGTTCGCCGACGCCGGCGATCACCGGCACCTCGTCGCCGACCTCGTCGACGACGGCCCGGACGACCTCGTCGCGCTCCTCGGGGCCGAGCAGCGCGAACTCGCCGTTGGTCCCCAGCGGGAACACGCCGTGGACGCCGCGGTCGACGACGAAGCGGGCGTGGGCGGCGGTCGTCTCGGCGTCGAGCGCGCCGTCGTCGTCGAACGCGGTCACGGTCGGCGGGACGACGCCGCGCAGCGAGAGCGGGTCGGCGTCGCCGGGGTCGGGAGCGGACATGGGCGAGGGGTGGGGAGCCGGCGCCTTGGAACTACCGGGACGGGAATTCGGAAGCGAGTGAACGTTTATTTCACCGGCCGGCGGCGGGACGGACGAACGGTGTTTATGTGACCGGGCGGGCATCCCCGGAGTATGCACGACGACGACCTGCGCGTGTCGCTGGAGCGGGTCGGGGAGACGTTCGACTTCGGCGAGTACGAGATCGAGGCGTACCTGGCCGTGCTCGAGCACGGCCGGCTCTCCGCCACCGAGATCGCCGAGCGGACCGACATCCCCCAACCCCGCGTGTACGACACCGTCCGGAGCCTCGCGGAGCACGGCTTCGTCGAACTCCAGGAGTCACGGCCGATGAAGGTGCTCGCGGTCGACCCCGAGGAGGCGTTCGGCGGCGTCAGGTCGTCGCTGGACGAGCTCGTCAGCGGGCTCGAGCAGCGCTACACGGCGCCGGCCCGCGACGCCGAGGCGGTGACGCTGATCAAGTCGCCGGCGACGATCGAGCGCTACCTGCGGGAGATCATCGACTCCGCGGAGTACGAGCTGCTGCTGTCGCTGACGCCCGACCTGCTCGCGGAGTTCGAGTCCGCGCTCCGGGCGAAGCGCGACGCCGGTGTCACGATCGAACTGCTGGTGTCGCCGGCCGCCGACGTGCCCGCGGCCGGCGAGTACGAGTACACCGCCGTGGCGACGACGGCCCGCTCCCGGCGCGGCATCACGACCCCCGTCGCCGCGGTCGCCGACGGCGAGTTCTCGCTGTACGCGACTCGGGACGCGCTCAGCGGCGGCCCCGAGCGCTACGGCGTCGTGTTCAACCGCTCCGAGCTCGGCTTCCTCGTCTCGGGGTTCGTCTCCACGGTGCTGTGGGCCTCGGGGGAGACGCTCGCGATGACGCCCGAGCGCGACCTGCCGCGGCGCTACGCGTCGCTCCGGCGCTGTGTCGAGGAGCTCCAGGCGCTCTCCGGGCCGCTCCGGGCGAGCGTCGAGGGCCGGGACGTGTTGACGGGCGAGCCGCGGGACGTCGCGGGCGAGGTGGTCGAGACGACGCTCAACGACGAGGAGTCGATCGCCGCCTTCACCGTCGACACGGGCGAGGAGCAGGTCCGGGTCGGCGGCCGCGTCGCGGCGCTGGAGGACGTGGAGGCCCACCGGATCGAGATCGAGCGCGCCTAGGGGCGGAGCTGCGAGCGGTCGTTCCGGCCGGCGGTGATCGCGGCCGCCAGCGCGCCGCGGACGGTCGCCTCGTCGCCCAGCGACGTGAGCCGGACCTCCGGCACGTTCGTCATCACCAGCTCCGGCAGCCGCTCGCGGATCGGGTCGACGACCTGCTCGGGGTTGTTGCGGGCGACCGCGCCGCCGACGTACACCACCAGCGGCGCGTACGCGTGGACGAGGTCGGCGACGCCGGCCGCGTTGTACGCCTGCATCCGCTCGATCACGCGCTCGGCGAGTGGGTCGTCCGCGGCCTCGAACACGTCTTTCGCGTCGATCTCGTCGAGGTCGAGATCCGTCGGCACGCCCTCCGTCTCGTGAACGTGGCGCGCGTGTCGGGGGATGTTCGTGCCCGAGCAGTACGCCTCCCAGTGGCCGTCGGCGCCGCAGCCGCAGGTGAGCCCGCCGATCTCGACGGTGTTGTGGCCGACCTCCGCGGCGTTGCCGTCCCAGCCCGAGAGCACCCGGCCGTCGACGGCGACCCCGGCGCCGATGCCCGAGGAGATCGTGAGGTACGCCATGTCGTCGGGCGTCCGGTCGGCGTAGAACCGCTCGCCGACGACGCCCGCGTTGGCGTCGTTGAGCACCGACACCTCCGCGTCGAGCAGCTCCGACAGCGGCGCGGACAGCGGAACGCGGTCGACGTTCGGCCCGAGGTTCGCCGACCGCCCGAGCTCGCCGGCGGCCTTGTCCAGCGGGCCGATCGACGCGACGCTCCCGCGGACGATCTCGCCCGGGGCGACGCCGGCGTCGTCGAGCGCCTCCCGGGTCGCCGCGACCATCGCCTCGGCGACCGCGTCGCCGTCCGGGCCGCGAGGGGTCCGCCGGCGCGCGCGGCTCACGACGCTGCCGCTCTCGGGGCCGACGACCGCCTTGATGTTGCTCGCACCGAGGTCGACGCCGGCGTACCACGCGGTCATGCCGGCACCGTTCGAAGGAGAACCGTCTGAGATCGGTGCGGGCGCATGCTGTGAACTATTCTTTCGAACGTAAGTAAATTTCTTACGCGTCGGTCGCAACCGTGTGGTGTGACTGACGCTACCACGCTGTTTTCGACCGTCGACGCGGGCCAGACACGTCGGGTTCGAGTGGGGATGACGCCGTCGACGCCGCCGACGGGGGAGGTGGCGGACGCGTGACGCTCTCGATCGGGATGCTCGGCTACGGGTTCATGGGCAAGGCCCACGCCAACGCCGTCGCGCGGCTGCCGATGTTCGTCGACGACGCGCCGGCGGTCGAGCGCGACGTGCTGATCGGTCGCGACGAGGCGGCGCTCGCCGCGGCGGCTGACCGGCTCGGCTTCGCGCGGACCGCGACGGACTGGCGCGAGGTCGTCGACGACGTGGACGCGTTCTACAACCTCGGCCCGAACCACGTCCACCCCGAGCCGACGATCGCCGCGCTGGAGGCGGGGACGCCGGTGCTCTGTGAGAAGCCGCTGGCGCCGAGGCTCGCGGGCGCCGAGCGGATGGCCGACGCCGCGGCCGACGCCGACGTTCCCGCAGGGGTGGGGTTCAACTACCGCTACGTGCCCGCGATCCAGTACGCGAAGGAGCTGATCGAGGCGGGCGAGCTCGGGGATATCCGCCGGTTCCGTGGCCGCTACCTGCAGGACTGGCTGGTCGACCCCGAGGCGCCGGCGAGCTGGCGAACCGACGCCGAACGGGCCGGCAGCGGCGCGCTGGGCGACCTCGGCGCGCACACGGTCGACCTCGCGCGCTTCCTCGTCGGCGATATCGAGCGCGTCAGCGGCCCTACGACGACGTACGTCGACGAGCGACCGGCCGCGGAGGGCCAGGGGACCGAAGCGGTCACCGTCGACGACGCCTACAGCGCGCAGATCCGCTTCGAGAACGGCGCCGCGGGGACGCTCGAGGCCTCCCGGGTCGCGCCGGGGCGGAAGAACGACCACACCGTCGAGATCGAGGGCTCGGAGGGGGCCGTTCGCTTCTCGCTCGAACGGCTCAACGAGCTCGAGGTGCTGGGGCCGGCGAACCGCGGGTTCGAGACCGTGCTCGTGACCGAGGCCGACGACCCCTACCTCGAGCACTGGTGGCCGCCGGGCCACACGCTCGGCTGGGAGCACACGTTCGTCCACGAGAACGCCGAGTTCCTCTCGGCGGTCGCCGACGGGTCGGCGTACAGCCCCGACTTCGCCGATGGGCTGGCGGTCCAGCGCGTGCTCAGCGCGATCCAGGAGAGCGACGAACGCGGGGAGTGGGTAGCGGTGGCGCAATGAGTCGCCCGAGCGATTATGTGGGTGGCAGCAGTGAGGTGGAGCCATGAGTCTCGAAACGGTCGTCGTCGCCGTCGGCGACGAGGACGAACAGCGCGCGGCGTCAGTCGCCCGAACCGCCATCGACGTCGCCGGGCCCGCGGGGGCGACAGTCCGGCTCGTCCACGTGTTCTCCGAGGACCAGTACGAGTCCGTCAAGCGCCAGCTGGAGTTCGGCCCCGGCGCCGAAGTTACCCCGGACATGGTCGCGAAACGCCACGCCACCGTCCGGGATCTGGGGACGATGCTGGACGAGGCCGACGTCGACTACCGGTGGCACGGCGCGGTCGGCGAGGCGAGCGAGCGACTGTTGGACGCGGCCGACCGGTTCGACGCCGACATGCTGATCGTCGGCGGCCGCGGGCGCTCGCCGACGGGGAAGGCGGTGTTCGGCTCGACCGCCCAGGAGATCCTGCTCAACGCGAACTGCCCGGTGACGTACATCCGGGAGCCCTGAAGGAGGAACGACGGGCTAGGTCGGCGTCACGCCGTCCACGTCGTCGAGCGAGCGGTTCTTCAGCGCCTCGCCCGTCCGATCGTCGAACAGGTGGATCGCCGACGGCGGGATCGTCGCCACCACGCGGTCGCCGGCGGCGACGTTGCGCATCCCGCTGATCGTCGCGATGAACGTCTCGCCCTCGGGGGCGTCTGCGAAGCGGAGGTAGACGTTGTTCGACTCGCCGACCGGTTCGACCACGTCGACGACGCAGTCGAACTCGTGGTCGTCGCGGTCGCCGTCGGCCGGGCGCAGCTCCACGTCCTCCGGGCGCACGCCGAGGGTGACCTCGGTCGCATCGCCCAGCGCCGACGCGATCGCCGCGGGGAGCGGGTAGCTGAACTGCTCGGCCGAGAGCGTCCCGTCCGAGCGAGTCGTCGGGAAGAAGTTCATCGACGGCTCGCCGATGAACCCGGCGACGAAGCGGTTGTTCGGCGTGTGGTAACACTCCAGCGGCGTCCCGACCTGCTGGAGCACGCCGTCGTCGAGCACGGCGATGCGGTCGCCCATCGTCATCGCCTCCGTCTGGTCGTGGGTGACGTACACCGTCGTGACGCCGAGGTCGGCCTGCAGGCGCTGGAGCTCGGTGCGCATCGTCGCCCGGAGCTTGGCGTCGAGGTTGGAGAGCGGCTCGTCCATCAGGAACGCCGACGGGTCGCGCACGATCGCGCGGCCGAGCGCGACGCGCTGCTGCTGGCCGCCGGAGAGCTCCGAGGGCTTGCGGTCGAGCAGCTCCTCGATCCCCATCATCGCGGCCGTCTCCTCGACGGTCGCGCTGATCTCCTCGTCGGGCATGTCGGTCGACTCCTCCAGCCCGAAGCGCATGTTCTCCCGGACGGTCATGTGGGGGTAGAGCGCGTACGACTGGAACACCATCGCGATGTCCCGGTCCGCGGGCGAACTGTCGTTGATCGTGCGCTCGCCCAGCCGGATCTCGCCGTCGGTGACGGTCTCGAGGCCGGCGATCATGCGCAGCGTCGTCGACTTCCCACAGCCGGAGGGGCCGACGAGCACGAGGAACTCGCCGTCCTCGATCCCCATCGACAGCTCGTCGACGGCGACGACCTCGTCGCTACCCCCCTCGTTGAACACCTTCGTTACCGAATCGAGCGTTAGTTCTGCCATAGTGAATCACCTCTGAACCGGTCCCCGTCGCTCATGCGGTCACCCCCTCGGCGAACTTGTCGCCGAACAGGACGTACACCACGAGCGTCGGGAGCGCCGCCAGCAGCGCCGCCGCCATCCGCAGCGGGAAGTTCGTCCCCGCCTGCGAGACGCCGATCCCCACCAGCTCCTGCGTGACGACGGAGGCGTCGCCGAACTGGACGATCGTCAGCGCGAAGAGGAGATCGTTCCAGATCTGGGTGAACTGGTAGATGAACACCACCGCGAACATCGGGATCGACAGCGGCAGCACGATCCGGCGGTAGATCGTCGACACCGAGGCGCCGTCGAGTCGGGCGGCCTCGATCATCTCGTCGGAGAGCTTCTTGTAGTGAGCGCGGAACAGCAGCGTACAGATCGGGATCCCGTAAGCGGTGTGGGTGACGATCAGCGCCACCAGCTTCCAGTGGTACGCCTGCACCAGCGGGAACGCCGCGAACGGGGCGAACAGCGACTGCAGCGGCACGACGTTGTACCAGAACTGCGTCAGCGGCACCAGCACCGCCTGGTACGGGATAAAGATGCCGGCGACGAACAGGGCGTAGATGCCGACCTGCCCGCGCCAGTCGACGTTCGTCAGCCCGTAGGCGGCCATGCTGCCGAACAGCCCCGAGAGGATCGTCGCGGGGATGACGAGGATGAAGCTGTTCGCCAGCCCGCGCGCGAGCCCGTCGAACGCGTTCCCCCACGGCTGCAGAGAGAGGGAGCCGGTCTCGGCAATCAGGGGCTCCAGCGGCGGCAGGAACGGCGACTGCCCCGTGTAGCTCTCGGGGCTGGTGATCGACGTGAACAGCCCCGTGAGGATCGGCAGGAGGTAGAACCCCGCCATCGCGACCAGCACCGCGTAGAGGCCGAGCCGCTTGAGCCGGGCGTCGGTGTCGGCGGTGCTCATAGCTCACCCCGTCGGTACTGCGAGTAGATGTACGGCGCGACGATGAACAGCGCCATCACGAACAGGATGACGGCGATCGTCGAGCCGTACGCCCAGTTCTGGTTGGCGTACGCCTCCCTGACCATCCGTGTCGCGAGGATGTCCGCCGACGGCCCCGGCTGGTAGCCGCCGTACATCGAGAACAGGAAGTCGAACGCCTTGAGCGCGAACACGGTGATCACGACCAGCGCGCTCACCGTCGCCGTGCGGAGCTGGGGGATGATCACGCGCCAGTACATCTTGATCGTGCTCGCGCCGTCGACGCGGGCGGCCTCGAAGTGGCTCGACGGGATCCCGCGCAGCGCCGCGAGGTAGACGATCATCGCGTAGCCGCTGAACTGCCAGATCAGCGCGAACGCGACCGCGCCGAGCTTGAGGTCGGGGTTCTGGACGATCTGGACCGGGCCGATCCCGACGGCGCCGAGGGCGATGTTGATCAGCCCCGTGTTCGGGTTGTACATGTAGAGCCAGAACTTCGCCGTGACGACGAACGAGAGGCTCATCGGCAGCAGGTAGATCGTCCGGAACGTGTTCTCGAAGCGGATCCCGCGGTCGACGAGGATCGCCAGCACGAGCCCGAGTGCGAGACAGATCGCAGCGAACCCGACCATCAGGGCGATCGTGTTCCCCAGCGAGTTCCAGACGGGCTCGACGGTGAGCTCCGACCAGGCGGGTGACCCCCCCTGAACCTCGCCGCCGAGGCCGACCGTCGACAGCAGCCCGTCGACGGGGTCGGCGAACGCGACGAAGTAGTTCTCGACGTCCAGATCCGTGTAGTCGGGCTCGCCGATACCGGTGAAGTCGGTGAGCGAGAGCAGGAAGTTCCAGACGACGGCGCCGTACACGAACAGTCCGACCAGCAGGAACGGCGGGAGCCAGAAGGGGGCCGACCGGACCGAGTCCCGGTCGAAGAACGACCGCGTCGAGGCGGGCTCGCCGCCGTCGGCACGCGCGTCGCTGTCGGACCAGCGGTTGCGGAGTGTGGCTATCGGGTTACGCATAACTGTGCTTCCAGGGCGACGTTACTCGAAGGCGCCGACGAGCGCCTCGGCGGTCGCGTCGGCGTCGTAATCCTCGAGGAAGCCACTGAAAGCACTGGTGATGTTCGTCTTGATCTCCGGCGAGACGGCCAGCCCGTGCTGGATCGACGGCGGCTGGCTGTCCGCGCTCGTGAAGTCGTCGTACTGGTCCTGCTGGAACGCGTTGAGCTCGGAGACGTCGGCGTCCTTCCGCGGCGGGATCGATCCCTTCTCGCGGTTGAACCGGACCTGCGCGTCCGTGGTGCCGCAGTAGCTGAGGAACGTCTTCGTCGCCTCCGGCGACGGGTTGTTGTCGAAGTACGGGAACGAGTCCATGTTGAGCAGGTAGCTCCCCTCGGAGCCGGGGTAGGTGACCTGGCCCCACTGCTCGCCGTAGTTGAACTCGTCGTCGCCGCTGTAGGCGCCCGCGGCCCAGTCGCCCTGGTGGATGAACGCGGCGTCGCCCTCCATCACCATCGTGTTCGCCTCGGTGAAGCTGATCGAGGAGGCGTCGCTGGGGTAGTACTCGCTGAGTTCGACGACGTTCTCCAGCGCGGAGCGGACCTGGTCGACGTCGCCGTCGCCCCCGATGAACGCCTCGTAGCCGTCGATGCCGGCCTGGGCGAGCAGCACCGTCTCCCAGAGCTGGATCGTCGACCACGGGCCGCTGGTCTGCTGGGCGAACGGCACGGCGTCGGTGTTCTCCGCGACGGCCGCACACGCGTCGACGACGTCGGCGGGCGAGGAGAGCGACTCGGGGTCGACGCCGGCCTCCTCGAGCACCGCCGTGTTGTAGAACAGGTTGTTGATGCGGTGGATGTTGAGCGGGACCGTCACGTACGTCCCGTCGAGCTGGGCCTGCGCCTTCGGGCCCGGCAGGTAGTTCTCCTTCAGGTCGTCGGTCCACACCTCCCCCTCGATGTCGGCGTAGGCGTCGCCGAACTTCGTCAGCGTCGCGCCCGGCCACGTCTGGAACGTGCTCGGCGGGTCGTTCGCCTGCAGCCGGTTGGAGACCACCTGGTCGAGGTTGCCTCGCGCGGCGCCGTTGACCGGCTCCTCGGCGAACTCCACGTCGGGGTGCTCCTCCTCGAACCCCTCGATGAGGGCGGCGATGGCGGCGTTGCCGTCGCCCGAGGACCACGCGTGCAGCAGTTCGATCTCGCTCATCCCGGCGTCGGTCTCCGTTCCGCCGCCCGTGAGGCTGCTACAGCCGGCCAGTCCGGTCGCGCCCGCCGCGGCGGCGGACGCGAGCACAGTTCGCCGCGAGAGCCCGTCGTCGTTCATGTCCGAGGACATATGTGACGAACGTATACACACTTACGAGTAAATCTTGTGGTAACGCCTCACAGGACAGGGCTCGTTGAAAAAATCGCCCCAGCGACGGCTCGCGAGCGCGAGTTGTCGAGAGAACTCCGGGTGGAACCGACGGCCGGACCGCCCCCGGAATCGCTACTCCTCGAGTTCCCGGGCCGTCGCCTCGACGGCCGCGCCCACGTCCACGTCGACGCCCTGCCGAGCGAGTGCGTCGCCGAGGGCGGTCACGACCAGCGAGACGTTCTTCGGGTTCGCGGAGTAGCCCATACAGCCGATCCGCCAGATGTCGCCCTCGAGGTCACCCAGCCCGGAGGCGATCTCGAGGTCGTACGCCTCGAGCAGGTAGTCGATCACCTCGCCGTCGTCGACGCCGTCGGGGACGCGGACGGCGTTGAGGCTCGGCAGCCAGTACTCGTCTGGCGCGTTCATCTCCAGCCCCATCGCCTCGAGGCCGGCCTTCAGCGCGCCCGCGACGCGGCGGTGGCGCGCCCAGCGCTCCTCAATCCCCTCCTCGGCGACGAGCCGCAGCGCCTCGCGGATCGCGTAGACGTTGGTGATCGGCGCCGTGTGGTGGTACGCGCGCTCGTCGCCCCAGTACCCCTCCAGCAGCGAGAGGTCGAGGTACCACGAGCGGGCGTCCTCCTCGCGGTTCAGCACCTTCTCCATCGCGTCGTCGTTGAGCGTCAGCGGCGACGCCCCGGGCGGGCAGGAGAGACACTTCTGCGGGCCGGCGTACGCCACGTCGATGTCCCACTCGTCGACGCGGAGTTCGACGCCGCCGATCGAGGTGACGGTGTCGGCGATCACGAGCGCGTCGTGGTCGTGGGCGACGCTGGTGAGTTCGGGCACCTCGGGCTGGAGCACGCCCGTCGAGGTCTCGGCGTGGACGAAGCCGAACACGTCGATCTCGTGCTCCTCGAACGCGGTGGCCACGTCGTCGGGGTCGAGCGGCTCGCCCCACGGCGCGTCGACCTCGACGACCTCGCCGCCCGCGCGCTCGGCCATCTCGGCCATCCGGCCGCCGAAGTAGCCGTTCGACGGCACGAGCATCGTGTCGCCGGGCTCGACCAGGTTGCCGATGGCGGCCTCCATCGCCGCCGAGCCGGTGCCGGAGACGGGGATGGTCCACTCGTTGTCGGTGCGGAACGTGTAGCGCAGCAGCTCCTGCACCTCGTCCATCAGCTCGACGAACGAGGGGTCGAGGTGGCCGACCAGCGGCGTCGACATCGCGCGCAGCAGGCGCGGGTGCGCGTCGCTGGGGCCGGGCCCCATCAGCGTCCGGTTCGGCGGCGAGAGCTCTCCCACGTCGGGCGCCTCGGGTGGCTGTGACATGCGCGAGCGTTCGGCAGGCTCCCGCAAAAACCCGTGGGAAGCGGGGGTTCCCGAAACCGCGTCGCGCGAGCGTCGCTGAAGTCGCTCTTTGTGTCAACGGGACGTATTAGTCGACGGGCGTCGCGTGTCGGTCACATGGACATCGACTCGGAGACGCTGTTCAACGCCGCCGCGGCGGCGATCAGCACCATCGCCGTCGTCATCTTCATCCTCGACCACCAGTTCCCCTACTCCCCGGTGTCGAAGGCGGCGATCGTCGTCGCCTTCCTCGCGGGCGTGTTCGCCGTCTCGCAGGCGACCGACGACGACCAGCTGACACTGTTCGGCTACGCCGTCGTCGTGATCTCCGCGTTCGCGTTACTGCTCGACCTCACGAACACGTTCGACGCCGGGACGACGCTCCAGGTGCTCGCGCTGCTGGGGCTGGCGCTGGTCCTGTTCGGGCTCCGGACCCGGATCGACGACCGGAGTCGGTTCGTCTCGCCCACGCACGCGAAGCGGGCGTTCGCGGCCCTCGCAGTGCTGGCTGTGCTCGTCCTGGCCGTCGACGTGGTGGCCGGCGGACTCGCCTACGAGCTGCAGACCCAGGCGGAGGTCCAGATCACTGGCGACGGCGAGCGGCAGGCCGGCGCCCAGTTGGGCCAGGTCGTCGTCACCAACCCCAGCCCGTTCCCCCAGCAGATCGACGTGCCGCGCTACGAGGTCTGTGCGGCCGGGAACTGGAGCGAGTACCGCATGGAGGGGCCCGAGGGCGAACCCCGGCCGGTCCACGCGCACCTCAGCGTCGGCCACCACTACGGTGAGCACGTGTTCGGCTTCGGCGAGCGGACGTACCCCGCGGTGCTCAACCTCAACGCCGAGAACGTCGACGGCGAGCGCTTCGCCGTCGAACGCACCGATCGCTGCCCCGACGACGACGACGGCGAACCGTACATCGCGGTGTTCGAGTGGCAGGACGGCAGCCCGTACGTGACGCCGTACCGCCTGGGGTGAAACCAGCCTCGGACTCAGCGTGACTTGGGTCACAGCCGGACCGTCCCGTTCGTCCGCACGCAGTAACCTGCGGCGAGGATTGATGCAGCTGTAGGTCGAACTGTCGATATGGACGATCGCTCGAGAGGCGCGCTGTCGCCGTTCTTCCCGTCGGAGACGCCGTCGTTGCGGGGCAGCGGTCGGCGGTGGGTCGCGATCCTCCTCGCGTCCCTCCTCATCGTCGGCGCGCTCGTGGGGTTCGTGACCGCCTTCCTCCCGGCCTGACTACTCCTCGAGGAAGTCGGGTTCGAGACGCTTCTCGCCGCGCTCGCTCTCGAGGTGTGCGCGGAACGCCTCGGGGTCGATGTCGTCGGCCTCGCGCTCGTAGCGGTCCCGGACCGAGATGGTGCCCGCTTCCTCCTCGTCGCTGCCGACGATGATCATGTACGGCACGCGGTCGTCGTGGGCCTGCCGGATCTTCCGGCCGACCGTCCAGTCGCGGTCCTCGACCTCGACGCGGAACTCGTCGAGGTCGTTCTTCACGCGGTGTGCGTAGCCGAGCGCGTCGTCGGAAACGGGCAGGATGCGCACCTGCTCGGGCGCGAGCCAGAGCGGGAACTGCCCCTTGAAGTGCTCGATGAGGACGCCCATGAAGCGCTCGAAGGAGCCCAGCAGCGCTCGGTGGACCATCACCGGGTAGTGCTCGTCGTTGTCCTCGCCGACGTAGGTGAGCTCGAGGCGCCGCGGGATGTTGAAGTCGAGCTGCACGGTACCGACGGTCCAGCTGCGGCCGATGGCGTCCTCGGCGTCGATGGCGATCTTCGGGCCGTAGAACGCGGCCTCGCCGGCCTCGATCTCGTAGTCGAGCCCCTCGCCCGAGAGCGCGGCCTTCAGGGAGTCGGTGGCGTCGTCCCACATCTCGTCGGAGCCGACGGCGTTGTCGCCCTGGGTCTCGAGCTTGTAGCTGATGTCGAAGCCGAAGTCCTCGTAAATGTCCTTGACGACGCCGAGGGTGCTGCGGATCTCGCTCTCGATCTGGTCGGGGCGGATGAACGCGTGGCCGTCGTCCTGCGTGAACCCGCGCACGCGGAGCATCCCCGAGAGCTCGCCGGACTGCTCGTTGCGGTAGCAGGTGCCGAACTCCGAGAGCCGGATCGGGAGGTCGCGGTAGGAGTGGCTGGAGGTGTCGAACACGTGGGCGTGGTTCGCGCAGTTCATCGGCTTCAGGCCGTACTCGGTGTCGTCCTGCACCCAGTTGAACATCTCCCCGTTCTCGGTGAAGTTGTCGTAGTGGCCCGTCGGCTTCCAGAGCTCGGCCTTGTTGAGTTCGGGCGTCCACACCTCGTCGTAGCCGAGCTCGTCGTTCTTCTCGCGGATGTACTCCTCCAGTTCCCGCCGGATCGTCATCCCCGGGGGGTGGAAGTGGACACAGCCCGGCGAGTGGTCGGGGACGGAGAACAGGTCCATCTCCTTCCCGATGCGGCGGTGGTCGCGCTCCTCAGCCTCGTCGAGCATCTCGAGATACTCCTCGAGGTCGGACTCGGACTCGAACGCCGTGCCGTACACCCGGGTGAGCGACTCGTTGTCCTCGTCGCCGCGCCAGTACGCCGAGGAGATGTTCAGCAGCTCGACGGCGCCGATCTCCCCGGTCGACTCGACGTGGGGGCCCTGACAGAGGTCCTCCCAGTCGTCCTGTCGGTAGAAGCTGACCGTCTCCTCGCCGGCGGCCTCCTCCTCGAGGATCTCGCGCTTGAACCGGTTGTCAGCGTACTGCTCGAGCGCCTCCTCGCGGGAGCGTTCGAGCCGCTCGATCTCGTAGTCGGCCTCGATGATCTCGGCCATCTCCGCCTCGATGGCGTCGAGGTCGTCGTCGTCGAGGTCGACGTTCGTCACGTCGTAGTAGAACCCGTCGTCGGTCTGCGGGCCGATGGTGAGCTTCGCCTCGGGGTGGAGTCGCTGCAGCGCCTGGGCGAACACGTGGGCGGCGGAGTGGCGCAGCACGTCGAGGTACTCGTCGGACTGGTCGGTGACGATCTCGAGTTGGGCGCCGTCGTGGAGCTGGTCCTCCTTCGCGACGAGTTCGCCGTCGACGACGCCGGCGACGGTGTCGTCCCCGAGTCCGGGGCCGATCTCGTAGGCGGCGTCCTCGACCGTGGCGTCCTCCGGGACGGAGAGCTCCGACCCGTCCGGCAGCACGACCGTGATCTGACTCATACGGCACGCAACTGGCCGCGGGGATTAAGAGTTGACGAGACGCGCCCGCGGACCGTGGCACTGCCGACCACTCAGATGTCGATCGCGTCGCCGCCCGCGGCGCGGTCGATCCCGAGGACGAACGCGGCGCCGACGACCGCTGCCGCGGCGAAGGCGCCGATCGCGGCCGTCGTCCACCCGGCCTCGAGCCGGGTCGCGGTCTGGACCACCGGCGCCCTGAGCGCGCCGACGACCAGCGCGACGAGGAACGTCATCGTCGCCGCCTGCCGGTGTTCGAGCGCCCACCTGACCGCGTGGGCGACCGTGAACAATCCGACGACGCCGCCCGCGAGGAAGGTGAGGATCGTCGGCGTCTCGCCCGGGATCGTTGCCGGATCGCCGGTGACGATCCCGAGCAGGGCGTCGACGAAGTCGCTCAGGTGGTCGATCATGTACTCGTACTGGCCGAGCAGGAGCAGGAGCAGCGAGCCCGACACGCCGGGCAGGATCATCGCGGTCACGGCGATCGACCCCGCGAGGAACGTGACGGGGAGCCCGTGGCCGAGCGCGCCCGCCGCCCGCCCGGAGAGCAGGAAGGCGACCGCGAACCCGGCGACTGCGGCGGCCTGCTGGCCGCGGGTGTCGAACTGCATCTCGCCGCGCAGCAGCCACGCCGAGGCGCCGATCAAGCCGAAGAACCCGCCGAACGTCGCCGCCGGGTACGCCGCCATCGCGTGCTCGAGCAGGCGCGAGACGGTGACGATCGCGGTCGCGATCCCCAGCCCCAGCGCGGCGAGGAACAGCCCGTCGATCTCGCGGAACGCGTCGACGGCGTCGGCTCGACGGTCGGGCAGCGGCGCCGCGACGATGTCGAACAGTCGGTCGGGTTCGACGGCGGTGATCGCGGCGATCAGTCGGGGGTAGATCCCCGTCAGCAGCGCGATGGTCCCCCCCGAGACGCCGGGCACCGCGTCCGCGGCGCCCATCGCGATCCCGCGGAGGTAGACGCCCAGGGAGTCCCGTCCGCGCATCAGTTCGTCGCTCGGGCCGTCGGGGCGAACGCGTCAGTCAGCGCGCCAGTGTCGTCGACGCTCCCGGCGTCCGTGGAGTCACCGTCGGTCGTCGAGTCGAGCGTGACCGAGTCCGGGGCCGTGACGCTGCTGGTGTTGCTGTCGTTCTGTGCGCCCTCGGGCGCCTGCGAGCGCTCCTCGAGGGTGATCTGCTTGGGCTCCTCGTCGACGCCCAGCACCTTCCCCTCGGAGACGTCGAACTCCTGGCCGTACTGGATCGTGTAGCCGGACTCGTTCGTCGTCGACGGCGTCGTCACGGTGTAGCTGGAGTTCGCGCGGACGCTGACGTTCGTGTAGCCGTTCTCCGGGCCGAACTCGTCGTAGCCCGTCGTCGAGTACGGCAGCGTCATCGTGAACTCGCCGTCCTCGTTCGTCTGGGCCTGCTGCGTGTAGACGAACGTGGAGTTCGAGTTCGGCATCCGCATCTCCACGGAGGCGGTCACCTCGGTGTTCGCGGGCGCCCCGGAGCCCTGCACGGTCGCACCGGGCACCTTCTCGAACGTCTTCACCCAGTTGGGCGACGTGGCCGAGGTCTGGTAGATCAGCCCGTAGAGCTGGTCGCCGGCCATCTGGGCCTGTCGCCGGTCGTTCAGCTGGAAGTTGGGGTTCTGTGCCTCGCTGGCGTGGGCCAGCCGGTAGTGCTCCAGCGCGGGCACGTCCTCGCTCGGGAACGGCCCGACGCCGCCGATCTGGGCGCTGCCGTCCTCCTCGACGTACTCCTCGGCGGCGGTCATGTTGGGGAAGCGCTTGACCATCGACTCGTTGTCGCCGACCGTTCGGACCTCGACGGTGCTACCGTCGGCGGCGGTCAGTTCGCGGGTCTCCCAGTCGACGACGATCGGCTGGGCCTCCTGTGCGGAGCCGTGGTAGCGGTACAGCCGCACCATCAGGCTGTCGTAGTAGCGCTGCTCGTACAGCTGCGAGCGCATGTCGACGAACGTGCCGCGCTCGGTCTCCCGCAGGCTGTACACCGTCTCCGCGAAGTCGCCGTAGGAGACGTTCTCGTCGTCGTAGAACGTCACCGGCGCGCTGAACTTCGAGGTGACCGAGGCCATCTGGTAGTCGACCATCACGTAGCGGGTCTCCTCACCCGGCTGGGCGCGACGGTCGAGCACCTCCTGGGCCTGGCTCTCGTTCGGTGCGAGCAGGTAGTTCGCGGCGTTGGTCGCGCCCTGCTGGAACGGGTTGGCGTTCGGGATCCGCTCGCTCTGCGTGGTGATCCAGTGGCCGTAGTCCCACCAGGACATCACGCCGTATGCGCCCTCGGGGTACTCGAAGTCGTCAGTCCGCTCGTAGGCGCCGTAGTACTCCATCTGATCGGCGTTGCCGGCGCCGCCGAGGTTCCCCTCTTCGGGGGTGTTGTTCTGCATCCAGTCGAACGTCCCCTGCCAGGCGAGCACCGAGCCAGGCCCGGTGTTGTTGCCAGTCTGGACGGAAGTCGCCGTCTGCGTCCCCTGGCTCCCCGCACCGCCGCCGAGCGTCACCGGGACCGCGAGCACGGGTGCGGCGACGAGCAGGAGGACGGCCGCGATGGTGAGCACCTGGTGGCCCTCCAGCTCCTCGACGAACATG
The DNA here is from genome assembly GCF_000739555.1 of Halolamina rubra. GTDB lineage: Archaea > Halobacteriota > Halobacteria > Halobacteriales > Haloferacaceae > Halolamina > Halolamina rubra. The sequence goes on from NZ_BBJN01000025.1 coordinate 30,590, forward strand.
ATCGCCGAGACCAGCACGGCCGCGGCGACGACGATCGCCGCGAGCGTCTGGTCGAGCAGCAGCAGGGCGAACACGACCGGGACCGTCGCGAACCCGATCGTGCGGACCTCGAGGTCGGCCGCCGCGAGCGCGGCGTCGACGTCGATGTACTCGAGCACGCGCGCGAACAGGTACGCGTTGGCGACGACGACGACGATGGCGAGGTAGTAGTTGAACCGCACCTGGGTGAACGCCATCGAAGTGATGAACGCCGCCCAGACCACGAACAGCAGGTCGGTCGACTCGTACTCCGCGACCAGCGGCGCGCCGGCGAGGAGTGCAGCGACGACGAGCAGGCCGAGCACCTGCTGGTCGACGCCGACGGCGCCGCCGACGACGCTCGGCAGCGGCGTCAGGAAGATCAGTGCGGTGATGACGAGGCTCCCGCCGAGGTAGCTGTACGCTCGCTGGGTCCCCTTCCGAATCAGGGGCCGGGCGTGCATGAACACGACACCCAGGACCGCCGTGAAGAACGTGATCCCATACTCCAGCACGACGCGCTCGGACGCGGAGTTGAGCCCGTACTGCTGGATGGAGGTCTGGCTGATGAACGGCTGGGCCTCCGAGATGGTGCGGGTTGCGGCGCCCGCGCTGAAGCCGACGATGCGGAGGAGGTTCGCAGCGACCCTGTCGAACAGCCCCGACGCGACGACGGAAATGATCAGGGTTCCGACGATCCCCAACCCGAGAACCGCGACCGGGTAGTACGTCGTGTCGAGGTCCTCGCGCTCCCAGTAGCGTGCGAGCCAACAGAGGAACACGCCCGCGGCAGCCACCGAGAGGGCGGCCAACGGCTGGAGCAGCGAGAGCGTCGTCGTCGAGGTGTCGAACGTGTCGATCGCGAGCAGGCTCATCAGCGCGGTGACCAGCATCGCCACCGTCACCGCGAACGCGACCGGTTCGGGCGTGTCGCCGTGAACGACGTCGGTGACGACGTTCAGGACGAGGAACAGGCCGACGATGCCGACCAGGAACACGGCTGGCGGCCAGGCCCAAAGGAACAGGCCGACGAGGACCCCGGCTGCGAGTGACCACGCGAGGGGCTCCTTCAGCGTGTCGAGTTCGCGGGACTCGATCAGCTCCTCGCGGATCACCTCCCAGACGGGCATCGTCCGGTCGGCGACGGCGACGGCGCCGAACAAGCCGACCATCGCGAGCCCCATGAAGAACGGCTCCGCGGCGTTGTGGTCAGCGGCGCCGACGAGGGTTCGCTGGAGGAACAGCCCCGGGAGGAGGGCGAGGAGGAGGACACCGAACAGGCCGCCGATGCGGCTACTGAACCGATTTCCGATGAAGTAGACGGGGACGACCGCGAGCGCGCCGAACACCGCTGGTGCGACGAGCAGCGTCTTGGCGATGAGGGTGTCGGTCGGGGACCCGAGGCCGATAATCAGGGCGACGAGGGCGATCAACTGGTCGTAGAGGGTACCGAACTGGCCGACGAAGTTCCCGATCGGAAAACCAGTCCAGATGTCGTACGGGATCGCGGAGGGGAAGTTACGGACGATGTAGTTCGTTTCGCGGAGGTGGTACCAGGCGTCGTTGCCCGAGAAGTACACTTCGCCGTTCTGGATGAAGCGGGAGTAGCTCTGCATCCGGACCCAGAACATCCACGCCATCGCGAGGAGGAGTGCGGGGACGTGGTACCAGTCGACCGCAGTGTCGCGGAACGACTGGAGGAAGTCGTCGCTTTCGCTGCGCGAACTCATTGGCGTGAATCGTAGCAAAAGGGGGATAAGGTTTGTGAAAGAGCGGGCGTTTAGCTAAGAAGCCACACGTCAAAGGAAGGGAAATTATCGAATTGACCATCACGCGACCATTCGTCTTGGAACTACGATGTGGGGGTGATGTCGGAGAACACACTCCATGCCGTTGTTCGGAAGTGCTTACTGATAACAAAGAGAACGCCGAAGTACGTACCACCACCAAGGGAGAGTAGCGCGATCAGTTCGATCCATCCCCCGATCGGGGCGATGCGATCGCCCGCGACGGAGACGATCGCGAACATTACACTAGCACTGATCCACTGCTCAGCCATGGGACGGGTCAGTACAAAACGATCAAATACGGAGCGTGCGACAGCCTGATAGGCAACGAAACGAATTGCCTCGGCGACGATCGTTGCCGCAACACACCCAGCAGCCCATAGGTGACGCCAAGAGCATACACCAGAGGGAGGTGGATGAGAACAGTGAGAAGACTCACCCGGAATCGAAGGTCAGGGCGATTCATTCCGTCCAATACGGCCTCGAACGGCATCTTGTACACGTTGAACACTTGGAACAGGGCTAATCCGACAAGCGCGGGCCATGCCGGAGCGAAGTCCTCACGGAGCAGGTAGACGAGCAACGTTTCCGGCGGGAGCGCAAGCGCCCCCAAAAATAATGGTGCAGCGATGAGCCCGACATACGACATCGCATTGCGGAGGTCGTGCTGGACATCTTCGCCGAGCGAAGACAGTCCGCTCGCCTTCACTACCAGTGAATCGCCGATACTGATAGCAACGAGTGTGGCTGGCATCGTCACACGGATAGCTGCCTCGTAGTATCCAACGACGGTACTTCCCGCTAGGAACCCCAGGATCATAGGGTCCATGCGAGTGTAGAGATTATCGACCAGTGCGTTCGGAACGCTCCAGCGCGCAAATGAGAGTGTCGATCGCACGGTTTCACGAGTCGGTATACGCGGTCGAACACCGATCAGCAGGAATCCGAGTAATCCGGTGATGATTGTCGCCCCGACTAGTCCACCCATAAGGCCGACCGCGCCGTAGCCCATCATTATTAGCGCCACCTGTCCACCGAGCGTGAGAACGCTCCGGAGTGTATCCACCCAGAAGGACGCCCCGGGCTTGCCGATGCCAGCGTAGATACGGTTCGTCAGGGTAAACAGGCCAAGTGAGCCGACGATCGCGACACCGCCATACGCGTATCTGACTGGGCCGAGTTCGGCACGAATGATCCCTTCGAGTAGGTAGACACCCACGAGGAGAGCGCCTGTAAAGGATATCAGTACGAGAAGTCCCAAACCAAGGTATCGCTCTACTTCGGCCTCGACTTCTGCGACACGCTTCTTGATGGCGTTCGAGACACCGCCCATCCCTTGCACAAGGAACTTGGCGACAGCTAATACGAAGTAGTAGAGCCCGATCCCAGCCGGGCCGAGAGTCTGTCCGAAATAAACGAACCCTAAGAACCCAGTCGCCGTCAGGAACACCTTAGCGAGTAGGGCTACGGCAGCCTCTCGCCCCATACTCAATCCCGCAGTATCGGACTCAAGAGCCTCGGAGGACGGAGTATCCGTTGATGAATCAGTTCCATCGGGCGATTCTTCACCCCGTTTGGACGGCCCCTCGTCCGGCATTACTCGAGATAACCCAGATCGGCGAGTCGGTCCTCTACAGCTTGATCCCGCTCCGAGTCGTCCAGCATCTCGCGCGTCCGTGGCGTCGGAAGCTCTTCCGAAGCCAGATAGCTCGGTTGTCGATCTTCGACAATGATGTCGGTACGTGCTTTCCCGTCGAACTCGGGGGAGAGAGGCTGGCCGACTGCATGCATGACCGTCGGAAGCACGTCCACGACCGACATCCCTTCCACCTCTCCAGAGCCAAACAGGGGCCCACGGGCGGCGAACAGCCCACGGTACCGATGGTTGAAGTTGTTCGTGTCGCTCGCGTACCCGCCAGTAGGTGACTCAAGTGTCGTTGGGTAGTGTCCGGGTGCTGGTCGAGCAATGAGGTCTGGAGTCCACTCGCCCGGATCGTTATAGGCCTCGTCAGCCGTTAGAACAGCCCGGAAAAGGTCGTTGCCGTCCTCGTCGGTCAGAGCAGAGATACGTTCCTGTAACTCGGCGATGAGTTCGGTTGGATCGTCCACAGTCGGGTGATCGAAGCGGTCGTCGTTGACGAAGACACAGCCGTATCGGAGCTGCCACGCTCGTGAATTCGGGTAGTCGATCGTGGGCGTCGCAGCCTCCTGAAGGCTCTGTCCCGCATCGGTCGCAATGATGTAGTTGTAGGCCTGCCTCATGCGCTCGAAGAGCCAGTCCGAGCGTTTCGCCAGTCGTTTCGCGGTGCCAACTGCCAACTTGGCCGTTCGTGAGGCGTCGTCGTTTTGTTTCGTGGCGAGGTATCCTTCCTCCTGCAGCCAGTCCGATAGGTGAATGTTCGTGTGCTTGTACTCAAAGCCGTGGTCACTCATCAGTACGACGTTGTCAGCCATCTCCGCGAGGTCCGCCGCACAGGAGTCGACCGTCTCCAGCAGTCGCCGGTAGTACGGGCCACGAGTGGCGTCGTCCGAGAAGTTCGATAGAAGATGTCCTGCCCAGTCGGGTGTCGAAAAGAGGCAGAACCCCACCTCCGGATCGTACTTCTGGAAGGCTTCCTTCGCGAAGTCTCGACGCCGCCGAGTGATCTCACAGACGTGGTCGAAGTAATCGTCCGGACGTGCTTTCTTGGCCTTGTCGTGGTCGAGAACGTAGTCGTCGAAGGTGTCCAACTCCTGCAGGTGATTGGGGACCGCGTCTTCCTTGTCCTTCGCCATCATGGCCGCGACGAGGTGGCTGTTCTCGCCCGTCGGGACTCGTCCGATCGATCCGGGGAGGTTGATGAATATTGAGTCGTCAAGCAGGTCGTACGCAGCGGCGTCCTTCGTATTCGTTTCCAATGTGTCCCGTTCGTAGTTCGGGAGACGGCGAATCATGTTCGGCCGACCGTGACTTCCCGGATCCTTTCCAGTCGCGAACGACGTCCACGCCGGGAGCGTCGTCGGGGTATCGACACTCATCAAGTCACCAGAAATACCGGATTCGAAAACCGTGGACAGATACTCAGGTTCGATATCGAACCGGTCGAGCATATTGAAGGAGAGACCGTCCAATCCGAGGACGAGCAGCTTCATGTCTACCTCACTCACCGGGACTGAAGTCAGTCTGTCGATCCGGTAACGAGGGGCCCCTACTCCATATAGCCGAGGTCTCGCAGGCGTTCGCTGACTGTCTCGTCCGACGCTGAGTCGTCTATCGCCTCGCCATCCTCGATCTCGATCTCGGGGCGATCGTCACTCTCCCGTACGTGCCACGGGACCTTCGTGAGCTCGTCGACGTGGACCCCGATTCGGTGGCTGTAGTAACGGACGGGAAGTGGTGCCGCCCGCTCACCGAGCATTTCGCCGTGATCAGCGGTGACGACGAACCGCCCCTGGATGTCGTCAAGCAACTCCGCCGCGGCATCCAGCGCGAGGTCGGCGTTCTCTTCGTACGCCTTTCGGAACTCCTCGCGCGACGTGAACTCATGGAAAACATCGTTGACCAGCTCCGAGAAGAACCCACGTCGCTCGTCCGGTCCGGTCCCCATATCCAGTTCGCGTCCGGTCGGGCCAATGAACGGTGGGTGGGGTTGGTTGTAGTGGAAGAGTAATCGCTTGTTGGGGTACTCTGCCGCTGCTTCGAGACACGCGTCAGTCATGTCCTCCGGATGGACGGTGTGGAGATCGTCGTCCCATCGATCCTGCCAGACGTTCCACACGGCGTGGAACTCCGTGTTCAGTTCGTCGTGGTAGCGGTAGAACTGGGGGTTCGCAGTGATGTAGACAGTGTCGTGCAGTTCGCGGTTCTGGAAGTTGCCGAAGAGGAATTCGACAGTCCCTCCACCCCGGGAGGTGCGAGTCTCCAATCGACCGGGCAACTCCGATCTGTCGGCGAAAGTGTCGTACCGGAACGAGTCCAGAATTGCCAGGGCATCCCAGTCCTCCTCGAAGATGTCCACGCCATCGGGGTTGTAGTACGCTCCGTGTTTCCGGCGGTTGTAGACAGCGTTGACTTCCATCAACGCTTCGCGCGGACGGCGTATTCCTCGTCGAATCTCTTCGAGGCCATACATGCGTGGGACGATTCGGGACGTGGGCTTGCCTCTTGTGGTCTACTCCAAGTACCCTAAATCCGCGAGACGCTCCTCGACAGCTGTATCGTCCGTCGTTGCTCTATCCCCCGGGTCGAACTCAGGATACGCCTCCTGATCGGGTCCCGGGACGAACGACTGACCGTCCATCGTCTCGTCGGGAGCGACACCCATCGATGCTAGGACTGTCGGTGCAACGTCGAATATCGTCGCATCCCGTAGCTCAGCTACGTCTGCTCCCTCGCCACTCACGGCGGCAATACCGTCGCGCTTGTGATTATACGGCTCGGGCTCTTCCCACGTATCTCCGATCAACGAGGACAGGGAGTGTTCGAACTCCCGTGGAACGCAGAGGATGTCGACCGCTTCGTCGGCGTAGGGGCCGTAGATGTACTCCTCCCGTGGAGTGACCGATTCGAACAGGGGCTCGCCCTCGGGAGTCTCAATCTCACGGAGCCGCGTCATCAGCTCCTCGCGGGCCCTGTCGTATTCGGCGGACGGAATCTCGCCCTTCGGGTCTCGACCGGCGACGTTCATCCGGATGCCTAGTTCGGATGGTGAACGGAGGTAAGCCCGAGAGTTCGCGCGGTCGACACGCTCGCTCGCCGCGAAGACGGCTGAGACGGGGACGTGCCGTCCGACGAAGTCAGCGAGCCCAAACGCTTCGAGGATCGATTTGCCTCGTTGGTAGGTCAGTCCGAACTTTGCGGCGAAGGCGGCTGCCCGAGCGATAGCTGGGTGCGTTGTCTCCTCGTCACCGACGAGCTTCTGGTCTTTCAACTGGAACCACGAAGGAACTGAGTCTCCATCCCGTGTCGTCACCACGTCACCTGATCCTTTCAGATACTCGTTGATCCGGAATTCGTGTCCGCTGTACGGTCCCATCCCGTGGTCGCTCGCGACGATCACGGTGTCAGGTTCGCACTCGTCGAGAATCGCCCTAAGTTGGTCGTCGACGACTTCATAGATCGCGCGAACCTTCTCGTCGTCGCCAGGGAAATCGTGGAAGACGGCGTCGGTCTTCTGGAACTGGACGAACCCGAAGTCCGGGTCGAACCGCTCGTCAAGGTAGCGAAGTGCTTGACCTCGTGATTGAGTGAGATCGAGGTAGGACTCGAACTTTGCGGCGTCGGATTGACTCTCGTCGGTCTCTCGAGGGGCGTAGACTCGGTAGTCACCAAGTTCCTCACGTACGTCGTCCAAGAGTCCTTTAGGGTGGCATTCAGGGTGTTCCGGGGCGAGATAGCCCGGGATGAGCGCGCCGTCGAACGGCCGAGGTGGTGCGGTTACAGGTACGTTGACGACTGCACTCGTGTAGCCCGCTTCATCGAGATACTCCCAGATGGTGCGACGACGGACGTGGCTCGCGTTGACGAGGTCCCACTCGTATCCGTCGAACGAGAGAAAGTCGAAGACACCGTGTTTGCCGGGGTTGGTACCAGTATACATCGACGGCCAGGCGCTGGCAGTCCACGGCGGGATCTGCGACTCGAGCGGCCCGTGCTTCCCGTCCTCGAAGATTTGCCGGAGGTTCGGGAGTGCTCCCTCCTCGAACAACGGATCGAGAACGTTTGCACAGGCCGCGTCGAGACCGACGAGGAGGGTTTTCATAGTTCACCGAACCGGAGGACCGGGCAAAACGGTGACGGTCCACTATCCCACAACCGGACCAAGACGGTGCGTTGAAGCCATAAGCCCTCGATTGTCCACATATGGACCCCGACACGGCCGACGTGGCGATGCTGTATCAGGATCCACACCCTGCTCACGAAGGGTTCGCCGACGCAGTCGGGGCAGACCTCGTGAACTATCGCGGTCGGGAGCCGAGTGTTTTCGGTGACTCGTTGGCGTCGGATGCGTACAACGGGCTCTCTCTCCCGGAGTACGACGTGTTCATCGTGGAGGGGTCGCGTCCACTTTACACTGCGGTCGCAAAGGCGTTCACGAGCGACGCAAAGTTTGTCTACCTCTGTGCCGACCACGGTCTCCACGCCCTCGGGAACGGGGAGTTCGAGGGCGACTCCGCGCTCAAATCCCTCATTGGGCGCTTTGGGACGCCGATGGTCCGCGCGGTCGGGAGCCGCACTATCGACGGCGTGATCGCCGTCTCGGAGTTCGCCGCCGAGTTCACCCGGCCGATCGTCGGCCCAAACACCCCGATAGAGGTCGCCCATCCGTTCATTCAACCAGCGGTGTACGACGCGCTCGGAACCGTATCGCCCGCCCTGGAGAGTAAGACTGCCGTCACTGTCGGCCGTGCAGCGCGCTACAAAGGCGTCGATCTCCTCGTCGACGCTTGGGAAGAAGTCCGACGGACCCATCCCGAGGCCGAACTCCACGTCGTCGGCGGAGGCCATCCTGAGGACTACGACCGAGTCGAAGGCGTCGAACGCCGGGGCTACGTCGAGTCGCTCGTCGATGCTTTCGGGCCGGCGTCGCTGTTCGTTCAACCTTCCCGGATGGACACGTTCCCCGTGAGCACGTTGGAGGCGATGCGGGCGGGCCTCCCCCCGCTCGTCACGGAAGGTGCTGGAACCCGATCTGTCGTCCGCGAGGTGGACGAAGAGTTGGTCGTCGAGGCCGACTCCGCCTCGATTGCACGCGGCGTGTCGCGGCAGTTCGGCAACTCCCACACCACGAACCGCCTTCTCGCCGCTCGCGCGCGGCGGATCGGAAGCCAGTTCGACGCCGACAGCCGGAAGGCAGCGTTTCGAAGCGCCTTCAGACGTGTTCTCGAAGGGTTTTAGCCACGCCCCGCGCACTTCAAAACCATGACTCTCTACGTCGTCGGGCTCGACGGAGCGGAGCCGTCCCTCCTCCGACGATGGGCCGACGAGGGCCACCTCCCTGCGTTCTCCCGACTGTTCGAGAATGGGGCGAGCGGTGGGCTGGAAACGACGCTCCCCCCGATCACGTTCCCCGCGTGGAAGTGCTACTCGACCGGAAAGACGCCCGGAAAACTCGGCGTGTACGAATGGTTCGCCTTCGACGCTACCGGCCCGTCGATCGAGACGAACGACTCTGCGGACTTCCGCTCGCGGGAGTACTGGGACGTACTCGCCGACGGTGAGTACGAGCCAGCGACGGTGAACATGCCGACTACACACCCACCGAACACCGACGAGGGTGTGCTCTGTATCGCTGGCAGTCCCGCTTCCGAACGCGAGACGTTCACGAAACCCGAATCACTGAAAGACGAACTCCTTGATGTCGTCCCCGACTACCGAGTGAAACCCGAACTCGTCATCGGCGAAGCGAGCGCGGACGAACTTGTTGCCGAGGCGGAAGAGCTGATCGACCAGCGGTTCGACACGGCGGAGTGGCTGGCCGAGGAGAAAGGTGCGAACCCGATTCACTTCACGGTGTTCGTCACTGATACTGTCCAACACCGTCTCTGGGACCGTCCCGAGCGACTGCGGGAGATGTACGAGCGCGTTGACGAACGTCTCGGCACGCTCCTGGACGATCCCGACGCCACCGTCGTCTGCATGTCAGATCACGGTTTTACCGAGATTGAGACGGGGTTCTACCCAAACCAGTGGCTCGTCGAACGGGGTGATCTCGTCGGCGGAAGCGACACGACACAAGGTGCGCTCGCACGACTCGGCCTGACCCGCGAGCGCCTGAAGCGCGTAGTGGACAGACTCGGGCTCGTGAACGTTGCCCAAGCGGTGGTTCCGGAGTCGGCACAGCGATTCTTCCCGTCCGAAGATGGTCGAACCGCGGTACAGGACGCGCCGATCGACTGGTCAACGACCAAAGCCATCTCGCTCGGCCGGGGTCCGATTTACCTGAACGACCGGGCATTCGCGGACGACGACGAACGGGAATCGTATCGCTCGGCGCTCCGATCGGCGCTCGAATCGCTCGAGACACCGGACGGAACACCCGTCGCCGAAGCCGTCCACGACCCCGAGACGTTCTACTCGGGGACGTGCCCCCGGGGGCCGGACCTCCTCGTAGAGTACACCGAAGGTATCGACGCTCCGGAAAGCGTCGGTGGCGACGTGTTCGGGAACAATTCTGACTGGCTGGCAACCCACCGCCGAACCGGGCTGTTCGCCGCGGCGGGAGAGGAAATCGCGACAGGCGAAACGGACCTCTCAATCTACGACGTGGCACCGACGCTCCTGCACTTGCTCGGCGAAGCGGTCCCGGAGGACGTCGACGGCGACGTGCGTTTCGACGTTCTCAACGGGGAAGCGGAGGAGCGTGAGGTGGAGACTGGTCCACCGTCTGCAACAGACGCAAGTGGGGAGCGAGCGGGGGAAGAAGTGGAAGAGACGCTACGGGATCTGGGATACGTAGAATGAGCGTCCTCCAACGCTTCCCACGACTGAACAACCTCTGGATGGACGCAAAACACCGGATCTCGCACCGATTGGCACGGCGGGAGCAGTCCTTCTCGCGGGAGTTCTCGATCGATGATCCGCGCCCCGTCGTCGTCGTCGTGATCGACAGCCTCCGCGTGGATCACGTGAGTGAGTTTGGCTACGAACGGCCAACGACGCCGACGCTGGACGGCGTCGATGCCGCGGCCTTCCCGAACGCCAAAGCGCCCGCACCGTGGACTTTTCCGTCCGTTCCCTCGATCCTCTCCGGGCGCTATCCACACAACCACGGGGGCTGCTTCGACACCGATCCCCGCGACCTGTCCTCGGAGCAGTTCCCGAACAAACCCGCCCCAGAGGTACCGATGCTTCCCGACCTCCTCTCCGCGGCGGGCTACGAGACGGCGATGGTGACCGCAATCCCGATGGCCGAACGGGCGGTCGGTGATCGGTTTGACACCGTGAGCGTGAAGTATACTGATGCGGAGGAGCGCGTCGAGACGGCGATCGACTGGTTGCGCGGCCGCGATCAACCCTTCCTCCACTTACAGCTGGGAGATCCACATGCGCCACTCGACATACCCGATCGGCACCGCGAAACCTTCGACGTTCCCGATATCGAAGGGGTTGAGGACTGGCGCTTCCGAGAGACGACCGACGGAGAGGGGTTCGAGGCCTACCGCGACGCACGAACCCGTGCCTACGACGCCTCGATAAGAGGATCAGACGATGCGCTAGGGGGCCTATTTGGGGTCCTACCTGACGACGCCGTCGTAGTGGTCTGCAGTGACCACGGCGAGGCACTCTGGGACCATCCTGAACTCGAACGGGAACTGAACGAAGACCCTCGAGGCTACTATGCGACGGACCACGGGCACAGCGTACTCGGAGAACTGACCGACGTTCCGCTCTGGATACGTGCACCGGGCGTGTGTGGGGATACCGAGAAAGTCTCGCTTATAGATATCGCGCCGACGGTTCTGACGGCTATCGGCGCGAAAGGGACATTGGAGGTCGACGGGACTCCCCTTCAGGGCGACACGAGGCAGCGGCCGCTGCCGGTTCTCAGCGAAGAGACCGGCTACGGCTACAACCAACGAGCGGTGTGGGTTGGGGACGAGAAGGGTGTCTCGATTCCAGAGACGGGGCAAGAACGGCGTTTCGACCTAAACGAAGATCCGTGTGAACTCGATCCCCGCAAGGGCTTGAACAGTTCTCTCAAGTCGGCGTTCCTCAAGTTCGATTTTGGTGAGGAATCTGGCGGCAAGAAGATGGAGGTAGATGACGCGACCAAGGACCGTCTGGAGGAGCTGGGGTATCTGGAGTAAATGCTGCCGCCATCCGAGGAAAGCGTTCAGCAGTATAATACACAGCCGTCTGGTCTACTGTCGGACCCCGTAACCGACGAAAATCAGTTCAGGACCAGAGGTTCGTTGCAGCACCGAGTCTCGCGGTCATGTCGGCGAGGAACTTGACGAACCCAACGGCGGAGTCGTTCGCAGCCCGCAGTTCGTTAAAGAGCAACAGCGGGAAGGCGAACAATCCGACAACTGATGGGAGGAGTGACCTACCCCCCCGTCCCCTAACCGACGCCTGCCCATTTCGATAGCGCTGTTGAAACAGCCCAACGAGTGTGTAATCCCGAAAGTGCCAGGCCGTGATGGGAATGTACGCGTTATCGCCGCTATCGAGTACGTTTTCTTGAAACGGTCGCTCGGATTCGAGATCACCCTTCGAGGTGTATCTGGTCGAGCCGATTGCATCGCGGCTGAATGCAACGTTCTGACAGCCAAACGTACGTAGCTCTACGCCCCCAATAGTCACACCGTCGTCCTGCTCCTTTGCCCACCCAAGTTGGTTCGTGCGTATCCGCTCCTCGTCAACTCGCGCAGCGAGGCGGTGTCGGACCGCCTCGTGCGGCCAGTTACTCCCCCCACACGTTACGATGCCCTCGTTGCACTCGATAGTCCAGACGATGCCAGAGATCCAGTTCGGCGGGAGTATGCAGTCGTCGTCAGTAAACGCGACAATATCACCGGAGGCGTGATCTATCCCAAGATTCCGGGCGTGGGCACTCCCTCCTTCTGTCTGTTCGACACCCACGATATTGGGGAACCCATCGACTAGCCGCTTTACTTCGGGTGTCCCAGTGTGGACAACGATTATCTCGGCAGGCAGATACTCCTGTGTTTGGAGCGATGCGATAGTAGTCGGTATCTTGTGCTGACGGTCTTTCGTCGGGATCACCACACTAACGTCCACATCAGCAGGTGGAGGATTTGGGGGGAAATCCGGGTTGTTAACGTAGTTCGGGATAGACATTTCTCATAAATAGCCAATTCGCGGCTCCGAATTAATTTTACCCTTGAAACGTACCACTCGTCGAAACGGAGAAGAAGAGGTTCGTAGGGGCGTTCCGCGTACAACGGCTTACTTGTAACCTAGTGCCTCCAGATGCTCATCGACCATCTCTTCTCCCTCCTCGATTGCCTGCGAACCCGAGCGCATACGCTCCATCTCCGCAGTATGCTGATCAAGTGCAGTCGCGAGTTCGGCTTCTGCAGCCACCTCGTCTCCAAGTCGATCATCGTCGGCCGTCTCTCTCGGGTTTTCTCGAACGTTAAACAGGTGTTCGCCGTCGTCAGCGTGTCTGAGCAGCTTCCAGCCGTCCGCTCGCCGGACGTAACACCGTCTGTAGTTTACGTCTCTCCCCACGTCACCGAACGCGAACTCTCGACCCTCCCCAGCCGCGAGTTCAAGCGCCGATTCACCCTGCCACTCGGCCGGTTGGTCGACCCCGACGCTATCGGCGAGGGTTGGGGCCGTGTCCAGTAGGCGAATCTGCCCGCCGTGTTCGCCATCCCGCTCGAGGCCGTCCAGCAGGAACGGCACCCTGATCGTCCCCTCCCAGAACTCGGGGGGATGGCCACCTTTCCGATGTTCACCGAGGAGTTCGCCGTGGTCTGCGGTAAACAGCGTGACCGTCTCCTGGCGAACCCCTAGCTCCGCCAGCGAGTCAAGGAGCGTGTGGAACTGCGCGTCTGTGTAGGCACACTCCGCATCATATAGATCGGTCAGGACATCCCACTCCTCCCCACTCATCTTCTCAGGGTGGTGGGTGGCCTTCCGAGAGAGCGCACGACACTGAGATACCGAGCGCGGCGAGTCGAGGAACTCCTCTTGGTACGTAACGGGCGCCTCGTACGGGTGGTGGACGTCCATGTAGTGCAGCCAAACGAACCATGGTTGCTCACGCCCCTCGATCCACTCGATCGCCCGCTCGTTCAACGACGCTGCACGTTCGTACTCGCTCTCCTTGCCAGTTGCTGCTGAAAGAGCGCCGTCGACCCGTGTGTAAACCGACTCGATCGCCCGGAACAGTGCCCCCTTCTTGTCCAGATTCGATTGCACGAACTGCTTCAGCCGCCCCGCTTCCGTCGATCCCGAGGCGTCGTGGAGCGTATCGAACCCGCGGTCGAAGTTGTAGTCACCAGACGCGAAGTGATTGTCAGTGAAGCCAGCAGTGTCGTAGCCCGCATCAGAGAGGTGCTCGGCGAGCGTTATGATCCCGTCCCCAGACTCAGGGATACCCAGTCCTTCGATACTGGCAAAGTGCCGTGAAGCATGGATCGCCGGGAATGACGCCGGCGTTGAAGGACCGTTCGCGACTGCATCGGTGAACGAGAGTGCTTCATCCTCGAACTCCGCGGTTTCGGGCATCACCCGCTCGTTCACCCGATCGGCGCGAAGGGAGTCCACCGTGACGAGGAGGACGTTCTGCATAAGGAAGGTACCGCTTGATAGGGACTAAACGTTGTTGTACTTCGTTTCGACGCGATCAGTTACGTCGCCCCACGTCACAAGCGCTGACCGGTCCGGGACGATATCTACGCCGGTTCGAACAGCGTCGGTAACGGTCTTCTGATCCTCGTTGGAGACGTCGATACAACTGTGGCGATCGATCCAATCGGTGAGTGCCCCCGAATCTCGAACCACACACGGCGTCCCCGCGGCCAACGCTTCCGCAACGGTCATCCCGTATGCCTCAAACTCCGACAACGTCACGTACACGTCCGCACCCGCGTATAGTCTCGGCAGCCGTTCGTCGTCGACGTAGCCGAGGAACTCCACTCGATCTTCGACGCCCTCCTCGATGGCCACCCGCTCCAGTTCCTCTCGATACGGCCCAGATCCAGCCACCAACAGGTCGTACGCCTCCAACTCCGGCATCGCTCTGATCACGTGCTGTACGCCTTTGTACTCCTCTAGGCGACCGACAGTCAGCAGGTACGGCCTGTCACGAACCTCCGGCTCCGCAGACGCGAACCGCTCAACATCGACGCCGTTCGGAATCACCGTCGCGTCGACGCCGAAGTCCTCCCGAAGCCGGTCACGCTCCCACTCACTCACCGCGATCACCTTGTCGGCCTGCTTGACCGCCCACTTCCCGAACGGGTGGTACAGCGACAGCAGTCGATCACGGAAGTCACTCGCACTCTCCCCGTGGTAGTGTGCCGTCACGACGAACCGCTGGTCGGTCACACCCAGCGCAGCGAAAAGCAGGGGAAACGAGTGGTAGTTGTGCGCGTGGACAACGTCCGCATCAGTTTTACGAATCGACGACGCGATACCCGGGGCGATGTGGAACGCCTCCCCTGGCGAAAACCCTCGATGTCGATGCACTTCGACGCCGTTTCGGAGCTCCCAGCCGTCGACATCCGGGCCGAGATCGGCGGTGTGGACAACCACCTCGTGACCACGGTCGGCTAGTCGCTCGCTGATCTCCTTCACGTGCGTCTCGACGCCGCCAGTGTTTGGTGGGTACCGTGGAGTAACCTGCAGTATCTTCACCCGTACACCTCCCGCAACTCCTCGTCGATCTCCCACGTCCCGTCACCTTCGCCACCCAGAAGCTTCAGGCTCGCACGGAACAGCGATACCTGCGTGTCGAACAGCGAGTACGCCGCCTGCAACCCGCCCAGCTTCTCACGCGAGCCGAGCGCCACGAACCCGCCGACTGCCGCTGGAACCGCCAGCCCCAGCGGGCCACCGACAGCCAACCCACCAACTGTCGCCAGCGCGATCGACGCCATCACGAGCCACGGCGAGAGGATCATGAACCACCAGTTGAACGGCAGCACGGCGCGCCCGTACGCACCGTACCCGCCCAGCATCTCGCGCTGTCGCCAGAGCAACCGGATCAGCCCCATAGCGCGGCGATCCTTCTGCTGTCGGCGCTTTCGGAACGTCGAGTGGGCGGCCTCCTTGTACTCGATCTCGGGGTCGAACACGACACGGTCGCCGCCCTTCCGAATCTTCAGCGCCAGTTCCGTGTCGTCGGCGATGGAGTCCTCGTCGATGGGGACGATGGCTTCGTTCTCGAACGCCGAGAACGGGCCGTGAAAGATGAGCGTCGAGTCGAGGTGTGACTCCAGCGTCTGGATGTGGGCCTGCACGTCGCGGTAGCCCTCCTCTACCTCGCTCCCACCGAGGGCCTCCGCGTTCCGCCCCGTGACGGCGCCGATATCCGGGTCCGCGAGGTTCGCCGCCGCCTCGCGCAGCGCGTCGTCGGCGATCCGGGAGTCACAATCGGTTTTGACCACCATCTCGTTCGACGCCGCTTCGTAGGCTTCGTTCAGGGCGACCGCGAGCCCGCGTCGCTCTTCTTCACGAATGAGCGTCAGTTCGGGCGCCTCGCGGTCCGCGAAGAACGCCTCCACCAGCTCCGGCGTCTCGTCGTCGCTGGAGTCGACGACGACGACCTCCACCTTCTCCATCGGGTAGTCGAGCGAGACCAGTTCTTCCAGTTTGGCCTCGACGATCCCTTTCTCGTTGTACGTCGGGAGGACGATACTCACCGTCGGCTCGGCGTCGTAATCCTTCTCCGCGGGCGAGCCCTCGGGCCCGAGGAGCCAGTACAGCCCCACGTAGGCCAGATAGGGCAGGCCGGTGAGCGCGAGGAGGCCGGCCAGCGCCTCGACGTAACGTCGCATACCCCATCCTGGACCACCGCGGGCAAAAACCCCGCCGGTGTGTGACTCCCGAGAGGTAGTCAGCCGGAAGTCCCATCGAGCTGTTGGAGCGCAGAACTGTCTTCATACTCAGAAAGACGGCGGATTTCGGCGTCAGCGACGCCCACGCAGTCATCGAGGCGTTTCATAATCGGATTTCGGTCCCGCAAGGGCTGTACCTGTGAGTTACAGTAGCTGAGTAATACTGTTCGTGCCGTCGTTGCCGACAGATTGAGACTGAGAGTATTCTGGAGTGGCTAGAGAGGCGCTGAAACCTCCGTTTCTGAATTTTCTTGGTCGTCATCTCGATTTGGAAACCGCCAGAGGGAAACCGATTATGAAGATTTTCACCCCGTATTTCGAGGTCTGAACCGAGAAGCACTCTGAACCTCATGTGCTGTTTTCCACCGCTTCGGCGGTTCTACTCGGCATTTCCCGTTCTGTCTGGGGCGAGTGTGATTGGCTTTTCTGGGTGATGTGTTACACTACTTGCGGGGATTTGGGGCGATTATGACCCGACTAGCAGGGGGTTTTGCGGGCGTTCTCGTTTCATAATCGGTTCGCGTCTGTCGGTTCCACCCGATTAGGAATCGCCGAGTCTATCCAGAAGCATTCGCGCCCAAGTAGAAGCCTTTTCACTCCACCCCACACCACACGGAGACGAGATGCCCGACCCCGAGCAGGTTACCGTCCTCCTCCCGACGTACGACGAGGCGGCCACCATCGGTGACGTCGTCGACGGCTTCCGCGAGCACGGGTTCGACGACGTCCTCGTGATCGACGGGGGCTCCGAGGACGGCACCCGGGAGACCGCTCGCGAGCACGGCGCACGCGTCGAGGTTCAGTCCGACTCGGGGAAGGGACAGGCGATTCGCGAGGCGGTCCGCGAACACATCGACCGCGAGTACGTCCTGATGGCCGACGGCGACGGCACGTACCGGCCGGAGGACGCCGACGCCATGCTCGCGCCGCTCGAGGAGGGGTACGACCACGTCATCGGCGATCGGTTCGCCGACATGGAGGCGGGCGCGATGACCAGCCTGAACCGGATCGGCAACAAGCTCATCAACCGACTGTTCGGGACGATCCACCGCGAGGAGTTCTCGGACATCCTCAGCGGCTACCGGGCGTTCACTCGCGCGTCGTTCGAGCGCCTCCACCTCTCCGCGGAGGGGTTCGGCATCGAGACCGAGATGGCCGTCGAGTGCGCGAAGCAGGGAATCCCCACCACGGTGGTGCCGATCACGTATCTCGAGCGCCCCGCAGGGTCGAACACGAACCTCCACCCGGTGCGTGACGGCGGGATCATCTTCCTCGAACTGTTCCGACGGGCGAAAACCAACAACCCGCTGTTCTACTTCGGGAGCGTCGGCGTCGCTTCCGGCGTCGCGGGCTCGGTGATCGCACTGTACGTCGCCGTCGAGTGGTTCGTCTACGGCGTCCCGCACGAGGTCTGGGCGCTCGCGGGCGCCGCGGGGATCCTCCTCGGCGTCCAACTGCTGATGTTCGGCGTGCTCTCGGACCTGATCCTCACGCTCCACCGCGAGCAGCTGGACCGGATCGAGTCCCTCGCCGGCGACGACTGAGCACCGGAGGCATCGGCGTCGTCGCCGCCCACGAGGCGACGGGCCGGCGTCCTTTTCCGCACTGGCGCCCGAGTGCCGAGTATGACCGACTACACCACCGTCTCGATCCCCACCGAGCTCGCCGAGCGCGTCGACGAAACGATCGAGGGCACCAGCTTCTCGAGCACGAGCGACCTCGTCCGGTTCCTGCTCCGCAGCATCGTGATCAAACACCAGGAGCGCGGCGAGCTCACCGAAGCGGAGTTCGAGGAGATCGCGGAACAGCTCGAGAACCTGGGGTATCTCGACTGAGAGGTTCCAGTCGGCCGGGCGTTCGGTCCGGTTTCCTTCCGTCGGTTTGACTCACATCTCGTTTATGACGCCCTAGAATCAAACCGAGTAATATCTATCAACATATATAGCGAACTGTTCGCATGGAGTGTAATGTCCGAACTCAAGTCGTTCCTGGCCGACAACCCGAAGATGATGGGCGTGCTGTTCACGATGATGCTGTTCCTCTCGCAGGCGGGTAGTGTGGTCGCTGACTCCGCGCACGCGACGGCGGGGCCGTAAATTTACTACAAGTCGAGGTCGTTTGACCACTGAATAGAGCCGGCGTATTTCGTCAGGTCCCCATCAACCGCTTGGAGGAGCCGTTCACGGTTCTCATACACTACTTTACCAATCCGGCCGGGGACGAGATGCTGCCGTGAATCATCCCCGATAGATAGTGACGCCATCGAGCCAACATCCAGATCGCTGTCAGGATAGGCACGGACGGAAACTTCGTACCTCTCTTCTTTCTCTTCAATTTCAGTTAACATCGCTCCGATTCCCTGTCCCTGAACGATGTCTACGTCCCCGTCCCCAACAACCGAGTACTGCCCGCCGACGAACGACTGCTTACTCGCTACTGAAAGCGCAGACTGCAGCGGGAACCCGTGATTCAGCAGCTTCACCATCGCTTGCCCGACCCGCGTCGCGCCACTGTTGACAACCTCGGTCAGCGTGACGACGCCGCCGACGGCGCCGTTCTCCAGCAGCGCCATCCCCTGGTCGTAGGAGGCACAGCCGTTGAGGAAGAACGCGTCGATGCCCACGAAGTCGAGCTCGCGCGCGTCGAGGCGGCCGTCCGTACACTCGAACCCGTCGGCCTCGATGTGGCCGACGTAGTGGAGGAACTCCCGTTCGGTCTCCAGGACGGCCTTGAGCCGGTCGGTCGTCAGGTTGCGGTACACCCGCAGGTCGAACGGGAACTCCGCGTCGTCGCCGTACACCTCCTGGGCCACGTCGCCCTCGTCGGTCATCCCCTCGTCGTTGACGACGACGGTGACGCCGATCTCCTCGGAGGGCGTGTGTTCCAACCCGTTGCGGTAGCCGTCGATCGACGCCTTCGTCGCGCCGACGGGGACGCCGTCGTCGGCCCAGACCGTCTCGAACGCGCCGGTCGGCTCCGGTTCGACGAGATCCGGGAGCGGCCCCTGGGGGGCCTGCGCCCGGCCCGTGGCGCGGGTCGCACTCCTAGTCGGCCCCGTGACGGCGTTCGGGCTGGGCGTCGACGCCCCCGAGCGGGCGAAGTCGAACAGCGAGTCGGTCTGCACCTGCTCGGCCGTCGTCGCCTCGCCGGCCGGCGTCTTGATCGTCGCGAGATCGTCGATCAGGTACGGCAGCAGTTCGGCGTTCTCGGGGTCGGGGGCGACGTAGCCCGCCGTCTTCCACTCGGGCACGCAGTCGGCGATCCGTTCGTACGGGATCGAGAGGTAGGCGTCCAGCCGCGCCGAGAGCGAGCGGCCGTACAAATCCGCCCAGTCGAGGTCGACCAGCGCGTCGACGTCCGCGCGCTCGGCGAGGTCGACCGCGTAGAACCCCTCGGTCCGGGCGACACAGTCGAACAGCAGCGTCTGCTTCAGCGTCTGTGCGACGGTGTCCTCGAACCCGTCGGCGCCGTCGAGCCGGTAGCTGAACCCATCTTCACCGACGAGCCGCGGGACGCTCCCCGGGACTACTTCGGCGCCGAGGTAGAACGCCAGCGGCGCGACCGGGTAGACGTAGCGCAGGTCCGGCGGCACCTCGATCCGGACCCCCGCGTCGGCCGCCGCCATCCCGTCGGGGATGTCGAGCTCGTCGCCGAGTTCGATCTCCGGCGGGTGGCCACGCAGCGTCGGGTAGGAGCGCTCGACGGAGGTGGTCTTCAGCGACGACGACATCGCCGACACCGCGCGCATCATCTCCCGGGGGTCCTCGGTCGTCGTGATCGTCCCCGCGGGGTGGTTGTGCCGGGAGCGCCCCGCGACGAACAGGTCGCCCTGGGTGCGCACCGTCGTCGTCATCCCGTTGGTCTCGACGCTGAGCGACCCCTCGATCCGCACGTACAGCTTCACCGGCTGCTCGAGCTCGATCAGGTACTCGCCGGGCTCGAGGTCGAGCTCGTCCGTGCGGTCCATCTGGGCGACCACGTCGCCCTGGCCGTCGCGGACGAACGTCGCGACGTAGCTCCCCAGGGTCACGCTCTGGGTGTCGATCCGCGCGGCGGCGTCGACGGGGAAGTAGAACCGGTTGCCGTCGATCGGCTCCGTCGCGGCGGGCTCGGGCATCCGCAGCACGCACTGGCGCTGCTCGATGCTGTCGGTCACGTGCAGCGCGGTCCCGCGGGTCGCGATGTCGATGCTCACCGGCGGCCCACCCCCGAGCTACTGCCCCGCCCGACCGGTGCCCCGGAACCCGTCATCTATCTATCGGTGCTGATTCTGCGAGTATAAAGGCTTCGTCGCGTCAGACGTTGCAACGCGGTGATACGACCGAGTTGTCAGGAGAACGGCGTCAGTCGGCCTTCTCGCTGGCTTCGCGGTGCCAGCGCTGGAGTCGCCCCTCGGCGATGCCGGTCACGTCCGAGAGGAGTTCGGGGCTGGCGGTCGCGAGCGAGCGAACGGAGGTGACGCCCGCCTCCGCGAGGCGTTCGGCGTAGCTCTCGCCGACGCCCGAGATGTCGGTCAGCGGCGTCGGCTTCGAGCGCTCGACCCAGGCCGCCTCGGCCGCGAGCGGGTCGCCGCTCCCGTCGGCGCTCGCGGAGGCGTCGTCGCCCGTCGCGTCGGCGACCCACGCCGTCTCCCCGTCGACTTCGTCGTCGGCCGCGGACGGCTCGTCGGCCTCCTCGTCGGTCGCCGGTTCCTCGGACTGTTTCGACGCTTCGACCCACGCCGCCTCGTCGGCGTCGCTCTCCGCGGCGGGCGTCGGCGCCTCTCCCTCGGCCGCGTCGTCGGCCATCGGCTCCTCGCCGTGGCTGGAGGCGACCCACGCCGCCTCGTCGTCCTTCAGTCCACGGACCTGCTCGGAGCGGCGGTCCAGGTCGCCGTCGTTGTCGAACGACCACGCCAGCGAGTGGTGGCGGCGGATCTTCGCCGCAACCCCTGGGTTGACGCCAGCCTCCTGCAGCATCCGGTAGGAGACCTCCTTGTCGGCGACGTCCTGGGCGCTGAACGACGCCGCCTCGATGGCCTCGGCCGTGGCCGGGCCGACGAACTTCAGGTCGGTCGGTTCGTCGACCGACCGACGCTCCACGTCGTCGACGTCGACCATCAGATGCTCCAACAGGCGGGTCACGTTACCCCTCCCTGCGGACCAAAGATACTTCAAGGTTTGTGTGAAACGAGGTCGGAGACGCCCCCGTAGAGCGTCTGAGCGCCCTTTTCTCCCGCGATTGGAGGGGTGTCGATGCCCTCCGTCGGTTGTCGCTACGCTTACGGTCGTCCCGGGCCGAACGCCGCCCATGTACGCACTGGAAGACGTCGAGACGGTGGGCGTCGTCGGCGCCGGCACGATGGGCGCGGGCATCGCACAGGTTGCCGCGACGGCGGGGTACGACGTGGTGATGCGGGACGTCGAGCAGGCGTTCCTCGACAACGGGTTCGACACCATCGACGACTCGCTCTCGCGGCTCGTAAACCGTGACGCGCTGAGCGAGGACGAGGCCGCGGCGGCGAAAGACCGCATCACGGGCACGACCGAGCTCGACGACCTCGCGAGCGCCGAGCTCGTCGTCGAGGCCGCGCCCGAGGAGATGGAGCTCAAGCAGTCGATCTTCGCGGACCTCGACGACACGCTCGACGACGAGGCGCTGCTGGCGACCAACACGTCGACGCTGTCGATCACGACGATCGCGAGCGCGACCGAGCGCGCCGACTCGGTCGTCGGCCTCCACTTCATGAACCCCGTCCCGATCATGGACGGCGTCGAGGTCGTCACCGGCGAGCGGACAGCAGACCAAACTACCGCGCTCGCGCACGCGTTCGCGGAGGACCTCGGGAAGGAGACCTGGGAGTCCGACGACAAGCCGGGGTTCGTCACCAACCGCATCCTGATGCCCTGGATCAACGAGGGGATCCGCGCGTTCGACGAGGGCGTCGCCGAGAAGGAGGACATCGACCGCGGGATGACGTTGGGGACGAACGTCCCGATGGGCCCGCTCGAGCTCGCCGACCACATCGGCCTCGACGTCTGTCTCCACGCCAGCGAGACGCTCCACGAGGAGCTCGGCGACCGCTACACCCCGGCGTACCTGCTGAAGCGGAAGGTCGAGGCGGGCGACCTCGGGAAGAAGACCGGCCGCGGCTTCTACGAGTACGACGAGTAGCCCGACTCGGGGCGACGACGCCCCGGCGACCGATCGGGCTTCGGACCCTTTTTGCCTCGTTCGGCCGACCACCCCCGTATGCACGTGCGCATCGGCGAGGTGCGACCGACGAGGAAGCGTCGGCGGTCGCCGCGGCGCTGGCTGAACATCTCGGCGCGGAGATCGAGGTGTTGGTCGGCGACGCCGACGAACCGGCGGCGACGGCGACGCCCCCCGAGACGGAGTACCCGCTCGACGACGATCTCGGCCCGACCGAGCGCGAACGGAAGCTGCGCGAGGAGATCGAGGAGATCCTCGACGGCGGGCCCGAGAAGTACAAACAGCGCCTGCCCGAGCAGGGCAAACTGTTCGTCCGCGACCGACTCGACCTCTGGTTCGGCGAGGACGGCGACGGCGGCCCCGGCGACACCGAGCGCGAGGGCGCCGCCGACGGCGTCCAGTTCGAGGACGGGAAGTTCGCCGCCTTCGACGAGTGGCACCCCGACTCCCCGGAGGTCGAGGAGTACGACGAGGGGACCCGCCTGCCCGGCGACGGCCTGCTCACCGGCGCGGCGACGTTCGAGGGCCGCGACGTCCACTGGATGGCCAACGACTTCACCGTCAAGGCGGGGTCGATGGCCGGCCGCGGCGTCGAGAAGTTCCTCCGGATGCAGCAGCGCGCGCTCAAGTCCGGCAACCCCGTGCTCTACCTGATGGACTCCTCCGGGGGGCGGATCGACCAGCAGACCGGCTTCTTCGCCAACCGCGAGGGGATCGGGAAGTACTACTACAACCACTCGATGCTCTCGGGCTACGTCCCGCAGATCTGCGTGCTGTACGGCCCCTGTATCGCCGGCGCCGCGTACACGCCCGTGTTCGCGGACTTCACCATCATGGTCGAGGGGATGAGCGCGATGGCGATCGCCTCCCCGCGGATGGTGAAGATGGTGACCGGCGAGGAGATCGACATGCAGGATCTCGGCGGCCCCGCCGTCCACGCCAAACACTCGGGCAGCGCCGACCTCGTCGCGAAAGACGAGCGGGAGGCCCGCGAGTACGCGGCGAAGCTGATGAGCTACCTCCCCGACAAGGCCGGCGAGAAGCCGCCGCGCTCGGAGCCCGAGAACCCCACGTTCTCCCCGGAGGGGATCGACGAGGTCGTGCCGGACAACCCGAACAAGGCGTACGACGTGCACGACCTGCTCGACCGGATCTGCGACGCCGAGTCCGTGTTCGAGATGAAGCCGGAGTACGGGAAGGAGATCGTCACCGCGTTCGCCCGGATCGACGGCCGCCCCGTCGGCGTCGTCGCCAACCAGCCGAACCACCGTTCGGGTGCGATCTTCCCCGACGCCGCCGAGAAGGCCGCGGAGTTCATCTGGACCTGCGACGCCTACGAGATCCCGCTGCTCTACCTCTGTGACACGCCCGGCTTCATGGCCGGCTCGGACGTGGAGAAAGACGCCATCCTCGAGAAGGGGAAGAAGTTCATCTACGCCACCTCCTCGGCGACGGTGCCGAAACAGACGGTCGTCGTGCGGAAAGCCTACGGCGCCGGCATCTACGCGATGGGCGGCCCCGCGTACGACCCCGAGAGCGTGCTCGGCCTCCCGTCCGGCGAGATCGCGATCATGGGGCCGGAGGCGGCGATCAACGCCGTCTACGCCAACAAGCTCGACGCCATCGACGACCCCGAGGAGCGCAAACAGCGCGAGCAGGAGCTCCGCGAGGAGTACCGCCAGGACATCGACGCCCACCGCATGGCCAGCGAAGTCGTGATCGACGACGTGGTGCCGCCGTCGACGCTGCGCCAGGAGCTGGTCAACCGCTTCGCGTTCTACGAGGACGTCCAGAAGGACCTCCCCGACAAGAAACACGGCACGGTGCTGTAGAAGCCTCCTAACTGCTGTTAGCAGCCGTCTGGCGGTTGATACTCGGCGACTACTCTTCATGCGCCGGACCGACCGGTCGACCGACGATGGTCGACGACTCCCGCCCCGCGACGCCCCCACAGGAGCCACGGGTCGCGACACGCCCCCACGCGCTCGACGGACCGCTCCCGCGGCCGCAGACGCTCTGGCTGGTCGCCGTGCTCGCGATGGTCCTCGACGTGGCGCTCACCGGCCTCGGCCTCTCGATGGGGCTGGCCGAGCGCAACTGGATCGCCCGGGCGTTCATTCGGGAGTTCGGCCTGATCGGCGCGGGCGTCCTGCTCAAGGGGTTCGCACTGGCGGTCGGCTACGCGGCCTGGCGGCTCCTGCCCCTCCTGACCCGCGAGGGCGAGCGCTACCGGTATCTCGTTCCGGTCGGCGTGGCGATACCGTCGTGGGCGGCCGTCGCCGTCAACGCGGCGACGATCCTCGCGGTGGCCTAGCGCTCACTCGGCGTGCTCGCGCTTCAGGCTGAGCGCGGTGCGGTCGAACTCACAGACGAGCGTGTCGCCGTTCGGGCCGTCGCCGTCCTCGTCGACTTTCAGCGCCTCGACGTGCATCTCGACGATGCCGCGCTCGCCGTCGCTGGTCTCGCGTTTGTCGGTGACGGTCGTGCGCGCGTAGACAGTATCGCCGTGGAACACGGGGTTGGGGTGCTCGACGTTGTCGTAGGAAAGGTTGGCGACGATGGTGCCGTCGGTGGTGTCGGGGATCGTCAGCCCGACCGCCAGCGACATGGTGTAGAGGCCGTTGACCAGTCGCTCGCCGAACTGCGTGTCGCCGGCGAAGTCGGCGTCGAGGTGGAGGGGCTGCTGGTTCATCGTCATGTCGCAGAACGACTGGTTGTCCGACTCCGAGACGGTGCGGCGCTTCTCGTGTTCGATGGTCTCGCCGACCGCGAACTCCTCGTAGTAACGGCCCGTCATACCGCCCCCCTCGGCCGGTCGTCGCAAAACGCTGCCGACTCGATCCGCCGACGCGGGGATCGTGGGAAACCGACGCACGACAGTGTGGCCACGTCGGGCGGTTTCACGACACCCAGCTTATACGTGGCCCAAGCAACTATCCGTAACCATCTACTCGGTCGAAACGAACGGGTGACCCGGACGAAGGGTGACCGTTTCCTCCAACTATGAACGCAACAGTCCGAACGCTAGCGCTCGTCGCGCTCGTCGCCGTCGGCGCCTTCACGGGCGCCGCGGCGGCGGCGTCGAACGGCTCGGTGCAAGCATCGCCCACGTCGCCCGGGCAGACGTCGACGCACACGGCGACGCTGACCGCCGGCGACGACGCCGCCGGGTCGCTCAACGGGTTCGAGGTCGACTACTCCGACAGCGGCGTCGACGTGAGTAACGTCGGCACCGGCGACGTCGTCGCCGTCGGGATCGACGTGGACGACGACTCGGACGGGAAGACGGTCGACAAGAACGTCTCGGACGACCTGAGCTCGGTCGACTCGAGCAACAACGGCGAGACGGTGACGTTCACCTTCGGCGGTAGCTACGACGTCGACGCCGGCGACGAGATCGTCGTCGTGTTCGAGAACGCCCAGAACGCCGACGCGGGCGAGTACGACGTGGGCCTCGACATCAACCCGCAGAGCAGCGGCGGCGAGGGCACTGCGACGCTGAGCCTCGGCGACAACGACCGCTCCTCGACGGAGACGGCGACCGAGTGGCCCGCTGGCGACGACACGCAGACGGCGTCCACCGACGAAGGGACGACTGACGGAACCGACGACGACGAAAGCGGCGCCAGCGCCCCCGGCTTCGGCGCGGCGCTGACGGTGCTGGCGCTGGTCGGCGCGGCGTTCGTCGCGGCCCGGCGACGGGGTAGCTGACGCGACCGCCGACCCGGATTTTTCGACGGCGTCCGATCCCGACCAGTTAACTCCGCGCCGTCCGAGGCTGGCGTATGGCACGCAGAAGCCTCCTGTTCTCCCCGGGCGACCGCCCGGAGCTGATGCGCAAGGCCCCCGACGCGGGCGCGGACACCGTCTGTTTCGACCTCGAGGACGCCGTCGCCCCCGACCGGCGCGAGTCGGCGCGCGAGTCGGTCCACGAGGTACTCTCGGACCCGTCGTTCGACCCGGACTGCGAGGTGACCGTGCGCGTGAGCGTCGACGCCGCCGCGGACATCGACGCGCTGCTCGACGACGGCGCGGTCCGCCTCGACGGCGTGATGGTGCCGAAAGTCGCCGAGCCAGCCGACGTGGCGTGGATCGCCGACCTGCTGGACGAGCACGACGCCGACCCCGCGCTGCTGGCGCTGGTCGAGACCGCCCGGGGCGTGCTGCGCGCCGAGGAAATCGCCGACGCGCCCGCGACCGACGCGCTCGTCTTCGGCGCCGAGGACCTCGCGGCCGACATCGGCGCGACCCGGACCGACGAAGGGACCGAAGTGCTCCACGCCCGCGAGCAGGTCGTGCTGGCGGCGAGCGCCGCCGGCGTCGACGCCATCGACACGGTTCACACCGACTTCGAGGACGAGACCGGCCTGCGCGAGGCGACCGAGTTCGCGCTCCAGCTCGGGTTCGACGGGAAGCTCGCGATCCACCCCGCGCAGGTCCCCGTGATCAACGACGCGTTCACGCCGGCCCCCGAGCGCGTCGAGTGGGCCGAGCGCGTGCTCGAAGCGCGGGACCGGGCCGAGAGCGAGGGGCGGGCGGTGTTCAGCGTCGACGGCGAGATGATCGACGCGCCGCTGATCGCCCAGGCCGAGCGCGTGCTCGAGCGCGCCGCGGCGGGCGAGGACCGCTAATCGTTCACGAACGTCCCGTCAGGACTTCGGCAAGCTTATTCGAGCTACGGCTGAATTTCACGCCGAAATGTCTGACGAGGCCAACCCGTTCGAGAGCCTGCAGGAACAAATCGACGACGCGGCCGCCTATCTCGACGTCGACGACGACGTCATCCAGCGGCTCAAGTACCCCGAGCGGGTCCTGGAGACGAACCTCTCCGTGGACATGGACGACGGGTCGATCGAGCGGTTCAAGGCGTTCCGGTCGGAGTTCAACGGCGACCGGGGCCCATACAAGGGGGGGATCCGCTACCACCCGGGCGTCAGCCGCGACGAGGTGAAGGCGCTCTCCGGCTGGATGGTGTACAAGTGCGCCGTCGTCGACATCCCCTACGGCGGCGGGAAGGGCGGGATCGTCGTCGATCCCGCCGACTACTCCGCAGCCGAACTCGAACGGCTCACGCGCTCGTTCGCCGACGAACTCCGCCCGTTCATCGGCGAGGACAACGACATCCCGGCGCCCGACGTGAACACGGGCCAGCGGGAGATGAACTGGATCAAGGACACCTACGAGACCCTTGAGAACACAACCGAGCCCGGCGTCGTCACCGGGAAGTCGATCGAGGCCGGCGGGAGCGCGGGACGGGTCGAGGCCACGGGTCGATCGACGATGCTCACCGCCCGCGAGGCGTTCGACTACCTCGGCAAGGAGATCGAGGGCGCCTCCGTCGCCGTGCAGGGGTACGGCAACGCGGGCTGGATCGCCACCAAGCTCATCGACGAGCTCGGCGCGAACATCGTCGCCGTCTCGGACTCCTCGGGCGCGATCCACGACCCCGACGGGCTCGACCCCGTCGCAGTCAAGGAGTTCAAGCGCGAGACCGGCTCCGTCAGCGGCTACGAGGGCGTCGAGGAGCTCGGCAACGAGGAGCTGCTCACGATGGACGTGGACCTGCTGGTGCCCGCGGCGCTCGAGAACGCCATCGACGGCGATCTCGCCGCGGACGTGCAGGCCGACGTGATCGTCGAGGCCGCGAACGGGCCGCTCACGCCCGACGCCGACGACGTGCTGACCGAGAAGGACGTCCACGTGTTCCCGGACATCCTCGCCAACGCCGGCGGCGTCACCGTCTCATACTTCGAGTGGGTCCAGAACCGCCAGCGCTTCTACTGGAGCGAGGAGCGCGTCAACGAGGAGCTCGAGGTCATCATCACCGACGCGTTCGACACGCTCACCGACGCCTACGAGGCGTTCGACGTGCCGAACTTCCGCACCGCCGCCTACGTCGTCGCGATCCAGCGCGTCGTCGACGCGTTCACCGACAACGGCAACTGGCCCTGATCTCGGCAACCTGACGCCCCCGTTTCTCGCCGTCGCCCCGTCCGGAAGCGCCCCACGCGTCGCCCGCTTCGGTAGTTCTTTCTTCGCCCACGGCCAGGTGTGGGTATGGTGAATCTCGGACTCGTGGTGGCGGAGTTCAACGCCTCCGTCACCGACCAGATGGCGGCAGCGGCCGAAGACGCCGCCGAACGTCGGGGCGTCGGGATCGAGGAGACCGTCCGCGTGCCGGGCGTGTACGACAGCCCGCTCGCGGCCGACCGGCTCGCGCGCCGGGAAGCGATCGACGCCGTCGCCGTCGTCGGCGCCGTCGTCACCGGCGACACCGACCACGACCAGGTGATCAGCGACGCGACCGCGGAGTCGCTGCAGTCCGTGGGGCTGGACCGTGACACGCCGGTGACCTTCGGCGTCACCGGCCCGGGCCAGAGCGGTGCCGAGGCCCACGAGCGCGTCGACAAGGGGGCGGCGGCCGTCGACGCCGCCGTCGACATGGTGGAGGTGCTCCCATGAGCGACCACCAGTGGGAGTTCGCCGAGCGCGTCGGCCGCGTCGAGCCGTCGGCGACCGTCGCCGTCAGCAACAAAGCCAGCGCGCTCGAGGAGGAGGGCGTCGACGTGGTCGACCTCTCGGTGGGCGAGCCGGACTTCCCCACGCCCGAACGCGTCCGCGAGGCGGGCCGCGAAGCCATCGCCGACGGCCACACGGGCTACACCTCCTCGAACGGGATCCGGGAGCTCCGGGAGGCGATCTCGACGGACCTGAAGGCGAAGAACGTCCCCGCAGAGCCCGACAACGTCGTCGTCACCCCCGGCGCGAAGCAGGCGCTGTTCGAGACGGTCCAGGCGCTGATCGACGAGGGCGACGAGGTGATCCTGCTCGATCCGGCGTGGGTCTCCTACGAGGCGATGGTGAAACTCGCCGGCGGCGAGCTCACGCGGGTCGACCTGGGCGAGCACGAGTTCGAACTCGAGCCAGCGCTCGACGACCTGGCCGCCGCGATGTCCGACGAGACGGCGCTGCTGCTGGTGAACTCCCCCTCGAACCCCACGGGGGCGGTGTTCTCCGACGAGGCGCTCGCGGGCGTCCGGGACCTGGCGGTCGAACACGACGTGACGGTCGTCGCCGACGAGATCTACGACCGGATCACCTACGACGCCAAGCCGACCTCGCTGGCCTCCTTCGACGGGATGGCCGACCGGACGGTGACCGTCAACGGGTTCTCGAAGTCCTACGCGATGACGGGCTGGCGGCTGGGCTACCTCGCCGCACCCGAACCCCTCGTCGACCAGGTGTCGAAGATCCACAGCCACTCGGTCACCTGCGCGGCCAACTTCGTCCAGCGCGCGGGCGTCGAGGCGCTGCGCAGCGTCGAGAGCGACGTGGCGACGATGGTGAAAGCGTTCGAACAGCGCCGCGACCTCGTGGTCGACCTGCTCGCGGACCACGGCAAGTCGATCCCGGAGCCCCAGGGCGCGTTCTACGCGATGATCCCGACCGACGACGACGACGTGGCCTGGACCGACGCCGCCATCGAGGACGCCCACGTCGCCACCGTCCCCGGGAGCGCGTTCAACGCGCCGGGGTACGCCCGTATCTCCTACGCCGCCAGCGAGGAACGGCTGAAAGAAGGGTTCGAGCGACTGGCCGCGGAAGGGCTCCTGTAGTCGGTCGTCCCGCCGCAGTCGGTCGAAACGCGTTTCTACAGCCTACTCGTGCCCGGAGACCGCGACCGGCTGGTACGGCTCCTCCAGGTACTCGATCTCCGAGGGACTGAGCGACACCGAGAGCGCCTCGACCGCATCTTCGAGGTGTTCGACGCTCGTGGTGCCGACGATCGGTGCGTCGACGGCGTCCTTGTGCAGCAGCCAGGCCAGCGCGATCTGGGCCATCTTCAGGCCCTTCTCGGCGGCGAGTTCCGCGACGCGCTCGTTCACCTCGCGGCCGCCGTTCTCGAGGTAGGGGTGCCGGGCGGCGTCGGACTCGCTCTGGCCGCGGGTCGTGGCTTCGAGTTCCTCGTGGGGGCGCGCGAGGAACCCGCGAGCCAGCGGCGACCACGGGACGACGCCGACGTTCTCCCGATCACAAAGCGGCAGCATCTCGCGCTCCTCCTCGCGGTAGAGGAGGTTGTAGTGGTTCTGCATCGTCGCGTAGCGCTCCAGTCCCTCGCGGTCGCTGGTGTGGAGCGCGTCGGCGAACTGGTGGGCCCACATCGACGACGCGCCGACGTGGCGGGCCTTCCCGCGACGGACGGCGTCGTCGAGTGCGCGCATCGTCGTCTCGATGGGGGTGTCGTAGTCCCAGCGGTGTGTCTGGTAGAGGTCGATCGTGTCCATCCCGAGCCGGTCGAGTGAGGCGTCGAGCTCCTGTTCGATCGCCTTCCGGGAGAGGCCGCCGGAGTTGGGGTCGTCCTCGCGCATCTGGAAGTACCCCTTCGTCGCGACCACCATCTCGTCGCGGTCGTACTCGCCGAGGGCGTCGCCGAGGATGCGCTCGGACTCGCCCCCGGAGTACATGTTCGCGGTGTCGAAGAAGTTGATCCCCAGTTCGACCGCGCGGTCCACGAGTTCCTTGCCGTCCTCCTCGCCCAGCACCCAGTCGCGCCACTCCGGGTCGCCGAAGCTCATGCAGCCGAGCGCGATGCGGGAGACCTCGATGCCGGTGTCGCCGAGCGTGGTATACTCCATGGGAACCGATCGCACTGTATCGGCAAAAAGCCACGCACGCCGGCGAATCCGCGACGGTTCGGTCAGTCCCGGAAGCTCGCGGTGTAGACGAGGAAGGCGCCGGTGATCAGGACGAAGGCGAGGAACGTGACGAGCGCGAGCACGACGACCAGCGGTTCGAGCACGCCCAGGTACGCCTCGCCGGCGGGCGTCGTCGACAGCGCGATCGCCGCCAGCAGCGCGGCGATCAGCCCGAGCAGCCAGTCGCGGAGGAGGTTCTCGTACTCCATGCTCTGCCGGTCGACTGGCAGCCTATAAACTCCACCGGCCGTCGCCGGTCGAACTTTAGGCACCACGCCCCAGACGGGCCGTATGGAACGACGCCGGCGACTACCGGGGTATCCGTCAGGCCGATGACGCTGTGGCTGCTCGGCACGCAGCTCGACCGCGCTGGGGACTACCTCGACGACCACGACCGAGTCCTCCTGATCGAGGCGTCCGCGTTCGCCGATCGGCGGCCGTACCACCCCCACAAGCTGACGCTCGTGTTCGCCGCGATGCGGCAGTTCCGCGACGACCTCCGGGAGCGCGGGCTGACCGTCGACTACCGGCAGGTCGAGCGGTTCGGTGACGGGCTCGACGCCCACTTCGACGCACATCCCGGGGACGAGCTGACGGTCCCCCGGCCCGCCGCCCACGGCGCGGCAAGTCGGCTGCGGGAGCTAGTCGCGGATCGCGGTGGCACCCTCAGTTTCGTCCGGAACCCGACGTTCCTGCTCACGCCGAGCGAGTTCGACGAGTGGGCGGCGTGCCGGACCACGAACGACCCGGACACCTACCGCCTCGAAGGGTTCTACCGCTGGATGCGCCGCGAGACGGGCGTGTTGATGGACGGCGAGGAGCCGGCCGGCGGCGAGTGGAACTTCGACGAGGAGAACCGCGAGACGCCGCCGGAGGGGTGGGAGCCGCCCGAGCCGCCGAGGTTCGAGCCCGACGAGACCACTCGCGAAGTCGCGTCGTGGGTCGACACCGCGTTCGACACGTTCGTCGATGCGGACGAGGCAGCCCCGTTCCGGTGGCCGGTCACGCGGGAGGCGGCGCTGTCGGCGCTGGAGACGTTCGTCGACGCGCGGTTCGCCGAGTTCGGGGCGTACCAGGACGCGATGGTCGAAGGGGAGTGGGCGATGAGCCACTCGCTGCTCTCGGCGTCGATCAACCTCGGTCTGCTCCGTCCGATGGAGGTGATCGAGCGGGCCGAGCGCGCCTACGAGGCGGGGGAGGCGCCGATCAACAGCGTCGAGGGGTTCGTCCGACAGCTGCTGGGGTGGCGGGAGTTCGTGCGCCACGTCTACCGGCGCTCGATGCCGGGGATGGCCGACGCGAACCAGCTCGACCAGACCGCGGAACTGCCGCCGGCCTACTGGACGGGCGACACCGACATGACCTGCCTCTCCGAAGCGGTGGGCCACGTCCGGGAGCACGGCTACGCCCACCACATCGAGCGCCTGATGGTGCTCGCGAACTTCGCCCTCGTCTACGGCGCCGAGCCGGGGGAACTGAACGAATGGTTCCACGAGGGGTTCGTCGACGCCTTCCACTGGGTGACGACGCCGAACGTCGTCGGGATGGGCTCGTTCGCGACCGACGCGCTCTCCTCGAAGCCCTACGCCTCGTCAGGGAGCTACGTCAACCGGATGAGCGACTACTGCTCGTCGTGTCCGTACGCCGTCTCGCGGGACACGGGCGAGGGGGCGTGTCCGTTCAACAGTCTCTACTGGACGTTCCTCCGGGAGCACGAGGAGCGCCTCCGCGGGACGGGCCGGATGGGGCTGATGTACTCCCACGTCGACGACAAGGACGCCGCGGAGTGGGACGCGCTCGAGGAGCGCGCGGCGCGAGTCCGGGAGTTGGCGCGCCAGGGAGAGCTCTGACCCCGGATCGGTAGCGAACAGGCGACTCGACGGTACCACGGGCCGGTGAGTCGCGCTCCCGCCGTGTTCGACCCGTGGCGGCTCTCACCGCACGGAGACGGTGGTCGCGCTATCGGTCATAAACGCTCGCCTGCGCTGGGGCTATCGAGCGGGGAAAACGGCGTGAGAAGCGACGCGCCCGTTAGTGCTGGTGGCCCATCGCTTCGGACAGCGAGATGCCGAAGCGGTCCTCGAACAGCTCCTCGAGCGTGTCGTTGGCGTCCTCGATCTCGTCGGCCACGCCGCCCTCGGCGTGGTGGACGCGGGCGTGGGCCTGCTGGGCGAACGCCTGCAGCACGATGTCGGCGATGATCTGGGCGTCCGGCTCGTCGCCGTCACGCATCAGCTCCAGCATGACGGGCGGCAGCTCGACGGTGTCGGTTTCGCCTTCCGGGCCTTCGATGGTGAACGTCTCCGTATCAGCCATACCCCAGAGTCGTGGGTCGGACGTAAGATTCTGTGGGTCTCGGTTCGAGAAGGATCCGGTCGAACGGCTCAGTCCTCGCCGGCTGCTCGCC
>NZ_BBJN01000024.1 GCF_000739555.1 Halolamina rubra
GATACTGTTTCGACGCTCGTCGCTGCACTGGAGACGGAGTTCCCTAGCTCCGACGACATCCGTCGGTGACCTCCCGCTCCCGAATGGCGTCTTACCTCGGTCAGGCTGGGATGAGTCGTCGGCAGCACTCCAATCCCTCGTCGAGCGACTCGAGATAGCCGTCTTCGTCGGGGTTCAGATTACTCTCGACGACTCCCCCACTGTCCCCGTGAGCGTGGATGTATCGGGACCCGCCGAGGCTGATCGCGACGTGGCCGGGGAAGAAGAGGAGGTCACCCGGGCGAAGTTCATCGCGAGCGACGGCCTCGCCGACGAGTCGTTGTTGGTCGGCGTCTCGCGGGAGGTCGAGGCCGAACACCCGATAGCTCACCCACACAAGCCCCGAACAGTCGATCCCCTCGGTCGTCATTCCGCCCCACTCGTACGGAGTGCCCGTGAACTGACGGGCAATATCGACGATCTGTCCTCCGGTCGGCAGCCCGTCCGGTCGCGAGATGGCGGTTGCGGGAACTGTTGCGGTGACACCAGTCCGGAACTCTACGCGACCTGGTTCCTCAGGGTCGGTGTGAACGTGACAGTGTGTGCCAATTGGAACAAACGGCGGGAGTTGCTCTCGTGCGACCTCCTGATCGTTAACGGCATCACGGGCGACGTTTGATCGCAACACTGCCTCGTACTGTCCCGATTCGGCAGGCGTGATCGCCGTCGAAGCAACCCAGCCGAGATACCCGTCCGGTGCCCTGACCCGTCGCCACTCGTCGACGCCGTCGTAAACTGCGATCTCATCGCCGTAGAGTACCTTCGTTACCTGCTCGGCGTCATTATCCGGGGCACTCAGCACTGATGCTGCAGTCGCCGACACGGTGGCCTTGTGCTCAATCTCAGATAGTTCGGTGAGCGAAGAGGCCTCCTGATTGACAGCGGGGAACTCCTGTAAGTGGTCGAAGAGCCTGGTCGCGATCTCTTCCGTCGAGACCGTTCCGGAGAGGCGAATCGATCCATCAACAGATTCAACGGAGATATCACACATTTTGGTCCGTCTATCGGGGCATTCCCGCGCGAGGAACGTCTCGACGGCCAGCTGAACCGTGCGTTGTGTGGCAGTCATGTGTCACTCTGAACGGACCGTCGTGAAAATGGTTCGGTCGCTACCCGATCAGGCGCTTGATTCGTCCCCCAAGGAGGCCTAGTGCGATCGAGTACCGTCGAAGGAGGAGTTTGAATAGGGGGTAGACCAACTGACGACGGTAATGTACGTAGAGCCACCACCCCGCACGCGCTCCTGGTTTCATCAACCGTTCGAAAATATCGACTCGACTGCCGCCCGGCCGGGGTCGATACTTTTGGTACCCGTTGGGAGTGTCGAACAACACGGCCGGCACCTCCCCGTCGGAACCGACACGATGCTCGTCGGCTCAATCGCGTCTGAGACGGCACGGCGCGTTACCGACGAGATTCCGTTGATGGTGGCACCGCCAGTCTGGTCAGGGCATTCACCGCACCACACGTCACTCGGTGGGACACTTTCTGTCCAACACAGAACGCTCCTTGCATTGCTTGAGGACATCTGTGAAACAGGGATGCAGTACGGGTTCGATGGACTGGCGATACTCAACGGCCACGGGGGAAACAAGCCGACCGTCGGTTCGCTCACAAGCTCGGTCGGGGAGACGTTGACCGAGACCGAGGTATTGGGGCTGACGTACTTCGACCTAGCCGCGCCGTTCGTCGACGATTATCGTGACAGCGAGACCGGCGGGATGTCCCACGGCGGCGAGTTCGAGACGTCGTTGATGCTCCACCGCTACCCCGATCTCGTCGGCGACGACCGGCCGGCGACACCCCACGACGAGCCGTACGACCACGGACTGCAGGACATGTTCGACGGTGGCCCGGTCTCAGTCTACCGGGAGTTCGAGGCCTACTCCGAGTCGGGCGCTATCGGCTCCCCCGCACTCGCGTCGGCGGCGAAAGGTGAAGCGCTGTTCGACGCGGTCTGTGAGGAACTCAACGCACTCATCGAGTCAATGCACACTCGCCTGGCCTGACGCGTCTGTTTGCCGGTTCGTCCCGGCGGTACACCTAAGACGGCCCGTGTTCGTCTTCGCGGTGTGACTGACGCGGAGTTCGACGCGTTTGACCGGGTTCTCGAAGAGGCGCTCGCTGCGGGGACGTTCACCTGTGCGGTGGCGGCGGTGGGGAGTTCGAGCGGGGAGCAACACCGGTGCGTTCTCGGCGTGGCTGACCCGGAGCGTGAGCACCAGGCTACGGGGGCGACGGTTTTCGATATGGCCTCCGTAACGAAGGCCGTCGTGACGACCACGATCGTTCTTGGCCTCGTCGAGGACGGCCGCCTCGCCCTGACGGACTCGATCGCACGGCATCTACCCGTCGACGGTGACCGGGGCGAGGTCACGCTGCGACAGCTCCTCACGCACACTTCGGGGCTGCAGCCCTACCACTTCGAGCCCGGGTGGTCGGGGGTGGAGGAAGCGAGAGACGCCATCTTCGAGGCGGACCTGCTGGCCGCCGCCCCAGACAGGAGACAAGAGTACAGCTGTCTCAACTTCGTCCATCTGGCAGCGGCCGCCGAACGCGCGACCGGAACCTCGCTCCCCCAGCTTGCGGCGGAGTACGTCTTCGAGCCTGCGGACATGGAGACGGCTCGCCTTGGCGCACCGGTCGATTCGGGAGCATCAGTCGCGGTGACGCGGGATAACGAGTACGGACGGGGGACGATTCGTGGAGAAGTGCACGATCCCCTCGGGAACGTGATGGCGGGACGGAGCGGCAACGCGGGGTTGTTCGCCACCATCGACGATATCTCGGGGTTCGCCCGGACGCTGCTGGTCGACGCCCGTCAGGGGACGAACCGGCTACTCGCGCCAACAACTATCGACCGGCTGGCAG
The DNA here is from genome assembly GCF_000739555.1 of Halolamina rubra. Classification (GTDB taxonomy): domain Archaea; phylum Halobacteriota; class Halobacteria; order Halobacteriales; family Haloferacaceae; genus Halolamina; species Halolamina rubra. Next base: position 2,911 of record NZ_BBJN01000024.1, read on the forward strand.
CGGACACGACGCCCGATGGTGTTGACCCGCACGGGCTGGGCTGGCGCGTCGCTGACCACTCGCTCCCCGCACCAACATGGAGCAGGGAGGCAGTGGGGCATACGGGCTACACCGGGACCTCGCTGTGGCTTGACCTGCAACGAGATCGGTATTGTGCGATCCTAACGAACGAAGTATACACCGGGAAGGAGGAGACCGAAATGCCTCGCGTCCGCGAACTGGCTCACGGTTCGGCCGGGGCGGTTCCGGGGACCGCGTTCGACTGAGCCTGCCAAGAGCAGTGATGGAGCCGACTCAGTCAGTTCGGTACCGTTCGACCTCCGCTTCGTCTACATTGATACCCAGCCCTGGGCCGTCTGGCACGCGCAACGACCCCTCCGAGAACTCGAGTTCCGGGTCGAGGATATCAGACTCCCAGCCGTAGTAGACGCTATCCGGCGCGATGTCGAACCCGGGAGTCGTCGCCACCGTGTGTAGCATGGCTGCCGTCTTGATGCCGAGGTCGAACCCACAGTGGTGTGAGACCGAAACCCCGGCGTCGCGGGCGACGGCGACCTGTTCTTTCGTCCGGGCGATGCCGCCGGCCGGAACGAGGTCCACCAGCGCAACGTCGATGGCGTCTTCCCCGACCAGATGCGTCAGGTTGTGCCGGAAGTACGTGTCCTCATTGACCGCGATGGGGGTCCGGAGTCGCTCGCGGAGCTTCGCGTACGAGCCGAACGTGTCCACGCGGACCGGCTGTTCGAGATACTGGAGGGAGACATCTGCGTCCTCCAGTCGGCGACCGACGCGTACCGTCTCCTCGAACGACCAGCCCTGATTTGGGTCGATCCGGAGGTCGATTCGCCCGTCGGTTGCGTCGTCCATGGCCACCAGCCGATCGATGTCCTCCCGCCAGTCGTGGCCGGCCTTCGTTTTGAGGGCGGTGAACCCCGCCTCGTGGGCGAAGGTGGCCTCTTCGGCCGATTCCTCAGCGTCGAGGATGCCGACACAGTAGGCAACCGGAACCTCGGTCCGGTCGGCACCGCCGAACAGCGTCGAGACCGAGACACTGAGTTCGCGTCCGAGCGCGTCCCACATCGCCGTCTCGACGGCGCCCAGGAACGGGTCGATCGTTACATAGGGGTGGTAGAACGACTCGACGAACGGGATTATCTTCTCTAGCGACTGGCCGACGAGTTCGGGAACCACCACTTCCTCAAGGACCGCGACAGTCGCTTCCAGCGACTCCATAGCGGCAAGCATCTCCCCCCACCCGACCTCGCCGTTCGTCGTCTCCAGCCGAACTAGGACGCGGTCGCGTTCGGTAATCGCGTCGTGATTGCTGACGTACGGCGCGAGGCCGTATGGCTCCTCTCGCGAGCGGATCGGGATGGTGACGGGGATAACGGAGACATCTCGGACCTGCATCGTCTCTCCGGGGTGGCTACACCCGTATAAAACCCGTTCCCAGTAGCGGTCGCTGATTTCGGCCGAGAGGTTTTGGTTCCTGGCCACTTGGACAGCGCATGACGAGCGTCTGGAGTTACCCGTGGCGCCTCCTCGCACCAGAGGGCCGCTCGCTGGCCGATCTCCAGATGCGGGGGCTCGATGGAGTCTCCGTGGCGAGTCACTATCACTCGATCCGATCCCTGGCTCCCACTACTGACGGTCCCCAGTTCGACAGCTTCCCAGGTGGGTGTTTCTTCGACCCCGGAGAGCACACTGAGGGGACTGCTATCGATCCGCACGTACACTCAGTCCTCGGCCACGAATCGCCGCTCGAGGAACTCCTCGCCGAACCGGCGGCCGACGATCTTTCCATGACTGGATGGTTAGTCTGTCTCCACAACACCCACCTTGGGTCCTGCAATCCGAGGTTCCGTATCGAGAGCGCGTTCGGGCAGCCTCACGACCACGGGCTCTGCCCGTCGAACCCAGAGGTGCGGGCGTATCTCGCATCTATCGCCGAAGCGCTCGCAGCGCTCGGCGTTGACGCTATCGGGTTGGAAGCCATCGGGTTCCCATCGGCGTTCCACGGCCACGGCAACCAGTTCGGCCACGAGAAGGACCAACTGGTGGCCTCGACCCGCGAGCAAGCTCTCTTCTCACAGTGTTTCTGTGACGCCTGCCGAGCAGCGGCCGATTTCGACATCGACATGGCCCAATCGGTAGTTCAGGAGTACTGTCGGGCGATGCTAGAGACACCGGAAGACACGGTTCCGTCGCTGTCCGCCGTCGTCGAGGACCATCCCGTGCTGGAAGACCTGTTCACGTTCCGGGCTCGCGTCGTCGAGTCGCTTATCGGCCGAATCGATCGCGCCAGCGGCGACGTGCCGCTTAGGTACTACGCTGCTGCCGGCCTCGGCCGGGACCGAGATGACGGCTGGCCTGCAGGCGTCGACCTCGACTGTCTCGCGCCATATCTCGACCGAGTCACGGCGTTGTGTTACACTGGTGACCCCACAGTGGCTCGGGAGCGTGTCAGTGAATTCAACGAGGTGACAGGGGTAACTGTCGACGCCGGACTCAGCCTAGAACCGGAATACGTAGTGAACCGCGAGGAGTGGACTGCGCTCCGTGACGCTGTCGCATCGGAGTTGCAGGGCGAGCTGCGGGTGTACAACGAGTCGCTCTTGAGCGAGAAGCAGTTCGACTGGGTGATCCAACCAGACTGAGAGCTGCTGCGCGGCTAAGTTTATTGACGGTGAGCGATACGCACGCGACTGCATGGTTTCCCTTGGCGTGGAACGGCTTCTCTCGCGATCGAGGAGTGTGGTCGGCGATGACCGTGTCGGGCTCCTCACGAACCACGCGGCCGTTGACCACGCACTCAGGCCGACCGTCGACCGACTCCACGCACACGACGACATCGATCTCCGGCGTCTCTACGGTCCTGAACACGGGATACGCGGCACGGAGCAGGCGGGTGTCGCTGTCAAGAGCTCCGTCGACAGTCGGACCGGTCTTCCCGTCGAAAGTCTCTACGGGGAGACGCGTCGTCTCACACCGGCGCTACTCAACGGCGTCGACACACTCGTCTGTGACCTGCAGGACGTTGGTAGCCGCTACTACACACTGATCTCGACACTGGCGTACGCGATGGAGGGCGTTGCGGCGGCCGATGGGCGGATGGTGGTGCTGGACCGCCCGAACCCGATTGCCCCGCTCGGCGTGTCAGGGAACCGCGTAGAACCAGTGTTCAGTTCGTTCGTCGGCGACTATCGGCTTCCGATAACCCACGGGTTGACGATCGGGGAGCTCGCGAGGTATATCAACGACGAGTTCGACATTGGGGCGACTGTCGACGTGGTCGAGGTTCGGGGGTGGCAGCGCTCTCAGTGGTTCGACGAAACCGACCTCCCATGGGTGCTTCCCTCGCCGAACGTTCCGACGCTTACCACGGCGACACTCTATCCCGGCACCTGTCTCCTCGAAGGAACGAACCTCTCGGAAGGCCGAGGAACAACGAAACCGTTCGAACTCGTTGGGGCGCCATGGCTCGATGCTGGGGAATGGGCGACCCAGCTCGAGGGGGCGGGGCTGGATGGGGTTGCGTTCCGCCCCACCGCTTTCCAGCCGATGTTCTCGAAACATCAGGAGGAGACGGTCGAAGGCGTGCAAGCCCACATCTGTGACCGTAACAGGATCGATCCGGTTCGGGTCGGATTGACGCTACTGGTGTCGGCGTTCACTGCCTCCGAAAAGACGGCGTGGGTCGAAGACGGGGATGAGTACGTCATCGATCGGCTGGCCGGAAGTGACACGCTCAGACGGACAGTCGATCGGAGGCGCGGAACTGCCGACCCGAACGCAGTCGTCGACGAGATTCTGGCTGATTGGGAGTCTGACCGGGTAGCGTTTCAGACAGTCCGGGAGGAGTACGAACGCTACTAACGTTATCCGAAGTTCGAGTCGGGACTATCCTGTCCAATCGAGACCGGCGACTCACCCTTCGGAGATGTGTCGCCACGGAGGACACGACCGAGAGCGGCCATGGCCGCATCGCTGTCGCCGTAAGTCGTGAGGTAACACGGTACCTCAGGGAACAAGCGCAGGTCGTAGGGACTCGATAGCGCGACAACGACGAGTCGCACGGTCGAGCCTGCTAACTCGCGAACGAACCGAACTTGTTCGTCATCCGCGGAAGCATCGGTCGTCCCGACGACGACGGTTCCGGCGTCATCAGTAGTTACATCGGCCGTTCGGTGGATCACTGAGCAGTCAGGAGAATCCACTGCAGCCGCAAGGTCCGCAACCTCTGAATCGCCATCTCCAGCCGACGTGTCGGCGTCGTCGAACGTGACGACGGTGACGGTCCCATCAAGCGGGAGCGTCCCCTCCCGGTCGCGGACGAGTGTGACCGAGTCGCTCGCGGTTCGAGCCGCGACATCGGCGACACGGTCGGCAGCAAGTTCCCAACCCGGGGAGTCCCCAGCATCCGCAGCAGCCGCCCGCTTGGCCGCCAGAACCCGCTCGACCGACTCGTCGAGGCGGGCTTCCGACAGTCGCCCGGTCCGAACTGCATCGAGGACGGCCCGCATCGCCGCTTCCTGCCGCTCGGGCGTGTGTGAGATAGTCAGCAGGTCACAGCCCGCCTCAATCGCCTGCACGGCGGCCTCGACCGTGCCGATACCCGATGCGATGGCATCCATCTCCAGACAATCCGTCACGACGAGCCCCTCGAAGCCGAGCTCGTCACGCAGCAGCCCCGAGACGACTGACGGTGCGATAGTCGCAGGCCGGTCAGCCACGCCCGTCACGGCGGGGAAGGAGACGTGAGTCGTCATCACGGCGTCGACACCGGCGTCGACGGCCCGGCGGAACGGCGCGAGTTCGACCCGGTCAAGTCGCTCTCGGTTGTGTGGCAACACCGGGAGTTCGTGGTGGGAGTCGCTGACGGTGTCGCCGTGACCGGGGAAATGCTTCACACAAGTAAGGACGTCTGCACGCTGAATCCCCTCGGCAAACTGTGACCCGAAGCGGCCGACGAGTGCGGGGTTGTCGCCGAAAGACCGAATCCCGATGACGGGGTTCTCCGGGTTCACGTTCACGTCGAGGACGGGCGCGAAGTTCAGGTTGATTCCCAGCGCCCGGAGCTCGTCGGCGATGGCCGCTCCCGCCTCCGCAGCCAACGCCTCGCGACCTGTCGCACCTATCGCCATCGCGCTCGGGGGGTTCGCCCCCCACGGAATCCGTGTGACTGGGCCGCCTTCCTGGTCGATTGCAACGAGCAGGGGAGGTAGGTTCGCTTCTGCAGCCAGCCGCTGGAGCGACGCGGAGAGCGCTTCCGTTTGACTCGGCGTCGAAAGGTTCCGTGCGAAGTAGAGGACACCACCGATGCCCCAGTCGGTCAGTAGCGACTCCAACTGCGGTGTGACGTCGGGGCCGTCGAATCCGACGACGAACAGCTGCCCGACTTTCTGCCGGAGCGAGAGGTCGGCGACGGTCCACGCGGGCATATCGCGGCAGATTGCAGCCAGCGGTATACCTCTTCCCCCCGCCGGTACGCTTTTGCGCACCCGCCCGTCACGGAGGACGATGTCCAGCCACTCGACGACGCCCGGTTCGACTACCAGCGTCATCGGACTCATGTCCGGAACGTCGCTAGACGGCGTCGACGCCGCCTGCTGTCGGGTTAGTAGAGAACGACCGGGAGAGGAAGGGGAGGAGCTCTCCCCGACCGCGTACGAACTCACTGTCGATGGGTTCTGTACCGTGCCGTACCCGCGGCTGGTCCGCGAGCGGCTTGCCGAACTCTGCGCTGAGGGAACCGTCGAGGAGACGAGCCGGCTCCACACCGCGCTCGCGGCGATGTTCGCCGACGCGGCCCAGAAAGCGGCCAAGGCGGCCGACCTGAGGATGACCGAGGTCGACCTAGTAGCCAGTCATGGGCAGACGATCCGACACCTCCCCGACCCTGAACAGGTACCCGGCTGTGACGAGCCGCTCAGATCGACGCTCCAGATCGGCGATGCCGACGCACTCGCCGCAAGGGTCGAAACACCCGTGATCGCGGATTTCCGGTCGGCAGACATCGCCGTCGGTGGACAGGGCGCACCGCTGATGCCTGTCTTCGACGTGGCGCTTCTCGCGGACGATACGGAGTTTCGTGCGGTACAGAACCTCGGCGGGATCGGGAACTGTACCCTGCTTCCGCCGAATCCGGAGCTGTCTGAAGTGCGGGCATTCGATACCGGCCCGGGAAACATGGTCATTGACGGAGTGATGACACAGCTTACCGACGGCGAAGCGACCTACGACGAGGACGGCGATATGGCCGCGACCGGAGCCGTCGACGAAGGGCTCGTTACGGCGTTTCTCGACGACGAATTCTTCCGGACGGAGCCGCCCAAAACAACGGGACGAGAAGCGTTCGGTACCTCTTATGCGGAGCGGTTCCTATCCGCGGCTCGTGATCGGGGACTCTCACCTGCTTCGGTAGTCGCGAGCGCGACTATGTTGACAGCGCGCTCGATAGCCGACGCGTACGAGCGGTTCGCCCGACGCATGCCCGACAGGGTGCTCGTCTCTGGTGGCGGAGTGAACAACCCCACATTGATGGGGATGCTTCGTTCGGAGCTCCCCTGTCCTGTCGAGCGGGTTGACAACCACGGGTACGGTGCTGATGCGAAGGAGGCAGCCCTGATGGCGTTGCTCGGAGCGTTCCGATTTGACGGGACCCCCGGTAACGTTCCCAGTGCAACCGGTGCCGACCGGCGAGTCGTCCTCGGCAAACGCTCGGGCGTGGTTCTTTCCGAACCCGAATACTGATGGGCTCGTTCGACCATCCCGTCAGCGTGGACGTTCGCGCAGTAGCGTTCGACTTCGATGGGACACTGGCGGCCCATAGTGGCGGGTGGACCCTGCTTCACGAACTCTACGGAACGACTGCCAGCGGTGACGAGCGGACGGCGGCCTACCGCAACGGCGACCTGTCCTTCGAGGCGTGGTGTCGTGGAAACGTCGCGGACTGGCGCGACCGCGGCGTTACCGAAGCCGATATCGAACGCGCCGCGGACGCCCTGAAACTGACGGCCGGTGCCGATGCCTTGCTCGAGTGGGTAGTCGAGAGCGACATGCCGTTCAGCATCATCAGCAGTGGGGTTACCGATCTGCTGACACCGATTCAGCCGTACGGCCCCGAGTTACTGGTGAGCAACGATCTCCGCTTCGATGACAACCGACTGGTCGGTGTCGAGGCCAACGTCGGGCCGGACGACAAGGGCGACCTGCTCGAAAGAGTCTGTGCAGACATGGGAGTCTCGACCGCAGAGACCGTATACGTCGGCGATGCACACACGGATGTCGAGGCGTTTGAGGTGGCCGGCTACGCGATACTGTTCGATCCCGATCCCCGGTTCCCGGACAGCGGGTACGAACTTGTCGACGAGGTCCATAACGAACGTGACCTCCGACACGTCCGGGACGCGATCGCCGACGTGATGGACTGACCCCGGTTCACCCCCGCAGGTTTTTCACCCCCGCCCGTCTCCGGAGAGTACCCCATGACCGGACGGTCGCTCGCAGGCGACACGGCAGTCGTCACAGGCGCGGCACGAGGAATCGGGCAGGCAATCGCGGAGCGGTTCGCCGCGGATGGAGCGACGGTCGTGGTTGCAGACGTGGACGCGGAGGGTGGCCGCGAGACGGTTGCGGAAATCGAGGACGATGGAGGCAACGCCGCATTTGTTCCGGTGGATATCACCGACCAAAGCGCGGTCGAGTCACTGTTCGAGGCGGTCAACGAACGGTTCGGGGGGCCGGACGTGCTCGTCAACAACGCCGGCGGCGCGCCCGGTGACGGCAACCTCACGGACGTTTCAGGAGAGGAGTGGGAGCGAATTCTCGATCTCAACCTCACGGGAACGTACCGCTGTTCGCGGGCCGCAGTCTCGCGTATGGCGACCGGTGACGGTGGCCGGCTGGTGCACGTCTCCTCGATCAATGCCCTCCACGGTATCGGGCTGGCCGCCTACTCCGCAGCGAAGAACGGGATCGTCGGGCTCTCTCGCGTCGTGGCGACCCAATACGGACGCCACGGTGTCCGGTCGAACGTGCTCTGTCCCGGCACGATTATCACGGAGGCGTCCAGTCCGAAACTCACGGAGGCAGGCCATGGTGACGTCCGTGAGGAGTGGCTCGATCAGTACCCTCTCGGACGGTTCGGCTGCCCGGAGGATGTCGCAGAGGCGGCGCTCTTTCTCGGGTCAGCACGGTCGAGTTTCGTGACTGGGACCGAACTGGTTGTCGACGGCGGGCTCTCGGCGGGGCCGGACCAGTCACTGGAACTATCGATGTACGACATCGACAGGCTGTGAGCCGACTACAATTACAGGAATGGTGCCGGCCCGTCGACGATATCAACCGGCAGGTCCTCGAGAACGCCAGCTGCAGCGTCGAGCCGTGCAGTCACCTGTCCTGGGCTGTGGGCATCAGTGCCGACGACGAACGTGGTTCCGGCTTCGTCGAACACATCGAGAAACGCCGGGTCGGGGTGTAACGCAGCGTCCGGTGTGAGTACTCGGCCGAGGTTGATCTCGGGTACAGTTCGGCTTCGACTGAGTGCACTGGCGACGCGCTCGTACTGCTCTCGCTCGGGAAGGCCGCGAAGGTAGGGGTTCCGTGTGGGCACGTCGAGATGGGAGACGACTTCGAAGAGTTCCGACTCGATGAGCGTAACGACCACCTCGAAGTACGCGTCGACCAGCTGCGTTCGCTCGGCGTCCGATAGCTGGCCGGTCGACGGTGGATGCATGACGTTCCGTCCCTCGACGTGGTGGACGCTCCCGAGCGCGAAGTCGAAGCCGGCATCCTCTAGGAACCGCTCAAGACGACCGATCGCCTCGGGGTCGAAGTCCAGTTCTACTGCATCGAACAACCGGATATCGACGCATTCGCCGGCCGCTCGAATCTCTTCCCGGCGGGCCTCGTACGTCTCGTGGAGCGAGTAGACCTCGTGAGAACTGAGCTCAGGGTCTGTAACGTTACAGTGGTCTGCGAAGCCGATTCCGTCCAAGCCGGCGTCGGCCGCCTGCCTGGCCATGGCGGTGATGTCGCCGCCGTCGGAGTACGTCGAGTGGGCGTGATAGTCGAACGACACCCCCAACCCAGTCCCTTTGTTTGTCACTCGGTGCAATAAGCGCGCCAGTTCTCAAAGAGTTTCGCCATGGCGTATGGTGCTGCAGACAATGCTCAGGGTTGTACTGGATAGATGAGAACGCACGTGCTGCGCACGCAGCTTGCGAGCACGGACTGGAGGGGGGGTAGTGGGGTCTGGGTCGGGTTCTCCCCGCCAGTCACGGCCAGCGAGCCACCGACCACACTCGTCACATCATCGCGTCGGACCGCGCGTCGTGCGTTCGCGCGTACTCGACGAGCTCGTCGACGTACGAGGCGAACGGCGGACACTGGATGCCGCTCCCCGCGAGTGCGCGGCGAGTCGCCGGGTTGACGTACCGCGTCGGGAGTGTGAAGTAGTCGAGGGTCTCCGGTGGGATCCCCGTCACTGAGCGGCCCGCCCGCGTCCCGAGCAGGCGCTTCCCGACGCCCGGGGTGGCCGGGACGGGGAACACCCGCGTGTTCGTGGCGTCGGCGAACAGCCGCGTGAGCTCGGGAATCGTCGGCGGGTTGGGGTCACAGAGTTGGTACACTGCTCCGGGCTCGCCGTGCTGGCTCAGGTAGTCGATCGCATCGACGACGAAGTCCCACGGGACGACGTTCAACTCCGTCGCGCCGGCGCCCGGGAACCACGGGAGCGGGGCGACGCCCGGACAGCGCTGCAGCCAGCGTAACACGTAGTACGGCCCGTCGTACTTCTCGGTCTCCCCGGTTTCGCTGTGCCCGACGACGATGGCGGGCCGGTACACGGTCGCCGGGAACCCCTCGTCCATTCGCGCCTGTACCAGGCGCTCGGCTTCGTACTTCGTCGCCTCGTACTGGTTGTTGAACGATTGGCCCACGTCGAGGTCGGACTCGGTGAACACGCCGTCGTAGCGGCCGCTCACGTAGCAGGTGCTCACGTACTGGAACCCCTCGACGTCACACGCGGCGGCGAACTCGAGGACGTGCCGGGTCCCGTCGACGTTGACCGCCTCGCCGACCGCGCGACTCACGCCCAGGTCGTACACCGCAGCGAGGTGGAACACCTCCCCGACGGCGGCGTGAAGTCCGCGTTTGTCGGCGGCGGCGAGCCCGAGCCCCTGCTCGGTGATGTCACCGTCGTAGAGACGGACGTCCTCACGCCAGTCGTCGCCGACGAGCTCGGCCGCACGGGCCTCGGCGGCCGCCCGGTACTTCGGCTGGACGAGACAGTGAACTGTCTCCGTTCGCGTCACGAGTCGCTCGAGCAGGGACGCTCCGAGGAAGCCGGGGAACCCCGTCAGGAACACCTCGGCGGCGGTCACCGCAGCCACCCCGGAAGCCGCTTGAGAAGCTTTGAGAACTGGGTCATCACCCGTGCCCAGACCCTGTCCGGGAGGGGTCCCGGCCCGATCTGGAGCCCCCGTTGAACCGCCACCGTCTGGGCCTCCGTGTACTTCAACAGGCCCTCCTCGCCGTGTCGCCGACCGATTCCTGAGTCACCCATCCCGCCCATCGGCGCATCCATCGACGCCCACGCAGCCGCGTAGGCCTCGTTGACGTTCACCGTGCCGCAGTCGATGCGTTCGGCGACGCGCTCACCGCGGTCGCGATCGTCCGTCCAGACGGAGGCGTTCAGCCCGTATCGAGAGTCGTTCGCCCGCTCGACGGCGTCGTCGACGCTGGCCACCGGGTAGAGGCTCACCACTGGCCCGAACGTCTCCTCGTCGAAGAGAGTCATCTCGGGCGTGACGTTTTCGAGCACCGTCGGTTCGTAGAAGTACGGCCCCACGTCCGGGCGGGGCCGCCCCCCGACGAGCACGTCGGCACCCTTCTCGACGGCGTCGGCCACGTGGCGTTCGGTCTTCTCCAGTTGTGCAGCGGACTGCAGCGACCCCACATCCGGCCCGTACGCGAACCCGGTTCCGAGGTCGAGGGCCCGCGTCTCGGCCACGAAGGCGTCGCGGAACTCGTCGTACACCGACTCGTGGATGTAGAGTCGCTCGGCGCTGATACAGAGTTGGCCCGCGTTCGGGAAGCAGGCACGGATCGCCCCACGAGCTGCCTTCTCCGGGTCGGCGTCGTCGAGGACCAGCAGCGGGTTCTTCCCCCCGAGTTCGAGCGAGCAGTCGATGAGCGCCCGGCCCGCGCGTTCGGCGACACGCCGCCCCGCCGCGGTCGAGCCGGTGAAACAGACGTAGTCGACGCGGTCGACGAGCTCGGCCCCCACCCGTTCACCGGTCCCGGACACGACCTGAAACAGCGCCGGCGGGAGGCCGGCGTCGACGAGCAACTGGCGAGCCAGGAGCGCCGTGTGGGTGGTCTCCTCGGCGGGTTTCAGCACCACGGCGTTGCCCGCGAGCAGCGCCGGCAGTGCGTCGGAAACCGACAGCGTGACCGGGTAGTTCCACGGCGCGATGAAGCCGGCGACTCCCCTCGGCCGACGGTGTACCGTGGTTTTCGTCAGCCCCGGAATGGCCCCACTGCGACGCTCGCTCTCGAGCAGTTCCGGGCCGGCATCGGCGTAGTGGGTGGCCGTCTGGACGACGTCGAGTACTTCCTCGAAGGCGTCCCGACGGGTCTTCCCCGTCTCCAACTGCGCGACATCGAGTAGCTCGTCCTGTGCATCGAGCATCCGGTCGGCGTATCGCTCCAGAACGGCCGCCCGCTCGGTCACCGGTCGGCTTCCCCACGACGCTTGTGCCGCCCCGGCCCGCTCGACGGCGGCCTCGACGTCCGCCGCCGTCCCTGCGGGTATCGACGTGAACGGGGCGCCGCGAAACGGCGCGATCACGTCCAGCCGCTCCCGTTCACCGGTCACGACGAGGGCTTCACGGAGCGATTCGAGTCGGTCCTCCCCGACCCGGCTGGTGTGCATAGAGGCCCTACACGGAGACGGTGCATAAACGGCGGTGGCGCGGTTCACCGATCGGCCTCCGCATCTGCTGCGGTGAACTCCGCTGCCGGTGGGAGATCTGGAGATGATCGGTAAACCCGTCGCGACGCGTTGCTCCAGGGGGACACCTTCAAACTCGTCGTCCAGCATCGTATCCGGAATGTTGGGACGCTCGCGAAGAGGACGATCTCGTCGACGAGTGGCACGGGAGCGACGAACCGTTCACGCTCTTGAGGAGTACGATTACACTGTCCCCGATCGTTTTCGTACACACGTTGTCGGTCCACTGTTTGCCGGGGGTTCCGGTCGCATGCGTCTCCGAAGCGATTCTCGCTGTTTAGGGGTGCTACGGGACGACTGTCGCAGTCGGCGCGTCTACTGGAACACCCACAGTGAGCCCCGAGAAAGGGGTTCATAGAGCCGTCAGAACGGCCCGAATCGACCTGATTTTTAGTTACCACCGACGGTAGCAGTCTGGCGGTGGTGGCGTCGCAGCACGCCAACTTTGTTCGCAACCCTCGCCGCGAGGTCGTGGAATGCTTCCGCAGTCTTCGCGTCGTCCTGACGGACGACCGGTTCGCCGTCGTCGGCGCCCACACGAACCGCCGGATCAAGCGGGAGCGATCCGAGGTACGGGACGTCGACTTCGTCGGCCAGCGACCGACCACCGTCTTCGCCGAAGATCTCGTGAGCGTCCCCGCAAGTCGGGCAGACGAAGCCGCTCATGTTTTCGACGACACCCAACACGTTGGTCCGGTACTCGCCGAACATCTCGATCCCTCGCCGGGTATCGCCGACGGCGACGGACTGCGGTGTCGTGACGACGACGGTCCCCGTGACGGGTAAGTGCTGTAGCACGGTCAGCTGAACGTCCCCAGTCCCGGGTGGGAGATCCACGACGAGGTAGTCGAGATTCCCCCACGAAACGTCGCCGAACAGGTCGGTGAGCGTGTCCTGTGCGACCGGACCGCGCCAGACGACCGGGTCGTCCTCCTCGATCATCAGCCCGACGCTCATCAGCTTGAGCCCGTGGGCCGTCGGCGGTTCGATCCGCTCTTCGCCGTCGACGGTCCGCACGTCGGGATCGGCGTCGGCGCCGAGCATCTGCGGGACGTTCGGCCCGTACACGTCGGCGTCGAACAGCCCGACGTTCGCCCCGCGATCGGCGAGGCCGGCCGCGAGGTTGACGGCGACGGTGCTCTTCCCGACGCCGCCCTTTCCGGAGGCGACGGCGATCACGTTCTTCACGCCGGGCAGCACCGACGACTCGGCGGTGTCGAACAGCGGCACGTTCGCCGAGAGCTCGACGTCGACCCCCGCGTCGTCGGCGACCGTACGGACGCGCTCCGCGATGGCGGCCTCGTCCGGTGCGTGGGGCGCGCCGAGTGCGAGCTCGATTTGGGCGGTTCCGTCGTCGACGGATATCTCGTCGACGAGCCCGGCAGTGACGATATCTGTATCGAGCGCCGGGTCGTCGACGGCGCGGAGGCGATCACGGAGGTCGGCGGCTGTGAATTCTGTGGTTGTCATCGGTCGGATAGTTCTGCGGCTGTGGTTTCTGACGGCTGCAGATCGGTCTGTACGACTTCTCGTGCGTCCCACGCGGCGAACGTCCGCGCGAGCCGAGCGATCGCGGCGAAGACGCCTTCGACCGTGTCGTTGCTGGCGACGGCCGCTTCGAACCGGTCGATCCACCCTAGCTGGGAGAGCGCCTGGGCCTGAAGCTCGCGGACCGCATCGAGGTCCGCTTCGGCGCCGTTAGCTTCGAGCAACGCCGCCTCCCGGTCGCAGAGCGCGCGCATGAACTCGAAGCATGCGGCGACGTGGTCGGGGATGTCGTCGCCGCGCTCGGGCGTGAACTCGGCGGCGGCGTACAACTGCGCCATGTCGGCCGCCGGGTCGCCGAGGAACTCGCCGGCCTCTCCCGCGGTGTGATACCGCGAGTCTGACTCGAACGCCTCGCTCGGATCGGTCGCGTGAGCCGAGGCGAACGGCGGGACGTAGTGGCTCCCCGGAACGACGAACAGGTTGTCGTAGCCGATCGCCAGCGCGTCGGCGTCGTAGTCGCCGCCGCGGAGATCCGCCGTCTCGATGTCGATCGGGAACACCTCGGCGACGGCCGCGAACGCCCCTCGATCGAGCGCGGCGGCGACCGTCTCCGTTTCGCCGTCGAAGGTGGCGGCCAACAGCCCGTACAGGCGAGCACGGGCCCTCGCCATCGCCGCATCGTCGTCGGGTGGTGTGTGTTCGGCCATGGGGATCACCGCCGCTCCACGTCGACGAACGCGTCGTACTGTGCGTTACTCCCGCCGACCAGATCCGAGAGCCCGGTGTCCCCGAGCTCCTCGTCTAGCGGCTGGACGTGGTTGATCGCGAAGCCGGCGTCGCGACCCTTCGCGTACCCGGCCTCCTCGGTCATCGGCTCGTCGAACTGGTAGTCGCTGTGCCCGTCGGCCTCGACTGCCGGCCGCGTTTCGCCGTCGATCGTCTCGGCAGTCGCGCCGTCGCCCGTCCGACCCCAGCCCCACATCGCGCCGACGACGCCGGGGCGGATCCCGCTCGTGACCATCGCGACCGCGTCGACGGTGGTGCGGCCCGCATCGAGGGCGATCTCGTCGCCGTTCTCGATGCCGCGCTCTGCGGCGTCCTGCGGGTTGATCCACACGGGGTTCTCCGGACGGGTCTCGCGGAGCCACGGGCTGTTCTGTGTGCGGTGCATCCCCTGGGTTCGCGGTTTCCAGTTGATCAGCCGGAGCGGGCGCTCCCGGTCGTCGTCGCCGCTCACCGCGGCCTGGACGGTTCCGTCGTAGTGCTCCACGTCGTCGACCCGCGGGAGCGGGTCGAACCGCTCACCGGTGAAGGAGTGTTTCCCCTTCGGAACGACCTCGCTGTAGAAGTCGACGCGGGACTCGAGCTTGTAGCGCATGTGCTCGCCGTCGTAGGCGTTCGAGTCGTCCGTCCGCTCGGCGTAGTCGTACCCGTGGCCGTGCTCGGCGAACGCTTCGTCGTAGCCCGCGGTCGGCTCCTCGAAGCGGCCACCGCGGTTCAACACGGTGACGACCTTTGCCCACTCCTCGTCGGTGACCGCCGCCTTCCAGCGGTCGAGGTCGAACTGCTCGCCCAGGCCGTTCTCGTGGCTCTCGCGGAACACCCGCAGTTCGTCCTCGCTCGCGTCCGCGACGGGATCGCGACTGTACGCGATGTTGGCCGCGAGCTTCAGGTAGAAGTCCTCTGCCTGTTCGAGGGGCCAGCGGTCGCCGTCCGCGTCGGGGATGGCGTCCTCGCCGACACCGGGGAGATCGAGCTCCGACCACAGCTCGATGAGCACGTCCTCGAACGGCCGCGCGTTCGGGACGACCGACACCGCCGGCTGGCTGATCTTCTCGTCGGCCAGCCGCTTGTTCGGGTACGTCCCGAAGTTCTCCCACCGTTCGAGGTAGGTCGGCTCGGGGAGGATGTAGTCGGCGTACTGGCTGGTCTCGCCGATCACCGTGTCCGAGGCGACGATCAGCGGGATGGTGTCGGTGTCCTCGAGTATCGCCGGGATCTCGTCGCCGCCGGCGATCGCCATCACGTGGTTGTTCGAGTACGGCCGGATGAACAGCGCCTCGACGCCGTACGGGTACTCGTCGGCGGCGCTGCCGTACAGTTCTTGAGTCGCCTGCGGCGGCGCGACCGGGAACCACGGCCGCTTCGCCGGGTAGCCGTCGTCGCGGTCGAACAGCGAGGTGTCCTCGTAGTTGACGCCGCCCCGAAGCAGGGGGATCCCCCACGGCGAGTGTCCGTCGGGGACCGAGCCGAGTTCGTACCGGCCGGACATGGTGTCGTAGCCCGCGTAGGGGGTGATCTGGCCACCCTTCCAGTCGTAGTTGCCGATGAGGTGCTGGAGGGTGGCGATCGCCCGCGTGTTGTAGAAGCCGTTCGTGTGCTTCGCCGGGCCGCGGTAGGCCATGATCGCCGCCCGCTTACCGTGGCTGGTGAACTCGTCGGCGATCTCGCCGATCTTCTCGGCCGACACGCCGGCCATCTCCGCGTACTCCTCGATCGTGTGTTCGAAGACGCGCTCGCGGTACTGGCTCCAGACGCTTCGCACCGCCGTGCCGTCGACGGTGAGGTCGACGTCGAGAACGGCCGTCTCGACCTCGCTCGCCGGCCGGGGCTCGCCCGTCGCCGCGTCGACGGCGACGAAGTCGTCCGCGGTGTCGGCGTCCGCCGGAACGAGTCCGAGATCGCTGGCTCGCGCCTTCGGCCCCGCCTCCTCGTCGACGAGGACGAGGTGTGACGCGTCGCTCCAGGTTGGTTCGTCGTCGTCGCTCGCGGCCGACTGTGAGGGGTTCTGGAGGTACGTCAGGTCGTGGCGGTCGTTCTCGACGATCCACCGCGCCATCCCGAGCGCGAGCGCGCCGTCCGCGCCGGGTTCGACGGGGACCCACGTGTCGGCCTTCTCGGCGGTCTTCGACAGGCGCGGATCGACGACGTCCATCCGCATCCCGTCCTCGATGGCGTTGGTCAGCTTCGGGGCGAGCCACGTCGGCCCCTTGTTGGCGACCATCGGGTTGGTCCCCCAGACGATGAGGTACTCGCAGTTCTCGATGTCGGGGTACTGCCGCTTCTTCTGGGCGGCGTGGGAGCGCACGTTGCCCATCACGCTCGAGACGCCGCAGGTCCCGGCGTGGTGGACGCTGTTTATCGATCCCAGCCCCTGGTGCCAGAGCCGGTTCCGGATGAAGTTCCGGCGGAACCCGCCGACGTCGACGATCTGGTTGGACTTCGGCCCCAGATCGGGGTGGTCGGTGTCGATGAGGTCGTCGCCGTACTTCTCGTCGAACGCCGACTTGGACAGCTCGCCGTTCTGGACGGCCTCCCAGTCGCTCATCACGGCCTCCTGTGGCGCGTATCCCCAGATGTCTTCCAGTCCGGGGTGGCCGAGTTCGTCGTCGCCTTCGACGATCTCCCGGATGGCCTGGTCCCAGGAGACGGTTTTCCACTCCCCCGAGCCGCGCGGACCGACGCGCTTCATCGGTTGCCGGACGCGGTAGCTGTCGAAGGCCGTCTGGATCCCCGCCTGCCCTTTCAGGCAGATCCGGCCGCCCGATAGCGACCAGCGATCGGTGTCGACGTCGCCGCTCCCCTCGACGTCGCCCATCGCCACGTCCGCCGGATCGCTGTCGTATGGCACCTGTGAGAACGGCTGCGTGTTGAGGAACGAGTACGGGTTCCCGGCGAGCTTGCGGACGAGCGAGCTGTACTCGCCGGTGCCGCTCCCGTCCGCGAGCCGCACCTTGATCGGACAGAACGTGTTACACTGTCCGCAGGTGGTGTGGATCACGTCGCTCGCACCGTACTCGCCGTAGTCGTCCCCGACGTAGTGCTGCTTCTCGTCCGTCCAGAGGTCGTCCATGTCCACGTCGACCGCGGCGTTGCTCGCCGCCGCGATGACGCCGATACTCCCGGCCGCCTTGACGAAGTCACGACGCGAGACGCTCGCGCCGTCATCGCCTGAATCGTCAGTACTCATTCGTGTTCACCTCCAGTAAGCGGCGTCAACGGCAGCGTCTCCGCACCGATCGTGTACAACAGCAGGCCGACGCCGATCATGCCGACGCTCGTCCCCCACTCGACCAGCGTCGGGAAGTACATACCGTGAGGGAGCCCCTCCATCACCGGCATGACCTGCGCCGGGACGACGATGTTGAACCGGACCGCGACGATCCCGACGACGACGCTCAGTCCCGCCAGCACCATCACCGACGGCGTGCGGCGCCAGGATCGCTTGCTCAGCAGGACCATCGGGAACACCCAGCTGAACCCGATCATGAACCACCAGAACGACCACGACATCGGGCCGTACATGATGACCTGCCAGGTCTCGATCTCGTGGGGGTGGACGCTGGCGATCGCGATGAACGTCTCGATGGCGGTCAGGGCGGCGTCGACGACGATGAAGCCGATCACCAGCTGTGCAAGCCGGTCGAGCAGGTCCGGATCGACCGACTCCCCGTCGAACAGCCGGGTCCGAAGCACGTAGATCATCATCACGAGCGCGGTCCCGCTGAGCAGCGCCGAGATGACGAATATCACCGGGAAGAGGCCGCTGTTCCAGTAGGGGCGGGCCTTCGAGACGGCGAACAGCACGCCAGTGCCGCCGTGGACCATGAAGATCGCGAGCGGGATCCCGACGATGCCGGCCCGCTTGAGCCAGCGCTGGTCGAACGACTGAGACTCCTCGCTCGTCTCCAGCCGACCGAGCGCGAGCGCCGCGTAGAACCGTTCTTTGAGCCCCGAGGTGCGTTCGGCGACCCGTGCGAGATCGATCCGCATCGAGAAGTACAGCTCCGTGACCAGGATCCCGATGTAGGCCACGTACGCGTGGACCTCCCACGAGAGCGCGGAGGTCAGCTGGCGCCAGATGAACGGGAAGTACATCCGGTCCATCCGTCCGAGGTCGATCCAGACGAACAGCAGCGCCACCGCCATGCTGATGATGGCCGCGAACAGCGCGTCGCGGTCGATCCGGTGCATCCCCTCGACCTCGAAGACGTTGGCCATCGTACTCACGAGGAACGCGCCGGCGGAGAGGCCGACGAAGTAGATGTAGAAGGCGACCCACGCGCCCCAGGGGACGATGCTCGTGAGGTTCGTGCTCGCCATCCCCTCCGTGAGCCGGAAGTACGTCGCGTACGCGCCCACCGTGACGAGTACACCGACGACCGCGTACCAGGCGACGCGGAGCCGGTCGTCTTCGAACCCGGGATCGAACTCGAAGCGTGAACTCTGTGTCGACATCGGTCTATTTGAGGTAGTAGACGTTGGGGTCGGTCCCCTCGTCCTCTTTCAGTTGGAACGCGCGTGACGAGTCGGCCATCTGTGCGACGTCGCTGTCGGGGTTCTCGAGGTCGCCCATGTTCCGGGCGTCGCCGACGCACGTCTCGACGCAGGCGGGCTCTTCGCCGCGCTCTAACCGGTGGGTGCAGAAGCTGCACTTGCGGATGTTCCCGATCGGCGATTTCCCCTCCTCGCGCGGCCCGCGGTCGACGCCGTACTCGGGGCTGGTCAGTTCGCCGGCCTCGTCGACCTCGTCGTCGTAGTTCTCGCCGAAGTCGAAGTACCGCGCCCCGTACGGGCAGGCGATGTTGCAGTACCGGCAGCCGATACAGCGGTCGTAGTCGATGTTGACCACGCCGTCGTCCATCTTGTACGTCGCCGAGACCGGACACACCTGCACACACGGCGGGTTGTCGCACTGCATACACGGGCGAGGCACGTTCGTCCGCGTGACGTTCGGGAACTCGCCGTGTTCCTCCTCCATCACGACGTTGTACGACACGCCGGGCGGCGTCCGGTTCTCGGACTTACACGCGACCGTACACGAGTCACAGCCGACGCATTTCTGGAGGTCGATCACCATCCCCCACTTCTCGTCGCCCGCGCCGATCCCACCGTCGGCCTCTTCGCCGTCGACCTGCGCCGACTCAGTCGCAACCGCATCCATCGACCCAACGCTACAACTCAACGACTCGGCCGTGTCCGTCGAGACAGTCTGGTCGCCGGCGTCGACCGCCGGGTTCGGTGTCTCGAGATACGCCTCGCCGAACTCCTCTGCGGCGGCTTCATCGTACTTCTCCCAGTACTCGTCGCCGGTGATTTCACCGCGGGCGACGCGCTGTGCGTCCTCGGCCATCGCGATGCCGAGGTCGGTGTCAGCCTCGACGTCCGCGAGCTCCTCTCGCGGATCGGGCCGCTCGTTCTCCACCATCGCGTCGAGGTCGGCCTTCCCGACGTTCGGGATACCGGGGAGCGTGTCGTCGTCCGTGGCGCTCATCGCGACCACCCCTCACCGGTCGGCGCCTCGACGACCAGTTGCTCCCGCGTCAGCCGGTTAGTCCTGAGGTTCATACACGTATTCGTACGGCTTCCCCCGTGGAGAGGGTGATACCAATATACTCTGAACCGGCCCGAAACCGGAGAAAGACCCCATGTTCCGGGTACCAATACTGTTTGGGTCGGGGTCGGTTGGGGGGAAATCGGGGCGCGTCTCAAGCCGGGCACCGACCACAGGGATTATTCGACGAGCCGAGTTACCTCCGACTATGCTTTGGTCGAGTCGAAGTGGACGAACGCTATTCCTCCGAAGGCCTCCCAACTGTCGGACGCGAGCGGCATGAACTGGATCATCGCGCTCTCGATCGTTCTGCGGCTGCTCGGCGTCGGGTACTCGGTTCTACTACTCGCCCGGACCCGTGACCGCCGGTTCGGCTTTCTGACGCTGCTTTTCTCCTTTATGACCCTTCGTCAGGTACTCACCGTACAGACCGCGACCACCGGGATCGAGGAGCTTCCCGGCCTCGTTGTGAGCGCGCTCGCCTTGCTGACCGTGTACTATCTCTCGGAGTACGTGACCGAGGAGGACGAGCTCAAGACGAGACTTCGGACGGTAAACGAGCGTCTTCAGGCTTTCGGAAGGCGATCGAACACGCCGGCCACGCCATATTCATCACCGACTCCGACGGCACTATCGAGTACGCAAACCCGGCCGTCGAATCGGTCACTGGATACGAGCGGGACGAAGTGATCGGAGAGAACCCGCGGCTCTGGCAGTCCGGGAAACACGGCGACGATTTCTACGCGGAGCTCTGGGGACAGATCACGTCAGGATCAGTCTGGGAGGGTGAGCTGACGAACCGCCGAAAATCGGGAGAACTACTCTGGATAGACGCGACGATCGCGCCGATCACCGAGGACGGGGAGGTGAATCGCTTCGTCGCGATCGAGCGCGATATCACCGAACGAAAGGAGCACGAAATGCGTATCGAGGACCAGAACAAGCGCTTGACGGTACTGAACAACACCAACCAAGTGCTTCGCGATATCAACCGCGAACTCGTCGCCGCCTCGACACGGGGCGAGATCGAGGCCGCCGTCTGTGAGCAGTTCGCTTCGTCGGACCTCTTCGACGTGGCATGGATCGGTAGCCAAGGGCTCGTCGACGGCACAGTTAGCCCGAACTCCTGGGCCGGCAGCGATATCGGATCGGTCGAGAACCACGTCGAAGCGATGTGTAAGGCGGATCCGACACCCGTCGAGCAAGCGCTGGAGGACCAGAACCCGGTGTTCACCGACGTGGAGGGCGACGAGTTGGAGACAGTCGACAACAGACGGTGCGTCGTCGTGCCGCTCACCTACCACGAGGCGGAGTACGGCGTCCTCGGCGTCGTCACCAGCGACCCACACGCGTTCGACCTGATCGAACGGGACGTGTTCGTCGAACTCGGGCAAACGATCGCCGACGCAATCAGCGCCGTCGAGAGCAAGCAGACACTCATCTCCGACAGCGTAACCGAACTGGAGTTCCGGTTGACGGACGTCGACGAGCCGCTCGCAACGATGGCGGCACAGCTCGATTGTACGGTCACCGTAGAGGACGTCGTCGACGACGGCGACGAGAACCCAGTCCAGTACGTTACCGTGACCGAGGCCGAGCCGGATGCCGTCACCGAGTACGCGGCCGGTTCCGAGGCAATCGGTACCGTCGAGCACGTTCACACGTACGAGGACACGGCGCTTTACCGGCTTTCGGTCGAGCAACCGTCGATCGTCACGACGTTGGCTCAGTACGGGGTGAGCATCGAGTCGTTCTCGATCACTGGAACCACCGGGAATCTGGTCGCACAGGTGGCCAGTTCGAACGATATTCGAAGCGTCGTCAACGCGCTTCGGACGACCTACGATGGGTTGACGCTGATCGCACAGCGAGAGCACGAGCGGGAGGTGCAGACTGAAGCCGCCTTCCGAAAACAGCTCACAGCTGCGTTGACGGAGCGACAACGAGAGGCAGCGCGGACCGCTCATTTCGCCGGGTTCTTCGATTGGCCCCGAGAGCACAGCGGGGAGGAAGTGGCGTCGATGATGGATATCTCACAGACGACGTTTACCCAGCACCTTCGGGCGGCGGAGCGGAAGCTCTTCGAGGCACTGTTCGACGGCACAGTAGCCACGTAGTGGGGTGACCGACGCCCCGCTGAGTCACACTCGCCGGTACGAGGTTTCACTGCCCAGTGAGAAACGCTCTCAGTCGCCGATCCGCGTTCGCGCGGCACACAGTTCGGCCCGCGTGTTCGTGTTCGAGACCGAACGGGTCAGCGGAACGCGGTCGGGGGCGTCCTGATCCTGAACGACCGTCGCGTCGAGTTCGGATACGAGTCGCTGCAGGCGGAGGTCCGACGGTTGCTGCGAACAGTACCGTTGCAGCGCCCGGGTGTCGTACACCGCGTGCAAGGGGTGGTGACCGGCGTCGTCCGCCGGGATGATCGCGTCGGCGGGTCGACGTGCGTACTCGTCGACGAGCCACTCGACCGCAGTGGGATCGAGCTGTGGCATATCGCATCCGCAGACGAACACGGCGTCCGACTCGACCGCACTGATCGCCCCCGCGATCCCCGCGAGCGGGCCGCGTCCCCACTCGACGTCGTACCGGTAGCGAACTGGCGGCGAGAGCGCCGGGTCGACGACGGACTGCTTCTCCGGATCGCCGACGGCGACGACCGGCGTCCGACCGGTCGCGGCCCGCACCGTGTCGACGATGCGAGCGATCATCGGCTGATCCTGGACCGTCGCCAGCGACTTCGGCTCGGGCCCGAAGCGCTCACTCCCGCCGCCGGCGAGCACGATGGGCGTGACCGACACGGACCGACGGTCGTCCCGGTGCTGCTCGTCGCTCATTCGTACTCGGGGTTGTCGAGGGTCACTGTCTCGTACCGGTCCGGATCAGCGTCGGCCGGGAGGCTGAGCAGGTCGATCCGGTGGATCCCCTTCACCAGTCGCTCGCCGTCGATATCGCCTGCGAGGAACCGCAGCGCGTACGGTCGCGTCTGCCGGAGCTGTTCGCCGTCGCGTTCGAACGCGACGACCCCGTCGAGCGCGTCGGCGACCGGGACACAGATCGCGTAGCCGTCGTCGCTCTCGATCCGGAAGTGCGTCGTCTCCGCCGAGGCGTCGACGAGATCCAGCAGCTCGGTCACCGGCACGCCGGTCCAGGTGGCGGTCGTCCGCTGCCCGGTCGCACAGCGGATCGTGTACTCCCGGGTGACGGTCGATTCGTCGGCGAAGGTGGCGGCGTCGATCGCACGCTGCTCACCGTCGTTGCCGACGACAACGCTCGTCGGCGCGTCCGCGAGCTCGTTCGGGCCGCACCGTCTACGACGGCGCCATCCATCAGGCGTCACCTCGCACGGCCGCAGTCGCCGCACGGTCGCCGGATAATCCGGTGTTCGAGACCCGTTGTGCGTCCTCGTTCGCCCCCACGTCGAGGGGTGCCGGAAGCCACTCGTCGGTACTACGCACGGCTAAGCACCTCCGTTCACGCCTGCGGCGATTGTCGACATACACGTCGGGATACGGGATCCCCGTTGTTGAGCGTGCGTCCAATACTGTTGGGGGTAGATACGACGAGCCGTTCGGGATGTAGTGCGGGCACCAATACTGTTTGGAATCCTGGAATCACCCGTCTCGAACTGACGGCTGGACGCCGATCACGTCGCGAGCGAGAGTAGTCGCAGTTGAAAGCGAAGTGGTAGTTCAATCTCTGATGGCCCCCGTTCGTTCGAACAGCTACGTCATCCGTTCATCGCCGTGCAGATGGCGACGATGAACGCAGTCGTTCTCGTCTCGATCTGCGTCGCCTGACTGGGGTCGGCGCCGATTGGCGGGGCACCGTGTAGCTGGCCGCCGAGGCTACTGCCGGGAGTCACAGGTGGAAACTCCCTCCCCTAGAGGCTGACCTGTGCTCCGTCGTCGGGGACGTGTACGTCCGCGATCGCTGCCCGTAGGTCGTCACGAGAAAGCAAGCAGTGGTTGATGGCGTCCATGTGGACGACGACGACCGTGGCATCGGTCGCGTCACGGACCGCCGAGATATCGTCGATACCCATCGTGATGGGCGCACCCTGCTCGAAGCGTGCTTCCCCACCATTGAGGACAACCATATCCGGTTCGAACCGATCCAGTGTCTCGGCAACCGGGTCGTACCAGATCGTATCACCCGCGACGTACACCGTCTCGTCGGCCTCGAACACGAACCCGGAGACCGGCCCCATCTCCTCGGCTAACTCGTCGTGGCCGTGGCGACCGGGGGTCCGGTGAATTGTGACCCCTTCGAACGAGGCCTCGTCGTCGACCCCGCGCACGTCCGTAAAGCCCTCCTCGACGAACGCCTCGGCCTCTTCGGTCTGGCAGAACAGCGGCACGTCGGCGTCGAGCGCAGCTTTGGCTGCCTCGTCGAAGTGATCGACGTGGCGGTGCGTGACGACGACGGCGTCGAAGGACAACTCGACATCGGGCATCGGCACGAGTGGGTTGCGCCGATCGTTCGGCGTGTTCGGAATGGGTGGATTGTCACCCGGTTCCGCGAACATCGGATCGACGAGGAACGTCGTGTCACCAACGTCCAGGAGGAGCGTCGCGTGGCGAATCAACTGTACGCTGGCGCTGGTCGGGGTCGACATACGAGAACAGCTAAGGGACCCATCCCGGTGTGATTTACTTCAACGGCGCTGGTGAAGTTGGATTGGTCAAACCCGATCTGTGGAGAACCAGGCGGTACGGTGGGCTGCGAGCGTGGCACACCCAGCCGAGAAGCTCGTCACTTGAGAGAGGCATACTGCACCTCCCAATCTGCGCTGGAACTAGTTCGCCCACGAGGATTTCCACAGCGCCTTCCTGAACTCTCGCGGAAAGGGTTGTTCGGCCCCTAGAACAGCCCGGTAATCGACCCGTCCTCGTCGACGTCGATGTGGGCCGCGGCCGGGTCCGACGGGAGCCCCGGCATGGTCAGCACGTCGCCCGTGAGCACGACCACGAAGCCGGCGCCGGCGGAAGGCGAGAGCTCCGTCACCGTGAGCGTCCAGTCCTCCGGGACGCCGATCTTCCCGGGATCGTCCGACAGCGAACTGGGCGTCTTGGAGATGCAGACCGGCATGTCGTCGAGCCCCTGGGCCTCGATGCGCTCGATGTCGTCGCGGGCGCCGACGTGAACTCCACGTCGTCGGCGCCGTACACCTGCGTCGCGACCGCCCGGATCTTCTCCGGGAGCGACGCGTCGAGGTCGTACACGCGCTGGAGGTCGCTGCCGCCCGACTCGACCGCCTCGGTCACCAGCCGGGCCACGTCGGTCCCGCCCTCGCCGCCGTCGGCGTGTAGCGTCGAGACGGCCGCAGGGATCTGCTCCTCGGCACAGTGGTCCAGAACCGCCTGAATCTCGGCGTCGGTGTCGTCGGGGAAACGGTTGATCGCGACGACGACCGGCAGCCCCATCGACCGGAGCACCGAGACGTGGTGATCGAGGTTCGCGAACCCGTCACGGAGCGCGGCCATCGGGTCGGACTCGTCCTGCTCGATCCCGCCGTGTTTCTGCAGCGCGTCGACGGTGGCGACGACGACGGTCGCGTCGGGTTCGACGCCCTCCCGGGAGACGACGTCGACGAACTTCTCGGCGCCGAGGTCGGCGCCGAACCCCGCCTCGGTGACGACGTAGTCGCCGAGCCCGAGTCCGATCTTGTCCGCGAGGATGGAGTTCGTCCCCGTGGCGATGTTGGCGAACGGACCGCCGTGGACGAACGCGGGCGTCCCCTCGATCGTCTGGACGAGGTTCGGCCGCAGGGCGTCTTTCAACAGCGCCGCGACCGAGCCGGCCACGTCGAGGTCGGCGACGGTGACGGGGTCGCCCTCGGTGTCGTAGGCGACGATGATCCGGCTCACGCGCTCCCGGAGGTCGCTCACGTCGGTCGCGAGACAGAGCACCGCCATCAACTCGGAGGCGGCGGTGATCGAGAACCCGTCCTCCCGGGGCGGCCCGCTCGCGGTGCCGCCGAGCCCGGCGACGGTCTCCCGGAGCGCGCGGTCGTTCATGTCCAGCACCCGCGGCCAGACGACGCGGTCTGGGTCGATGCCGAGCTCGTTGCCGTGGTGGCGGTGGGCGTCGACCATCGCCGAGATCAGGTTGTGCGCCGAGGTGACGGCGTGGATGTCGCCCGTGAAGTGGAGGTTGATCTCCTCCATCGGGAGCACCTGACTGTAGCCGCCGCCGGCGGCGCCGCCCTTGATCCCGAAGACGGGGCCGAGAGAGGGCTCGCGGACGGCGACGACGCTCGTCTCGCCGAGCTGGTTGAACGCCTGGCCGAGGCCGACCGTGGTGACGGTCTTCCCCGCGCCGCGCCGCGTCGGCGTCATCGCCGTCACGAGCACGAGGTTGCCGTCGGCCGGCTCGTCCATCGCGCCGTGGATGGCGTCCCACGTCAGTTTCGCGACCTCGTTGCCGCGGCGTTCGAGATCGGCGGCGTCGAGCCCGAGGTCCGACCCGACCGACTCGATCGACCGTCGGTCGGCGTTCCGGGCGATGTCGATGTCCGCGGGGATCGCGTCCTGGTCAGAGTCCATATGGTCGATAGTTGACGGCGAGCAGTGCTAAAAGGGTAAGCCAATTCCCGGGGCGTGGCGATCCCGCGCGGTCGCCGTCGACGGCGGGTGCGACGCGAGTCCGTTCGACCGTCCGACCGAGCCGGGCCGAACTGGCGACTTCCGCCCACAGATTTTCCGCTATCTCGGTGTTCCGAGTGGATGACGGAGACGATTTCGGTGAACTGCGAGTATATGCTCGTTCGGCGCCTACTGCTGACTGTATGGTTCCCACCGTCGACCTCGATCCGTCCGGTAGCCCCCTGCTCGTTACTGGGGCGATCACGGCCATCGTGAGCACTCTCGCCGCGATCTGGGTGTTCAGTCTGGGTGACGTCGTGACGGCGCTCGGGCTGACCCTGCTCGTCGTGGCTGGGCTCCTCCTGGCGGGGATCGACCTCTCGCCGAACGCGACGCCGCCGTGACGGCGGACGTGGCGTCACCCGACGCGGCGACGTGGATGCTCGTCCTCGCGGCCGTCGTGATCGCGTTCCTCGTCGGCGTCGGCCTGCTGCAGTTCTCGCTGACCGGGAGTGTCGGCGACCTCGCGAGAAACGTCACGATCGGCGCGCTGCTGTCGCTGTTCGCGGGCGGGTTCTACCGCAAGTGGCACCGACCCTGACCGGGCGAGCCTCGGCGATACGCCGATCGTTCGGTCTCCGGGTCGCGGCTGTGGGTTCCGATCTAGCGTGAGAAAAGCCCGTGAGCGCGGCCTCAGCTGTAGGCGTCGGGCTCGTCGACCGGGCCGTCGAACGCCGAGTAGAGAACCACGAAGTACACCGCGACCAGCGGGAGCAGCAGCGCCGTCCCGATGCTGGTCAGGTTGAGCGGGAGCGTCGACACGATCGCGGCCTCGGCGGTGAGCCCCGCCGCGGGGTCGATAGACGGGTAGAGCAGCGTCGCCACCAGCGCCACGAGCCCGTACACCTGCCCGGCGACGGCGGCGAACGCGACGTAGTGTCGCCCCCGGCGGCTGGCGCCGACGTAGACGGCAGCGAGCACGACCGTCAGGCCGAGCAGCGCGAGCGTCGTCGGCGCGGTCACGTCGACGTGGGGCACCGAACGCCCGAGCAGGAGGCCGACGACCGCGAGGACGAGGTAGGCGGCCTGGGCCAGGTGGCCGAGCAGGCGCGTCTCCGCCCGGAGGTTCCCGCGGGTTTTCAGCCCGAGGAACGCGGCGCCGTCGACGACGGTGAGGGCGACGACGGCCAGCCCGATCGTCAGGCTCGCTGCGGAGGCGACGCCCTGCACCCCGAACAGCCAGTTGCCCACAAACACGCCGAGGGTAAAGGGGGCGGCGAGGCTGCCCGCGACGAACGCCCGGCCCCAGTTCCGCTGCCACCGCCGGTCGTGGCGCTGTTCGTACATCTCCGGCGCCAGCCCGCGCAGGATGAGCGACCCGAGGATCGCGAACATCAGCAGGTAGTGCCGGCTGAACAGGTTGGCGTACACGACCGGGAACACCGCGAAGAGGAGCCCGCCGAACACGACGAGCCACACCTCGTTACCGTCCCAGAACGGGCCGATCGCCGACAGTAGCTGCTCGCGTTCGTGGTCGTCGTCGCGCGTGGCGAACAGCGCGCCGACCCCGAAGTCGAACCCGTCGAGGAACAGGAACGTCCCCAACACGACGAACAGCAGTCCGAACCAGAGCTGTGTCAGCGGGAGGCCGAACAGCGGCCCCTCGGCGAGCGTCGACAGCGGCAGGGGCTCAATCATCGTTCGGAACCGTCACCCCCCTGGTGTCGTCGTCCGTCGGCGTCGCGGGACGGGTGGGTGCTTCCTCGCGGATCAGACGCGTCACGACGTAGCTGTAGAGCACCAGCAGCGCGGAGTACACCCCGACGAAGCCGACGAGCGTGGTGAGCGCCTCGGCGCCGGTGAGCCCGGGGGAGACGCCGGCGCTGGTCTTCATCACCCCCTGGATCACCCACGGCTGGCGACCGACCTCGGTGACGATCCACCCCAGTTCGACGGTGAAGATGCCGAGCAGCGACGAGGCGACCAGCGCCTTCGCGAGCAGGTCGTCGTCGAACAGCCGGCCCTGGTACCACCGGACGCCGCCCCAGAACGCCAGCAGGATGAACCACATCCCGAGGCCGACCATCGCACGGAACGCCCAGAAGACGATGGCGACCGGCGGGTTCTCGGTCGAGATGTCGTTCAAGCCGGTGATGGAGGCGCCCGGATCACCCCCGCTGGCCAGGATCGACGCGACGAACGGGAGTTCGACAACGTAGAGGTTCTCCGCACGCGGGTCGGTGATGTCCGAGAAACTGGTGGGGAACGCCAGTAGCTTCAGTCCGACCGAGGACTCGGTGTCGTACTGTGCCTCCATGGCCGCGAACTTCTGTGGCTGGGTGTCGGCGACGTGCCGGCCGTACGCGTCGCCGTGGATCGCCTGGAACGGGGCAGAGATCAGCAACACGGCGAGGGCGATCTTCATCGTCTTGCGCCAGAACTCCGTGTCGCGGTTCATCCAGACGAAGTAAGCGGCGACGCCGGCCATGAACAGCGCGACCGAGAGCACCGCCGCGTTCTGCATGTGGACGTACATCCACGGGAACCGCGGGTTCGCGTAGGCCGCGATCGGGTCGACGAGCATGACGACCGGCTGGCCGCTCTCCATCACCGTCTCGAACCCCCGCGGCGTCTGCATCCAGGAGTTGGCGATCAGGATCCAGAGCGCCGACAGCCACGTCCCGAGGCCGACGAGCACGCTCGAGAGCATGTACAGCCGGTCGGTCACGCGCTCGCGGCCGAAGACGAAGATGCCGAGGAACGTCGCCTCCAGCATGAACGCCATCATCCCTTCGACCGCGAGTGGGCCCCCGAACAGCTCGCCGGCCGCAGTGGAGAACGCCGCGAAGTTCGTCCCGAACTCGAACTCGAGGACGATCCCCGTCACGGTTCCGACGACGAAGCTGACGGCGAACAGCTTCGTCCAGAACTCGCGCAGCTGTCGGTACACCTGTTCCTCCGTCCGAATCTCTTTCCAGGTGAAGTAGATCAGGAAGGGCGCGAGCCCCATGCTCATCACTGGAAAGATGATGTGGACGATCGTCGTCACCGCGAACTGGAGTCTGCTGGCGATGACTGGGTCGATCATGTGTTGTGAGTAAGTTCCGCGGGTGGTCGGCCGGGCGGTCCCCCGAGTGGCGCGCTATTCGGACCGCGTCACGAACCACCAGTCGTACGCTTCCATCTCCCCCGCCGCCTCGGCCTCGGCCGTCCGTGACTCGGCTTCGTCGACGGTGCCGGGCGGCGAGAGGAGGACGCGGTCGCCGAACACCTCGTTCTCGGGCCAGTCGGCGGGGACCGCGACGCCGTCCTCCTCGTCACTCCGCTGCAGCGCGCGCAGCGACCGGAGGATCTCGTCGATGTTCCGGCCGATCTCCATCGGGTACGTCAGCACGAGCCTGACGGTGCCCGACGGGTCGACGAGAACACGCTCCGGACGGTCGCGGTGCCCGCACCCGGGTGGATCATCCCGAGCGTTTCGGCGACGGTCCCCTGATCGTCGGCGATGATCGGGAACTCGATGTCGACGCCGAGGTTCTCGCCGATCCACTCGGTCCACTTGATGTGGGAGTGGACGCGGTCGACGGAGAGGCCGAGCAGTTCGGCGTTCAGCTCCTCGAACTCCTCGCGGCGCTGTTCGAAGGCGACGAACTCGGAGGTACACACCGGCGTGAAGTCCCCGGGGTGGCTGAACAGCACGAGCCACGACCCCTCGTAGTCGCCGGGGAGCGACAGCTCACCCTGACTCGTCTCCAAACTGAGTTCGGGGAACTCGTCGCCGATGCCCGGTGCCGTGACGCC
Organism: Halolamina rubra; assembly: GCF_000739555.1. Lineage (GTDB taxonomy): Archaea > Halobacteriota > Halobacteria > Halobacteriales > Haloferacaceae > Halolamina > Halolamina rubra. The sequence continues at coordinate 33,137 of NZ_BBJN01000024.1, forward strand.
GCCGTCTGCGCTCTCTCGAGGCTCGCTCATTGCAACTCGACATGGGGGACACAGGCGTTAAAGGAGGAATATACGAACTATATTTTCGGGTTCGCCAAAGAATTCTCCATGGTTCGGGGATCTTTTCCCCAACAGCGGACGAGGACGGGCGCGCTCAGTCCTCACCAAGATCGGCCTGCCCGAGCGCCCGCAGGGCTGCGACCAGTCGACCGAGCGCGCGCCGGACGTCGGCGTCGAACAGTGCGCCGACGAGCCCGAAGAAGCCGACCGGCTTCGGGTCCTCCTGCGTGAACCCCTCGACGGTGGCGTCGACGGCGTCGGTGACCACCGGATCGCCGAGCGTCTCCATGGTGGTAACCATGTTGCCCGCGTTCCGGCCGAGCTGGTACATGTCGACGTCCTGCTCGCCGTGCACGTCGCTGAAGCCCGCGACGGCCATCCGGAACTCGCGGATCAGGTCGCGATTGTCCTGAGCGACCTCCTGGAGCTCCGGCGTGAGCTCGGTCGCCAGATCGTGCGTCGCGTCGAGGAGGTCGAGCAGCTCCGTCAGCGTCTCGGCGTTGTCGCCGAGTCGTTCGAGCAGGATCAGCGTCTGCTCGTCCTCGAGCGAGCCGCGGAGCCGCTCGATCGTCTCCCGGTTCTCCCGGACGGCGACGAGCAGTTCGGGCACGAGGTCGTCCGTGAGGTCCTTCGACACCGCGAGGACGTCGAGGAGCTCGACGAGCGTGTCGGCCTCGTTGCCGACTTTCGTGAGGAGCGTCAGCGTCTCCTCGCGCTCGAACGCCAGCCGGAGCTCACCGAGGGGCTCCCGGCTCTCGTGGACGGCCTCCCGGAGTTCGGGGGTGAGGTCGCCCGCGAGATCCTCGGCCGTCAGCAGGAGCCGGAGCAGCTCGGCCAGTTCGGCGTCGTTCTGCTCGACGACGCGAGCGAGCTCGGCGTCGTCCTCGAGCGACATCGTCGTGTCTGCTGTGTGTTCGTCGCTGGCCATGATCAGGGAAGGGGGTCGTAGCCGCGGAGCCACGCGTTCCAGTAGACGCTCGGCAGGACGTTGATGTCGAGGATCCAGTTCGCCCGGCTCTCGACGGGCGCCGAGATGCTGTCCTCGTAGTCGAACTCGGCGATCATCGCCTTCCCCTTCTTCGTCAGGAGGGGGCAGGCGGCGTAGCCGTGGTACTCGGCGGTCATCCGCCCGTCGTTCATGTGGGCGACGAGGTTGTCGACGACGACGTGGGCCTGCTTCCGCGCCGCGGCCGCGGTCTTCGCGTTCGGCGTGTCGCCGGCGTCACCGATCCCGAAGACGTCCGGGTACTCGGTGTGCTGCATCGTGTTCTCGTCGACGGTGACGTACTCGCCGCCGTGTTCGTCGTCGCCCTCGGTCAGTGGCGAGTTCTCGGTCAGCGCGGGCTGGCCGAACTGGGGCGGGACGGGCGCGTAGAAGTCGTACTCCTGGGTCTCACCCTCCTCGGAGTGGATCTCCTGGGCCTCGTAGTCGATCTCGTCGACCGTGAAGTTGCCCCGGAACTCGATGTCCCGCTCCGCCCAGATCTCCTCGAGCTTCTCGCGGTACGGGGAGACGCCGAAGACGGCGTCGCCGGGCTTGGTCATCACGACGTCGACGTCGTCGCGGATCCCCTGCCGCCGGAAGTAGTCCTCGGCGAGCATCGTCATCTTCAGCGGCGCCCCCCCGCACTTGAACGGCGTGTCCGGGACGGTGACGACGAACGTGCCGCCGTCGAACTCCGCCAGCCCCTCCCGCATGTCCATCGCCGCCTCGAAGTAGTAGAACGGGAACACCGAATCGGTCTCCTCCCACCCCTCCATCATTCCCGGCGTCGACTCGCCGCCGAGTCGATTGCCCAGGCCGGCGATCAGGTAGTCGTAGGAGAGGCTCTCCGCCGAGAGGTCGACCGTCTTCGCGTCGGGGTCGACGCCGGTTACCTCGTCCTCGACGAACTCGACACCGGGGCGCATGATCTCCCGGACGTCGCGGAACTGGTCTTCCGGTTCCATGTACCCGAACGGCAACAGGTAGTACGACGGCTGGTAGGCGTGTTCTGCGCTCTTGTCGACGACGGTGATCCGCGTGTCGTCGTCGAGGCGGCGATCGAGCATGTTCGCACTCATCGCGCCCCCGACTCCCGCACCGAGCACCACTATGTGGTCCATACCGAATCGAGATACGGCGTAGGAACCTCTGTCTCCTTCGGAAAAGTCAATATCGCGTGATCTGACGGTCAAACAGAGAGGTAGCCACAAAAATTTCCCGGACTCGACGACCGGGCTCAGTCCCGGTCCTGCTCGGGCGTCTCGACCGGGGCGTCGACCAGGTTCCCCCACTCGGTCCAGGAGCCGTCGTAGTTCCGGACGTGCGGGTAGCCGAGCAGCTCCGAGAGCGCGAACCAGACGAGCCCGGACCGCTCGCCGACGTTACAGTAGAGGATGATCTCGTCCTCCTCGTCGACGCCGGCGTCGACGAACGGCTGTTCGAGCGCCTCCCGGTGCTCGAACCGACCGCTCTCCTGGACGACGCTCGTCCACTCGACGTTGACCGTCCGCGGGATGTGGCCGGACGCCCGCGCGGGGACGCTGGTCTCCCCGCGGTACTCCTCGGGCGACCGGACGTCGACGAGCGTGACGTCCGTCGAGAGGGCGTCCTGTACGTCGTCACGGTACGCCCGGATCCCGTCGTTCCGCGGCTGCACGTCGTACTCGACGGGGGTGACCTCCGGCTCCCGCTTGGTCGTCCGGTAGTCGTTCGCCGTCCAGTACCGCTTGCCACCATCCAAGAGGCGGACGTCCCGGTGCCGGTAGTGTTTCAGCACCCAGTAGACGAACGCGGCGAACGCGTTGACGCCGTCGCTGTAGAGTACGACCGTGCTGTCGGCCGTGATCCCCCGCTCGCCGAGGATCGAGGCGAGGCGTTCAGCGCTCGGAACCGTTCGACCGCCGCCGGCGCTGAAGTCCCGCTCCGGGTCGAGTTCCACCGCCCCCGGAACGTGGCCCTCGTCGTACGTCGACGACACTTCGACGAGCCGGAACTCGGGGTCGTCCGTCTCGAACTCCGAGAGCCGATCCCTGGCGGCCTCCGGACTCACGAGTAGCCGTTCGGGGTATCCGGTCCGGTCGTCCCCCATCGACCGCGCCCGGATACTGTAACAGGTCTGTCGGCCGTCGTGGATGGCGGGCGAGCTCTCGACGAGTTCTGCCTCCTGCAGTTTCTCGAGCCCGTACCGGGCGGTCCTCGACCCCAGCAGCGTCGTTTCGGTGATCCCCTTCAGCGTCATCGGCCCCTCTCGAGTCAGCTCCTTGAAGATGAACTTGGCGCTCGGGGGGAGATCCTCGAGCGCGTCCTCGGCATCGGAGAATTGCATTTGTCGACCAATATTACGTGGCGACGGTAATAAACACGGTGTTAGCCAGACGACCCCTCTCGCGTGCGTAGAAACACTCGAATAACCACCACGTCTGGCGTCGGGCCGTCCCGAAGTAGCGGATATATTTTCGATTTGGAACGCGACCTACCGCGCTTGCGGTACATTATTTTCATCGGTTGAACGGTTATACGTGCACGTATCGTGCAATACAACGACGATGGTCGAGACAATCACGGCAGAACGATTGCGCGACATGATCGACGCGGACGAGGAGTTCGTCCTCTTCGACACGCGATCGCCCGACAGCTTCGAGGACTGGCACATCGCGGAGGCGCGAAACGTGGAGTACTCCGGCGACGACGACGAGCTCGTCGGCGACCTCGACCCCGACGTGATCGGCGACGACGACACCGTCGTGACGATCTGTGCGACGGGGAACTCCGCGGGCAAGTTCGCCCAGTTCCTCGAGGACGAGGGGTACGTTTCTGAGGCCAAATCCGTCGAGGGCGGCATGGAGGCCTGGAGCATGGTGTACGACGAGGTCCCGATCGCCACCGAGAACGACGACCTCGTCGTCGTCCAGCTCCAGCGGCGGTCGAAGGGCTGTCTCGGCTACCTCGTCGGCTCGAAGCGGGCCGGCGAAGCCGCCCTCGTCGACGTGACCCGGGCGACCGACGCGTTCCTCGACGCCGCCGCAGAGCGTGGCCTGGAGATCACCCGCATCCTCGACACGCACATCCACGCCGACCACATCTCGGGCGGCCGGCGGCTGGCCGACCGGCTCGGCGTGCCCTACCACCTCGGGGCACCCGCCGAGACGCGGGACCCCGAGTTCGAGTTCGACCCGATCGAGCCGAACGACGCCGTCGAACTCGGCGACGTGGAGATCAAGGCGGTCCACACGCCCGGCCACACGACCGGGATGACCTCCTACTTGGTCGACGACGAAGCGCTGCTGACGGGCGACACCCTGTTCGTCGAGTCCATCGGTCGTACCGAGCTGCAGTTCGCCGACGCCGACGCCCGCGACGGCGCCCGTATCCAGTACGAGACGCTCCACCGGACGATCATGACCGAGCCCAACGACGTGAAGATCCTGCCCGGACACTTCTCGGTCACCGACGACGGCGAGTACGTCGACGTGACGCCGGGGCAGCCGATGTTCTCCACGGTCGGCTACATCTGGGAGAACAACGAGATCCTCCGCCTCCCCGAGGACGAGTTCGTCGACCACATGTTCGAGAACCTGCCGTCGAAGCCGCCGAACTACGAGCGAGTGATCGCGACCAACGCCGGCGAGTACGAACCCGAAGACGCCGACGAGGAGACCGAGCTCGAACTCGGCCCGAACCGCTGTGCGGCCACCGAGGAGAGCGCCGTCGCCGACGACTAACCTCCGGACCCCGATAGCGGTGGGCTGCCGGGAGCACTCGAACTCGCCGGCCCGTTTTCGAGTTCGGTGCAGTATCAGTTCGACGTGTGCAGCGACCACGATACGCGCGGAGAACAGGACGAGTCGAACCCCACGTAATCCACTCGGAGACCCCCAGATGATGGCTCCAGTCGTACAGTATCGAGAAGTTGTCCTACGACAACCCGTTCGATTAGTTTCCCGAGGTACTACTACGTGTAGTGAGACGGCTTTTGAATCGGGACGGGGGTACACTGGACGGTACGGGAGAACCTACAGGAGTGCGGTCGTTCGCCTGCACGAACTCGTTGGATCATGAGTAGCGGGGACGGGGAACCTGACGAAACGGATCCCACCGATCAGCTCCTGGACGCGTTGAGCGACGAAACCAACCGGCGGATCCTGGCTACGCTCACGAAGCCGCGGACGGCCGCCGACGTCGCCGAGGACTGCGACATCCCGAGCTCGACGGTGTATCGGAAGCTCGACGTGCTCAAGCGGGCAGGACTGGTTCGCGAGCGGAATATCCTCAAGCCGGGGTACGGACGGTGTAACGTCTACGAACGGGACTTCGAGCACGTGGGTATCTCGATCGAGGACGGCGGGTTTTCGGTTACCGTCGACCGGCCGTCGAACGAGCGCGACGGTGGGCTGATAGCGACGGATGACTGACCGGAGTACGCCCGAGAAGTGAATACGGCCGAACGACGAGCCCGCTCGACCGCAGGGAGTGCCGGGGTCGGAACCGTGATAGCGGCCGAAAGCGTACGGTCAGTCGACTGCGGTCGGGCTATCGACCCGACGCCGACATCGCCCCGTCGCTGACGACATGTACGAGTTCAGTTTCACGCTCACGTTCGAGCCCGGCTGCCGCGAGTACTCGGATCTGTTCATCGAACACGGATCGCTTCGGGCAGAAACGCTCTACGCGTGTTTCGACCCATCCGAGATGTGGGCGCTGGAGCTACTGACTGGAGACCCGCAGGAACTGGCCGCCGTCGACGATCGGCTGCTCGACGACTCGATCCGGCGGTACTGGATCACGGATCGGCGTTGCGACGGGGACTGGGAGACGAGCCTGTTGGGAGAGAAACGACAGCAGCGAATGACGTTCACCCACCTCGCCGGCGTGACACGCTGCGACGCCGTTCCGCTCATCGCGGCGACGTTCTTCTCGTCGGGTGCGCTGTTCAGGCAGACCCAGAGCGGGCGGAGTGTGACGTGGGACGTCCTCGTTCAGGACGACGAGAACGTCGGTCTCCTGTACGATGCGGTCGGCGGCCAGCTCGCGGACTGTGCGACGTTCTCGTTCAACCACTTGCGGGAAGTTGATCAGTGGGATAGCCGGCTCCTCCACCGGAACGAGATCCGTCCGGAACAGCAGGAGGTTCTCACTGCCGCAGTGAACCGCGGCTACTTCGAGACCCCGCGCGAAGTGACGCTCGACGAGCTCGCGACCGAGCTCGATCTCCCACGCTCGACGGTCTCGTACCGACTTCGCCGTGCGACTGCCGAACTCGCGAAGTCCTTCGTCGACCGCGACGGCTGACCTGAGGCGTGCATCGACGCCCCTCGGGACGTAAACGTCGAACGCCGTCGCGTCGGTACCCCATCGAGGGCGACGAGAACGTCACTCCGCCCGGCTGCTCGTCGGGGGGAGTCAGGCCCGCATGTCCTGGGAGAGGTCGAACAGCAGGTCGCCGACGGCGATCACCAGTGCCACGTCGCGAGCGGGAACCCCCAGTACGCTGCCGGCCGGGTCGACGAACCCCGACAGGAGGAACACGATGAGGACCGCGTTGGACGGCGAGTGTTCGATACCGGCGTAGCCGAGCGGCTGGCCGCCCCGCTGGAGCCGGAGTTCGTCGTACAGGTCCTTGAGGACGGAGCCTACCAGCACGGCGAATAGCAACCACTCCGGGAACCCCCCGGTCACGAGTCGGATCCCGCCGTACAGCACCAGGAACAGGACGCTGTACACGAGATAGTGCCACCCCCTTGCGACGAGTCGCTGGCGCGGCGTCAACCCCGGTGTTCCGTGTGGCATCGGATTGATAAAGACAGTGTGTGGGTGAAAATAGTTTCCAACCAGTCCGGCAGCGCGGTTCGGGAACCCAGCCGACTCGGCCGGTCGTCGAGAATGGGCAGCCGTTACCGAGCTATCCGGCGGTTCGATCGCCGACACCTCGGCAGCTTCGTCCCCCCGAACGGGTTCACGAGGAGTTGACCGTCGACGGCGCCGACGTCGAAGCGCCCGACAGTACCCGATGACGGCCAGCAGAGAGATTCCGGCGGTCAGCCCCCGTTGTGACGGCGGGTCGCTACTGTGTGTTCGTCATCCCGCCGTCCACGACGAGTGATTCACCGTTCACGTAGTCCGAGAGATCGCTCGCGAGATACACCGCCGCATCCGCGACGTCTTCAGGCTGGCCCGCCCGCCGCGACGGGATCGCCTGGAGGAACTCCTCCTCGGCGTCCGTCCCCATAATCGGGTAATCGTCGGTCGTCATCGCCGTCTCGATCAGCCCCGGGTGGATCGCGTTCACCCGAACGCCATAGGGCCCCAGTTTCCCCGCCATCGCGTACGTGAGTAGTCGCACGGCACCTTTCGTCCCACAGTACGTGACGAACTCGCCCGAGCCCTCGAGACCCGCGACCGACGAGAGGTTGATGATCCGCCCGCCACCGGCTTCGACCATCCGCCGTGCCGCCGCTTGCGCGCCGAAGTAGACACCTTTGACGTTGATGTCCATCATCCGATCGAACGCGTCTTCGTCGACTTCCAGGAACTCCTCGCCGTGGAAGATCCCCGCGTTGTTCACCATCACGGAGACGCCGCCGAACTCCTCGGCGGCCTCGACTGCCGCCTCGATGTCGTCGACGTTCGTGACGTCACACTCGACGAACGTTGCCCTCGCCTCCGTTTCGGCCTCGATCAGTTCGTGCGTCGGGTCTCCCCCCTCGCGAGGAGACTCCTGAATGTCCGCGACAACGACGTCGGCGCCCTCGGCGGCGAACCGCCGAGCGATCGCGCGTCCGTTCCCGCTGGAACCACCGGTGACAACTGCCACGTCATCTTCGAGTAATGTTGACATCACACCCAACCTACGTCGATCGAACGAATAAGTATATTTCACCTACATATCTGCCAGCCAGTGTATCGCGTGCAACAGTACCGTACGCGCCAATTTTTGTGCGGCGGCGTCCTACTGCCGGTGATGGGAGCTTCGCCGATCGAAGACGACGACGAACGACGAGCCGCTGTCGAAGAATTACACGACCACTTGGCGGCGACGGCGGAGTTGCCCATCGAACGTGCCGCGAATCGTTGGATCGGTGAAGCTGAAGCGGTCGCAGCTGACCTCCTCGAGGCTCCGAACGATCCGGAGCTCGTTCGCAAGCGTGCTACCCAGATCGCAGCGCTCCTCGACGAAGTCGATGACACCGGCGACTCAACGGCAAACGAACACGTCGCAGCCGCTGCACGGGTCGCGGACCGGCTCCGCGGTGAGTAACCGCCGTCCTCGAGCTGTAGCAGACGTTCTTTGGGCGACAATCACCCCGTATCCCGATACACTGCTCGTCACGTCGTCGATCGGACCCACCCCGTCGATTTCGGGGCTCACTTGCCGCACTCGTTTCCGGTTGGAGATGCGTGTCTCGACGGGCAGGGGACCGAGCCCCTCGATAGCGACCGTCGTCGACGCCACGTTCGCGGCACGGGACTGGACGAACTGCGAGACGCCGATTCCTGCACGAGTGAGAGTCCTAGCGGGTGAACCCGCGGAGGCGGTTCAAAACAGTCGCCAGAGCAGCGATCGAACCTTGTACCCCAGCGTCCCACGCTGGTAGCCCCGCCAGCCGCTCATGCCACCGGCGAGGGTGGTCGCCTCGTACCCCTCGTCGACGAGAACGCTGGTCGCCCGTTTCGCGACGACGCCCATCTTGCAGACGGTCACGATCTCCCGATCGCCTGGCACCTCGTCGAGACGCTGTCGGAGCGCGTCCTCGTCGCCGGAGCGCAGGTCGTCGTACACCGGAAGGTTGTGACTTCCGTCGATGTGCTGGGCCCGGTACTCTTCGCGGGGGCGAATATCGAGGACGAATGGCTGCTCGCCCTCGGGCCGGGTGTCCAGGTCGTCCGGACGGATTTTGCTCATCACTTCGGCTTGTGGATGGCGTCGGTAAAGCGTGCCGACACTGCTGGATTAAGTCCCGACTGAGCGGAGTGTCGGTTCCTTGACTCACCGGCGTGGCTATCGGTCTGGCACTCGACAACGTCCCGTTGGTCTGCCTGCCGAAGGAGGCCGAGGAGGGCGTTACTGACGTGCGCCCCAGTCGACGGCGAAGCCTCGCTTGGGGCTGTCTCCATTCACCGGACCACCGGGCCGCCACGACCACAGCGAGTTAGCAGAGGACAGGGTGACGGTTTCAGGCGGATTCACCGTGTGGATTCGGTTATTCCCGCCTGAATAGATCACTGAACAACTGCCAAGAGGGGAACGCCACAAATCGGAGACTCCATCCTGACGAGGGTCTGGTCGATAAGGGGCCGAACAGAGCCAAATCTATATGACAAGCGTATTAATTATCTGATCAGTCGGCACGATCCTCATTTTCATGACGGGCGCGACGAACGTGAGTCCAGCTAAAGTCTGAGTTCAAGAACACATCGGCGACACTTTTCAGCATAACCGCGTCGTTGAATTGTTTGTATCCGAGGACCGTGAGCGGGGCGTACCTCAACAGGAAGAAGTCCTCCCGAGTCGCGTCGGCCTCCAGAATCACTGCAAGCATCGCAAACAGCATTTCTAAGAGCGTGAACAGTACGAACACACCTAGGAGTGTGATTATAGACCCAAAGAGTGCCGCCCAAATGATACTGCTTAGGACGGCGAGGCTGAGCACTGGAACACCCACCGCCGAGATGAGGAGGTACGGAACGAGGATCCGATGTAGCAGATCATATCGGGTATCTAAGAAGATCTCTCGATGTTTAGAGAGCGTCTGAATGGTCCCACGGAACCACCGGAGCCGTTGGTTGTATAAATCACGCCACGTGGATGGTGCTTCAGTATATGAGACGGCCTCGCTACTGTAGTGGACTCCGCGACCGCTTTTGAGCAGTTCCATCGTCATATCGAAGTCCTCGGTCACCGTGTCTCCGGAAAACCCGCCCATTTTTTCGATCATCGGCCGCTCAAACAACCCGAGGCAGCCAGGCACCACCTTCACGAGCCCGACATTGTCCAATGCTCGACGAAACATATTGATCGACACGATGTACTCCAACGCTTGAATCCGCGTGACGACGTGTTCCCTATTTTGAACCCTGATGTTGCCAGCAACTGCACAGGCGTCTGGTCTGGATTCGTACGTTTCGATTAGTTTTTTGACTGCGTTCGGTGCAACTAACGAGTCCCCATCGATTCCCATAACAAGGGCACTATCGGTATGGCGCAACCCGTAGTTCAAGGCAGAATGCTTTCCACCGTTCGATTTTTGCAGAACGGTCACCTGTTCGCCGGCGCGTTCCATGGCTTCAATAAATGTGTCATCAGAACTCCCATCATCAATGGCGACAACCTGTAGTTTCCCATCGGGATAATCAGAAGCGAGTACCGAATCGATACAGGGGCCAATGTAGCCGGCCTCGTTATACGCCGGGATCAAAACGGTGACCGATGGCCATTCGCTAACCGTGACATCCTCACTTCTTCGTTTGAGGTCCTGAAATAGTGCCGTGGGGATCACCATCCAGTAGACACAAATTAGGAGCATGAGAGACCCGAAAATGATAGCGTTGGCGAGTGTGAAGACGATATTGTAGTGTTGAATAATGAGCAGTGCGACTCCAATTGGAACGAGTAGCATCAACCAGATGGGGGTACGCTGCAGCCACGCCGGAATGTATTCACGATATCTCGTTATTAGAAACGCGAAAGTGTAGATCCCAGTAGCGAGGGATACAATGGCTATCCCAAGCATTACGATAATCATCGGCAGGAGATACACTAGTGCAAAAACAGTCCCAGAAAGTATTGCGACTGTGAGCAGCAGTTCTCTGAGCGTCAGTGTAGTATCAAAGTCCTGCATCAGTTTGCATTCCGTGACTGAGGTGATATGACAATCTATGCTAATATCAACCGCTTACTTAACATTATGGGAGTTTAACATATCGGATCTCACATATTCGGAGAAAACACACAATAGTATAGTGTGGAAGTAATTTCACTTACCGGCTAATTTACCATAGTCGTAAATGGCTAATGTGATTTAAACAGAACGTCCACCGCCATTCAGCGCCACCGTTCCAGATTTCAGGGTAAGTTGACCGTTGGCGGTGCGCCCATCGATGGGGGAGGAGATCTCTTTTGGATAGTGTGCTGGCACACTAGACTTTTGAGGCGGGAGCCCCAGGTTCGGGTATGAGCAGTAAGCGTATCGACGCCGAAAGCAAGGTATCGGGCAATCAGGCGAACATCCCGGCGCAGATACGGCGCGAACTCGATATCGACGACGGCGATCACTTACGGTGGCACCTGGAGAACGGGACAGTCCGGGTCGAGGTCGTCCAACAGGAGACTGGGACGTTCGCGGAGTTCGACGGCTATGGTGGAGACGAAGAGACCGACGTAACGACGGATCACGACGACTGGGGCGTCGACGAGAGCCGACGGCTCTCGTCTGCCAACCAGAACGCGGAGCGTTCTGGTGACGTCGACGCCGAGTAGATGCCCCGAGCGCTTCTCGACACGAGTGTGCTGTTCGCAGCGGCGTATCAGCGTGATAGCGCTCACTCGGACGCGATGCCGATTCTGCGGGGCGTCGACGACGGGTCGCTTCCGGAGGCCGTCGTGTTGGATTACGTGCTTGCGGAGACGCTGAACGGGCTGACGACGCATGCAGGTCACGATGCAGCCGTCGATCTCCTCGACAGGATCGAGGAGAATGCTCGGTTCCACATCGACTCCCTCCGGTCGGATGCGATGGTCACCGGAAAGGCGCTGTTCAGGCAGCATCCGTCGCTCTCCTTTGTCGACGCCTGTCTCGTCGCCTACATGCAGCGGGAGGGCCTAGGGTATCTGTACGCGTTTGACGACGACTTCGACGCGATCGAGGACGTATATCGGCTCGATACGGCGACGGACCCGTACGAACCGGAGTGAGGTTCTCAACAGAGCTTGACCCGCCGAGAAGGATTAGAAGCCGGAGGGGCACGAATCTTGGTACGAGGAAGCGTACTGATGCGGACGGATGCGAGTAACCGTTTACACTTGACACACCTACAGCCGCCCGAACAGCGGAAACGGTGGTGTCTACGGTGGCTCTGACTGTAGGTATTCTGAGAGGCCACAGCTGTTCCGCTGTGGCAGTTACCGGCCACTCCGAATCGGGTAGAGAGAACGCGCTCGGTGTGGTGAGTCGCGCCAGAAAGTACAGCCGATCTACTATCGTGTTCTTTTGACGGTGGCCTCCACGAGTTCCATGTGACGATGCGACGGAGGCCATCGAGGCCTGACGTTTTCACCGACGATATTAAATATCCATAGAATAAGTGATATATAGTGGATACGTGTGACAGATGCTGACAACCCTACCGAGGGAACTCGAGCGCTATACGAGGAACAGGCGTTCCTCGAGGACGCCCTCGATGTGCTGGACGACGTCTTCTACGTTCTCGGACCGGACGGTGAACTCCGCCACTGGAACGACCGATTACTCGAGGTCACGGGGTATTCCGCGGACGATCTCGACGGGATGAATGCTGTCGATTTTCTGCCCGACGACGATCGCGCTCGCAAAGCGATGGATGAGGCGATGCGGACCGGTAAGGAAGTCGTCGAGTCGGACCTACTCACTGCTGATGGGGAACGGATCCCATACGAGTTCACCGGCGCCCGAATAACTGACGAGAACGGGAGAGTGATCGGTATTGCCGGAATCGGCAGGGACATCTCCAGCCGGAAAGCGTACGAGCACCAACTCACTGCTCTCCACGAATTTGTGGACGAACTCACGACGGTCGACTCGGTCGATGAAGTGTATCGACGGACGATCAAAGCGAGCGAGGAGATCCTCGAATTCGACTTGAGCATCATCAGTATCGAGGACGACAGGGTACTCCACCCAGTCGCAACCTCGTCCGGGATCACACCTGAAGGGGTTATCGAGATGCCTGTCGACGAGGGGATCGGCGGGAAGACCTACCGAACGGGGCAGACGTTCGTAATAAACGATCTCGAAGGTCATCCCGATGCCAAGCCCCAAGGGCCGTACGGATCCCTGCTTAGTGTCCCGATCGGGGACTACGGGAACTTTCAGGCCGTTTCCGGAGTCACCGGTGCGTTCGACGAGTCAGATCGACAGTTAGCTGAGCTGTTGATCACCCACACTGAAAACGCGATCGAGCGGCTGTCACGGGAAACACAGCTGGAACGACAAACTGAACAGCTGGAGAAGTTCGCCGAAGTCGCCTCACACGACCTTCGGAACCCGCTGAACGTAGCCCAGGGGCGAATTGAACTCGCCCGAGAAGAGACAGATAGTGAACACCTGGCGGCGGCTGGCAGGGCGGTCGACCGAAGTCTGTCGTTGGTCGAAGATATGTTGACGTTAGCTCGTGAAGGAAAATCGATCGATACGCTCGAGTCTGTTGACCTCGCACGGATCGCGAGAGGCTGTTGGAAGAACGTCGACACAGAGGATGGCGAGCTCGTCGTGGAAATCGACCGAACGGTTCGGGCCGACCCAAATCGGTTGAAGCAGTTGTTGGAGAACTTGATGCGAAACGCCGTCGAACACAGTGAGAGCAGTGTCACCGTGACGATCGGCGATCTGGAAGACGGGTTCTACGTCGCCGACGATGGGCCGGGAATCCCCGAGACTGAGCGTGAAGACGTGTTTGAACCTGGGTACTCGACAACCGAGGTCGGAACCGGGTTCGGGCTGAATATCGTCGCCGAAATTTCCGACGCACACGAGTGGGACGTTCGAGTCGTGGACGCCGATGGAGGTGGGGCACGGTTCGAGTTTACCAACGTCGAGGCCGTGAATTGACGAGAGGAAGGAACATTCGCCACTTTCGCTAAGTACTGCAACCCCACATACCGCCTGTTTCACCGTGGTTTGTGTCTAATCAACGGCCCCACAGTAGACCAAAACTATAGGGTAACCGTATATATGCAACCCGTGACAATACTCGTTTAACTCATGGATGAGAGCGAGCGACGGTATCAAGAGTTGATTCAAACGTCGCCCGCTCCCATCAATCTCTTCGACGCGTCGGGCGAGATCGTCTGGGGGAACGATGCCGTGCTGGACCTCCTCTGTCTCGACTCCCGTGAGGACTTGATCGGCCGCTCTATCTTCGAGTTCATTCAGCCAGAGGATCGATTTACCGCGGAATCTGAACTGGCGGAAGTGGTAACCGAGAAAGAATCCACCGGCCCAACCCGAATGCAACTCTGTACTGATTCGGGAGAAGAACGAACGATCAGAGTTGCAACGGCGCCGGGGAAGTACAAGGGCGAAGACATCGGCCAGGCTGTCGTTATCGATGTCACGCGTCTCGATCGAGTCGAGAACGAACTCCGAGAGGAGCGAGAGTTTGTCGAAAAAGCGCTCGACACGATCGATGACGTGTTTTACGTGATCGATTCCGGTGGGCATCTCGAGCGGTGGAACAACGCGTTACTGGATGTCACTGGGTTCTCCGAGGAAGAGGTTCTGACAAAGAATGTCGAGGATTTCTTTGTCGAGAGTGACGCGAGCAATGTCTCTGACTCGATTTCACGGGCGTTCGTTAACGGGAACGACACGCTCGAGGCTGTCGTCGAAACGAAGTCGGGGGAGCACATCCCCTACGAGTTCCGCAAAAAGCGCCTGACGATGGGCGAATCGGTCGTCGGGGTCGTTGGAATTGGGCGGGATATCACTCAACAGCGGTCACGAGAACAACACCTCAAGGCCGTCGATCACCTTCTCCAACACCACCTTCGAAATCAGTTGAACGTAATCCGTGGCAATGCCGATTTGCTGGCCACCGAAGACGATGAAACCGAGTCACAACACCTCTCGGCAATCCACAGATCTGCAGAGAAGCTGTTGTCCTTGTTCGACCGGCACCAGGAAATCGTCTCGCAGGTACTCGTCGAGAGCGGCAGAGAGCAAATCGACATCGTCGCTGTTCTACGTGACCTCTTGGGGGAGTTCCGAGACGACTACCCCCAGGCTGAGTTTCGGCTGACCAGTCCCGATACTGCACCGGTGTTCGCCTCGTCATACATTGAGCAATCGCTGCGCGAACTCGTCTGGAACGCAGTCAAGCACAACAATTCAGCGACCCCCGAAGTCCACGTGGTCGTCGAGGCGGACTCGGCACCGATCGAGGTGATCCTGCGCGATAGCGGGCCACCAATTGCCCAGGCCGAATACGCGTTTATCGAGGACCCTGCAAGCCTCGATTCGACGTCGCATCCGTCGGGACTCGGGCTGTGGGCGGCGAACCTCGCCGTTACGTACTCACGTGGGACCTTCACCATACGAGAAGGGAGTACGAACGGGAACGAGATCGTCATCGAACTCCCCACGGCGGTCGACGACTGGGAGGATCGGTAGTGTCGGCGGGCCTAATCTTGTTCTAGATCTGGGAGCGATTGATGCCTATAGTAAATCGACCGTTTGCTCTCCGACGTAACGGTAGAGAACCCCTCCTTCGATGGAGGATTGCGTCATAATCCTTCCCGATCTGAGTGGGTAGGGAGACCGATAACTTGCCAACACAGCTTTGGTATGATATAGACCCAACAATTTATGATCGAGTGCCTCAGAGCCGTTCCCAACGGTGGTTTAACTTGACCGACAACATCGAACTTCGATTCTCCTCATTCTGATGCTTACAGATATCTTCAGCCACGAGTCATATCGTACCTCCGGTGAATCGCGCACCTTCATCTGGCATGTGGTCTGGGACTCAGAGAGCACCGATGAGCACATTCCGATCAAGGGTCACTCCACGATTGACTGCCGATCCCCATGAGTCGGCGTCACCGATCCACTCTCGTCATCATCGGAGTCTGTCTCCTCATCGCGACGATGACGCTACCCCCTGTCGTTGCTGGTACAGCTGGAGCAACCACCTCAACGTCTAGCGATGCGCCGAGTTTGAACGATCCAACTGGCTTGGGTGCTAATAACGAAGGCTCGATCGAGCAACGATCTACACGGGTATCTGCTTCCGCTGCCAATCCCCGAGTGGTTCCAACCACACTCGAGGTCGAACGTCTCGATGGAACCGACAAAGTCCAGTTTAGGTATACGTTCGACCTACCGAACGACACCACTCGGTTCGAGATTCTCAGTACCTCTCAGGACGATGGGTATTCGATCACTGCGACGACCGGGTTCTCCGAGGGCCAACAGCTGACGTGGGATGGCAAGACTGCGAGCCCTTCGCTTACCCTCGAATATACGCTTCCCAACGATTCGAACGCCGGCTTACGACGCGTTCGGACCCCATTCGTGGGAGGACAAATCGAACGGGGTGACCCCCCAGAGGAGGGCCACGTTGACATGGTTTATAAGGAACCCGTCAACTTCGACTTGGATACGACCGTCGAGGTGACGGGAGAGGGCAGGTACGTGGCCGGAACTGTGGTTCTCGGGTCATATACGACTTACACCGAGACGAGCTATGGGCAGGAGATTACGCTATTCGTCCCCGACGGCGTCGATATGGCTGTGTCACCTGAAGACGCGGTGACAGCCCTTGTTGCAACCGAGCGAACTATCCAGGGGGATCCCCACCGAGATACCTACGTATTCGTCCAGGAGGGCCAAATCGCAGCTGGCGGCGCAGGCTCTACGACTGCCCGGGTTTTTGCGGGGTCTGACCTCGAGATCTACATCCACGAGCAGGCACACCTCGATGAAGTTGCGTACTATGATCGGAAGATGGGGTGGTTTACCGAAGCCAGTGCAACGTACTACGGCTCGGATTTCTACGTCGTCGACGGCGAGCTCAGGCTTAAGCCCGCAAAACTGCTCGAGCGAACTGACCCAGAGACCAAATGGCCTCGAGGGGATCATCACAACGATAGCGTCCTCGCCGAACCGAGCACCTGGGACTCCAAGACCGACTACCAGAAAGGCAGTCGGTTGCTGTTCGCCTTGGACGCGAAACTTCGAGCAGCGACAGACGGCGACGCGACGATTCACGATCTGATGCGGCGGGTGAATGAGGAAGGCGGATACAGGGCGCTCAACTACACAGAGTTTCGCGGAATCGTGGTCGACCTCGGGGGTGAGGGGACCGGTTCGTGGCTCGATCCGTACGTGCTGACATCGCAGAACCCACCCCAGCCAAACGCCAGTGCGTTCGGCCCGACCCCAACATTCGCCAATGGGACGACCAACACCAGTGGCGACTCGCGTGAGACGTTTGAGTTCGGCATCGACATCCCGTCTGAAGACCCGCAGGCACCGAGTCCGCGACGTTGGCGATCGACGCTGATGGGACGACTGTGAAGTCCGTCGTTTCCGACGGGAACAACGATGGCCGTGTTGATGTTCGCTTCCAGCCGTATGGTCCCGACGGGGGAACCGTGCTTGCACCGGCGGATTCAGCTGATGAATTGACCGTTACAACCGGGATGCTTGAAGCGCCAGTTGTAGCCAGGGTGATCGAGGTTTCGCTGTTGGTGACGGATCCGAGCGGTAGCTATACGATTTCGACGCGGACTATCGAACTAGAGTCGACGCCGACGCCCGAGGCGACACCGGCGGGAAGTACGGGCGATGGGGAGAGATCGGTTCGGATTCTCGGTGTCGACGCAGGGCAAGCGGTTGATCGCGCTTCCGCCGTTCTTTCGGATCTCTCATCCGACCTTTCTACTATGGAGCTGGTGATCGGCATCCCACTGGTACTTGCCGGGCTCTTCCTGATGACCAGAGGGGAGTGACAGGGCTACAGCGTTGATGACCTGCCGGGGTAGTTTGTTGTAGGGATCCGGGATAACCAGGTGGCAGAGAGTGGGTGACCTCGGGGTGTTGGTAAGGGCCGACCCCGACGTAACCGTCGCGAACAACCAGCTGTCGCGCCTCAATCCGCTCGACTCTCGCGGCCACGTCATGGGCTACGAGGATGTCGATGGGGAGACAGTCACCGACAACACGGTGACCGGCTCCAAGGAGTCGCTGCCTGACTTCGGCTGGCAGTTCCGGGGTGAGGGGGCTGTCGACGAGTGGGAACTCGATCCTCGTCGACGGTGCCAAGTCGTCGTCGACGCTCGTCGCTCCGACGTCGATCCGCCTCGAGTTCGATCGCACCGTGAGTCCCGGCGGGGTAGCCGAGAGCTGGCCCTCTACTGTGCTTCACTGTCGCTGCACGACGATCAGGGTGACTCGCTTGTGAACGTCGATCAAGCTGGCCCCCGCCGTCAGCAGATGTAGTCGTGCGCTCGTCCGGCGAGTCTCGGCACGTGGTCGTGCATACACTCGGCATACTCCAGTATCGCCGCCGCCTGTTCAGCGGTCGCTCGATCCTGTTGATAGTACGTCCCATTACGGTGATTCTGCCACAATTCGACGGGTTCGTCTTTCGTCGGCTGTGAAAAGACGCCCGCTCGAGCAGCGTACTCGAAGGCATCCTCGTGGGATTGCATATCGTTCGACTCTGCCAGTCCCCGGTCGACCACGTAGAACTGCACCGTCCGCTCGAGCGCCGCAAATGATCCTTCGACCACTAATGTGTGGTATCGACCGATCTCCGGCAACGACCGAATGCCGTCTAAGATACGACACGCCTTCCGCAGTTGCAGGAGCGCCTCGCCATCGACATCCACCCCAGCTCGACTGTTCCACGCCGGTTGAATGCTTCAACGACACCACGCAACTCGTCGCTGCACGGGTCTTCACTACTCATCGTCAATCCCTACGTGGCGTCGACATCGCTCAGAACGACGTCCTTCACCTGCTCTAAGGCATCTGAATCCTCGATCACGATCCCCTCGGCTAGCACGTCGACGATCCGGTCGTCAGCCCTCGCGTGATCGAGTGCTGATGTGACTGACTCCACCAACACCTCGAACGCGTATCGGCTCCCAGTATCGCCGAACTGTTTCTCACCGAGGTCCACCGTGAGCTCGGCCGCCGTGCGCCGTGCCGCCAAGAGATTCTCCTCGTCGTCGATCAGTATCCAGATATCGATGTCGGACTGTCGGTCGGCCTCGCCGCGGGCGACACTCCCGAACACTGCCAGTGCCGAAAACGACGGGACTTCTGTGCGAGCTCGGTTGGTGAACTCTCGGATTGGTTCGCGGAACTCGTCCTGCGGGATTGCGAACAGCGGTTCATCCGGGATCGTCACGTGGTCGCGGTGTAGCCGTACGCTCCGACTGCGGCCGCCCTCGTCGACGCTGATGAGTTCCAACTGCTGTAGGAGGTCGACTGCCCGTGTCGTCGTCTTCGATCCGTTGTCTGTGATCTCCCGAAGTTGGCGCACGGTGAACTCACGGAACGGATTCCGGGTCAGGAGTTCGAGGATATCCTCCATCGCCGCATACCGGAACACCTGCTCCTCCCCGAACGGATAGGGGATATGCAACTCTACAGCACGTTCACCCTCGGTGTCCATGGACACTAATAGTGTCCAACAGTGGTAAAACGTTACGCCAGTTCCACGGGGCCGACATAGCTGTTCACGAGGGTTCCGGTGCTTGAGCCGCGAGGGGTTGTGCTTCGCGTTGGCTTCCGTCTTCGTATCGACGCCGACGCGCTGCTCGTTATGTGTCCCGGCGTAGTTCGACCCGCCGCCGATCGTACACGGAATCTCGTCCCAGTGATCGTGCAACACGAGGGCGATCTGCTCGGAGGTCGAGAGTTCGGCCGCACGGGCGTCGGCGTCGAGTTGCAGCCAGGTCGCCAGTGGGACGGTGCTCCAGTTCCTCGCGGAAAATGCTCCACCGGCGCTCGATGCGGGTGGCTTGGCGTCGATGTCGTAGTCGAGACGCCAGAGGACGGTCCCGATACGGCCGACTTCAGCCACCGGTGTTCGAAAACTGAGGACGCGACGCTTACGCGAGCTTTCCGTCCAGGACCTTCGCGGCGGTGAGCACCGGGTCCCACACCGGACTGAACGGTGGCGCGTACGCCAGATCGAGGTAGGAGAGCTGCTGGGCCGTCATCCCGGTGTGCAGCGCCGCGGCGACGGTGTCGATACGCTTGGCGACACCCTCGCGACCGACCATGCTCGCGCCGAGGACGCGGCCGCTCTCGTGGTCGCCCAGTATCGTGATCTCGATTTCGGAGCCGCCGGGGTAGTAGTGGGCGCGCGAGGGCGCCGTGATCGTCACCGAGACGGGGTCGAAGCCGGCTTCGCGGGCCGCCTCCTCGTCGACCAGCCCGGTACGTGCGACTTCGAGGTCGAACGCTTTCACCGCGGCCGTGCCGGCGATCTCCCC
>NZ_BBJN01000023.1 GCF_000739555.1 Halolamina rubra
GGCACGGCGACCACGGGCACGAGGACGGCGAGACCGACGACGAACACGCCCACGACGATCACCACGGCCACCGCCACCCGGACGAGGTGTACGGCGTCTCCTCGTTCACCTACCGACAGCGCCGACCGTTCCACCCCGAGCGCGTCGCCGACGTACTCCGGGATCTCCCGGCGGGCGTGGTGCGCTCGAAGGGGACGCTCTGGGTCGCGGGCAACGACCTCCGGCAGACCGTCGGACAGGCAGGCTCCTCGGTCCGCGTGGAGGCGCGCGGCCCCTGGGTCGCCTCCCTGCCGGAGATCGAGCAGGATCTCTACCGGTCGAACCGCCCGAACCTGGAGTGGGACGAGGAGCACGGCGATCGGCGCACGGAGTACGTCGTGATCGGGACGGCGTACGACGAGGAAGCGCTGCGCGAGCGACTCGACGACGCGCTGGTTACCGACGCTGAGTGGGCGGGCCTCGACGACCTCCCCGCCGGACCGTTCCCGACCGAGAACGAGGCCGAGACATCGCTGCGGGAGCCGACGCCCGCGCCGGCCGAGTAGCCTCAGCAGGCGCAGCCGTCGGCGTGGGAACGCTCGAACCGCATCGCCGCGCCGCAGTCGGGACACTGGGGCGTCCCCTCGTCGTCGTGCTCTAGCCCCGCCGACTCGACCTCCACGTCGCGGATCCGCACGCCGCAGTCGTCACACCAGTACGCGCCGGTCGAGTTCGGCTCCGACTCCGCCGTGTCGTCGGTGGTGCCGGTCAGTGCGCTCTCGATCGTGCTAACGATACCCATACTCGAACCGTTCGGCTCCACGGCCTTAGCTCTCCCGCCGGCGACCAACAGCTAAGTGGCCCGGCCCCCGGCTACCGGTATGAGCGACGAGGACGACGGCCCGACGGGTCGGGAGGGGTTCGAGGCGGCGACGGAACGCTCCGCGGGCAACCCGTGGATCGTCCACGGGCTGAACCTGCTGCTGTCGACGCTGTTCGCGACCACGATCGTCTGGGGGCTGGACTTCGTCGGCAGCCTCGCGTTCACCCCCGTCAACGTCGCGACGGCGACGGTGCTCATCTTCACCGCGGCGTACCTGATGTCCGTACGCTAGCGCCGGGCGTCGTCAGGCCACCCCGTGGGGTCGATGGTACGCGCTGGCGGGCGGCGAGGGACGGCATCGGCGGGCGGCGAGGGACGGATCCGGTGGTCGTGTAGGTATCCGACACACTGTATAGGCCGTGCGCAAAACTCCCGGGCTATGGTGACACGGATCGGCATCCACGACTCCATCGAGGCGCTGTTCCCGCCGGAAGTGCTCCGGGACCGACTCGCCGCGGTCGACCCCGAGGTGGTCGTCGTCGACACCGACGGCGTCGGCGGCGTCGACGCGCTGGTGACGTTCGCGTACGACGACGCCTTCCTCGACAGCGGACTGGAGTGGATCCACTCGGTGCAGGCCGGTATCGACCGGTTCCCGCTCGACGAGCTCGAGGCGAGGGGGATCAGCCTGACCAACAGCACCGGAACCCACGGCGACAGCGTCGGCGAGACGGTCGCGGGGTACATGCTCGCGTTCGCCCGCCGGCTCCACGAGTTCCGCAGCAGACAGGAGCGCGAGGAGTGGGCGTGGGCCGAGTGGGACGCGCCGTTCACCCTCTCGGGCAGTTCGCTCTGCGTGGTGGGCCTGGGCACGCTCGGCCGCGGAATCGCCGCGCGCGCAGACGCGCTGGGGATGGACGTGACCGGCGTCAAGCGGACGCCGACGCCGGTAGATCACGTCGACACCGTCCACCCGAGTTCGGAACTGCACGAGGCGATCGGGAGCGCGAAGTTCGTCGCGCTCGCGGTGCCGCTGACCGACGAGACCGAGGGGCTGATCGGCGCCGAGGAGCTCGCGCGGATGCGGGAGGACGCCGTGCTGGTGAACGTCGCCCGGGGCGGCGTCGTCGACCAGCCGGCGCTCGTCGACGCGCTCCGCTCTGACGCACTCGACGGCGCGGCGCTCGACGTGTTCGAGACCGAGCCGCTGCCCGCCGAGTCGCCGCTGTGGGGGATGGACGACGTGATCGTGACGCCCCACAGCGCGGCCGCCCACCGCGAGTACCCCGACCGGATGGCGGCGCTCGTCCGGGAGAACCTCCGGCGCATCGACGACGGCGAGTCGCTAGCGAACGGGGTCGTCTGAGCCCCAGCCACCGGAAGCGACACAAGCCCTCGCCCCTATCCTCCCGTATGGTCGGACTCGGAAGCACCGCACAGAAGCTGCAGACCGTCGCGGAGAAGGCCGAGAAGGTGTACGAGCGGATGAACAAGCTCCGCGAGGAGGTCGAGGAGACCCAGCAGACCGTCGAGGGGACGAAGGAGCGCGTCGGCACCGTCGAGGACGAGCTGGCCGAGCAGCGCGCCGTGCTCGACGCGATCGCCGCCGAGCACGACATCGACGTCGACGCCGTCGCCGCCGAGGCCCACATCAGCGAGGCGGAGGCCGAGGAGGCGGCGGAGGAGGACACGGCGACGACCGACGACTGAGCGTCGTCGTCTCGGAACGGTTCCCGGAGATGGTAAACTACACAACGGGTACCGCCCACGACCCCGTATGAGCACTCATCGGGAACCTCTGGACTCGGTTCTCGACACCATCGGCGAGACGCCGCTGGTCCGTGTCCACGACAGCCCCGACGCAGTCCCCGTCTACGCGAAGCTGGAGTCGTTCAACCCCGGCGCCAGCATCAAGGACCGCATCGGGAAGTACATGCTCGAAGGGATGCTGGAGCGTGGCGACGTGGAGCCCGGCGGGACGATCATCGAACCCACCGCCGGCAACACGGGCATCGGCATCGCCGTCGCCGCCCGCCAGCTCGATCTCGAGGCGGTGTTCGTCGTCCCCGAACGGTTCTCCGTGGAGAAACAGACGCTGATGCGCGCACTCGGCGCCGAGGTGATCAACACGCCCAGCGAGGACGGGATGGCTCGCGCGATCGAGCGCGCCGACGAGCTCGCCGACGAGCTCGACAACGCCGCGGTGCCCCAGCAGTTCTCGAACCCGCTCAACGCCGAGGCCCACTACGAGACTACCGCCCCCGAGATCTACGACGCGCTCGACGGCGAAGTCGGCGCGGTCGTCGCCGGCTGCGGGACCGCGGGCACCCTGATGGGGATCGCCCGCTACGGGCGCGAGCGGCACGCGGACACTCACGTCGCCGCCGTCGAGCCCGAGGGGTCGCTGTACGGCACGCTGCTGGGCGAGGAGCGCGAAGAGGGCGAGTACAAGACCGAGGGGATCGGCACCCACGACACCTCGACGAACGAGCTGTTCGAGCCCGAGCTCGTCGACGAGGTCCACGCCGTCCCGGACGAGGAGTCCCACGCCGAGGTGCAGCGCCTCGCCGCCGAGGAGGGCCACCTCGTGGCCTCCAGCTCCGGCGCGAACGCGGTGGCGGCGAAGCAGGTCGCCCGGCGGATCGCCGACGGGGAGATCGACGCGCCGTACGACGCGGTGGTGACGGTGTTCGCCGACTCCAGCGAGCGTTACCTCTCGAAGGGGATCTACGGCGAGTACGAGGAGTGGGAGGGGTAGCGCCCCAGCGGTTTTCACGCGGGCGGTCGACGCCCGAGCCATGAACGGCAGCGACGCCGGCGGCGAGATGACGCTCGCGTTCTCGCTCGCAGCGGTAGAGCGCCTCGCCGACCCGGCGGCCGCGTTCGCTGACGCCGACGCCTGGAGCCGACAGCTCGGCGTTGTCGATAACGACCGGGATGCGGTTGGGACGGCCGTCGCCGAGCACGACCTCCGGCAGGATTTCGACCTCGGCAAGGACGACGTGTGGCTCGCCATGGAGCGCATCCGCGCGTCGACGGCGGCGCCGCGGCACGTTTACGTCGGCGAGACCGCCGAAAACCGCCGGGTCGCGACCGAACTCGGCTGGGAGTTCGTCCACGTAACCGACGCCGCCGAGAAGGCGGGGTGGCGCCTCGACGCCGAGTCGTCGGGGTCGGGCCCCATCGCGCGTCTCCGGGAGCGACTGGCGGGCCTCCTCCCGGGGTTCGGCGACGACTGAGCGCCGTAGCGGCGGGCACCCGGCGG
The DNA here is from genome assembly GCF_000739555.1 of Halolamina rubra. Lineage (GTDB taxonomy): Archaea > Halobacteriota > Halobacteria > Halobacteriales > Haloferacaceae > Halolamina > Halolamina rubra. Next base: position 4,068 of record NZ_BBJN01000023.1, read on the forward strand.
TGCGGGCCAACAGCCACGGACTCGTGATAAAGAGTTTTGCACCCTCCCACCCGAGGGTTGGCAAATGAGTACACACGAGTACGACATCGTCGTCGTCGGCTCCGGCACGTCCGGCTGTTACGCGGCGGCGACGGCCGCCCGCGAGGGGCTCGACGTCGCGGTCGTCGAGCGCAAGAGCGAGTCGGAGGCGGGCCACATCGCCTGCGGCGACGCGCTGAAGGGCGCGGACTCGTTCCCGGACGCGATCCCGAAGTCGAAGATCGAGTCCTCGTTCACCAACACCGCCGTCGACCACGGTCGCTTCGAGATCCCTTCCGAGGACACGGTGCTCGACATCCCCGTCCCGGGGGAGCTCGCCGTCATCGACCGCTGGGAGTACGGCCGGAAGATCATCGACGGCGCCGACGACGCCGGCGCCGAGTTCCACTACGACACGGTCGTCACCGACGTGATCCAGGAGGGCGGCCGCGTCCGGGGCGTCCGCGGGAAACGCCAGGGCGAGGTCGAGGAGTTCCGCGCCGAGATCACCGTCGACGCCGCGGGCGCGCTATCGGTGCTCCAGGACAACGCCGACTTCTCCGACGCCACGTTCGACACGAACGTCGCCTACTCGCAGTTCTGCTCGGCGTACCGTGAGATCGTCGAGGTGCCCGAGCCGGTCGAGTGGGACGACGCGCTGGTGTTCAAGCCGACCGACCGCGCGTCGGGCTACCTCTGGTACTTCCCGCGCACGCCGACGGAGATCAACGTCGGCCTCGGCTTCCAGATGACCGAGGAGCCGATGAAGCTCGTCCAGGACCTCCGGAACGACCTCCGGAGCCGCCCCGAGTTCGAGGGCGCGGAGGTGAAGGACAAGCTCGGCGCCGCGCTCCCCACCCGCCGGCCGTACGACTCCGCGACGGCGCCGGGCCTCGTCGCCGTCGGCGACGCCGCGGGGCTCGTCAACCCGACCACCGGCGGCGGGATCGCCGGCGCCGCCTACTCCGGTCAGTACGCCGCCGAGGAGGCGATGGCGGCCATCTCGAACGGCCGGACGGACGAGGAGCTCTGGCGGTACAACGAGCGGATCATGGAGCACTTCGGCGCGCGCTACGCCGCGCTCGACGTGTACAACGTGCTCTCGACGGCCGTCGAGGTCGACGAGCTCACGTCGATGCTCGCCTCGCTGCCGGGCGAGCCGATCGCGGAGGCGCTGTACTCCGGCAAGACCTCGATCAGCCCGGGCGTCGCGCTGAAGACGATCCGCGGGGCGATCGGCCACCTGGGCCAGCTCTGGGAGATCTACCAGGTCCGGAACCTGGCGGAGGAGCTGCTCGCCCACTACGAGAACTACCCGGACCGGCCGTCGGCGCTCCCGCGCTGGCAGGACCAGCGCGACTCGATCATGGAGCGCGTCTACGAGCAGACGGGCGCCGATCCGAAGTACTAGAACTCGACCTTTTCCAGCGGGCCACGGAGGGCCCTTGCAAAAGCTCGACCAAAAGCCTGCGTCGACCCCTTCGGGGTCTCCTCGGCCCACTCACTCGCTCCGCTCGTTCGTGGACGTCCTGCTCTACCACTCGACAGCGACCGCTCCGCCGAAGGGTTCACTCCTCGTTCGACAGCGCCTCGATCGCGCCGGCCAGCGTCTCGACGCCGATGCGCAGCGACTCCTCGTCCACGTCGAACGTCGGGGTGTGGTGGCCCCCGGGGTGGTCGGTGCCGAGGCCGACGTAGCAGGCCCGCCCGCCCTGCTCCTGCACGCGGTTCATCAGGTACGTCGCGTCCTCGCTGCCGCCGAGGTCGTCGTGGTCCATGATCGAGTCGACGCCCGCGACGCCGTCGGCCACGTCGGCGACGACCGCGGCGAGCGCCGCGTCGCTCTCGGCCGAGGGCGCGCGGGAGTTCCGGGTGCGCTCGGCGTCCACGTCGTGCATGTCGGCGGCGGCGTCGATGACGCGGCCCGTCTCCTCCCACATGTACTCCATCAGTTCGGTGGACTGCCCGCGGACCTCGCCCTCCATCCGGGCCTGCTCGGCGATGATGTTCGACGCCGTGCCGCCGTCGACGACGCCCGCGTTCACTCGCGTCGGGCCGTCGGCGTGCCGCGGCACCGCGTAGATGCTCGTGATCGCTTCGGCCATCGCCTGGATCGCGTTGTCGCCTTCCTCGGGGTGGGCGCCGGCGTGGGCCGAGGCGCCGGTGAACTCGACCTTGAACCCCGAGGCCGCGAGGAACCCGCCGACGCCGGCGACGATCTCACCCGTCGGGTGGTCGAGCCCGATGTGGACCGCGTACAGCGAGTCCACGTCGTCCAGGTGGCCGGAGCGGGCCATCGGGCCGCCGCCGGCGATGCGCTCCTCGGCGGGCTGGAAGAACACCTTCAGCGTGCCCGAAAAGTCGCTGTCGAGCACGGCGTCGACGACGCCGAGCCCGAGCGTCGCGTGGGCGTCGTGGCCGCAGGCGTGCATGTACCCCTCGTTCTCCGAGCGGAACCCCTCCGCCGCGGGGACGTGATCCTCCTCGTCGGACTCGAGGATCGGCAGCCCGTCGATGTCGACCCGGAGGCCGACCGTCGGCCCCTCGCCCTGCTCCACGACCGCGACGGCGCCGGTGTTCCCGCCGTCGAGGCGATCGACGAGGTCAGCGTCGGCGCCGGCGTCGACGGCGCGCTCCTTCCACTCGTCGCGGGTTGCCTGCTCCGGGAGGGACATGCGCGGTTCGTCGTCGGCGTCCTCGAGCGCGTCCGGCCCGACGTGGAGCTCGTCCAGGTCGCGGGCGCGGAGCTCCTCGACGATGCGGGCGGTGGTGTAGAACTCACACCAGGCCGGCTCGGGGTGGCGGTGGAGATCTCTGCGGAACTCGGTCAGCGCGTCGGCGTCTACGTTCACGGGCGTTCGGAGGGCTGGCAGGCGCATAAACCCCGGCGTGGCGGCAGCGCGTGCCCCGGGGCTGCGGGAGCGGCGTGACGCATGATTTATCCCAGGCCGTGCCGCCACCACGGTGTATGGAAGCGGAGCCAACGATCGATTCAGGAGGAGGTCGGAGCCTCGAGTTCCGCGGCGGGCCGGCCGCGAGCGCAATCCCGATCGGGCTGTTCATCGTCTGGGCAGTGTTCCAGTCGGGGGTTCTCGGCATCGGTGACACCTCGGGGCTCGTCGTGGGGATGCTGGTCGGGCTCATCGCCGGCCTCCCGTTCGTCCGGGGCGACTGGAAGACGTACGCCGACGCGATCTTCGAGGGGATGACCCAGGAGGTGGCGGCGACGGCCGCCGTCGCGTGGCTCTGGGCGGGGATGTTCGCGAACACGATCCAGGCCGGCGGCTTCGTCGACGGCCTCGTCTGGGCCGCCAACGCCGCCGAGGTCGGCGCCGCGCTGTTCCCGGCGGTGACGTTCCTGCTCGCGGGGCTGCTCGCGACCGGGATCGGCACCGGCTACGGGACGACGATCGCCTTCGTGACGCTGGTGTTCCCGGCGGGGCTGCTGCTGGGGACGAACCCCATCCTGCTGTTCGGGGCGATCCTCTCCGGCGCCGTGTTCGGGGACAACCTCGCGCCGGTTTCGGACACGACCATCGTGAGCGCGGTGACGCAGGACGCCGACATCGGCGGCGTCGTCGCCTCGCGGGTGAAGTACGCGGTCGCCGCCGCGATCCCGGCGTTCATCGCCTTCCTGATCGCGGGGACGACGATGGCGACGACGGATCCGGCGTCCGGGTCGGGCGTCACCTCCGGCGCCGCGTGGGGGCTGCTCCACCTGATCCCGGTCGCGATCGTGATCGGCACCGCCGTCCGGGGTCGCCACATCGTCGAGGCGGTCTCGTGGGGGCTCGCGTCGGCGTTCCTGCTCAACGTCGCGCTCGGCTTCTTCGACCTCGTCGACGTCGGCGTCAGCGACGTGCTGGTGTTCATGGCGCCGGAGAGCTCCGGGCTCGCGACGTCGCTCGACACCGCGCCGCTGCTCGGCGCGGTCGTCGAGACGGTGCCGGCCGGCGAGGCGGGCATCGGCGGCAGCCTCTACAACGGCGCGGTGGGCTTCTTCCCGCTGATCGTGCTCACGCTGCTGATCGTCGCCGGCGCGCAGATCATGCGCCAGGGCGGCGGGTTCGAGGCGCTCCAGAGCTGGCTGCTGGACACCGTCGCGACGACGGTCCGGCGCGCGGAGGTGACGATGGTGCTCGGCACCGCGATGGTGAACGCGATGATCACCATCAACACCGCCGCCGAGATCGCGATCGCGCCGTACATCCGCACGCTCGGCCGGCGGTTCAACATCAACGGCTACCGCCGCGCCAACATCCTCGACGCCAACACCTCGGCGCTGGGGTACATCTTCCCGTGGGGCGGCGGCGTGCTCGCGGGCTACTCCGCGATGCAGACGCTGCCCGAGGAGTACACCTGGTTCACGGTAGACATGATCGTCAACCCGGCCGCGGTGTTCCCGTACGTGTTCCACGGCTGGTTCCTCGTGGCGGTGTTCCTCGTCGCCGCGATAACTGGGTTCGGTCGCGAGTACGTTAGCGACCGCGAGAGCGAGGAGGTGAGTCGCGTATGAGCCGCTTCGACGCGTTCTTCGAGGGGCTGGAGTTCCGGACCGCGACGCCGCAGTACGAGCCCGGCGACGAGCTCGCCGTGATCGTCACGGGCCGCGACGGCGACGACGCGCTGGTGCGGATCGGCGACACGCGACTCCGGCTCGCGGACACCGACGTGGCGGTCGACGCCGAGGTGCGGATCCGCGTGACGGCGTTCGACGCCGACGACGCGACGGGCGAGGCCGAGCTGCTCTGAGTCGGCGACGACGTTTTTTCGAGAAAGGGTGAGGTCAGTCGGATCGACGACCGATCAGCGGTACGCCTGGCTCGCGCGGCGCTCCACGTCGACTTCGACGCGGATCGAGTCCGGCAGGTCGGTGGCGACGACCTCGCGGGCGATGTGGTCGGAGCCGTGGATCTCCAGCCAGCGCGTGTACACGGTGTAGTTCCAGGGGTCGCACTGCTCGCCCGGCTGGCAGCGGCTGTAAAGCGGGACGGAGTGGTGTTCCGGCTGCTCCTGGTGGGGGCCCTTGCACTCGGCGCCCTTGCGCTCGACCCGCTGTTTGAGCCCGGTGACGGTGTCGTCGAGGACGGCCCGGTCCCCGCTCCGGAACGTCAGCGTCGTAACGAAGGTCATACTCGGAGATTGGGTTCGAACGTGAAAAGCGCATCTACCGGAAGTCGACCGGCCGGATGCCGAGTCGGGGTTTTGGCCCACCGAAGCCAATTTAAGAGCGTGACGCGTAGCCGAACGCAATGACGGTCGAAGCGACGTCCGCCGGAGCCATCCTCTTCCGCGACACCCGCGGCGAACGGGAGTATCTGCTCCTGAAGAGCCGACCCGGGGACTGGGAGTTCCCCAAGGGCGGGGTCGAGGGGGAAGAGGAGCTCCAGCAGACCGCGATCAGAGAAGTGACGGAGGAAGCCGGCATCGAGGACTTCAGACTCATCGACGGCTTCCGCAAGGAGTACGACTACGTGTTCGAGGCCAACGGGAACACGATCCACAAGACGGTCCACCTGTTCATCGCCCGGTCGTTCGAGGCCAGCGCCGAGCTCTCGGCGGAACACCGCGACATGCAGTGGCGGGACTACGACCAGGCGCTCAACACGATCACCCAGGACGGCCCCCGCGACATCCTCGAGGAGGCGCACGGCTACCTCGACGACGTGAAGGAGGCCGAGGGCGAAGGGTACGTCGGCACGCCGGCGTAAGCGGTGTCGACCCCCACCGTCGATTCGGAGTTCAGCTTCGAGCTGTTAGTCTGCCGCTGGGCCGAACTCGGCTGGCACCCAACTGCCGCGAGTAGCGACGGCGCCGACGGGGCGCCGGTGATCGTCTCGCGGCAACTCGGCACCCAGCGGCGCCGCTGGGACACCATCGTGATCGAGTGCGACCCGGCGGGGCTCGCGGCCCGCCGCGAGTTCGGCGACCGGGCCATCGACGGCGAACTGCTCCCGATCGTCCGCCACGCGCCCGCGGAGTGGGCGTACTACCGCGACGCCCTCCCCGACCCGGGCTACCCCTGGCGCTACGTTCGGGAGGCGATCCACCGCGCGGCGGCCCGGGGGCTGGTGGAGAAGCGCAAGAACGGCAACCGGATCGAGATCCGCCGGAAGCGCCCGTACCCGGACTGGGTCCGCCGGATCGTCGCCGTCGAGAACAAGCCCGACCTCGACGCCAGCGCGGCGGCCGCGCTCTCCGACCAGCTCGAGCACGACGTGGAGACCGCGCTGGCCGACGAGGTGTGGCTCGCGACCGGGCGCACGGGCGACCGCGTCGAACCCGCGCTCCTCCGGCAGTTCCCGGTGGAGGCCGGCGTGCTGACGTTCGACTTCGCGGGCCCCGGCGTCGACGCCGACGCCGCGACGGTCGACTGGCTCCCCTCGGAGCTCGACGCGGCGGCGCCGAGCGAGCGCTTCGACGCCGCCGAGAAGGCGCGACGCCGACGCCTGATCGCCGAGCGAGCGTACGGGAAGGGGTGGCGCTCGATCACGGAGACGATGCGGCCGGACTGTCGGTGGTTCGAGGTCGCGCGGGCCGGCCGCGGGATCGTCCCCGTCTGTGGCGCGAAAGGCCGCTGTCAGACGGAGAGCGAGTGCAGCAGTCGCTGCGGCTCCTTCGAACCCGAGCCGCCCCAGTGGCGGACGAAGGGGTGGCCGATCGACGGCGGGCCGGGACAGGGGGTGCGGGAGCTGCTGGAGCGTCGGCGCGAACGGGCGCGGAGACGGTAGTCGACGGGACTTCGAGAATGCACCGACCGGGATTTGAACCCGGGCCATGAGCTTGGAAGGCTCAGGTCCTGCCACTAGACCATCGGTGCGCAGTCGGAGTAACCACACGCAGAAATAAGGGCGTTCCCCTTCGCGTCGCCCCGACGTTCGAGTACGATGCCGTGACCAACCCCCGTGTGCGCCGAGAACGACCACGGGACGTGTCGCGGGTGTGCGGCCAGCCCTCCCGTGTGCGGTTCGGCGGCCCCGTCGCTATCAGTCGTCCGTCGCCGGCGCCTCGGACTCGCCCCGGCGGCGAGCAGCCTCGCGGATCTCTCCCGACACCGCGGGCGTCGACGCCGGGTCGACCGACTCGCCGTCGAGTTCGGCCAGCGACTTGGGGAACTCCCGGAGGTCGTAGTGGATCGCGATCCCCGCCTTCGCGCCCTCGCCCATCGCGACCGGGATCTGGCTGTGCCCCGGCGTGAGGTCGCCGACCGCGAACACGCCCTCCACCGAGGTCCGCCCGTGGTCGTCGACCTGGACGGCGCCGCCGTCAGTCCGCTTCAGGTCGAGCACCTCGCGAGTTCCGCGTGGTACTCCGCCCCGAACATCGGGAACCCGCCCTTGTACTCCCGGGTCGTGCCGTCCTCGAACTCGAACGAGTTCAGCCAGCCGTCCTGGTCGGTGTTCATCCCCGTGATCTCCGCCTCGATCACGTCGACGGGGTGGGCACGGAGCTGTCGGTCGGTCTCCTCGCTCCACTCCGGCTCCTCGCCGCGCAGCAGCAGGTCCACCTCGTCGGTGAAGTTGAGCATGATCATCGCGACGTGTGCCGAACTCTCGTTGGTGCCCATGACGTACACCGACTCGTCGATGAACATGTAGGCGTCACAGTGGAGGCAGTAGTGGAGCCCCCGGCCGGTCCGGGGCAGCGGCGGCTCCGGACGGTCGTCGGAGAAGCCCGTCGCCAGCACCACTCGATCGGCGGTGTACGTCTCCTCGCCGACGTCGAGCCGGTACGAGCCCGACGAGCCGTGGATGTCCGAGACCAACCCCCGGACGGTGTCGGCGCCGTAGGACTCGATCTGGCGTTTGGCAGTCTGGATCAGCTCGTTCCCGGAGACCTCCTCGGTGATGCCGATGACGTTGTGGGTCTCCTGCATCATCGCCGCCCGACCGCCGCCGCGGTCGATCAACACCGTGTCGTGGCCGAGCCGGGTCGTGTAGAGTGCAGTCGTCAGTCCCGCCGGGCCGCCGCCGACGACGGCCACCTGGTACTCAGTGTCGGCTTCGCTCATACCCCTACTCCGGACTTCCAACCTAAAAGCACACCACTCGTGGCATCGCTCGCCAGAACCCCGCCGGAACGGTTAGGGGTCGGGGAACAGCGCCTCGATCTCCGGCTCGTCGACGGCGAGGCGGTACGTCGTCGCCTCGCGCTCGACGACGCCGTGCCGCTCGAGGTGGTCGAGGTGGGCGAACGCCTCGCCCGGCCCGTGCAGGATGTGGATCGTGTCCAGCTCGCCGAACAGGTGGTGGCTCACCGTCCACACGTCACAGGCCCCGTGGCGGTCGAGCACGTCGACGACGCGCTCGGTCCGCTCCTGGTGGTGGTGGATGATCTCCCGCGCGCGGTCGGCGGGCGCCTCGATCGGGTCGCGGTGGCCCGGCAGCGCGCGGTCCCAGTCGCGCTCGACGACTTCGACGAGGCTGTCGACGTACTTCGCCAGCGGCGACGCCACCCGCACGTCGGCGCCGCCGACGTTGGGCGTGTACTTCGGCAGGATGGCGTCCCCGACGAACGCCTGGCGCTCGCCGTCGTCCTCGAACGCGAACGCCGAGAGGCCGGCGGAGTGGCCGGGCAGGTGGACGGCTTCGAGCTCGAGCCCGTTCACCGTGAACCGGTCGCCGCCGGTAAACGGCGTCACGTCGACGTCGTCGCCCGCGAGTTCCGCGTGGCCCTCGAGGAAGGAGAGCAGTTCCTCACGCGGGCCGTCGGGGAGCTGCCACGCCTCGAACGTCTCCTGCTGTAGCGCTTTGTCCTCGATCAGCGACGCCTCCGCCCCGGAGACGAGCGACGCGTCGGCCTCGTGCACGTGGACGGTCGCGCCGCCGGCCTGCTGGATCATCCCCGCCAGCCCGGCGTGGTCGTAGTGCCAGTGGGTCAGGAACACGCGGTCGACGTCCGCGGGCGTGACGCCGAACGACGCCAGTCCGTCGACGAACTCCTCGCGGGTCGGATCCGTCGCGACGCCGGCGTCGACGAGAACCGTCTCGTCGCCCTGCAGAAGGTAGACGTTGTTCTCCCCTTCGAAAACGGTGTTCCCGAGCCGAATACGCTCCATAGCCGCACTGGTCGGCGGCCGCCAAAGAGGGTTCCCAATTCGGCGCGACCGGGTGACGCGTCGGCGAGAGCCGCGTCGACCGTCGGGCGGTAGATTCAAACACGGACTGGGTGTAACGGAAACCATGCCGGCGGACCTCTACGACGTTCTCGGCGCATCCGACGACGCCGCCGCCGAAGAGATCAAACGCGCCTACCGGGATCGCGTCCGGGAGTACCACCCCGACGTGAACGACCACCCGGACAGCGACGCACAGTTCAAACTCGTCCGGACCGCACACGACGTGCTCTCGAACCCGGCGGAGCGCAAGACGTACGACCGGCTGGGTCACCGCGAGTACGTCGAGCGGAACCTCGACGAGCTCCCGCCGATCGCCGTGTTCCCCGACGAGGACCTGCCCGACGACGTGTCTGCGGACGATTCGGGATCGTCGGGGACGAGCACGTCGTCCGCGACGGGCAGAACCACCAGTTCGACGAGCAGCACGTCGTCGACGAGCGCGTCCAGCTCGACGACCGGCGCGTCGACGACCGGCCGGTCGAGCGGCTCCCGATCCGAAACGCGGACCGGCTCCGACACGGACACTGACCGCTCGTCGAGCAGCCGCAGCGGCTACGGAAACGCGGGAAACGACGGTTCGGCCAGCGAGGCGTCGACGGCCGGCGGGGCCAGTTCGGGGACCACAGACATCGGCAGTCAGTCGGCCGACCGGAGCTCGACGAGCACGGGCTCGGACGAGAGCAGCTGGGAGGCCGCGACGAACTCGGCGCAGTCCGCGACGTCGTCGTCGTCGACGGTCCCGGCCGGCGTCCGTCGCCGCCGCGGGCTGAAACGCTGGTACGGCGTCGTCGCGCTCTCGCTGGTCGTCTACCTCGGCGGGCTCGGGGTGTACGCGATGCCGCGACAGGCGGCCCTCCGCGGCGCCGTCGCCGACGCGATCGCGGCGCCCGTGCCGACGCTGCTGGGCCCGTTCCCGCTGTCGTCGCCGACGGCGTACCTGCTGACGGCGGCGCGAGCGGTCCAGGCGGGGACGCCGACGCTCGGGCTGGTGCTGTTGGCGGGGACGGTCCTCCTCCCGCTGGTCGTGCTGACGACAGTCGGGCGGTTCGGGCGCGGCGCCGCGTGGATGTACGCGATCCCCTCGCTGGGGCCCGCGGTGACGCTGGCGGTCTGGCCCGTCGTCGCCGTTCCGACGGCGGCGGCGCTGGTGGGGCTGCTCGTCCTGCCGGTGCTGAGCGCCGGCGGGTTCCTCGTCGACGTGGGCCGGTACCTCCGGGCGACGCGGTGACTACCGGACGTGGTAGGACTCGCCGCCGGGGAGGAACCGGCCGAGATCGCTCTCCCTCCGGTAATCTGTCGACTGCAGCGTCCGTAGCCCCTCGACCAGCTTTTCGTCGTCGCCGTCGTCCCAGTCGGCCGGGTCCTCGATCGGGAGCACCAGCCAGCCGCTGCCGAGGAGTTCGGTCGCGTGGAGTTCGTCCATCACCACGTCGGTTCGGTGCGCTCGCGCGGTGTAGTTCTCGAGGACGTGCCGCGTCGCGCGCTCGCCGACGGGCAGGAGCACGTGGGCGGCGATGGCCCGGAGCTCGGCGTCGAAGTAGCGCTCCATCTCCGCGTACTCGGCGTCGGTCGGGGTGGCCTCGCTCTCGGGGACGCACATGTGGAGGTAGGAGAGGAACGTCCCCTCGGCCCCGGGCTCGTCGCCGACGGACTGGAGCAGCCCACCGGTTTCGAGCGCCGCCTGGAGTCGCTCGGCGGCCGGCGTCCCCGTGAACGGGACGCCGGCGTCGGCGCCGCCGTGGACGCCCGGATGGTCGCCGATCACGTGGAAGTCGGCGTTGGCGTCGCCGTAGCCGGGGACGAAGCGTTCGCAGGGCGGCTCCATGCCGAAGGGGTTCGAGACCCGGTCGGTGACGGTTCGCACGTCGCCCCGTAGCGGGTTGGGAGGCTTAGCTGCCGTGGTTCCGGCCCGACGGGACCGGAATAGCCATACGCCCCGACGCCCCAGCCTCGGCCGATGAGTCTCAGCGACGAGGCCAGATCACGCCTCGCCGACATCGTCACCCTCCAGCCGACGAAGAACTCGGAGCTACAGGACCGCTGGGGGATGGAGTCGGGCAGCGAGGTCCACCAGTATCTCGAAAACGAGTTGAGCGACTACTACTACCGCGACGACGACAGCCTGATCCGGGCGACCGAGGAGGGCGTCGACCTCGTCGACGTGGAGCCGAGCGTGCCGCCGGAGGAGGCCGGCGGCGTCCCCGAGCGCATCCGGGTCCAACAGCTCCACGCGCGGATCCTCGACGTGCTCGCGGGGCCGGACGAACGATCGGAGAGTGTCGTAAGTGTGCTCCAGAAGCTCCGTGCGGAGTACGATATCGACCCCGAGGTCGAGTCCGTCCGGGACGCGCTGGGGAGCCTCCGGCGGAAGGACGTCGTCGAGGTGGAGTACCGAACGGTGCCGACGTTCCGGCTCGCCGTCGAGCGCTCGGCGTTCGAGGTCGAGACGATCGACGAGTAGTCGGGGCCCCGACTAATCCCCGGGCGCCGGCTCCGCCTCGGGCGATCGCGACAGGGTGTGCGTGAGCCAGAACACGCCGGTCGCGAACAGCACGAACACCGACGCCGTGAGGAACGCCTGGACGGTGCCGACGAAGTCCTTGATCAGCCCGACCCCCACCGGGCCGACGGTCTGCCCGATCTTCCAGGAGATCGAGCGCAGCGACATCGCGCTCGCGACCGAGTCGTACGTCTCTCCCTCCTCGACGAACAGCGCCATGCTCGCGGGCAGGCGGATCGAGTCGCCGATGCCCAGCACCGCGTAGGCGAGAAACAGCACGAGGAAGCCGCCGCCGAGCTCCTGGCCGTGGCCGAAGTAGCCGAGGTAGAACCGCCCCATCAGCTCCTCGGCGGGCAGCGACAGCGGGATCAGGGCGATCCCGAGCCCGTACACCAGCGCGCCGACGGCGACGAACTTCGCGCGGTCGCCGATGCGGTCGGTGAGGTCGCCCACGTACCCCTGCAACAGGGATTTAGTGATCTTCCCGCCCGCGAGGATCCAGCCGATCGCGAACGCGTTGATCCCGAACTCCGTCCGTGCCAGGATCGGGAGGAAGATGATGACCGCCATCTTCCCCACCGAGAAGGAGAGCCGGAACAGCACCAGCGAGCGCAGCATCGGGAGTTTGAGCAGTTTCTTGATCGTGCCGAAGCCGGACTGCGCCTCGGGGTCGTCGACGCCGCCGCCGGGGTCGTCACGCAGGTTGGTGTAGACGAGGACGAACGCGACTAGCGTCACCACCGCGAGGATCGCGTACACGACCCGTGACTGCAGGGGGTCGTACATCGAGAGCAGGAGCCCCCCGACCAGATCCCCCGCGAGCGAGGAGAACGCCGCGACCTGGTTGTACGAGCCCAGCCAGCGGCCGCTCTCGTCGTCGGGCGAGATCTGTCCCACGACGGTGGAGCCGGTGATCCAGAGGATGCTGGCGCCGACCCCCTGCAGCATCCGGACGAAGATCACGTCGACGGAGCTGGAGACCAGCATGTACCCCACGAACACCAGCACGTTGATCAACAGCCCACCGAGCAGCCACCGCTTCGCGTTCCCGGTGTCGACTTTCCGTCCCAGCGGCAGCACGATCAGCAGCTGGACGGTCGCGAAGGCGGTCCCCCACAGCCCCTCGATGAACCCGGTGGTGCCGAACGCGTCGGCGTAGAGGGCGAGCGCGATGATGATGGTCGAGTACGCCTGGCTCCGGGCGAACGCCGTGCCCGCGAGCGAGAGGAACTCGCGGTTCCGGAGCAGGGCGACCGAGTTTCCGAAACGGGCCACGTCTCGTCGGATCGAACACGAGGCCGACGCTTAAAGCAATCCTTCGCCGCAGCCTTTTCCGGCAGGGGTAGAGAGGACCTGTCAGGATCTGGGGCGGATCGTCCCGCTTCAACAGATACATCCCTCTCACTTCACTGGGAACCGGCCGGATGCACGCAATCGGCGTGAGTTCGTACGAATCAGCGACGATACCGTCGGCGGACAGTGTCGAACGATCCGCAGCACGGAGTTCGACAGCGTACTCGTGAGTGTACTCTCCCAACTTACGGACGCAGTCGCATCGTTCCGGCAGAAGTCGGACGTGACCGTGTTCTCCCTGTCGGTCGGCACGCTGCTGGCGATCATCGTCGGCGTCGTCGCGTTCTCCGACGTGGTCGCGTCGACGCTCGCGACGGCGAACCAGTTCATCGTGACGAACCTGGGGTGGCTCTACCTCTGGGTCGTGTTCCTCTCGTTCGTGTTCGTGGGCTACGTGCTGATCGGCCCGTGGGGCCGGATCAAGCTCGGCGGCCCCGACGCCGAACCCGACTTCACGTTCTGGCAGTACCTCGTGATGACGTTCACCGCGGGGCTCTCCTCGGGCGGGCTGGAGTTCTGGGGGCCGGTCGAGCCGCTGATCCACTACGACAGCCGGCCGCCGTACTTCGGCGCCGAGGCCGGCACGTGGGCGCGGATGGCCGACGCACTCCAGTACGCCATCTACCACTACGGGCTCTCGGCGTGGGCGACGTACCTCGTGTTCGCGGTCGCAATCTCCTACTTCGTCTACCGGAAGGACGCGCCGTTCCGCCCGGCGGTGATCCTCGCGCCGTTCGTTGGCGTCGACAACCTCGACGGCCCGCTCGGCAAGCTGGTCGACGCGATGGCCGTCGTCGTCACCGTCAGCGGGATCACCGTCTCCTTCGGGCTCGGGGTCAGCCAGTTCGCCTCCGGGCTCGCGTTCAAGTGGGGCGTCGGCCTCGGCGAGGCGGGCCGGATCGGGCTGATCCTGCTCGTCGGCGCGCTGTTCCTGCTCTCGGTTATCGCCGGGATCCAGAAGGGTATCAAGCGCTTCGCCGACCTCAACGTCGTGCTGCTGATCGGGCTGATGGCGGCCATCTTCGTCTTCGGCCAGGCGACGACGCTGGTCAACCTGACGACGCAGGCGCTGATCGGCTACGCCACCGACTTCGTCGGGATGAGCCTCTTCTTCGCCCCGAACGGCGACGCCACGGGGTGGCTCGGCTCGTGGACACTGTTCTTCTGGCCGTGGTGGCTCACGTTCGCGCCGATGATCGGGATCTTCATGGCCCGGATCTCGAAGGGGCGCACGCTCCGTGAGCTCGTGTTCGCGGGGCTGTTCGGCTCCTTCGCGCTGACGGTGCCGTGGTACGCCGCGACCGGGGGCTCCGCGCTGCTGCTCCAGACCTCCGGCGCCGCCGACCTGCTGGGCGTGTACGACGCCTCGGGGCTGGAGGCCGTCGGGTTCGCGCTGTTCGAACAGCTGCTCCCCTACCCCGGCGTGTTCTCGGCCACACTCCTCCTGCTGGTGGTGAGCTTCCTGATCACGACGCTCGACTCCTCGACGCTCAGCATCGCGATGATGGCCTCGAACGGCGCGGAGTCGCCGTCGACGATCAACCGGCTCGTCTGGGGCCTGATGATGGTGCTGCTCACCATCGCGCTCAGCCTCGCCGGCGGGATGCCGGTGCTCCAGTCGTTCACGATCCTGGTCGGGCTGCCGACGGCGGTGCTCTGTGCGATCGCGATGGCGGGGATGCTGGTCGAGCTCGAACGGGAGTTCCCCATCCTCACGGAGAACCACCTCGAAGAGTCGCGGTGGAACACGAAAGGCACAACGCAGACCTCCGACGACTGAGCTCGGCAGCGATTCCTTCGCCGGGGCGAGCGCGCGCTCAGAGCTCGATGCGTTCGACCAGGCCGGCGTCGCTCTTCGTGTTGACGGCGACGATGCGGACCGCGTCCTCGATCATCGACTCCCGGAGCTTCGACTTGAGCAGATTGTCGACCTGGTAGACGCCGGCAGCGTTGACCATCTCGATCTCCACCATCACCGGCGTCCCGTTGCCGGACTGGAGGCTGACCTCGCGGATCGCCTGACTCGAGAGCGTATTGATCCCGCGCCCGCCCTCCTCGTAGGGGATGCGCGAGCGGCCCCGCTCCATGTCCAGCGCGTCGGCGACGCGGATCACGCCCGCCTCGCGGGTCAGCGGCGTCTCCGCGGTGTGGTGACAGAGGATCGCGTGGAGCACTTCGGCCTTGATCCGCACCTGCTCGGGGATCTCGTAGAACCGGTCGAGGAAGCGGTCGAGGAAGTCCGCGGCCAGCGGGATCGAGTAGTAGACGTGATCATCGCGGTGGACCACGTGGCCGATGTCGTGCAGCGTCGCCGCGAGGGCGACGATGACCGGCTCGTCGGCCTCGTCGAGCCCCTGATCGGTCGCGCCGTTGAACTCGACGCCGCCGGCCTTCAGCAGGTCGTACAGCCGGAGCGCGCGGTTGCGGACGATCTCGATGTGTTTGCTCCCGTGGTCGTTGTACCCCTTCCGTGTGACCGCGTTGACGTTCTGGGCGTCGAGGTAGGCCTCGACTTCCGGGTGGTCGATCAGTGCGGGCAGCACCTCGTTGAGCCGCTCGTCCGGGAACGCGTGCTCCCCCGCCGGGTCGTACTTGTAGTCGGCAGTGTCGCTGGCCATGGGCTAACAGTGACGAAGCGGACGGAAAAAAGGTCGTCGGGTGTGTCAGTGCTCGACGGCCGCCTCGACGGCCTCGTAGTCGGGCTCCCGGCCTGGGTCGTCGGCCAGCCACCGGTAGCTGACGGCGCCGTCGGCGTCGACGACGAACACGGAGCGGCGCGCGACGCCGTCGATGCCGAGCCGTTCGTAGCGCGTCTCGACGCCGTAGGCCCGGCAGATCGAGCCGTCGTTGTCGGCGACCAGCGGGAACGGGAGCGACTCGGCCTCGCGGAACTCGGCGAGGGCCCACGGGAGGTCGGTGCTGATCCCCAGCACGGTCGCGTCGTCGGTCGCCAGCGGGGCGAGGCTGTCGCGGAACGTGCAGAGCTCGGTCGTGCAGGTGCTCGAGAAGGCAGCGGGGAAGAACGCCAGCACCGTCGGAGTCTCGCCCAGATACGCCTCGAGGCTCCGGGGGGTGATGCCGTCGTCGTCGGCGACGGGTGCGCTGAACGTGGGGGCGTCGGTACCGACTGCGGGCACGCTGTCGTCCATGTGGCTGCGTCGTTCGGCCGCGGGAAAAGGGCTCTCCCGGGGTCCGTAGTTCCAAAAGGCCTATAGTCGATTGTGAGGTACATCCGCATAGAGATGTTCCAGACTGCGCCGCTTCAGGTACCGATCCCCGGGGGACCGGAGCTCATCATCATCCTCCTCGTACTCGTGTTGCTGTTCGGCGCGAACAAGATCCCGAAGCTCGCTCGATCGACCGGGCAGGCGATGGGTGAGTTCCAGAAGGGCCGCCAGGAGCTGAACGAGGAGCTCGAAGAGATGAAGGAGGGGCCGGATTCGGAGGACACGACGACGACGTCGACGACGACCGACGAGGAGGAGGACGCGGAGACCGAGAGTTCGACGACCGAGTAGCGCGGAAGCGTGTTCTTTTGTCCCCCGACCCGGTAGCGGCTGCTGGGGCGTGTGGCCTAGCGGACAGGGCGAGGGGTTCCTAACTCCTCGATCGTGGGTTCGAATCCCACCACGCCCGTTTTCCGGCGAACGGAGTGAGCCGTGAAAACGGCTCGGTGGGATTCCGAAGCAGGGAGGTCGCGCGCAGCGAGCGGACGCGAGCGAGCACGTCCGACCGTGGTTCGAATCCCGCCACGCCCGTTCTCGTGTCGAACGAAGTGAGACCGAGAACGTCGCGTGTGGGATTCGCGGCCCAGAGAACGAGCGTAGCGAGTTCTCGTGGTTCGAATCCCGCCACGCCGATCAGGCGTCGGGATCGAACGGTTTCGGGAGCTTGGTGTCCGCGCCCTCGTCCGCGATCGCGTCGGCGAACCCGGAGACCTCGTTCCCGATCAGTTTGGTGTTCTCGGCCGAGGTGTAGACGAGAACGCCGATATCGCCGTCTTCCGCGCGGATCGTGTTCTGCCGGATCCCGCTGTTGACGGTCTCTAGGGCCAAGAACCCGTAGTGGGCTACATCGTTCTCCCCCGGGTCGTCGTCGGTCACTTCGACGGTGTTGTGGATCGCGTTGTGCTCGTTCCCGCCCCACAGGGCGACGCCGGCGTCGTTGTTCCGGACGGTGTTCCGCTGGATCTGTACGCCGTCGCCGGGTTGGTAGAGGATGATCCCCGAGGACTGGAAGTTGTCCAGGTCCCACCAGTGGTCGGCGACCGTGTTGCCCCGCACTTGGGCGGTCGCGCCATCCCCGACCTGGATCCCGTTCTCGGCCCAGCCGTCGGATTTCGGCCCCAGACCGGTGACCTCGTTGTCCCGGATCGAGACGGTCGTCCCGGCGCCCTCGGCGAGGATGCCGACCCTGTGCCCGCCGTCGAGCGTGTTCGACTCGACGCGCCCGGCGGCGCCGCCGCCGACGGCGACAGAGAGGAACTGCCGACCGAGCGCGTCGTCGCCGTCGACGGCGTTGCCCGTGACGTCCACGTCGCCGCCCTCCACCCGGATCCCGAAGGTGGGACTGTCGGTCATACTCTCGACCGAGATCTCGTTGTTCGAGATCACGCCGGAGTAGCCGTCGTTGTAGACGGCGTACGCGCCTTCGGCGCCGTCGTAGAGCTCCTGCCCGTCGATCTCGATCTCCTGCCCGGCGATCACGAACTCGTCGTCGGTGGCGACGAGGGCGCCGTCATCGGTCAGTTCCGCGTTGACGAGTTCGGGGTCGTCGGTGCCGCTACCCTTCCCCTTTCCCGGTCCCTTCGCTATCGCCGTGGATGCACCCACTGCACTGAGTCCCGCTACTCCCAGCGTCGTGCCGATGAACGATCGTCGCTTCATCCCGTCTGCAACGATCGCGACAGAATGTTAAATAGCTAATTTGTTTGAGGAGAAACCACTACTGAAAGGGTCGAACACGGAGAACAACCGGTAGGCAAAAACAGTCAAAATACGGCAATAACCGGGCCACCCCACCGGCTGACTCCTCTCGGAGGGAAGCGGTCGCCGTCGGGGCCGGTCAGTCGGCTCCTTCCTCCATCCGCTCGTAGCGTTCGACGAACCGGGAGCGACACGAGGGGCAGCAGAAGTGGTACACGTCGCCGCCGAGCCGTTCGCTTTCGCCCTCGCTGTCGACCGTGTTGCCGCACTCGGCGCAGGTGAGCGCGAACTCGACGCCGCCGAGCGCGGGCGCCCACTCCACGTCGTCGACGACCGAGACCTCCCGCTCGCGCACGTCGGCGTCGCCGATCAGCTCCGCCAGCCAGTCGCGGACGCCGTCGGCCTGCGCGCGGCCGTAGAACAGCAGCTCCTCGTCGGCGGTCACGAACAGGTGCTCGACGGCGCTGGCCGCCGAGACGCGGTCGCGGAGCGCCGCCAGCCCGTCGTCGACGGCGAGGCGGACGAACACCGGGACGCCGGCGCGCAGCTGCGAGCGGTCCACGTCGACGGTGAACCGCTTCAGGACGCCGGCGTCCTGCAGGCGCGTGACGCGGTCCGACACCGCCGGGCCCGAGAGCCCCACCTCCTCCCCGATATCGCTGTACGGTCGGCGGGCGTCCGCCGCGAGCAGTTCGATGATCCGGAGGTCCGTCTCGTCGAGGTCGCGCATACCCCAGGTAGGGCGACCGGAAGGATATGGCTTCCGTGGCCCGTTCTCCGAGCTGATACTCCCAGGGGAGTTTTTTTGCGTGCGGGGATAGAGCGAGTAGTCAATGGCTACCGACGAGGGTGACTCCGCTCCCAGCCCGCTTGACGGCGAGGTGGAGGAGCGGCCCGAACCCACCGACGACGGACCGGACGCCGTCGTCGGGTCGTACACGTGGGACGATTTCCTTCGAGAGCACGGCGAACCGGACGCGGCGCGGACGCTCTACGAGCGCTTCGACGAGACGCCGGGCAGCGACCGCTGGGGCGAGGAGGAGCGCACGCTGGCACGCGAGGACTGGGAGCGGACCGACGTCGAGCCCGAGGAGTACCTGGGGTTCCCGCCGTGGGAGATCGAGGCGCGCATCGGCGCCGCCGGCCGGGTCGCTCAGGATATCACCGACTACTCCGACCTGATCGGCTACGACGAGACGCCGGTCATCAAGGACATCTACGGCTGGGAGGACTACAAGCGGGAGTACTTCTACGACGAGAACGGCGACCCGCCGACCGACGCCGAGGGCGAGCCCGAGACGTTCGACGCCGAAGAGGCGCTGGGGGTCCCGCCGGAGACGCTCGACGCGACGATGGCCGACTGCGAGCGGGCGGGCGAGGAACTGCAGGAGCTGATCGACGAGCGCACGGTGAACGTCGACGAGGAGGTCGACGAGGACGCGTTCTTCTCGGACCGACAGGGCCGGACCACCGTCGCCAACCGCTACGACCTGGAGAAAACCGTCCCGCTGGCGAAGAAACACCACTTCGAGGAGCGGGACCGCTACTGGGTGAACAAGCCGTACTCGTTCGTGGTGATCTTCCACTCCACGAAGGAGAACGAGATCAAGTACTACGTCGTCCAGCCCCACCTCACCGACATCGAGTCGGAGCTCTCGGAGTACCTGACTGACAAGCTACGGGCGTCGATCAAGTACGAGGACGAGGGCGGGACCGCCGGCGACGAGGAGCACCGCCGGTCGGTGATCGAGAACAAGACGCGGGAGCTCCTCGACCGCTACGACCTCTACGACGAGCCGAACGACGACGGCGAGGGCGGCGGCCTCGGCAACCGCGTCGCCGACACGTTCGGGATCGACCCCGACGGCGGCGGCGTCGGCGAGCGCGTCGTGGATCTGCTGGGGTACGAGGAGCCCGTCGACGGCGTCCGGGACCTGCAGGGGATCGAGGTCCGGCCCGAGCCGGTGCTGCTCGAGGAGGACGCCGACATCCTGAACGAGTACCAGGTCGAGAAGCTGCTGTACTACCTCGAACGGGACTTCATCGGCTACGAGCGCATCGACGGGATCAAACACGACATCAACGTCGAGGACATCTCCTGTGACGGGTACAACTCGCCCGTCTTCGTCTACCACTCCGACTACGAGCAGATCATCACCAACGTCTACCACGAGGAGGAGGAGCTCGACGACTTCGTGGTGAAGCTGGCCCAGCGCTCCGGGAAGGGGATCTCCAAGCGCCGACCGCAGGTCGACGCGACGCTCCCCGACGGCTCCCGTGCCCAACTCACACTCGGGCGGGAGGTGTCCGACCACGGGACGAACTACACGATCCGGCAGTTCAAGGACGTGCCGTTCACGCCGGTCGACCTGATCAACTGGCAGACGTTCAGCCTCGACGAGATGGCGTTCCTGTGGCTCTGTATCGAGAACCACAAGAGCCTGATCTTCGCCGGGGGTACCGCGTCCGGGAAGACGACCTCGCTGAACGCGGTGTCGCTGTTCATCCCGTCGAACACGAAGATCGTCTCGATCGAGGACACCCGGGAGGTCGAACTGCCACAGCGGAACTGGATCGCGTCGGTGACACGGCCCTCCTTCAGCGACGACGACAAGGGCGACGTGGACGAGTTCGACCTGCTGGAGGCCGCGCTCCGTCAGCGCCCGGACTACATCGTGATGGGCGAGATCCGCGGCGAGGAGGGGCGGACGCTGTTCCAGGTCATGTCCACGGGGCACACGACGTACACGACGTTCCACGCCGACAACGTGGGGGAGGTGCTGAAGCGGTTCACCACCGAGCCGATCAACGTCTCGAAGACGATGTTCACGGCGCTGGACCTGGTCTCCATCCAGACCTCCACGCGGGTGGCGGGCCAGAAGGTGCGTCGGAACAAGTCGCTGACCGAGATCAACCACTACGACGCCGAGAACGACGAGATCAACGTCCAGGACGTGTACCAGTGGCAGGCCGAGACCGACGAGTTCCTGAAGATGGGCGACTCGAACACGCTGGACGAGATCATGTTCGATCGCGGGTGGGACCGCGAGAAGCTGGACCTGGAGATCTTCAAGCGCCAGACGGTGCTGGCGTACCTGATCCACGAGGGGCTCAACACTTACACGCAGGTGGCGGCGACGTTCCAGGCGTTCATCAACGACCCCGAGACGATCCTCTCGCTGATGGCCAACGACCAGCTCGAGGCCTCGCTCGAGGACCTCCGGGAGATGGAGTCCGTGCTGATCGACATCGACCCCGAGAAGGAGGAGATGGTCCCCCGGCCGGACCCCAACGACGAGATCCTCGCCGAGACCGAGGAGATCCTCGCCCGCGCGGAAGAGGAGCTGTTCGAGCAGTACTACGGCGAGACGCCGGACGACGTGGCGGACGCGCTGGTCGACACCCAGCCACAGGGGAACGTCGAGGCCACGCCCGACGCCGCCGGGGAGCTCCCCGCCGGTGTCGAGGAGGGCGTCGACGTCGACGACGGCCCCGATCACGAGGCGATCGACGAGGCCGACGACGACAGAAGCGCGATCGACGACGGGCGCACGGACGGGGCCGACGACGAACCGACGCCCCAGCTCGAAGCCGGCGAGGACGAACAGGCAGAAGCCGACGCCGCGGCCGACGACGGCATCGACGACGAACTGGCCGAGGACGAGGGTGACGCCCCTGACGAAGCCTCTGACGACGAACTGGCCGAGCCCGAAGCGGCGGACGACGACGCCGCCGACGACGAACACGCAGCGCCCGACACGGCAGACGCCACCGACGACGAGCCGGCGACCGAACCGGAGCCGCTCGACGACACGACCCCCAAACAGCCCGGCGCCGCCGACGCGGCCGACAGTCCGGACGAGGAGGCGGCGAGTAACGAGGGGCAGTCCGCGCACGACAAGCCCGACGGGTTCGCCGACGCCGACCCCGCCGACGAGGCGTTCGAGGCCGACCCCGGGTTCGACGACGAGTTCGGCGAGGGGTCGGCAGCCGACGGGTTCGACGACGAGCCGTCCAGAGGGGACGCGTTCGGCGAAGGACCGTCCGCTGGCGAGGAGTTCACCGACGAGGGGCCGATCGAGGATCCGTTCGCCGAGGGGTCGTCCGGCGACGACGAGGAGGAGCCCGTCCTGGGTGAGCCGACCGAGGAGGAGACTGTCATCGGCGAGCCGTCGGACGACGAGTCCGAAGCCGAACCCGTCCTGGGTGAGCCGTCCGACGACGAACCCGTCGTCGGCGACTCGTCGGAGGAACCGACGGTGATCGGCGAGCCGTCCGACGACGGACCAGACACGGACGAACAGAAAGGGAACGAGAGAGCTACGGACAACCAGTCGGACGACGGCGACGAGCAGGTCACGGACGATCCGTTCGACGACGAAGAGCCCGTCGACGATCCGTTCGACGATGAGGAAGCAGTCGACGACCCGTTCGACGACGACGCGGCTACCGACGACCCCTTCGACGACGAGCCGGCGGACCCGTTCGGGAACGGGGCCGGCGGCGACGGCGACGAGCCCGACGAGGCGCCGATCGAGTGGGACGAACCGGACGACGACCCGGACCAGCCCCCCATCCAGTTCGGGGGGGAGTCAGACGACGCGGGCGACGACGAGTCAGACGAGCCGGCGATCCAGTGGGAGGACGAACCGTCCGACGAGTGGGACGATCCGAGCGACCTGAGCGTCGACGCCGGCGACGACGAGCCGCTGTTCGACGCCGAGGACGACGCCGACGACCCCGACGACCTGTTCCTCGGAGTGCCCGAGGACGAGGACGACAAGGAGTCGGACGACGGCGTCGACGTGGACTCGTGGTCGCTCGACGAGGAGGGCGACGAGTAGATGAGCCTCGAACTCGGCGAGGGTCGAGACGGCGACTCGGGCGCGTTAGCGGACGCGTTCTACCCGCTGTACAAGCTCCTGTTCGACACGGAGGGCGACTTCGTCAGCGACGTCGAGGGGAAGCTGACCGAGGCCCGGATGAACCAGGCGGTCGAGCTCTACCTCTCGCGGGCGCTGGCCGTCGGCGTGCTGATCGGTGGGATGCTCTGGCTCACCGGCAGCCTGCTCGGCTGGGCGGTGTTCCAGTTCGGGCTGATCACGCCCGAGACGCTTAGCCTCGGGATCCCCGCCGGGAGCGCCGAGATGGCGGCGACCCTGCAGGCGGCGACGGTGCCGGCGGTGATCCTCATGTCGGGGCTCGTGTTCGGCAGCGTCGGCTTCGGGATGGGGTTCGGGACGATCGTGGCGATCCCCTACTCGAAGGCGTCGACGCGCAAGCGGGAGATCAACATGCTGCTCTCGGACTCCGTCTCGTACATGTACGCGCTCTCGGTCGGGGGGCTGAACCAGCTCGAGATCCTCGAGTCGATGGCCGACGCCGACGACACGTACGGCGAGGTGGCGAAGGAGTTCCAGAGCATCGTCAACGAGACGGAGTACTTCGGCACCGACTACCGGAACGCGGTGCGCAAGCAGTCGCTGGAGACCCCCAGCGACGAGCTCTCGCAGTATCTGACGGACATGCTCTCCATCATCAACTCCGGGGGGGACATGGAGCAGTTCCTCTACGACAAGAAGGAGAAGCACATGCGCACCGCCAAGCAGGAGCAGGAGACCACCCTCGAGACCCTGGAGCTGTTCGGCGAGATGTACATGACGCTCTCGCTGTTCCCGCTCCTGCTCATCATCATCCTCGTGGTGATGAGCATGATGGGCAGCGGGCGGGAGATGCTCATCTACGGCACCGTGTACGCGCTGATCCCGCTGACCGGGGTCGGCTTCCTGGTGATGATCTCGACGGTGAAACAGGACGAGCCCGGCGACGGCTACCTCTCGCCGGGGCAGGGGAACGAGCGGCTCGCGGCCAGCCAGGACGAGGGGCTGTTCCACCTCGGCCTGATCGAGGCGTTCACGGGCCGGTTCAGCGTCTTCAACCGCATCAAGTCCCGCGAGGGCAACTACAAGACCCGCCAGCTGCTCTCGGCGCCCCAGCTGTTCTTCCGGGACAACCCCCTGTTCACGCTGGTGCTCACGCTCCCGACCGCCCTCGCGGTGATGGGCGTGCTGTTCTTCGACGGCTCGATGCCGACGACGTGGGACGGGATGATCGCGAACCCGATCTGGGGGACGTTCGTCTGGTTCTACATCCCCTCGTACATGACGCTCGTGCCGCTTGCGTTCTTCTACGAGTGGAACGGGCTGACGCGCCGATCGATCACCGGGAAGCTCTCGGAGAACCTCCGGAAGCTCTCCTCGGCCAACGACACCGGGCAGACGCTGCTGGAGTCGATCGAGACCGTCGCCGACACGTCGACGGGGAAGCTCGCCGACGAGTTCGAAGTGATGTACGCGAAGGTGAACTACGGGATGAGCCTGCGGGAGGCGATGGTCGAGTTCAACAACAAGTACCACATCCCCCGGCTGGCACGGACGATCAAGCTGATCGCGGAGGCCCAGGAGGCTTCGAGCCAGATCACCGACGTGCTCTCGACGGCCGCCCAGTCCTCCGAGAACCAGGACGACATCGAGCGCGAGCGCAAATCCCGCACCCGGATGCAGGTGGCGATCATCCTGATGACGTACCTCACGCTGCTCGCAGTGATGGCGATCCTGAAGGTGCAGTTCCTGGACACGATGGCCCAGATGGGCGGGAGCGGCGGCGGCGGGAGCGGTGGGGGCGGCGTGAGCTTCGGCGCCAGCGTCGACGTCGACCTGCTCTCGCTGCTGTTCCTGCACGCGGTGACGCTGCAGGCGGTGCTCTCGGGGTTCATCTCGGGGTACATCCGCGACGCACAGATCATCTCGGGCGTGAAGTTCGTCGTGATCCTGCAGACGCTGGCGCTGGCGGTCTGGGTGGTGGTAGTGTGAGCCGCCTCGCCGCCGACGATCGCGGGCAGACGGTGCTCGACTACGCCATCGGCGTGGGGATCTTCCTCGTCGCGGTGATGTTCGTCGTCGCCACCATCCCGGGGATGTTCGCCCCGTTCGTCGGCGCCGGCGACGCCCAGATCGCCGACCGCGTCGCGACCTCGCTGTCGACGGAACGCCTGGGCGCGCCCGACGAGCCGTACCTGCTCGAGCGCGACTGTACGGTGGCGTTCTTTGGGAGGTTGGACGGGGACGACCCGGACGCAGACGGATGCCGGTTCGACACGTCAGCGGACACACTCCAGGAGATGTTCGCCCTCGACAGTAGCCAGGCGATTCAGGTGCGGATCGAGAAGTCTGACGGCGCCGCCGCCGTGATCGACGGCAGGACGCTCTCGGCCGGGGGCGACCCGCCAAGCAGCGTCTCGGTGACGACGGCGCGTCGCACCGTCGCGATCGACGGCACGACGTACTGGCTGGAGGTGCGTGCGTGGTGACGGGCGACGACCGCGGGCAGGCTCACGCGCTGGAGGCGATCACGGCGGGGATGTTGCTGCTCGCCAGCCTGCTGTTCGCGCTGCAGGTGACCGCCGTGACGCCGCTGACCGGGAGTACGTCCAGCCAGCACATCGAGAACCAGCAGGCGAAACTCTCCGAAGGCGTGCTGGCCGCGGAGGCCGAGAACGGGACGATCGTGCCGACGCTTCTGAGCTGGAACGAGACCGGCCACTTCAACGAGGCGGAACCGGGCGGGTTCCACGGCGGCGGCCCGCCGACGGCGTTCGGGAACGTGCTCGACCGGACGCTGCGGGAGCGAAACATCGCGTTCAACGTGAACGTCTACTTCATCACCGAGAGCGGGGAGCGGAGCCGCCACCCGATCCGGCTGGTGGATCTGGGCTCGCCCTCCGACCACGCGTCGACGGCCTCGCGCTCGTTCACCGTGTACGACGACGACGTACTCCGCGAGACGAACGCGACCACGGAGTCCACCAACCGGACGGAGACGACGCTCTCGGAAGCGGACTTCTTCGCGCCCGACGCCGACGACAGTCGGGTGTACAACGTGCTGGAGGTGGAGGTGGTCGTATGGCGGATGTAGACGATCGCGGGCAGCTGCTCCTCGTGGGCGCGCTCACGCTGGCGGTGATGCTGGTCGCGCTGGCGGTGCTGCTCAACGCCGCCATCTACACCGGCAACGTCGCGACCCGCGACGCCGGCACCGGGGCGGGCGAGGCGATCGAGTACGAGGGCGAGGCCAGGACGATGGCGCAAGCGAGCATCGACGGCGTCGACGGCGACAGCTACGCGGAGATCCGGGGAAACTTCACCGACAGTGTCGACGGCTGGGACGATCTCGTCCACACCCATTCGGCGGCGTCGCTGGCGGCCACGAACGTGACCACCGCCGACATGACCAACGGTAGCCGGATCGGTCAGGACACGGACCGGAACTTCACCGACGACAACGGGAACTCGACGTGGACCGTCGCCGAGGACAGTCACGCGCGGGCGTTCCGACTCAACGTTACGCAGGGTGACCTCGCGTCGGGTGCGTCGGACGCGTTCCAGGTGACTTTCAACGACAGCACCGACGAGTGGGGGGTCTACGTCCACACGAACAGTGACGATAACGTATCCGTCACTGTAGAGAACGAGACCGACACCGAGGTCGGCAGCTGCACGGTCGATCCCGGCGACGACGACCGGGCGGTGATCGACATCACCGACGGCACCGTCGCCGGCCAGGACTGCCCGGAGCTGCGGTTCTTCGAGAACCTCTCGGGCACGTACACGGTGGGCTACGTCGACACGCTCGACGGGGGCGAACAGGTCAACGGCACCTACTCCCTGGTCGTCGACCAGCCGGAGGGGAGTCTCGTGACCGGCGCCGACGAGGACGCCGGCGCACCGGCGGTGTCGCCGGCGCTGTACAGCGCGAACCTCAGCGTCACCTACCGCTCGTCGGACCTCCTCTACAAGTCCGAGATCCGGGTCGCCCCCGGGGAGGCCGGCGACGATGACTGACGACCGCGCGACTGGGGGCGTTCGCGCCCTGTTCGGCGACGAGCGAGCGGTGTCGACGACGCTCGCGTACACGCTGACGCTGTCCATCACCGCGGTGCTGGTCTCGGGGCTGCTGATCGCCGGCGGCGGGCTGATCGAGGACCAGCGGCAGGCGATCACGCGGGACGAGCTGACCGTCTCGGGCCAGCAGCTCGCCGGGGGGCTGGAGGACGCCGACAGGCTCGCCGGCGCCGCCGAGGACGGCACCGTGAAGGTGGGAATCTGGCTCCCCGCGGACGTCGGCGCGGGCGGGGAGTACAGCCTCCGGCTGGTGAACCACCCGACCGACGCCGATCAACCCGCACGGGGGACCGTCGTCGTCGACGCCGAGAGCGTCGACGTGAGCCGGAACGTCAGCTTCCGCACGGAGTACCCCGTGGCGAACAAGACACTGCCCGGGGGCCCGGTGACGATCGTCGTCGAGGACGACGGCGGCACCCGGGAGCTCGTCGCGTACGAGGAGGGTGAGGCGCCGTGAGCGATCGTCCGCGGCGTCGTGACGTTGATCCAACTGGTAATCGGGGGTGGACCTATCACCGTGGAGGTTCTACGTCGACATGATGGGATCGGATAGGGACCGCGGCCTCTCGAGCGTGGTCGGGGTGGTGTTGCTGCTGGGCATCACCATCATCGGCACCGGCGTCGTCGTCGGCCTCGGCTCGCAGGCGTTCGCCGACGCCGAGCGCGGCGCGACGGTGTCGCAGGCGGGCCACTCGCTGACGCAGTTCGACTCCAAGGCCGCGATCGTCGCGCTCGGGGAGAGCAGCTCCCAGCGCGTCGATCTGGGGCCTCGGGCGACGGCGAGTTCGTCACCGACGGGGACGCGGGGTGGCTCCGGATCGTCCACCACAACGCGACCGGCTCCGGCCACGACGAGACGGTGTACAACGCCTCGCTGGGGTCGGTGAGCTACCGGAACGACGACACCGTGATCGGCTACCAGGGCGGCGGCGTCTGGGAGCGCCGCGGCAACGGCAGCGTGATGCGCTCGCCGCCGGAGTTCAACTACCGCGGCGCGACGCTGACGCTGCCGGTGATGCGGGTGACCTCAGACTCGCGGGAGTCCGGCCAGACGACCGCGGTGGTCACGCGACAGAGCGACTCCCGCCAGGTGTTCCCGAACGCCTCGGCGAGCGACGGCGACGAGGACTGGAGCGACGAAGGGGCGCCGTACGGCGACGACACCGCGTACGAGAACCCGGTCACCTCCGGGAACGTGAGCGTCACGGTCAAGAGCCAGTTCTACCAGGCCTGGGCCGAGTACTTCCGCACCCGGACGACCGGCGAGGTGTCGGTCGACCACGACAAGCACCAGGCACGCGTGAAGCTCACGACCGTCGACACGGTCGGCGAGTTCACGCTCAACGACGTGATCTCCAACGACCGCCTCACCGCCCGCGGGCAGGCGCCGGGGCACAGCCTCACCGACTTCAACGTCACCTTCCAGACCGAGAGCGGCGGCAGCGACTTCAACAACTACTACGGCGGCTTCTACATGGAGTCGGACTACCACCAGTTCGAGTACCTCGTGCACGTCCCGGGCGGGAACCCCGACACGCTCGAACTCCACATGTTCTACCGGGACAAGCGAACCGGTGAGCAACACGAGTGGTCGAACACGAGCGTCGACATCGACAGCGGCCCGGTCCGGATCGAGGAGAGCGGTGGCACCTCGAAACTGATCGTCGACCTCACCGCGGGCGACGAGAACGACGGGCTGAACCTCACCTACGGCGACGCGAACCCCGACGAGACGGAACTCGACTGGGACGATCCGCTCGACGAGGACGTCGAGTTCGGTCACGAGGGCGAAGACGGTGAGACACGGACGTTCACCGAGACGACTCGGCGACGACGTACCTGCTCAGCCGCCACTACGTCGCGAAACTTGGCGACGAGTTCACCGTGAACGCGCACGGGACGACCGGGGGTAACGGGGGCGGCGTCCACCTCGACCACAGCGAGTCGACCGGTCTCCTCGACTACGAGTCCGGCGCCGGCGGTACGTACATCACCTACCTCCACGTGACCGAGAACGAGATCGAGGTCGAACTGGAGTAACCGCCCGCCTGCTGCCTTCTCTCCCCCACGGGTCCCGAGCGACAGCGGTCGTGTGGGTCGGCAAACGTTTTTGAGTGCGGAGTTCTGACCTCTGGACGAACACACATGTCTGGAGAGTCCGGAGACGACAAGACCGAGGAGTCCGAACTCAGTTCGGCGCGGGAGCGGCTCGAGGAGGGCGCCGACAAGGCGATCGGCGAGTTCGACCAGGGCGTCGTCGACCTACTCGCGTGGCTGCTCGACACCGAGACCCGCGCGCGGATCTACGTCTACCTGCGACAGCACCCCGACAGCACCAGCGAGGAGGTCGCCGAGGGGACGGGACTGTACCCGAGTACCGTCCGCGAGGCGCTCGCGGAGCTACACGAGGAGGAGACGGTCTCCCGCGGGAAACGCGAGAGCGAGGGCGCCGGCAACAACCCCTACGAGTACGAGGCGATCTCGCCGAGCGACCTGGTCTCGGGGGCGGTCGGGCAGGTCCAGAGCCAGCTCAACGCGGTGTTCAACCTCGACGAGAAGCTGACGCGGGACGACGACGGCGAGGAGGGCGGCCCGGTGACGATCTCGGTCAAGGACGCCGACGACGACGACGCGAGCGACGCGGATGCGGACACGAGCGACGCCGACGACGGCGACGCCGACCGGGAGGACGCTCCCGAGAACGAATGACCGCGCTTTAACCCCCGGCGCGCGGAAGCGGGGGTATGCAGGTCGCCATCGGGGGGACGTTCGACCCCGTCCACGACGGTCACCGCAAGCTGTTCCGCCGAGCGTTCGAACTCGGCGACCTGACCGTCGGTCTCACGTCCGACGAACTCGCCCCGGAGACCCGTCACGTCGAGCGGTACGTCCGTCCCTGGGAGGACCGGAAGCGAGACCTCGAGGCGGAACTGGAGCCGCTGGCCGAGGAGTACGGCCGCGAGTTCGAGATCCGGCAGCTGGACGAGCCCACGGGGATCGCGACCGAACCGCAGTTCGACGCGCTGATCGTCTCGCCGGAGACCCGCGAGGGCGGCGAGCGAATCAACGAGATCCGTGAGGAGCGCGGCCACGAGCCGCTCCGGATCGAGGTCGTCGACCACGTCCCCGCGGCGGACGGGAAGCGCATCTCCTCGACGCGGATCGTCACCGGCGAGATCGACCGCCACGGCAACCTCACGCCCGAGCGCGAGGGGCGCGGGAAGTTCCCGCCCGGGAGTCCGGAGTCGACCTCCGCCTGCGACTCGGAGTAGTCACCACGACGGCGGCCGGAACCCCGCCTCCTCCAGGATCGGCTTCCAGCGCTGCTGCACCGAGAGTCGAGAGACGTCCATCGCGTCGGCCACCGCGGTCTGGGCTCGCTCCTCGCCGGCGAGCAGCGCGGCCGCGTACAGCGCCGCCGCCGCGACCGCGGGCTTGGAGCGCTCGCTCTCGGGGACGTTACTCAGGAACAGGTCCTCGGCGGTGGAGCGGGCTTCGGCGCTCAGTTCGAGGCTGTCGGCGCCCCGTTCCAGCTCGGCGAGCCACTCCGCCTCCTCGACTCGATCCCGCGCGCTGTACACGTGTGGTGGTTAGCGTGCGGCGAAATAAACCTCCGGGCTCAGAGCTCGTGGTACTCGCTGATCGTCTCGCGCCACGCGTCCGGGAGCGGCACCGACTCGCCCGCGTCCCGGTCGTAGGCGACCTGGACGCTCTCGATGCTCGCCGCGAGCTCGCCGTCGGCGGTCCGGATCTCGTACCCCATCGGGAGGCTCGACTCGCCGAGCCGGGGGACCGACACCGCGACGGTCACGGGGCCGTCGTCGAGCTCGATCGGTCGGTGGTAGTCGATCTCGATCCGGGCGAGCACCGAGGAGACGGCGGAGAGGTCCTGATCGAGCACGTCGTCGAAGTAGTCCGCGCGTGCCTGTTCGGCGTAGGTGGCGTACACCGCGTTGTTGACGTGGCCCATCGCGTCGATGTCCCGGAAGCGTACGTCCAGCGTCGTCTCGTAGCTCATGGATCGACCTGGAGGCCGAGTGAAAAAGGGACACCGATACGGCCGGGCGCCGGCTCAGTCGTGCTCCTCGACGGCGGCGCCGGCCGCGTTGTTCTTCACGCTCTCGATCCCCTGACGCGCCTTCTGCTTGCTCGCGTACCCCTCGCCGCTGTCGGCGACGATGTTGCCGTTGTCGTGACGGAGCCGCCAGCGGTACTGGCCGGCCTCGTCCTCGAACAGCTCGAAGGTGGCTTTTGACTCGGACATCGGTTGGTGGTCGTTCGCACACGGGAAACTTCTTCCGGCTATTTCGCCCCCTCGAACGGGCTCGGCCGTCGACGCCCGGCGACGCCGGGTGACACCGAGTGACCGTCGCCCGTGACGGGTCGTCACGCTCGCCGGAGGGCGTGTGTTTTTCCCCGCTGTCGTGCAACGTCCACGCATGGCAGCGGATCCCGACCCGTCGATCGACGGCGACTTCGACTACCGGGGCGGCGACGTCTCCCGGCCCGGGCTCGTCGCCGACCTCGAGCGCCTCGTCGACGGCGACGTGCGGTTCGACAGCTACTCCCGCCAGCTCTACGCGACCGACGCCTCGGCGTACGAGGTCACCCCGATCGGCGTCGTGCTCCCGGCGTCGACGGCCGACGTGGCCGCGGTCGTCGAGTACTGCGCCGAGCGGGAGATCCCCGTCCTCCCCCGCGGCGGCGGCACCAGCCTCGCCGGCCAGACGGTGAACGAGGCCGTCGTGCTCGACACGACCGCCGAGATGGACGCCGTCCACGAGGTCGACCCCGAGGCGGCGACGGCGACCGCCGGGGCGGGCGCGATCGTCGCCGAGCTCAACGCCGCCTGCGAGCCCCACGGGCTGAAGTTCGCGCCCGACCCGGCGTGGCGCGACAAGTCCGCCCTCGGCGGCGCCATCGGCAACAACTCCACGGGCTCGCACTCGCTGAAGTACGGCAAGACCGACGCGTACGTCGAGTCCTGCGAGGTCGTGCTCGCCGACGGCACCGTCACGCGGTTCGGCGAGGAGCGCGTCGGCGACCTCCGGGAGCGCGCCGACCCCGAGGGCGACCTCGAACAACGAATCGCCGCGGGCGTCGTCGACGCCCTCGACGACCACGCCGACGAGGTGCGCGACCGCTACCCCGAACTCAAGCGCAACGTCTCGGGGTACAACCTCGACGTGCTGGTCGACGAGGCGACCGTCGACGGCGAGGTTGCCGACGACGCCACGGTGAACCTCGCGCGCCTGCTCGCCGGGAGCGAGGGGACGCTCGCGATTGTCACGGAGGCGACCGTCTCGCTCGAACCCGTCCCGGCGACGAAAGCCGTCGCGCTGCTGGCGTACGACGACCTGATCGCGGCGATGGAGGACGTGAGCTCGGTGCTCGAACACGACCCCGCCGCCGTCGAGGTGATGGACGACACGCTGCTCGACCTCGCCCGTGACACCCAGGAGTTCGCCGACGTGGTGGGGATGCTCCCCGACGGCACCGACTCGGCGCTGCTCGTCGAGTTCTACGCCGCGGACGACGACGAGGGCCGGCAGAAGGTCGCGAACCTGCTCGCGGACCGCCGGCCGGGCACCGAGACAGTCGGCGAGCCGAGCGACGACCCGCCGAGCGCGGGCGACCCCGTCCGCGCGATGGCGGCGATGGAGGCCCACGACGAGGACACCCGCGGGCGCTTCTGGAAGATGCGAAAGGCGGGGATGCCGATCCTGCTCTCCAGAACCACCGACGAGAAGCATCTCTCCTTCATCGAGGACTGCGCGGTCCCCCCGGCGAAGCTCCCGGAGTACACCCGACGCTTCCAGGAGATCCTCGACGACCACGACACGTTCGCCTCCTTCTACGCCCACGCCGGCCCGGGGGTGCTCCACGTCCGGCCGCTGATCGGCACGAAGACCGACGCCGGCTTCGAGCGCTTCGAGTCGATCGCCGACGACGTCAGCGACCTCGTCGTCGAGCTCGGCGGTAGCGTCTCCGGCGAGCACGGCGACGGCCGCGCGCGCACCCAGTGGAACCGCAAACTGTACGGCCAGGAGCTCTGGGGCGCGTTCCGCGACCTCAAGTCCGCGTTCGACCCCGACTGGCTGCTCAACCCGGGGCAGGTCTGTGGCTACGCGCCCGACGAGAGCCGGCCACCGGAGTTCCCGGAACGCGCCGACGCCGTCGAGATGACCGAGCACCTGCGGTTCTCGCCCGAGTACGAGTTCGACGCCGGCTTCGAGCCGGAACTGCGCTGGGAGAACGACAACGGGTTCCAGGGGATGGCGGAGCTCTGTCACGGCTGTGGCGGCTGCCGCGGCGAGCAGGAGACCACCGGCGGCGTGATGTGTCCGACGTACCGCGCCGCCGACGAGGAGATCCAGGCCACCCGCGGCCGGGCGAACCTGCTCCGGCAGGCGATGAGCGGCGACCTCCCCGAGGACGAGCTGTTCAGCGAGGAGTTCGCGGACGAGGTGCTCGACCTCTGTATCGGCTGTAAGGGCTGCTCGAAGGACTGCCCGAGCGAGGTCGACATGGCGAAGATGAAGACCGAGATCGAGCACGCGCGCCACCAGCGCGAGGGGAGCAGCTTGCGGGAGACGCTGTTCGCCAACGTCGACGCGCTCTCGCGGGTCGGGAGCCGGCTCGCACCGCTGTCGAACGCCGCCGCGAAGCTACCCGGCGCCCGCTGGGCGATGGAGAAGACCGTCGGCATCGCCGCCGACAGATCGCTCCCGACGTTCCACCGCGAGAGCTTCGCGGACTGGATGGCCGACCGCGAGCCCGCGGTCCCCGAGTCCGAGGCCGACCGGAAGGCGCTGCTCCTCCCGGACACGCACACGAACTTCAACGCGCCCGAGCAGGGGAAGGCCGCGGTCCGCGTGCTCGAGGCCGCGGGCGTCCACGTCCGACTCGCCGACGACGCCGGCCCCAGCGGCCGGCCGCCGCTCTCGAAGGGGTTCGTCGGGCAGGCCCGCGACCGCGCCCGGAAGAACGTCGACGCGCTCGCGCCACGAGTCCGCGATGGCTGGGACGTGGTCGTCGTCGAGCCCTCCGACGCGGTGATGCTCCAGTCGGACTACGGAGATCTGCTCGCCGGCGACGGCGTCGACGCCCTCTCGACGGCGACGTACGGCGTGTTCGAGTACCTCGACGCGTTCCAGCTCGACGAAAACCTCGACGCCGCGGGCGACGGGACGCTCGTCTACCACGGTCACTGCCACCAGAAGGCGACGAAGAAGGACCACCACGCGGTCGGCGTCCTCCGCCGCGCCGGCTTCGCGGTCGAGCCGCTCGACTCCACCTGCTGTGGGATGGCGGGCAGCTTCGGCTACGAGGCCGAGCACTACTCCATGAGCAAAGCGATCGGGCGGATCCTGTTCGACCAGGTCGACGACGCCGACGCGGAGGAGGTCGTCGCCCCGGGCGCCTCCTGCCGAACTCAGCTTGCGGACCGCCCGGGCGCCGACGCCGAGCCGCCACACCCAGTCGAGAAGCTCGCCGCCGCCGTCGACGCCAACTGAGCCCCCGAGCAGTCGAACCCACTTTTGAAGTACGAAAGCGCGACCACACGCCCCGTGACCTGAGAGCCGCGGCGGGGCAGCAGCGGGAGCGTGGCACCTGCCTCGCCGAGCGGTCCGCCACCTGTTCGCCAGCTCGCGAGCGCCCGCGCCGTTCAGAGCCCGTCGAGCACCCGGCCCAGTTCGGCCAGCCCGGCGTCGACGGCCGCCGGCTCTCGCCCGGCCGAGAGCCGGATCCCCGAGGGGGCGTCGAAGAAGCGCCCCGGGACGACGAGCACGCCGGCGTCCCACGCCGCTTCGGTGAGCGTGTCGCCGTCGACGCGCTCGTGCTCGACCAGGCCGAACGTACAGCCCGCGGCGATCGCCCCGTCGAGATCGTCCCGATCCCCGACGAACGACGCCAGCAGCTCGTGGTTCCGCCGGAGGTGGGCCCGCGAGTCCGCGACCAGCTCGTCCCGGTGGGCGAAGAAGCGCCGGGCGAGCGCGCGGGACGGCGCCGCGACCGACGGGACGTGCATGAACACCTCCCGAGCCCGGTCGACGAACGGCTCGTCGGCGATCAGCCAGCCGATCTGGAGCCCGCCCAGCCCGTGGAACTTGGTGATCGAGCCGGTCACGACCGTGTTCGGTAGCCCCGCAGCCGTGACGCCGCCGAACGCCCCCTCGGAGTCAGACTCGGCCGTGTAGGGGCCGTAAACCTCGTCCACGAGCAGGCGGGCGTCCGTCTCCGCCACGGCCTCGGCGACCGACGCCAGTTCGCCCCGGGAGGTGAGCCGGCCGGTCGGGTTGTGGCGGTTCGTGACGGTGACCAGCGCCGTCTCCGGGGTCGTCGCGCCGGCGATCGCCCCGGGTAGCAACGGGTAGCCCGAACTCGCCGGGCGATCGAAGCGCTCGATCTCCGCCCCCCACGCCGGCGCGTGTGGACCAGTGGATCGTACCCCGGCCGCTCGACGAGCACCTCGTCGCCGTCGGCCAGCGACAGCGCCGTCGTGGCGGCGAGGAAGTTCGCGTGCGTCGCGCCCGCGGTCACCAGCACCCGCGACTCGTCGACGCCGTACTCAGCGGCGAGGGACGCTTCGAGCGACGGCGGGTCGGCCGCATCGTCGCGCCCCGCAAGCGGCGGCGGCACGACCGATCCGTCCGAGCGATCGGTGCGGAGATCGCTCGATCCGAGGTCGTGAGCCGCGGTCTCGGGGCGGCCGTGGATCCACTCCAGATACGGCATCGGTTCGAACATGGCGGTCCAGTCGGCGGAGAGGGGTTAAGAGCCACCGGCTCACCGGTCGGGTTGCCGGGACCGGCGACGGTGAGCGTCGCGGGCCCGTCGCTTCGCGGCGTCGACGCCGTCGAACCGCGCGAGGTGGCTGTCGCAGTCGCAGTCGGAGGCGCCGAAACCCGCCACGGGGCCGCTCCCGAGCGCCCCCGCGACCGCGCACTCGCAGTCCCGTTCGGGCGTGCGCTCGACGGCGACTACCGCCACGTCGGGGTGGCCACCGAAGTAGTCGACGTGCCAGTGCCGCACGTCGTGGTCGCCGTCGGCGACGCGTCGGTGGCGGTCGATCCGGGAGAAGCCGCCGCTGCCGAGCGCGCTCCCCGTGTAGCAGTAGCCGCCGGCAGGGAACCGGTGTTCCCCCAGCGCGCCAACCTCGATCGTGGCGGCGCTCGGGAGCGAAAACACGAGCGTGTACGTACCGCCGTCGGCCATACGGGACTGTGGACGGCACCACCCAAAAGCGGCCGGGACCAGAACCGTCATGGCCCGGGAGCGCCGAGCGGGCGCGTGCACGACCCGCTCGACTGGCTCCGCGAGCGCCCCTACTACCGGGATCAGGTGGCGGCCCATCGACGCGTCCCGCCTCGCGAGCCACGGTTCGCGGATCTCGACCTCGAACCTCGCCTCGAGGACGCGCTCGCCGAGCGGGGGATCGAGCGGCCGTTCCGCCACCAGGCCGAGGCGGTCCGCGCCGTCCGCGACGGCGACGACGCCGTGATCGCGACCGAGACCGCGAGCGGGAAGAGCCTCGCCTACACCGTGCCGGCGTTCGAGAACGCGATGGACCACGGCGGCCGGACGCTGTACATCGGTCCGCAGAACGCCCTGATCGCCGACCAGCTGGAGACGCTGTCGGAGCTGGCGCGCGACCTGGGCTTCGGCTCCCGGGTCTCGGTTGACCAGTACACGGGGCGGCTCTCGAAGGCCGAAAAGCGGGACGTGCGGGACCGCCGGCCGACGGTGCTGCTCTCGAACCCCGACATGGTCCACTACGCGATGCTCCCTCACGCCCACCGGCTCTGGGAGTGGTTCTTCGGTTCGCTCGAACTGGTGGTGATCGACGAGGTCCACAGCTACCGCGGCGTGTTCGGCTCGCAGGTCGCCCTGTTGCTCCGGCGGTTGAACCGGATCTGCGAACGCTACGGCGCGGACCCGACGTACGTCTGCTGTTCGGCGACGATCGGCAACCCCGTCGAGCACGCCGCGACCGTCACCGGGCGGGACCCCTCCGGGTTCGCGCTCGTCGACAACGACGCCTCAGCGACCGGCCCGCGGGACTGGGTGCTCTGGAACCCGCCGGAGTACGAGCAGGATCGCGGCACGGGCCGGCGTCGGTCGAGTCACACCGAGTCGATGCGCCTGTTCGCCGACCTCGTCGAGGCGGGCGAGCAGACGCTCGTGTTCACGCGGAGTCGCCAGACTGCAGAGCGGTACGCCGAGGAGTCGGCCAAGGAGCTCCGGAGCCGCGGCGCGACCGAACTGGCGGGGAAGGTCGGCGCCTACCAGGGCTCCTTGACCGACGACCGCCGGCGGGAGCTGGAGGATCAGCTCCACGACGGCGAGCTGCGCGGCGTCTGGAGCACGAACGCGCTGGAGCTCGGCGTCGACGTGGGCGGGCTGGACGCGGTGATCGTCGACGGCTACCCCGGAACCCGGATGGCGGCGTTCCAGCAAGCCGGCCGTGCAGGCCGGGGCGACGATCCGGCGCTCGTGGTGCTCGTCGCCGGCGAGGACCAGCTGGACCAGTACCTGATGCGCAACCCCGGGACGTTCTTCGACGGCGAACCCGAAGACGCGATATCGAACCCCGAGAACGAGGCGCTCCTGCCGGACCACGTCGCCGCCGCAGCCGCCGAGAACTGGCTCTCACGTGACGACGAGCGCCACTTCGGCGAGCCGTTCCCCGACGTGGTCGCCGATCTGGAGGCGTCGGGCGTGCTCGAACGGCGCGACACCGCGGACGGGGTGCGCTGGACCCACGACGGCGACGAGAGCCCCCAGCACGCGATGAACCTCCGAACCATCGACGACCGCGAGGTCGACCTCCGGGACGCCCGCTCGGGCGACGTGATCGCGTCGCTCTCCTTCTCGGACGCGCTGCGTGACGCCCATCCCGGGGCGATCTACCACCACCAGGGGCAGCGCTACGAGGTGGGGGAGTTGGACCTGGACCGCGACACCGCCCGGCTCCAGCCGACGTGGGCCGACTACCACACGAGGGTGCTGACCGAGAAGGACGTGACCGTCCACGAGGAGCTGCGGGAGAAACCCCTCTCGGCGCGACCGGAGACGACGGTCCGGTTCGCCGACGTTTCGGTCACCGAGCGGATCACGGGGTTCGAGCGCCGAGACGCCGCGTCGGGCGAGACGCTGGGCCGCGAGCCGCTCGACCTGCCGGAGACGACGCTCCGCACGAAGGCGCTCTACTGGACCGTCCCCGAGGACGTGGAGGTGGAGATGCGCGCCATCGGCGCCGAGCGCGGCGACCCCGAGTACGGGTTCAACGGCGGCATCCACGCCGCCGAGCACGGCGTCATCTCGCTGTTCCCGCTGTACCTGCTCTGTGACCGGGCGGACATCGGCGGGCTCTCGACGCCGTATCACGCCCACACCGACCAGTCGACGATCTTCGTCTACGACGGCCACCCAGGCGGCGTCGGCCTGACGCGGCGGGGGTACGACCGGATCGAGGAGCTGATGAGCCGGACCGCTCGGCTCGTCGACGACTGCGACTGCGCGGACGGCTGTCCGTCCTGCGTGCAGTCGCCCCACTGCGGCAACGCGAACGACCCGCTCTCGAAGCCGGAGGCGGTGTTCATGCTCGACGCGCTGACGGAAGGATGACCGCTCACGCAGAACGTCGGGGCGCTTTTGCAACGCTTAAACCCACGGCGGCGCTTCCCTCCACCATGACCGACGACGCCGACGCGGCAGCCGAGGAGCCGACCGACGCCGAGGGGCACGCCGACGCCGAGAGGCACGTCGACGAACCGGCGACGGATCCCGAGGCCGAGGCGGCGGAAGCAGCGAGCGAGCCAGAGGCGGGCGATCAGGGGTCGGGCGAGGGGGCGGACCCCGACCGCTCGCTGCTCGACCGCGTCGGCGACCACGACGAGGCGCTGGCCGAGGAGCTCGAAGCCGAGCGCGCCGACTACGAGGAGCGCATCGACGAGCTCGAGAGCAAGCTCACCCGCAAGCAGGCCGACTTCCAGAACTTCAAAAAGCGCCAGCAGAAGAAGCTCGACCAGCAGCGCGCCCGCGCGACCGAGGACCTCGTGGAGCGACTCCTGCCGGTCCGGGACAACCTCGCCCGCGCGCTGGAGCAGGACGGCGACGCCGACATCCGCGAGGGTGTCGAGCAGACGCTGGGCGAGCTGGACCGCGTGCTCGAGGACGAGGGCGTCGAGCGCATCGAGCCCGAGGCCGGCGAGGACCCCGACCCGGAGCGCCACGAGGTGCTGATGCGCGTCGAGAGCGACCGCCCCGCCGGCGTCATCGACGAGCTCTACCGCCCCGGCTACGAGATGGGCGACCGCGTGATCCGGACCGCACAGGTCACCGTCAGCCAGGAGTAGCGGTCGGCGGACGGTTCGGCATAAATCCTTCTCCACAACCCCGCGCCGGCTGGTAGAACCGCAAGCGGGCGTTGGGGTGTTCTCCGGGCGCTAAAGCAACCTTTAACCGACTCAACCCGGAAGGTACGACCAAGATGGCGAGCAACAAGATCCTCGGAATCGACCTGGGGACCACCAACTCCGCGATGGCCGTCATGGAGGGTGGTGACCCCGAGATCATCGTCAACAGCGAGGGCGATCGAACCACTCCCTCCGTGGTCGCGTTCTCCGACGACGGCGAGCGACTCGTCGGTAAGCCCGCCAAGAACCAGGCGATCCAGAACCCGGAGAACACGATCGCCTCGATCAAGCGCCACATGGGCGACGAGGAGTACACCGTTGAGGCCGACGGCGAGGAGTACACGCCCGAGCAGATCTCGGCGATGATCCTCCAGAAGCTGAAGCGCGACGCCGAGGAGTATCTCGGCGACGAGGTGGAGAAGGCGGTCATCACGGTGCCCGCGTACTTCAACGACCGACAGCGGCAGGCGACGAAGGACGCCGGCGAGATCGCCGGCTTCGAGGTCGACCGCATCGTCAACGAGCCGACCGCGGCGTCGATGGCGTACGGCCTCGACGACGACTCCGACCAGACCGTGCTCGTGTACGACCTGGGCGGGGGGACGTTCGACGTGTCGATCCTCGACCTCGGCGGCGGCGTCTACGAGGTCGTCGCGACCAACGGGGACAACGACCTCGGTGGCGACGACTGGGACGAGGCGCTGATGGACCACCTCGCCGACGAGTTCGAGAACGAGCACGGCATCGACCTGCGTGAGGACCGACAGGCGCTCCAGCGACTCAAGGACGCCGCCGAGGAGGCGAAGATCGAGCTCTCCAACAAGAAGGAGACGACGGTCAACCTGCCGTTCATCACCGCGACCGACTCCGGGCCGGTCCACCTCGAGCAGTCGATCACGCGAGCGACGTTCGAGTCGCTGACCGAGGACCTGATCGAGCGCACGGTCGATCCGACCGAGCAGGCGCTCGAGGACGCCGGCTACACGAAGACCGACATCGACGAGGTCATCCTCGTCGGCGGCTCCACCCGGATGCCGCAGGTCCACGAGCAGGTCGAGAGCCTGGTCGGCCAGGAGCCCAAGAAGAACGTCAACCCCGACGAGGCGGTCGCGCTGGGCGCGGCGATCCAGGGCGGCGTGCTCTCGGGCGACGTCGACGACCTCGTGCTGCTCGACGTGACCCCGCTCTCGCTGGGGATCGAGGTCAAGGGCGGCCTGTTCGAGCGACTGATCGAGAAGAACACCACGATCCCGACCGAGGAGTCGAAGGTGTTCACCACCGCCGCGGACAACCAGACCTCCGTCCAGGTCCGGGTGTTCCAGGGCGAGCGCGAGATCGCCGAGGAGAACGAGCTGCTCGGCGAGTTCCAGCTGACCGGCATCCCGCCGGCGCCGGCCGGAACGCCCCAGATCGAGGTGACGTTCAACATCGACGAGAACGGGATCGTCAACGTCGAGGCCGAGGACCAGGGCTCGGGCAACGCCGAGTCGATCACGATCGAGGGCGGCGCCGGCCTCTCCGACGAGGAGATCGAGGAGATGCAGCAGGAGGCCGAGCAGCACGCCGAGGAGGATCAGCAGCGCCGCGAGCGCATCGAGGCCCGCAACGAGGCCGAGGGCGCGATCCAGCGCGCCGAGACCCTGCTCGAGGAGAACGAGGAGAACGTCGACGACGCGGTCGCCGAGGACGTCGAGGCCGCGATCGACGAGGTCGAGGCGGTCCTCGACGACGAGGACGCCACGGCCGAGGAGCTCGAGGAGGTCACCGAGGCGCTCAGCGAGGAGCTCCAGGAGATCGGCAAGCAGATGTACCAGGAGGAGGCCGCTGCCGGCGGCGCGGGCCCCGGCGGCGCCGCGGGCGGTCCGGGCGGCATGGGCGGCGCGGGCCCCGGCGGCATGGGCGGTGACGCCGGCGCCGACGGGGACGACGAGTACGTCGACGCCGACTTCGAGGACGTCGACGAGGAAGACGCCGACAAGGACGAGTAACACGAGTCCGCGGAGCCGTCTTCCTCGTCGATTCGAGGGACGAGCGAAGCGACGTCCCTCGTAATTTCGGAAACCGACCGTAGGGAGGTTTCCGAACCGAACGGAGCGTTCATTTCTACCGGGTCGAGATACCGCCCCTACCGACGCTCCAGCGGCACGGTCATGCAGTTGATCCCGCCCGCACCGCTCGTCAGCACGCCCTCCGGGATCCCCTCGCCGTCGGGGAGCACCTCGACGCCGCGCTCCTTCAGGCGCTCGATCGTGCCGTTGAGGTCGGGGTCGTAGTTCCCGTCCTCGTCCGTGCGGTGCATCGGCACGACGACGCCGTCGTCGACGGTGAGGAAGTTGGCGGCCCAGCGCTCCTCGGGCCCCATCTCGACGATGTCGTACCCCCGCTGGCGGAGGTACGCGAGCGTCGACGTGGACCGATCGAACTCGTAGCCGTCGCTCGTCTTCCGGAACACGTCGACCGCCGCCGACTCGGCGAGTTCGGGATCGGTCACCGCCAGCCCCTCGGCCGCGAGGTTGCACCAGCCGAGCAGGTGGAGCACCCGGGAGCCGATGCCGTGTTTCTCGCGGTGGCGTCGATCCGCGGCCAGCGGCGCGCGCACGAGACCCACTTCCTCGAACCCCACCGCGCCGGCGTCGAGGAACTCCCGGCCCGCGTCGTACGTCGTCCGGATCACCTCCTCCTCGCCGTCGATCTCCGCGGAGACGCCCAGAAGCGCGAACTCGTCGGCCGGGAGGAACTCCCCGCCCTCGAGCGGGCGGGACATCTCGTGGGTGAACTCGGCGCCGAGCCCCTCCCACGCCCGGCGGACGATCGGGAGCTCGTCCTGCCGGATCGGCTCGCCCATCTCGCAGAGCACGGGCCCCTCGTCGCCGACGACGACGGTGTCGCTCTGGAACAGCGTGTTCGAGATCGGCTGCCGGAGTTCGACGCTCGTCCGATCGTTCGCCTCCGTGAGTCTCGCTCGGGACAGCACGAGTTCGAGTTTCTCCCGGGCGTCGAACTCGACGGTCGCCGCGGCGGCGTCGGCGTCACCAGAACGCTTCGCGCTCTGGTTGGCAGACGAGAGCCTCTGGCTCTCGTCGACACCCTCGGGCACGTCGACGTACTCGGCGACGAGCGCGTCGAGTTCGCCCGCCGCGGCGAGATCGTCGGCCAGGAGGTGGACCTCGACGCCGGCGGCCGCGAGCGCGTCGGTCATGCGCTCGTGCTCGCGTGCGGCCTGTGCGGGCGGGACGGGGGCGTCGAACAGGTTCGACTCGGGGTCGAGCGCGCCGGGCCAGAGCTCCAGCCCGGGTCTGTGCGCCCGGACGTGGGTGAGCCGGTCGAACTCGGCGCGTGCGGTGAACGATGGCATCAGTTCACACGGGTTCCGGGAGGGCGATGAACCCTTCGCCGCCCTGGGGCCCGAGCCACGCGATTCAAATACGCCGAGCCAGTTTGTCCCGACAACGAATGAGCGAGGACTTCTACGAGGTGCTGGGGGTCTCCCGGGACGCCGACGAGGACGAGATCCAGCAGGCGTTCAGGAAGAAGGCCGCCGAGTACCACCCCGACGTGAGCGACGAGCCCGACGCCGAGGAGAAGTTCCGCAAGGCGAAGAAGGCCAAGGAGGTGCTCACCGACGAGGAGAAACGGCAGGCGTACGACCAGATGGGTCACGAGCGCTTCGAGCAGGCCGAGAAGCGCGGCGGCTTCGATCAGGGCGCCGGCGGCGCCGGCGGGATGGGCGGCGGCCCGTTCGGCGGCGGCATGGGCGGCGGCGGTGGCGGGTTCGAGGACATCTTCGAGCAGTTCTTCGGCGGCGGCCGCGGCGGCGGCCGCGGCGGCGGCAACCGCCCCCAGCAGGGCCGTGACATCCGCACCGGGATGTCGATCACCCTCGAGGAGGCGTACGAGGGCGTCAGCAAGGAGTTCACCATCGAGCGCCCCGAGGAGTGCCCGGACTGCGGCGGCGCCGGCCACCCCGACGACGCCGACGTGGAGACCTGTCCGGAGTGTAACGGCCAGGGCCAGGTCACGCAGGTCCAGCAGACCCCGCTCGGCCGCGTCCAGCAGACCCAGACCTGTCGGCGCTGTAGCGGCGAGGGCGAACTGTACTCCGAGGAGTGTGCGACGTGTTCCGGCGACGGCGTCGTCCGGCAGGAGGCCACCCTGCAGGTCGACGTGCCCGCCGGCATCCAGAGCGGCCAAAGCCTCCGGATGGAGCGCGAGGGCGCGCCGGGCGAGAACGGCGGCCCGAAGGGCGACCTCCTGATCGAGGTCGAGGTCGAGGACCACCCCGAGTTCGAGCGCGACGGCGCCGATCTGGAGCACCGCCACGCGATCTCGTTCCCGCAGGCGACCTTCGGCGCGACCGTCGAGGTGCCCACCCTCGACGGCCCCGTCGAGCTCGACATCCCCGCGGGCACGCAGTCGGGCGAGCGGTTCCGCCTGCGCGGGAAGGGGATGCCGCGCCTGCGCGGCCGGGGGCAGGGGAACCTCTACGTCGACGTGCAGGTCGTCACGCCCGACGAGCTCAACGAGGAACAGCGCGAGGCGCTCGAACAGTTCGCGGAGGCCGGCGGCGAGGAGGTCGACGTGGACCGCGGCTTCTTCGAGAAGCTCCGGGACTCGCTGTAACCGTCGACGGCCGCGTTCGCCGGGCGGTTTTTGCCGCGCGGGACCCACGTTCGACCCGTAATGAGTCACGACGCCGCCAGCTACGACGACGTGGAGCCGAAGGCGCCCGGGATGTACTTCCTCTGGGACGAACTGGACTGCGACAACCTCGGCGTCACCGTCGTCGAGGCCGACGCTGGCTGGGAGGGGATGGAGCACGACCACGAGAGCGACGGGCAGGAGGAGGTGTACCTCCTGCTCTCGGGCGCGGCGAAGCTCACCGTGGAGGACGAGACGGTGTCGATGGACGCCGGCGACGCGGTGCGCGTCGACGCCGGCGACTCCCGGATGCTCCTGTTCGAGGCGGACGACTCCCGGATGGTGATCGCCGGCGCGCCCTGAGCGCCGCGATCGCCGCTGCCAGCTCGCCGGCCCCGCCCGTCGACCGCCGGAGCCTTGTCGCTCCGCCCCGCGTCTCCGGGTATGGACGCCGTCGGCGACCTGCTGGCCCGCGACCGGCGCAGCGACCGCCCCGCGCTCGTCGTCGGGGAGCGCGAGCGAAGCTACCACGAGCTGATCACGAACGCCTACAAGGCGGGCAACGTCCTGCGGTTCCACGGCGTGTCCGAGGGGCGGACCGTCGCCGTCGCTCCGGTGCCCGACCTCCCGCCCGTACTCGCCTTCCTCGGCGCCGCCCAGCTCGGCGCCGCGACGCGCTTTTCCCCCACGGCGGGCGCCGACGCCGGCGACCGTCTCCTCCTCGTTCCCGCCGCAGAGCAGGCCGCCTACGACCCCGGGCCGAGCACGAAACTCGCCGTCTTCGGTGACGCGGCCGACG
The DNA here is from genome assembly GCF_000739555.1 of Halolamina rubra. GTDB lineage: Archaea > Halobacteriota > Halobacteria > Halobacteriales > Haloferacaceae > Halolamina > Halolamina rubra. Next base: position 48,801 of record NZ_BBJN01000023.1, read on the forward strand.
CCGCAGACACGATCGACTGGGAGGAGTCGGTGTGGAGCGAGAACCCCGCGTTCCCGCCGACCAGCGTCGACCCCGGGACGGCGCTGCTGGTCGGCGAGGAGTGGGAAGTGAGCCACGGCGACGCGCTCGCGGCCGCCGCGGAGGTGGCGGATCTCCGCGGGCTCGACGCCGACAGCCGGGTCGTCGTCCGGAGCTCGCTGGCGGCGCCGGGGGTCGTCGTCGCGGGCCTGCTGGCGCCGCTGCTGGTTGGTGGCTGTGCGGTACTGGCCGATCCGGCCGCGCCCGCGACCGACGCGCGCGGCGACCTCGCGGTGACGAGCGGGAGCGCCCCGGAGCCCGAAAGAATCGAGCCGGAAGCAGTACCGCTCGGGCGCGATTAGCTCGCGTCCTTCAGCTCCTCGAACGCCTCGGGGTTCTCCATCGAGGAGAGATCCCCGGGGTCCGCACCCTTGTACGCCGCCTCGATCGCGCGCCGGATCACCTTGCCGGACTGCGTCTTCGGGAATTCGTCGACGAACAGCACCTCGCGCGGGCGGAACGGCTTGCCGTGCTCCTCGCCCACGACCGCGCGGAGCTCCTCGGCGAGCTCGTCGCTCGGCTCGACGCCCGCCTCGGGCACGACGTAGACGACGACGGCGGTGCCCGTCGTCTCGTCCGGGACGCCGACGGCCGCGGCCTGGTTCACGGCGTCGTGCTCGACCAGCACGGCCTCGATCTCGGCGGGGCCGACTTTCCGGCCGGCGACGTTGAGCGCGTCGTCGGCGCGGCCGTGGAGGAACCAGAACCCGTCTTCGTCCTTCTGGGCGAAGTCGCCGTGGTCCCAGAGATCCGGCCACGTCGACCAGTACTCCTCCAGGTAGCGCTCGTCGCCCGACCAGAGGCTCTTGGTCATCGACGGGCAGGAGTCACGCGCGACGAGGAAGCCGCGCTCGTGGCTCTCCCTCACCGAGTTGCCGTCGTGGTCGACGATGTCGATGTCCATCCCCAGCCCCGGGCCGCCCAGCGTGCCGGGCTTGAGGTCGTTGATCGGCATCGGCATCAGGAAGCAGCCACAGATCTCGGTTCCGCCGGAGATGTTGATGATCGGCGCCTCGCCGCCGCCGACCTCCTCGTAGAACCACAGCCAGGACTCCGGGTCCCACGGCTCGCCCGTGGAGCCGAGCAGGCGCAGACTGGAGAGGTCGTACTCCTCGACCACCTCGTCGCCGTGCTTGCGCAGCGCCCTGATCGCGGTGGGCGAGACGCCGAACGTGGTGATCCCGTGCTCCTCGATCATCTCCCAGAACCGCCCGGGGTGGGGGTGGTCGGGCGCGCCCTCGTACATGAACGTCGTGCCGGCGAAGTGGTGGTTGCCGATCAGCGTCCACGGGCCCATCATCCAGCCGATGTCGCTGACCCAGAAGAACCGGTCGCCCGGCTGCTGGTCGAAGCCGAAGTGGATCTCCTTCGCACACTGCATGAGGACACCGGCGTGGGTGTGGACGATCCCCTTCGGCTCGCCGGTCGTCCCCGAGGAGTACAGCAGCATCGACTCCTGATCCGACGGGAGCGACTTGGTGTCGTACTCGCCGGACTGCGGTTCCACGGCGTCGGCCCACCACGAGTCGCGGTCGTCGTCCCACGGCACGTCCACGTCGGGGTTCTCGCGGTCCCCGAGCCGGTCGAACACCACCACGTCCTCGACGTGGCCGGCCTGGTCGATCGCCTCGTCGGCGCCCGCCTTCAGCCGGACCGGGCTCCCGCGGCGGTAGAACCCGTCGCCGGTGAACAGCACCGCTGGCTCGGCGTCGTCGATGCGGGTCGCGGTCGCCTCGACGCCGAACCCCGAGAAGATCGGCACCGCGATGGCGCCGACCTTGAAACAGCCGTAGAGGATGCTGATGACCTCCGGCACCATCGGCATGTAGAGGCCCACCGTGTCGCCGGTCTCGACGCCGGCGTCCTCGAGGTAGTTGGCGACGCGGTTGGCCTGTCGGTACAGGTCGTGGAACGTTCGCTGGTCGACCTCGCCGTCCTCGCCCTCCCAGATGCAGGCGACCTTGTTGCGCTCCTCGGCGTCGACCTCGGCGTAGCGATCCAGCGTGTTGTGGGCGATGTTGATCTCGCCGCCGGGGTACCAGTCGGTGAACTGCAGGCCCTCGCCGTCGTCGCGAACGGTGTCGTACGCCTCGTAGAACTCCACGTCGAGGTACTCCGGCATCTCGTCCCAGAACCAGTCGACGCCGGAGTCGGGCTCGCCGTCGATCTCCGTCGTCGTTCGTTCGATCAGCTCCTCGTAGTCGTCGATGCCGTACGTCTGCATGAACTGCCAGACGTTGGTCGACTCCACGAACTCCCGGTCCGGCTCGTGAACGACCTCGTCGAACCCCTCGGTCGCGTCCATACGCGCGAGGTTTTGGCGGCGGGGGGAAGTAACTTTCTCGACAGGGGTCGCTCGATCGAGTCCCTGGGGAGACTGAGTATCTGATCAGTACGTTTATCGATACTGAGTGCGTACTCAGTCGGTATGAACACCGACACGTCCGGCACCGACACCCGCGAGCAGTTGATGCGGGCAACCTACCGGGTTCTCGCGGCGCGGGGGTTCGCGAATCTGACCACCCAGCGCGTCGCCGACGAGGCCGACTGCAGCCAGTCGCTCGTTCACTACCACTACGACACCAAGGAGGACCTCGTCGTCGCCTTCCTCGAGTGGGTTCACGAGCAGGAGACGGAGTGGCTCGAGGGGCTCGCGGACGGGAGCGCCGAACGGCGACTGCGGCGGTTCCTCGACGCGCAGCTCTCGATCCCGGTCGACGAGGAGCACGCTCGCTTCAACGTCGCGTTCGTCGAACTGGCGACCGCGGCGGCCCGGAACGAGCGCTACCGTGCGGTGCTGACGGCGTTCTCGGAACGACAGCAGGCGACTCTGGTCGGGATCATCCGGGACGGTATCGAGGCGGGCGAGTTCAGGGAGGTGCCCGCCGAGGCGACCGCGCGATTCCTCCGGTACGCGCTCCAGGGTGCGGTCCAGGCCGACCTCACGCTCGACGACCCGGAAGCGAAGTCCCAGACCGAAGCGGCCGTCGACGCCTACGTCGAAGGGATGCTCCTGGCCGAGAGGGACTGATGCGCGAGCTTCTCCGGGAACGGGGGTTCGCAGCGCTCTGGCTCGCACAGCTGATCACCCGGATCGGCGACAGCATCCACGAGATCGCGCTGATCTGGATCGTCTACGAGGTGACCGGCGACCCGCGGCTCGTCACGGTCGTCGCGCTGGCGAGTTTCACGCCGGGGTTGCTCCTCTCGATCCCGGCCGGGGTGGTCGTCGACCGCGTCAACCGGAAGTACCTCCTCGTCGCGACGGAGGCGTTCCGCGGAGTGGTGACGCTCTCGATCCCGTTCGTGGGCGAGGGGCCGTATCTCGTCCCGGTCGTCGTCGCCGTCGCGCTGATCGCGAGCACGATGGAGACGTTGTTCGGGCCCGCTCAGCAGGCGATGATCCCGCGGCTGGTCTCGAAGGGCGACCTCGACGCCGCGAACTCGCTGAACAACCTCACGCTGTCGACCTCCCGGTTGTTCTACGCGCTCGGCGGGGTGATCGTCGGATTCGGCGGCTCCTTCCTCGCGTTCTACATCAACGCCGGGACGTTCCTGCTCTCGGCGCTGGTGTTGCTCGCAGTCCCCGCCGCCGCGGGCGTGCCCGAGCGCGTGGCGGACGACGGGAGCGAGTCGCCCTCCCTGCTCGCGGAGGCCCGTGCGGGGATCGAGTTCGTCCGCGCGAGCCCGGCGCTGCTCTCGGTGATCGCGATGGGCGTGTTCGTCGACTTCGCGTTCGTCCCGCTGGTGGTCGTGCTCCCGATATTCGCGGCCCTCGTGATCGGCGGTGGGAGCGTGACCTACGGCTTCCTGCTCGGGTCGTACTTCGCGGGGACGCTCGTCGGGAACCTCCTGATCGGGCCGGTCCGGGAGGTCGTCGACGCCCGCCGCGGCGCCGTCATGGTCGCCGCGACCGTGTTCACCGGCGCCAGTCTCGCGGTCGCTGCGGTGCTCCCCACGGTCGTCTCGTTCCCGCTGGCGGCCGCCTGCGCCGGGATGGCACTCGCCGGCGGCGCGAACCCGTTCCTGAACGTCCCACTGACGACGTACATCCAGGCGACCGTCGCCGACGACCAGCGCGGGAAGGTGCTGTCGGTCATGCGGCTGGGGATCACCGGCGCGGCGCCGATCGGGATCGCACTCGCCGGGCCGCTCGTCGAGGCGTTCGGCCCCGTCGCGGTACTGCTCGGGATGGCCGCGATCGTCGTCGCCGCCGGCGCGAGCGGGCTTGCGACGCCGCTGATCCGGATCGGCTCGGTCCACGCTCCGGACTGACGGGCCGGACCGTCGAACACCCGACAACGGGAACAGCGTCCGCAATTCGCAAAATTTCTGCATTGTCCCGCCGTCGTCGACGCTGGAGGAACTGAAAACGGCGAAGAAGTGGAGGGCGCTACTCCTCGATCCGCTCGGCGTCGATCACGTCGACGGCGGCGACGCTGTCGTCTGCCTCCAGCTCCATCACCTTCACGCCCATCGTGTTACGGCCGACGATAGAGAGGTCCTCGACCGGACAGCGCATGATCTGGCCGGCCTCGCTCATCGTCACGAGGTGGTCGCCCGGCCCGACCGCGTCGAGCGCGGTCACGCCGCCGTTGCGCTCGTTGGTCTTGATGTCGATCAGCCCCTTCCCGTTGCGGGACTGGACGCGGTACGCGTCGAGGTCGGAGCGCTTCCCGTAGCCGTGCTCGGTGACGGTCAGCAGCCAGGAGTTGCGGGACTCGTCGATGCCCGCGACCGCGGCCACCTCGTCGTCGCCCTCGAGGTCGATCCCGCGGACGCCGCGGGCGGTCCGGCCCATCGCGCGGGCCTCGGTCTCGTCGAACCGGATCGACATCCCGTCACGGGTGGCGATCACCACGTCCTGGGTGCCGTCGGTGACCTCCACGTCGGCGAGCCGGTCGCCGTCCTCGAGGCTGATCGCGCGGATTCCCGTCGAGAGGATGTTCTGGAACTCCGAGACGCCGCTGCGCTTGATGTAGCCGCCGCGGGTGACCATCGTGAGGAACTGCTCGTCGTCGCCCTCGCCGTCGTGCTCGATGTCGGCGGTGTTGACGACGGACTCGATCCGCTCGCCGTCGGCGAGATCGAGCAGGTTGACAGCGGACTTCCCGCGGGCGGTCCGGGACATCTCCGGCACCTCGTACGTCTTCAGCTTGTACACCTGCCCGTGGTTGGTGAAACAGAGCAGGTAGTCGTGGCTGTTGGCCACGAACACGGAGGCGACCGAATCGCCCTCCTTGAGCTCGGTGCCGATGATCCCCTTCCCGCCGCGGTTCTGGGCGCGGAACTCCGAGAGCTCCATCCGCTTGATGTAGTCGTCCTCGGTCATCACGACCACCTGCTCGGACTCGGGGATCAGGTCCTCGTGGGTGACCGAGCCGGTGTCCTCGATGAAGCCGGTTCGGCGCTCGTCGCCGTACTGCTCGGCAACGTCCTCGAGCTCGTCGACGATGACGCGGTCGAGCTCCTCGGCGCTGCCGAGGATCGTCTCGAGGCGCTCGATCTCCGCCTGTACGTCCTCGTACTCCTCCTCGATCGACGCCCGCTCCATCGAGGTGAGCGAGCCGAGCTGCATCCGAACGACGTGGGCGGCCTGCTCCTCGCTGAACTCCCACTCCTCCTGCAGCATCGCCCGGGCGGCGTCGCGGTCGTCGCTGTTCCGGATCGCCTCGACCACGTCCTCGACGTTGTCCAGCGCCTTCAGCCGGCCCTCGAGGATGTGTGCGCGGTCCTCGGCCTCCGCGAGGTCGTACTTGCTGCGGCGACGCACGACTTCGCGGCGGTGCTCGACGTACTCCTGAAGCGTCTCCTTGAGGTCGAGCACCCGCGGCTGGCCGTCGACCAGCGCGAGGTTGATGACGCCGAACGTGGTCTCGAGGTGGGACTCGAGCAGCTGGTTCTTCACCACGTCGACCATCGCGTCGCGCTTGAGCTCGATGACGATCCGGATCCCGTCCCGGTCGGACTCGTCGCGCAGGTCGCGGATCCCCTCGATCTCGCCCTCGTTCACGTCCTCGGCGATGCGCTCGATGATCCGGGCCTTGTTCGCCTGGTACGGGAGTTCGGTGACGACGATGCGGCCGTCCTCCTCGTCGGTTTCGAACCGGGCGCGCAGCCGGATTCGCCCGCGACCCGTCTTGTACGCCTGGTGGACGCCGTTGCGGCCGACGATGTTCGCGCCGGTCGGGAAGTCCGGCCCCTCGACGTGCTCCATCAGATCCTCGACGGTGGCGTCGGGGTTCTCGATCAGTTCGATCGTCGCGTCGACGACCTCGCCGAGGTTGTGCGGCGGGATGTTCGTCGACATCCCGACGGCGATCCCCGAACTGCCGTTGACGAGCAGGTTCGGGAACGCCGAGGGCAGCACGTCCGGCTCCTGCAGGCGGTCGTCGTAGTTGCTGGAGAAGTCGACGGTGTCCTTCTCGATGTCGTCGAGCAGCTCCTCGGCGATCGGCGACATGCGCGCCTCCGTGTAGCGCATCGCCGCCGGCGGGTCGCCGTCGATCGAGCCGAAGTTCCCCTGGCCGTCGACCAGCGGCTCCCGCATCGAGAAGTCCTGGGCCATCCGGGCGAGCGCGTCGTAGATCGCGCTGTCGCCGTGGGGGTGGTAGTCCCCCATGGTGGTGCCGACGATGGAGGAGGACTTCCGGTGGCCCGAGCCCGAGGTGATGCCGTCCTCGTGCATCGCGTAGAGGATGCGGCGGTGGACCGGCTTCAGGCCGTCCCGCACGTCCGGGAGCGCACGACCCGCGATGACCGACATCGCGTAGTCGATGTAGCTCTGCTCCATCTCGTCCTCGACGCGGACGTGCTCTACACGGTCTGCGGGTTCGTCGTCGGGCGTGTCCGTGCTCATATGTCCACCCACTCGGCGTCCTCGGCGTGGTCCTTGATGAACTGCTTCCGCGGGTCGACGGCGTCGCCCATCAGCACCGAGAACATCTTGTCGGCGGCGGCGGCGTCGTCGAGCGTGATCTGCTTGAGCACCCGGTTCTCCGGGTTCATCGTCGTCTCCCAGAGCTGCTCGGGGTTCATCTCGCCCAGCCCCTTGAACCGCTGAACCTGCGTCGGGTTGCCGTCGCAGACCTCCTCGACCACTTTGTCACGCTCCTCCTCGGTCATCACGTCGTACGTGTCGCCGCGGTAGCGGATGCGGTACAGCGGCGGCTTGGTCGCGTACACGTACCCCGCCTCCAGCAGCGGCTTCATGTGCCGGTAGAGGAAGGTGAGCAGCAGCGTCCGGATGTGGGCGCCGTCGACGTCGGCGTCGGTCGCCATGATGATCTTCTGGTACCGGGCGTCGTCGATGTCGAACTCGTCGCCGATCCCCGTCCCGATGGCGGTGATCAGCGCGCGGATCTCGTCGTTCTCGAGCACGCGGTCGAGCCGGTGTTTCTCGACGTTGAGGATCTTCCCCTTGATCGGCAGCACGGCCTGGAACGCGGCGTCCCGGGCCTGTTTCGCGCTGCCGCCGGCGGAGTCGCCCTCGACGACGAACAGCTCGGCGTCCTCGGGGTCGCGGCTCTGACAGTCGGAGAGCTTCCCCGGCAGCGCCGTCGACTCGAGCGCCGACTTGCGGCGGGTCAGCTCCTCGGCCTTCTTCGCGGCCTGCCGGGCCTTCGCGGCCTCGGCGGCCTTCGCGACGATCTTCTGGGCCGTGTCGGGGTGTTCCTCGAGGTACGTCCCCAGCCCCTCGTGGACCGTGCTCTCGACGATCCCCCGGACCTCGCTGTTGCCGAGCTTGGTCTTGGTCTGTCCCTCGAACTGCGGGTCGGGGTGTTTCACCGAGACCACGGCGGTCAGCCCCTCGCGGACGTCCTCGCCCTTGAGGTTGCCGTCGACGTCGCCGATGAGCCCCTCCTCGTTGGCGTAGTCGTTGACCACCCGGGTGAGGGCGGTCTTGAACCCCGTCAGGTGGGTGCCGCCCTCGCGGGTGTTGATGTTGTTGGCGAAGCTGTGGACCGAGCCCTGGAGCTCGTCGGTCGCCTGCATCGCCACCTCGACCTGGATCCCCTCCTCCTCGTCCTCGAAGTAGACGACGTCCTCGTGGATCGGGGTCTTGGTCTCGTTGAGGAAGCGGACGAACGCCCGGATCCCGCCCTCGTAGCGGAACGTCTCCGAGCGAGCCTCGCCGTCCTCGGCCGCCTCGGGGCGTTCGTCGGTGAGCTGGATGCGGACGCCGCTGTTGAGGAAGGCGAGCTCGCGGAGCCGGCTCTCCAGCGTGGTGAACTCGAAGTCGGTCGTCTCGAAGATCTCCGCGTCGGGCCAGAACCGGATCGTCGTCCCGGTGCCCTCGTCGGCCTCGAGGTCGCGGACGCGGTCGATGTCGCCCTGCGGCTCGCCGCGTTCGAACTCGTGACGCCAGAGGGCGCCGTCGCGTTTGACCTCGGCGGTGAGGCGTTCGGCGAGCGCGTTCACCACGCTGACGCCGACGCCGTGGAGGCCGCCGGAGACCTGGTAGGACTTGTTGTCGAACTTCCCGCCGGCGTGGAGGACGGTCATGATGACCTCCAGTGCGGGACGGTCGTACTCCTCGTGGGTGTCGACGGGGATCCCGCGCCCGTCGTCGGCGACGGAGACGGAGCCGTCGTCGTGGATCGTCACCTCGATATGGTCGCAGTAACCCGCCAACGCCTCGTCGATGGCGTTGTCGACGACCTCGTAGACGAGATGGTGGAGCCCACGGTCGTCGGTGGACCCGATGTACATGGCGGGGCGTTTCCGGACGGCCTGGAGACCCTCCAGGACCTGGATCTGGCCCGCGCCGTAGTCGGCGTTCTCTTCTGACATAGCGCGTACTACGTGAGAGGCGGTCCCGCCGGATAAAGGGCCCGCACGCGCGGGCGGGCGCGCGAAGAAAAAATCGCTGACTACAGAGGGTAAGTTCGAGATTACCGAACGCGATTCGACGCTGTCGAAAAGTTTGTTTGGGGCCGTTCGTTCACGGGTGGAACAGGGGTGAATCGGTGCGCGCGCGAGCGTCGGCGGCGCCCTCGGCGGCGGTTATCGACGCCACCGGGAGCGCGTCGACGACGGTAGCCCGCCGCTAAACCAGTCGCCGGCACGAAGTTTCAGTTCCACCGAGCTACGAAAGGGACTTTACGTGGCCGCCGGGTAGGCCACCTACAGAATGACCTCGCAGCAGACGACACTCGGCGAGGGCGCCACCACGGCCGAGGAGCTGGCCGAGGGGCAACGCGAGATCTCGATCGCCGAGTTCTTCGAGAAGAACAAACACATGCTCGGGTTCGACTCGGGCGCCCGGGGGCTGGTGACGGCCGTGAAGGAGGCCGTCGACAACGCCCTCGACGCGACCGAGGAGGCCGGCATCCGCCCGGACATCTACGTGGAGATCCGGGAGGTCGGCGACTACTACCGGCTCGTCGTCGAGGACAACGGCCCCGGGATCACGAAGGAACAGCTCCCCAAAGTGTTCGGGAAGCTGCTGTACGGCTCCCGGTTCCACAAGCGCGAGCAGAGCCGCGGGCAGCAGGGGATCGGGATCTCCGCGGCCGTGCTGTACTCACAGCTCACCTCCGGCAAGCCCGCGAAGATCACCTCCAGAACCGAGGGGAGCGCCCAGGCGGAGTACTTCGAGCTCATCATCGACACCGACACCAACGAGCCCGAGATCGGCACCGCCGAGACCACCTCCTGGGACCGCAGCCACGGCACCCGCATCGAGCTGGAGATGGAGGCCAACATGCGGGCCCGCAACCAGCTCCACGACTACATCAAACACACCGCGGTCGTCAACCCCCACGCCCGGATCGAGCTCCGGGAGCCGGGGCTCGACGAGCCGCTGAAGTTCGAGCGCGCGACCGACCAGCTCCCCGCAGAGACGGAGGAGATCCGACCCCACCCCCACGGCGTCGAACTGGGGACGCTGATCAAGATGCTCGACGCGACGGATTCGTACTCCGTCTCCGGGTTCATGCAGGAGGAGTTCACCCGCGTCGGCAAGAAGACCGCCGACAGCGTGCTCGACAGCTTCCGGGACCGCCACTTCGGCCGGGAGCTCGGCTGGCCCGCTCGCAACGGCGCCCCCAGCGCCGACGTGGCGGCGGCGATCGAGGGCGCCCTCCGCGAGGCGGTGTCGAACAAGGGCGCCGACGCGACGGACACGTTCGCCGAACGGATCGCCAACAGCCTGACCGAGCGCGAGCGGACGACGTACTCCCAGCTCGTCGACATCGTCGCCACCGTCGCCGACGAGGTGGGGACCGACACGGGCAAGACGTTCGGCGCGACGGTCCGGGAGAACGCAGTCGCGGCGGCGTGGGGCGAGCTCACGAAGTTCGGTGCGGGCGACGCCGCGGATAACGGCGAGGACGCCGACCTCGACCGGCTCACCCCGACGCTGTACGAGCTCGTCGACGACGCCACCTCGACGCGGAAGGACGACGCCGCGGTCCACGGGCTGGCCGAACGGCTGGCCGAGCGGTTCGTCGCGCTTGGCGACGACGACGAGCCGAACCGGATGCGGCTCACCCTCGACGACCTGACGACGCTGGTCCACGAGGCCGCCGACACCACCGAGGAGTACGACGACGAGACGTTCGGCGACACCGCCCGCGAGAACGTCGTCGAGGCGCTCTGGTCGCGGATGGTGACGGTGCCGGACGACCCGCCGAACGTGAACGAGATCGCCGGCGACCGCGACACCGCCTCCGAGCTGCTCGAGGCGATGCGGGAGACCGACATCCTCTCGCCGCCGACGGACTGTCTCGCGCCGATCACGGCCGAGCTGGTCGAGGCCGGCCTGCGCAAGGAGTACGACGCCGACTTCTACGCCGCCTCGACCCGCGACGCCGAGGTCCACGGCGGCGACCCGTTCGTCGTCGAGGCCGGCATCGCCTACGGCGGCGAGATCCCAGCCGACGGGAACGTCGACCTGCTGCGCTTCGCGAACCGCGTGCCGCTCGTCTACCAGCGCGGCGCGTGTGCGACGACGAACGTCGTCAAGCGCATCGGCTGGCGCAACTACGGGCTGGATCAGCCCGGCGGGTCGGGGATGCCCTCCGGCCCGGCGGTCATCTCGATCCACGTCGCCTCGACGAACGTCCCGTTCACCAGCGAGTCGAAGGACGCGCTGGCGTCGGTGCCGGAGATCGAGGACGAGATCGAGCTCGCGATCCGCGAGGCCGCCCGCGAGCTCAAGTCCTACCTCAACAAGCGCCGCTCGATGGCCAAGCGCCGGGAGAAACAGGACGTGCTGGGCCGCATCCTCCCGCAGATGGCCGAGAAGGTCGCCGAAGTCACCGGCCGCCAACACCCCGACATCGAGGGGGCGATGGCCCGGATCATGAACAACGTCGGCGTCGACCGCGAGCGCGACGGCGAGTCGGTGACCCTGCGGGTCGAGAACCACTCCGACCGCAGTGAGAGCCTGGAGATCACCGAGATCGTCTCCGCCGAGCCCGAGGGGCTGCCGGACGGCGTCGAGCCGATCGAGATGGACGGCGAGTGGTTCGTCAACTGGCACCCCGAGGTGGGGTCGGGCGAGACGGTCGAACTGGAGTACAGCCTGCCGACTGACGCCGACGCCGACGCCACCGTCGACGGCGTCGACGACGAGAAACTCACGGTGAACGCATGAGCACAGAGGACACCACCGACGCGGAGGCACGGGAACAGCTGATCGACCTGGCCGCGGAGTTCTACGACCAGTTCGCGGCCGGCGAGATCCCCCGGATGGAGCTGCCGACCCGGACGAAGAGCAACATCGAGTACGACCCAGAGAAGAGCGTCTGGGTGTACGGCGACCGCAAGTCGACCCGGACGGCCAACTCCGTCAGCGGCGCGCGGAAGCTACTCAAGGCCGCCTACACCATCGAGTTCCTCGCGAACCAGCTCGACCAGGATCGCTCCTCGACGCTGCGAGAGCTCTACTACCTCTCCGAGTCCTGGGACAACGAGGAGGCCCAGTTCAACGGCCAGGACGAGTCGAACAACCTCGTCGAGGACCTCGAGATCATCACGGGCGTCACCCGCGAGGACTTCCACATGCGGCCCGAGGAGTCCGGCGCGACGCTGATGGGCCCGCTGGAGCTCCGCGAGCAGACCCGCAGAGGCGAACGCGAGATCCACTGCCAGCTCGACGTGGGCGAGGGCGGCTACCAGATCCCGAACAACCCGGACACGATCGAGTTCCTGGACCACGACATCGACTTCGTGATGTGCGTGGAGACGGGTGGGATGCGGGACCGCCTGATCGAGAACGGGTTCGACGACGAGTACAACTGCCTGATCGTCCACCTGAAGGGCCAGCCCGCACGGGCGACCCGCCGCATCACGAAGCGGCTCCGCGACGAGCTCGGCCTGCCGGTGCTGGTGTTCTGTGACGGCGACCCGTGGTCCTACCGGATCTACGGCTCCGTCGCGTACGGTTCGATCAAGTCCGCCCACCTCTCGGAGTATCTCGCGACGCCGGAGGCGGAGTACGTGGGGATCCGCCCGCAGGACATCGTCGACTACGACCTGCCGACGGACCCGCTGTCGGACTCGGACGTGAACGCCCTGGAGTCCGAACTCGACGACCCGCGCTTCCAGACGGAGTTCTGGGAGGAGCAGATCGAGCTCCAGCTCGACATCGGGAAGAAGGCCGAGCAGCAGGCGCTGGCCTCCCGCGGGCTGGACTTCGTGACCGACACGTACCTGCCGGAGCGCCTCGAGGAGATGGGCGTCCTGTAGCCGGCGGTTCTCCCCGGTACGTTTCCGCTTTTCCCGTTCCCCGACCAGCCTGGGGTATGCAGTTCCCCGACCCACACGACGAGGGCGGCTTCGACCACGTCGACCCCGAACAGGCCGGCATCGACGCCGACGCCGTCGATGAGGCGGTGACGTTCCACCTCACCCACGGCACGCCCGACGACACCGTCGAGTACCACATGCCCGACCTCGAACCGTTCGACGAGACCGAGGGCGAGCTCGGCGGCTTCCTCGGCCCGGTTCCGGACCGCCGCGGCGGCCGGCCGGGATGATCCTGAAGAGCGGCCGCGTCGTCGCCGAGTGGGGCGACACCGAGCGCGTCGACCACTGCTTCTCCTGTGCCAAATCGTTCCTGAGCGTCGTCGGCGGCGTCGCGTGGGACCAGGGGCGGTTCGAGCTGGGCGACCGCGTCGCCGACGACGTCGACGACGGCGGGTTCGACAGCGACCACAACGCGAAGATCACCTGGGAACAACTCTTCCAGCAGACCTCCGAGTGGGAGGGCGAGCTGTTCGACCGGCCGGACAGCGTCGACCGCAACCGCGGGGTTGGCAAAACCGACGGCCCGGGGAAAGACCAACCGCGGGAGCTCGAGGAGCCCGGAACGTTCTGGGAGTACAACGACGTGCGGATCAACCGGCTCGCGCTCTCGCTGCTGCGGCTGCACGCCAAACCGCTGCCCCGCGTGCTCGCCCACGAGGTGATGGACCCCATCGGCGCCTCCCGGACCTGGGAGTGGCACGGCTACTACAACTCCAAAGTCGACGTGGAGGGGACGACGATGGAGTCGGTCTCCGGCGGCGGCCACTGGGGCGGCGGGTTCTGGTCGTCGACGAAGGATCTGGCGCGGGCGGGCCACCTCATGCTCAACGACGGCGAGTGGGACGGGAAGCGACTGCTGAGCGAGGCGTGGGTCGAGCGGGCCACCGACCCCTGCGACGTGTACGAGAACTACGGCTACCTGCTCTGGCTCAACACGAACCGGACGTTGTGGCCCTCGGCGCCGGAGTCCGCCTACGCCTTCCTCGGCCACGGGCAGAACGTCGTCTGGATCGATCCCGAGCACGAACTCGTGGTCGTGCTGCGCTGGCTCGACCTCGCGGACGACCGCGACGAGCGGGAGGATCAGGTGAACCAGGATCGCTTCCTCGAGAAGCTGCTGGCCGGGGTCTGACTCCGGCGGGACCACCCACGAGCGAACGACAGCCTTACGCTCCGGAGTCCAGAACCACGGGGGTATGTCCGACGCGTCCGACGAGATGCAGTACCACGTCGAGCTCGAGCCCGGCGACGTCGCCGACAGCGTCCTGCTCCCGGGCGACCCCGAGCGCCTCGAGAAGATCACGCCGCTGTGGGACGACCACGAGGAGGTCGCCCACCACCGCGAGTACCGCACGGCGACGGGGCGCTACGACGGCGCCGACATCTCGGTCACGTCGACGGGGATCGGCTCGCCGTCGGCGGCGATCGCCGTCGAGGAGCTCGCCCGCGTCGGCGCGGACACGTTCATCCGCGTCGGCTCCTGTGGCGCGATCCAGCCAGAGATGGACGTGGGCGATCTGGTCATCACCCGCGGCGCCGTCCGTCAGGAGGGGACGAGCAAGGAGTACGTCCGGGAGGACTACCCCGCCGTCGCCGACGAGGAGGTCGTCTCCGCCCTGATCGCCGCCGCCGAGCGGCTGGGCCACGACTACCACGTCGGCCTGACGATGTCCGCGGACTCGTTCTACGCCGGCCAGGGCCGCGAGGGGTTCGACGGGTTCGAGGCCGCCGGCAGCGAGGACCTGGTCGAGGACCTGAAGGAAGCGAACGTGCTCAACATCGAGATGGAGACCGCCGCCATCTGCACGCTGGCGAACGTCTACGGCCTGCGGGCGGGTGCGGTCTGTTCCGTCTTCGCGAACCGGACCACCGGCGAGTTCATGACCGAGGGCGAGTCCGTCGCCGCCGAGACGGCGAGCCTGGCGGTGAAGCTGCTCGCGAAGATGGACGAAGTGAAGGAAGCGGCCGGCGCGGACCGCTGGCACGCCGGTCTGAGCCTGGAGTAGTCGCTGGCGCGCCTCACCGTGCGACCGCCCAGAACCGCACACTCTGGGGAATTTCCCACATGACGTCGGGCGAGTCGCTCTCCTCGGGCTCGTTCTGTTCGACTTCGTGGTTGTGGTGTTCGAGCAGCCGTCGGACCTCGAACCCGGCGTCGACGAGCCCGTTGTGGAGCTCGGCGACGGGGCGGTCGAACACGGTCAGCAGCTCCTCGTACTCCTCGCGGATCTCGATCTCCCGCGGGCCGGCGTCGACGTAACTCTCCTCGAGGGTCCGCGTCTCCGGGTCCAGCGCCTCGTGCAGCGGATGCATCACGCTGAACACGAACACGCCGCCCTCGCGGAGCACCCGGTGGGCCTCCGCGAACGCGCGGTCGATCGCCGGCACCATCTGGAACGCCGCCTCCGAGGAGGCCACGTCGAAGCGGTCGTCCGGCAGCGGGAGGTCGGTCACGTCGCCCTGGACGAACTGGGCGTCGACGCCGTACTCGTCGCGGAGCTCCCGGGCGTACTGAAGCTGGTCGCCCGAGAAGTCGACGCCGACGACGGGGTCGGCGCCGAGTTCCGCGGTGCCGACGCTGCCCTGCCCGCCGCCGCAGCCGAGTTCGACGTACGCCTTCCCCTCGATGCCGTCGAGGATCTGGGGTTGGGCACCGCCGGGTGCGTCCTCGGCGAAGGGGGAGGGCGCCGGCGGGAGTTCGTCCTCGTCGGTGTCCGAGCGCCAGATCGCCTGGAACTCGTCGCTCCACTCGTTCCAGAGCCGACGGTTCGACTGGTGGAGGTCGCTCACACGCGACGCTGCGGCGGGGTGGGGTAAAGTGTTTTCGAGGAGTCAGGAGAGATCCGACCACGCGCCCCAGAACCGCTGGAGCGCGGTGAGGTGGCCGACGACCGCGAACAGCGCGAGCAGCAGTTCCACCGCGCCGACGCCGGCGACGAGTTCGCCCGGCAGGACGAACGCGACGACGCCGACGACGCCGACGAGCGCGAGGCGGTCCGCCCGGCCGAGCAGCCCGCCGTACTCCCGGCCGAGCCCCACCGCCTGGATCTGCGTGCCGAGGTAGGAGGTGAGCAGCACGCCCGTCACCGCGAGCAGGCCGAGCGCCCAGGCGTCGGCGCCGGCGGCGAGCCCGGCGATGATGAGCACGTCGGCGTAGCGGTCGAGCACGTGATCCAGCAGGTCGCCACCTTTCGAGTCGGTGCCGAGTTCGCGGGCGAGCGCGCCGTCGACCAGGTCGAGCCAGCCGTTCGCGAACACGAACAGGCTCGCCGCGAGGTAGAGCCACAGCGGCCCCTGCCCGCCGGCGAGCGCGAACGCCGCGCCCGCGGCGCCGGCGAAGCCGAACGCGATCACGCTCACGCCGTCGGGCGTCAGCCCCAGCGCCTCCGCGGCGTCGACGAACGGCACGAGCAGGCGGTCGGCCAGCTCGCGGTACTGATCCAGCGTCACAGCGCCCCCGTGAAGTCGACCGTGCCGGCCGACGGCTCGCGCTCGCCGCGCAGGACGGCGACCACGTCGTCGACGACCGCCTCGACCGGCCGGTCGGTGGTGTCGATCTCGTACACGTGCTCCTCGCCGTAGGCCCGGACCGCCTCGCTGAGCACGATGTCCAGCGCCTCGCTCTCGGCGTTCTCGGCGATCTTGGCCTCCGGTTCGTCGCGCTCGCGCAGTCGCCCCTCGAGCTCGTCGGGGTGACAGCGCAGCACGACCGCGGCGTCAGCGTCGAAGTGGTGGGCGAGGTGGGAGTCGAGCAGCCCCGACCAGTCGCCGAGATACTCCCGGATGGCGTCGAGGTCGGCGACCAGCGAGCCGCGCTGTTCGTCCTCGCCCTCGTGGAGCCCCTCCTCGCGTATCAGGTCGTTGAGGTGGTGGACCGGGATATCAGGCGCTCGCCCACCGCGTCGGCGACGGTCGTCTTCCCGGTGCCGGGCGTTCCGGTGAGCGCGACGCGGTCGAAGGCGAGGTCGGCGTCGTCGCTCCCCGTCATGCTTCGGGCGCCTCCAGCTCCGCCAGCACGTCGTTCAGCGTCTCGACCGCGCGACGGGTTTCGGACTCGGTGCCACAGGAGATCCGGATGCAGCCCGGCAGCCCGAACGAGGAGCAGTCCCGGACGATCACGCCCTCGGCCTGGGCGGCCTCGGCGACGGCGCTCCCGTCGCCGACCTCACACAGCACGAAGTTCGCCTCGCTGTCGAACGTCGGCGCGTCGAGCTGCTCGTGGATGTGCTCCCTGGCCCACTCGGCGCTCTCGACGGACTTCTCGACGTGGGCGTCGTCGTCGAGCGCGGCCATCGCCGCCCGGAGCGCCGCCTCGCTGGCGGCGAAGGGAGTGGAGACCTTCGCGTAGGCGTCGCCCCACGCCGCGGGGACGAGCGCGTAGCCGATCCGCAGGCCGGCCAGCCCGTACGCCTTCGAGAACGTCCGGAGCACCGCGAGGTTGTCATAGGCCTCGAGCAGCCCCGCGGCGGAGGGCTCGTCGGCGAACTCGCCGTACGCCTCGTCGATCACGACCAGCGAGTCGTCGTCGACGCCGTCGAGCAGCGCCTCGATCTCCTCCCGGGCCATCGTCGCGCCGGTGGGGTTGTGCGGCGAGGTGACGAAGACGATCCGTTCGCCGTCGTAGGCGTCGAGCACCGTGTCGGCGGTCATCGCGAACCCGTCGTCTTTCGAGAGCTCGTAGGAGCGCACGTCGCCGTGGTGGTAGCGCGCGCTCATCCCGTAGTACGAGAAACCGGGATCCGGGACGAGTACGGGGTCAGCGGGGTCGAGCATCGCCCGCGAGAGGTAGTCGATCGCGCCGTCTGCGCCGGGGCTGACCCACACCTGCTCGGTTGCGAGATCCCAGTTCTCGGCCAGTTCGGCCGTCAGGTCGGTGTGTGCGGCCTTGGGGTACACCGAGATCTCCGCGGCGGCGTCGCGGACGGCGTCGACGGCCGCCGGGCTCGCGCCGTGTGGGTTCTCGTTCGAGGAGAGCTTCACCAGCTCCTCGGGGTCGAGGCCGAGGTCGCGGGCGACCTCCTCGACCCCCCGTCCCGGAACGTACTCGACGTGGGCGGAGAGATCCCGTGGTTGCATGCCGCGACGTTCTCGGTGATGGGGGATAAGGCTCCCGCCCTCCGGTCGGATCGTGGCCGTCGCTGGCGACGGCGTATCTGAAGAGGAAACGTCCGAACGCGATCGCGCTCAGTCGGCGCGCTCCTCGAGCAGCCGCGTCTCGACGGCCGCCTGGACGACCTCGGACACGTCGCCGAGGCCGTTGGAGTTGTTCGCGACGACGCCGTTGAGCAGCGCCTCGTGGTCACGAAGGCCGGCGACGACCAGCGAGTCCTCGTCGGGCACGTCGTACGCCTCGGCGATCGCCGCGACGACCACGTCGCCCTGGTCCTGGTCGTCCTCGGCGACGGCGTCGAGCAGGCCGCCGAACACGTCGTCGGCGTCGACCTCGACGCGCCGCTCGAGCGTGCCGGGCGACTCCACGTCGCCGCCGAGCAGCCCCGCGAGATACCCCTTCACCGAGCCGACGATGTACTCGTCGAGGCTGTCCTCGCCGACCTTCTCGGCCCGTCGAGCGGCGAAGGCGCGGACGAACTGGTCCATCTCGACCTCGAGCGCCGAGCGCTCGTCGACGTCCTCCGCGCGGGTCTCGAAGCTTTCGTCGTCCTCGTCGTCCGCGTCGTCGTCGGCAGCCTCGGTCTCCTCGTCGTCACGGTCGCCGGTGGCGTCCGAGCCCTCGTCCTCGGTGTCCGCGGTCGGGTCGGTTGTCTCGCCCGCCCCCTCGTCGATCTCGTCGACGGCTTCGCCGCCGTCGCCGCCGTCGTCGGTGTCGGTCTCGTCGGTCACGGAGGCCCCCGCGACGATCTCGTCGCCGTCGCCGCCGTCGTCGCTTCGGCGCCGGTGGCTGCTCCTGGAACCGCCCACGCTGTTGCCCGTGCCGAGCGTGTTGATTCGCCCCTCGATCCGCCGTCGGTCGTTGCCGCCGTTGTCAGTCATGGTTGTTGCACCGCGTGCGTCGGCCGCCGGGCTCCCGAGGCGCGCCAGCGGCCGTGCTTGCACACACGCGACACTTGGCTGGGAGTGAGAAAAAGTCAGCGGAGGTTTACCCCCCGTAGCGGCGAGATCGTCCGACGGGCGTCAGACGTTCGAGTCGGGTTCGAGCTCCGCCGCCGCCGATCGGGCGCGCTCGACTGCCGACGGCCGGCCCGAGAACGTGACGCTCACTCGGTCGCCCGCGTACTCGGCCGTGACACGCCCGTGATCGTGCGCCCAGGCGAGGAACGCCTGGGTGTCGCCGGAGTTCGGCAGGTCGAACTCGGCTCGCTCGTCGGGCAGGGCGTCGACGACTGCGTCGGCGAGTCGCCCCACTCCGGCGCCTTCCAGCGCGCTGACCGCGACGGTGTCCGTGACTCGGTCGCCGGCGACCGCCGCCACGGCGCGCCGGCGCGTCGCGAGCCCGTCGTCGTCGACGAGATCCGTCTTGTTGAGCACGACCAGTAGCTCCCCGCGCGGCTCGTCGACCTCCGAGAGCGACACCCGGAGCTTCTCGCGCATCGACGCGACCGGATCGCTGGCGTCGACGACCAGCAGCGCGGCGTCGGCGTCGGCGACGGC
Organism: Halolamina rubra; assembly: GCF_000739555.1. GTDB lineage: Archaea > Halobacteriota > Halobacteria > Halobacteriales > Haloferacaceae > Halolamina > Halolamina rubra. The sequence continues at coordinate 68,244 of NZ_BBJN01000023.1, forward strand.
GTCGAGCGTCGCGCTGAAGGCCGCAACGAGCTCGTGGGGGATACCGTCGACGAGCCCGACGGTGTCGGTCACCAGCAGCCGGCGGTCGTCGATCGTCGCCCGCCGCGTGGTGGTTTCGAGCGTCTCGAACAGCCGGTCCGCGACCTCGGCGACGCCGTCGATGTCGTCGTGGTCGGCCCCTGCCCTCGCGACGGAGAGGTCGTCCGCGAGCCGGTGGAGCAGGGTCGACTTCCCGGCGTTCGTGTACCCCGCGACGGCGACGAGATCGAACCCCTGCTCGCGGCGCTCGGCGCGGCGCTCGCTCGCGCGGTCGGCCAGCGCGTCGAGCTTGCGCTCGACGGTCCGGATCCGCTTCTCGATGTCGACGAGCCGGGAGCCGGTCTCGGCCGCGCGCTGCATGTGGGTCCGCTCCTCGGTCTCCCGGACCCGCGGGCGCTCGTAGCGGAGCTTCGCCAGTTCGACCTGGAGCCGGGCGGCCTTCCCGCCGGCGCCGGCCTCGAAGATGCCCAGCACGAGTCGGTGGCGGTCGACGATCCGGACCCCGTCGGGGAGCAGCGCCGTCAGCGAACTGTACTGGCCGGGCGTAAGTTCGGCGTCGAACAGGGTCGCGTCGGGGTCGACCTCGGCGACACGCCGTGCCAGCTCCTCTGCCTTCCCGCGGCCGACGTTGTACCGGCTGGCCTCCTCGCGGCGCTGGGTGAGCGCGTCGACGACCTCGTACCCCGCCGCTCGGGCCAGGCGCTCGATCTCGGTCGTCTCCGGGTCGTCGGCGTCGCGGGCGACGACGATCGCGGTTCGGTCGGTCGCTGTCGGTTCGTCGGTCGAGTTCGGTGGTGCGTCTTGCAACGTTGGTAGGGGTGGGGCCCCACCGGAAGCGGCGCGGCGACGGCGACGCGCCCGCCGCCGGCGGGAGACCCGAGGCTGTCTGGGAACGGTGCCGCAGAGTGGGTCTCCCGCCGACGCTCGTCACCGAGACGGCTACCGGCCGTCTCGCTGCCGTCGTGTGAGCGTCGCCGGCTCAGTAGAAGTCGAGCTCCATCGGCTACCAGCTACTGGCGTCGCAGCCCGCAAAAAGGTACCGTCGGTGTGGGAACGCGTTACTCGTCCTCAAGCTCGTCGACGATCTCCTCGGCGTCGACGTCGGCGTCCTCGAGGTCGCCCTCGATGTCCTCGAGCTCCTCCTCGAGCTCCTCGGCGCCGCCCATACCGCCCATCATGCCGCCCATGCCGCCCATCATGCCCGCGCTGCTGCCGTCGAACACTTCCTCGACGACCACGCGGTCGAGGTCGAGGCGGTCCATCAGGTCCTGAGCGACCTGCTGCTTCTGGAACATCCACTGCTGGTTCATCTGCATCTGCTGGTTCGCCTCGATGTACAGGGAGCGCTGCTCGACCTCCTCGGTCTCGGTGGTCTCCTCGCCGTCGTCGTCCTCGACGGTGACCTCCTCCTCGACCGTCTCGGTCTCGATGCGGAGCTCCGGCTCCATCTGGAGGTACATCCCCAGCAGGCCGGCGGCCTTCTCCTCGTCGTCGTCGACCACGTCGACGATCTCGTACTCGTACTCGAGATCCTCACCCGCCAGCGGGTGGTTGAAGTCGACGCGGGCGCGCCCGCCGATCACGGTCTCGACGTACCCCTGCTCGCCGTCGATCTGGACCTGGGCGCCGGGCCGGCGGTCCTCCTCGTCGAGCTTGTTGGCACTGACAGTGCGGACCTGCTCCTGGTCGTACTCGCCGAACCCGTCCTCGGCGTCGATCTCGACGGTGCCCTCGTCGCCGACCTCGCCGCCGAGCAGCGCTTCGTCGACGCCGGGGAACACGTGGCCCTCGCCGACGACGATGATGCGCGGCGAGAAGTCGTACTCGTCGTCGTCGATGCCGGCCTCCTCGGCGACGTCCTTCCGGGTCGTGTCGACCACGCGGTCGTCGCTGACGGTGCGCACGTCGTAGTCGATACGCACGAAGTCGCCGTCCTGGATGCCGGATTCGGTCTCTGCCTCGGCCTCGTTCGCCGCGTCGGCCTCGGCGTCGGCCTCGTTTTCGCTCATACCTCTACGGTCTCGTGTTCCACTCTTAAGGTCAACGTTTCGGGCCCAGACGGCGCCGAAAGCACAGTTCGCCGGCGCTGGCGGGCGAACGCCCCGGCGCGAGAGGCCAGCCTTTTCGCCGCCGCCGCCGAGCGTCGAGCCATGTACGAGGTCGAACTCAAAGTCGAAGCCGACCACGAGCGCGTCCGCGACGCGCTGGAAGCGGCGGGGGCCACCCCGGTCGACCACGTCCGCCAGGTCGACACCTACTACGACGCCCCCCAGCGCGAGTTCGCCGACACCGACGAGGCGCTCCGCCTGCGCGAGGAGACCCAACTCGACGCGGACGGCCAGGCCCGCGACACCACGACGAAGATCACCTACAAGGGCCCCCTCGTCGAGCAGGCGTCGAAGACCCGCGAGGAGCACGAGACCGCCGTCGACAACGCCGACGCCGCCGCGGGGATCCTCGACGGGCTCGGCTTCGAGCCCGCCGCGACCGTCGCGAAGGAGCGCGAGCGCTTCGAACTCGACGGCTACACCGTGACGCTCGACGCGGTCGACGATCTCGGCTCGTTCGTGGAGGTCGAACGCGAGGGCGCGGAGTCGGAGATCGAGGCGCTCCGGACGGGCGCGGTGGAGCTGCTTCGCGAACTCGGGCTCGAACCCGACGACCAGATTCGCACCTCCTACCTCGGCCTGCTGCTCGCGGGAGATACCCGAGAGTAATTTCCCGGGGGCGGATCGTTTCCGAAGGTTATAGAGCCCGGCCCGCGGAAGAGCTGCCAATGACGCGGAACATTCAGGTCTCCGAACTCGATCGGCAGGCGGTCGAGGACCAGCAGGTCGAAATCGTCGAGCGAAAGGGGCTCGGGCACCCGGACTCCATCTGTGACGGCATCGCCGAGAGCGTCTCGCGGGCGCTCTCCCAGCTGTATCTCGACCGAGTGGGGAAGGTGCTCCACTACAACACCGACGAGACCCAACTGGCGGCGGGCCGGGCGGCGCCGGCGTACGGCGGCGGCGAGGTCGTCGAACCGATCTACATCCTGCTCGTCGGCCGCGCGACCAAGAGCTACGAGCAGGACGGCCGGACGATCGAGCTCCCGGTCGACTCGACGGCGCTGGCGGCCGCGCGGGACTACCTCGAGGAGCAGATCCCCGAACTCGAGTACGGCACCGACGTGGTCGTCGACGTGCGCCTCGGCGAGGGCTCCGGCGACCTGCAGGACGTGTTCGGCGAGGACGAGGTGCAGGTGCCGATGGCGAACGACACCTCCTACGGCGTCGGCCACGCGCCGCTGACCGAGACCGAGACGATCGTCCGCGAGATCGAGCGCGGGATCAACGGCGAGTACGCCGCCGAACACCCCGAGGTCGGCCCGGACGTGAAGGTGATGGGGAAGCGCGAGGGCGACCGCATCGACGTGACCGTCGCCGTCGCGATGGTCGACGCCTACGTCGCCGACCTCGAGGCGTACAAGGCGGCCGTCTCGAACGTGCAGGAGTACGCCACCGAACTCGCGCGAAGCTACACCGACCGCGAGGTGAACGTCGAGGTGAACACCGCCGACGACTACGACGCCGGCTCGGTGTACCTCACGGTCACCGGCACCTCCGCGGAGCAGGGCGACGACGGCTCCGTCGGCCGCGGGAACCGCGCCAACGGGCTCATCACGCCGAACCGCCCGATGAGCATGGAGGCCACCTCCGGGAAGAACCCGGTCAACCACATCGGGAAGATCTACAACCTGCTCTCGACCGCGGCCGCCGAGGACGTCGTCGCGCAGGTCGATGGGATCCGCGACCTCCAGATGCGGCTGCTCTCCCAGATCGGCCGCCCCATCGACGAGCCCCACGTCGCCGACGCCCAGATCGTCACCGAGGCGGGCGTCGACGTGGCCGACATCGAGGCCGAGGTCACCGAGATCATCGACGAGAACCTCGCGAACGTCACCGAGATCACCCGCGAGGCGATCGAGGGCGAGATCTCGACGTTCTAGGCCACCGAGCATTTATCCGGGGCGTCCGAGAGCCACGCCCATGCAGACGCTGGAGCTGACCCTCAGACTGCTCGCTGGCGTGGGACTCATACTCACGAACGGCTTCTTCGTCGCGATCGAGTTCGCGCTCACCCGCGCCAGGCAGTTCACCAAGGAGGAGTTCCTGGGCGACGGCGAGAGCAAGGCGCTCCAGCGCGCCTGGGAGATGACCAACGACCTCGAGCTGTATCTCACCACCTGTCAGGTCGGGATCACCGCCTCCAGCATCGCGGTGGGGATCGTCGCCGAGCCCGCGCTGGCGGCGATCTTCGAGCCGGTGTTCCGGCCGGTGTTCGAGGGAACCATGCTCGCGAGCGCCGGCGCGGGTGCGGTCCTCGCCTTCCTGATCATCAACCTCGTCCACCTCACCCACGGCGAGCAGACGCCGACGTACCTCGGCGTCGAGCGCTCGCGGTTCGTCTGCAAGTACGGCGCGACGCCGCTGTACTGGAGCAACCGCCTCATCCTGCCGATCATAAAGCTGGGCGACTGGGTCGCGAAGGCGACGCTCGGCCTGTTCGGCGTCGAGATGACGGGCGCGTGGCTGGAGACCGAGGAGGAGGTGATCGAGTCGCGTGCGGACCTCCACAAGCGGCTGGGGTCGGTGCTCGCACAGGGGAACATGTCCGAGGAGCGCCGCGAGGAGGTGCTGAACGCGCTCACCATCGGCGACCAGCAGGTGAAGGACGTGATGGTCCCCATCGACGACATCGTGGCGCTCTCGACGGCTGTCGACACCGAGGAGAACTTCCGCCGGATGGAGGAGCACCCCCACACGCGCTACCCGCTGATCGGGGAGGACGTGCAGGACTTCCGCGGGATCGTCTACTTCCCGATGCTCGCCCGGTACCGCGACAGTGTCGCCGACGGCGACGTGGACTTCACGAACCTCTCGGCGCCGCCGATGACGATGTCCGGGGACACGAGCGTCAGCGACGCGATCGACCAGTTCCAGGTCGAGAGCCAGGAGCTCGCGTTCGTGCTCGACGACGGCCAGGTCGTCGGGATGGTGACGGTGACGGACCTGCTGGAGTCGATCACCGGGGAGATGGAGGACCCGATCGACCTCCTGGACGGCGACGAGGCGTAGGCCGCGGGAGTCCCGAAACGCCCATGCTCGCCCGCCGAGTAGCCCGCCCGTGCAGCAGTCACCGGATCTCGCGGTCGTCCGCTACGGCGAGGCAGGCATCAAGAGCGACAAGGTCCGCGGGCAGATGCTCGACCGCCTCGCCGAGAACGTGCGGGCGATCCTCGACGACCGCGGGCTCCTAGGTTCGGTCGAGCGACACTGGTCGCGACTGCTGATCCGGCCCCCTGAGGCGGCGGCCGGCGAGTTCGACGCCGACGCCGCCGCCCGCGCCGCCGCCGACGCGTTCGGCGTCGTCTCCACCCGACCCGCGATCTCGACGGCGGCGACGGCCGAGGCGTTGGCCGAAGCCGCGGTCGCGCTGGCCGCGGACCACCCCGACGGCGCCACGTTCGCGGTCCGCGCGAACCGCGCCGGCACGCCGGAGACCCACCCGTTCACGAGCCAGGAGGTCGCGAGCGAGGTCGGCGCCGCGATCGCCGACGCCACCGGCGCCGACGTGGACCTCGACGACCCCGACCGCGCCTACCGACTCGACGTCCGCGAGGACGAGGCGTTCGTCTCCGCGGCGGAGTACGACGGCCCGGGCGGGCTCCCGGTCGGCACGCAGGGGACGACGGTCGCGCTGTTCTCCGGCGGCATCGACTCCCCCGTCGCGGCGTGGGAGCTGTTCAAGCGCGGGCTCGAGGTCGTCCCGGTGTACCTCGATCTCGGGGATTACGGCGGTCCGGACCACCTCGCCCGCGCGACCGAGACCGCGGGCACGGTCGCGCGCTCGGCGCCGCACGTCGACGCCCGGCTGCGGGTGGTGCCCGCGGGCGAGCTCGTCGACGACCTCGTCGCCGCGACCGGCCCGACCCGGATGCTCTCGCTCCGGCGCGCGATGCTCCGGGTCGCGGAGGCGGTCGCCGCGGACGTCGGTGCCCACTCGATCGCGACCGGCGAGTCGATCGGGCAGAAGTCCTCACAGACCGGGCCGAACGTCCGCGTCACCGACGCCGCCGCGACGCTGCCGGTCCACCGCCCGCTCCTGACGCGGGACAAGCCCGAGATCGTCGCGCAGGCCCGCGAGATCGGCACGTTCGTCGACGCGACGGTGAACGTCGGCTGCGAGCGCGTCGCCCCCGACTACCCCGAGACGAACGCGACGATCGAGGGCGTCGAGGCGGCCGAGCCCGACGACCTGCTCGACCGGGCCGCGGCGCTGGCCGACGAGCGCTACGTCGTCGAGGATCGCTGAGCGCCGTCGTCGGACCGCAACCCACTTCTTTCGTGCCCCTGACCGGCCGGTAATGGCGCAGGTCTGCCTGCTGGGCGAACCCGGGAGCGACCTCCGGTACGAGCTGCTCTCCCGGGAGACCGCCCGCGAGGCGCTCTCGACGTACGACCTGCGGGAGCCGTACGCGAACAGTCTCGCGCTGGACACCGTCTCCATCGGCGCCGCCGTCTCGCTGCTGAACGACCTGAACTGGTACCTCGTGCGGTTCGCGCGGACGGCGCTGGTGCAGTCGGACTCGGTCTCCGAGACGGAGTGGCTCTCCCGCGACCTCGCCATCCTGATCCGCGACGGCCACGTCGACCCGGACGTGACGGGCGGGTTCCTGAAGGTGTACGGGCTCGAGGACGGCCGTCCGGAGGACCCGACGTTCGTCCAACGCCAGGGCGACTGGACCCCCGAGCGCGAGGGGTACGACGACGTACTGGTGGTGCGGGTGACCGAGGAGGAGTTCGAGTAGCTACTCGTCGCACTGCCACGGGCACTCCTCGGCCTCCTCGGCCTCGAACAGCCCGGTGGACATGTAACGTTCGCCGCTGTCGGGGAACACCGTCACCACCAGCGGGTCGTCGACGCCCTCCTCGACGAGTCGCCGGGCGGTCCGGCGGGCGGCGACGTTCGCGGCGCCGCTGGACTGGCCGACGAGGATCCCCTCCTCGCTGGCGAGACAGCGACACTCCCGTTCGGCGCTGTCGAGGCTCACGGTCTCGACGGCGTCGAGCAGGTCCACGTCGAGGTTCGGCGCGACGAACCCCGGCCCCATTCCCTGGTAGTCGTCGGCCCCGGACTCGCCGGTCGAGAGGACGGCGTTGGCTTCGGGTTCGACGGCGACGACTTCCATCTCGGGGAACGCCTCGCGGAGGCGCCGGCTCGTCCCCGTCAAGGTGCCGCCCGTGCCGACGCCGGCGACGAACGCGTCGACCTCGCGGCCGTCGACCTGGTCGAGGATCTCCGGGCCCGTCGTCTCGTAGTGGGCTCGGGGGTTGGCGGCGTTCTCGAACTGCCGGACCTGCACGTAGTCGCCAGTGGCTTCGAGTTCGTCGGCGCGGTCGCGGGCGTCGCTGATGTCGCCGTCGACGACCTCGATGTCGGCGCCGAAGGCGCGCATGATCCGCCGGCGCTCGGGCGACTTGGAGCCGGGGATGACGATGCGCACGTCGTACCCCTTCACCGCGCCGATCAGCGAGAGCCCGATCCCGGTGTTGCCGCTGGTGGGCTCGACGATCGCGTCGCCCTCGCCGAGCTCGCCGGCCTCTTCGGCCGCCCGGACCATGTACAGCGCCGGGCGGTCCTTCGCCGAGCCGCCGGGGTTCTTCGACTCCAGTTTGGCGGCGACGGTGCCGGCCGGCGAGGCGACCTCGACGAGCGGCGAGCCGATGCTCTCGATCACGTTCGCGTCCATCTACCGGGTGGTATCCGGGTCGAACCTAAATGGGTAGCGACACCGGCCGCGGCGGTTCCGAAACGGCCGTCAGTAATTTTTGCCGTCGACGCATCGTGGGCAACGATGAGCACCTCAAGCGTCACCGATCGACTGCCGCTCGGCGCCGGTGCCGGGACCGGAATCGCCGCGTACCTGGTGGGGTATCTCCTCACGTACGTCTGGCAGAGCGGCTCCGTCGAGGAGCGACTGGCGGGGTACAACTTCGTCACCGAACTGTTCGGCGGCGAGCCCATCGCCGTCTGGCAGGGCGTCGGCTGGCTGTTCTACAACGCCCACTTCGTCGACACGCAGTTCGACGCCTTCGGCGGCACGCAGTCCCAGAACTTCATCGCCGGCAGCGAGGGCGGCTCGCTCGCGCTGCTGTACCTCGTGCCGGTCGTGCTGCTGCTCGCTGCGGGACTGCTGACCGCCCGCGTCGGCGACGCCGACGAGCCGGCCGCCGGCGCGACCGCCGGCGCCGCGGTCGCGATCGGCTACTTCCCGCTGGCCCTGATCGGCCGGTTCCTGTTCTCCTACCAGGGCTCGGCGGCGCCGGACATCGTCACGGCGATCCTGCTCGCCGGGCTGGTGTACCCGCTCGTGCTGGGCGCGGTCGGCGGCGCCATCGGCGGCGTCGTCGGGGAGTAAGGATTCGGCGGCAGATTTTCTGCGGTTGCGACGGCCAGCCGCCGAAGTGTGTTCTCTAAGGCGGCGACGGCGAGCCGCCGACGTGTGACTTATTCCCCTCGGGCGCGGTGTTCGCGTATGAGCGAGGCCGAACCACCCGAATCGACGCTCTCGACGCTCCAGCCCGACCCCGCGTGGGACGCCGAGTCCCACGCCGACGCCGTCGACGCCCTCGGCGCAGACGGACTGACGTTCCGCATCTGGGGCGGCGACTGGTGTGGCGACTGCCGACAGCTCCTGCCCGCGTTCGCGGCCGCGCTCGAGGCCGCGGGCGTGCCCGACGAGCGCGTCCACGCCTACGCAGTCGAGCGCGAGGACGGCGAGAAAGTCGGCGAGGGGATGGAGGCGTACGGGGTCGAACTGATCCCGACCGTGATCGTCGAGCGCCAGGGCGAGGAGATCGCGCGGTTCGTCGAGAGCGAAGGAAGACCGATCGCGGAGTACCTCGCGGACGAGATCGCCGCCGAGTAGCTCAGAGGTTCTTCTCGACCCACTCCAGCGCCGCCGTCAGATCCGTCTCCGGCGGCGAGCAGGTGCGCGAGCGACAGACGTACACCGTCGGCTCGCCGTCGCGGGCCTCGCGCCCGGCCCAGATCGGCGGCGCCTCGTCGAGCCCGAGTTCGTCGAGCCAGTTTTGGAGCCCCGCCTCCGTCGGCGGCCGACGGGCGACGACGGCGCCGGGGAGGTGCCGATCGGCGAGCGTCTCGCGCCAGTCAGCGGGTAGGTCGGCGGCAGCGACGGTGAGCTCCAGCGACCCACGGCGGGCCGCGTCGGCGGCCATGGCGAGCGTGCCGTGCTCGACGGGGCTGGCCTCGATCCGATCGCGGTGGGTCGCCAGCGTCCCCCGGGCGACCCCAGCGAGGTCGCTATCGGTGAAGTGATCCAGATCGAGCAGCAGCGCGACGGCGGCGCCGACACTCGACGGGGTGGACTGGTCGGTGAGCTCCTGCGGCCGCGCGACCAGCTCCTCGGCGTCGTTGGCGGCGAGGTACAGCGTCCCGTCGTCGGCGTCGTAGAACGACTCCGAGATCGCCTCGGCGAGCTCCAGCGCGAACGCGAGCGGTTCGACCTCGCCGGTCGCCTGGTACAGTTCGAACGCGCCGCGGCCGAGGAACGCGTAGTCCTCCAGCGCGCCGTCGAAGTCGACCGCCCCGTCCTTGAACCGCCGGCAGAGCTGGCCCTCCTCGGCGTCCCACAGGTGGTCGCGGACGAACGCGAGCGCCGACTGCGCGCGCTCGATGCGTGCGTCGTCGCCCAGCACGAACCCCGCGCGGGCGAACGTCTCGATCAGCAGCCCGTTCCAGCCCGCGAGCACCTTCTCGTCGCGGGGCGGCCGCGGTCGGTCCTCCCGGGCG
>NZ_BBJN01000022.1 GCF_000739555.1 Halolamina rubra
ACGCGCTGGCGCTGGCCGCCCGAGAGCTCGTTCGGGCGGTGGTCGAGTCGGTCGCCCAGCCCGACGCTCTCGAGCAGTTCGGTCGCGCGCTCGCGGCGTTCCCGTCGGGCGACGCCCTGGAACGTCATCGGGAGCTCGACGTTCTCGCGGGCGGTCTGCTGGGGCATGAGGTTGAACGTCTGGAACACGAACCCGATCTCGTCGCCCCGCAGCGCCGTGCGCTCGGCGTCGGAGAGTTGGGTCACGTCGACGCCGTCGACCTCGACGACGCCCTCGGTGGGCGTGTCGAGACAGCCGACGACGTTCATCAGCGTCGACTTCCCGGAGCCGCTGGGCCCCATCACGGCGGTGTAGGAGCCCCGGTCGATCGTGAGGGAGACGCCGTCGAGCGCGTGGACGGTCTGGTCACCCATCCGGTACGTCTTGCGGACGTCTCGCAGTTCGACGGCGGCGTCGGTCATGCCTCGGCCTCCGTTTCGTCGGCCAGCAGGACGCGGTCGACGTAGCTCTCGAGCGCCTCGCGGGTGGTCGTCGCCGCCCGGTCGCCGCCGCCGGTAACCCGGCGCGTCATCGCGCCCGCGACGGTGGTGCCGAGGAACGCCGCGACGGCCTCGGCGTCGACGTCGCGGAACTGCCCCGCCTCGATCCCGTCCTCGATCACGTCGACGAGGTGGGCCTGGAACACGCGGTCGTGCTCGGCGAACTGGTCGCGGTAGCGCTCGTCGTGGGCGGCCTGGGCGCGGAGTTCGACCATCGCGGCGGTGAACCCGTGGTGCTCCGCGGCGAGTTCGGGGGGGAGCATCGCGTCGATCACGGCGTCGAGGCGCTCGCGCGGGCCGTCGTCGGTCGACTCCGGAACCCACGACTCGTGTTCCTCGAGCATGAACTGCAAGAAGGCGAGCAGGAGCTCGTCCTTGTCGTCGTAGTGGTGGTACAGCAGCGACTTGCTCTTCTCGAAGGACTCGCCGATGCGCTGGATCGTCAGCCCGGCGTAGCCGTGTTCACACAGCGCGAGATACGTCGCCCGCATGATCGACTCCCGGGTGGTCTCGGGGTCCGCGAGGAACGGCGGTGTCTCCCCCATGGTGATTGAATGTTCAGTAAGCCGGATATGCGTGTCGGTTCGCGAACCGGTCCGAACGAGTCAGCGCGGGTTCGCGGGCCGCTCAGGCGGAGTCGGAGTCGGCCGCCGCGAACTCGGTGGTACACCAGTGACAGAACTCGAGGTCGGCGTCGACCTCCTTCCCGCAGTTGGGGCAGGAGACCGTGTCCGATTCGGCGTCGGAGACGATCGGCACGTCGACGTCGGGGTCGACGCCCCCGCTCGTCTCGCGGTACGCGAGCACGAACGCGTCGACCGCGCCGACCAGCTGGATGATCATCGCGGGGTAGAGGTCGGCCTGGTCGGCCACCGCCTCGCCCGCGCTGATCGTCTGGAGCGTCCCCTCCGGGACGAACGCGATCGTCGCCGCGAACGCCAGCGCGATCCAGCCGAACCCGCGCAGCCAGCGGCGCAGATACAGGTGGCCGAAGCCGGTCGCGAGCGTGCCGAGCAGCCCGGCCAGGTACGGCCGGAGCCGCTCCGGAACCAGCGACATACCCCTGTCGAGCGGCCGGCGAGCAAAATGGGTTCCGTCTGGGGCTGCCGTCGTCGACCCCCGGATCCTGAACGACCGTTCAACGAAGTCGGAAAGGTTAACCCCCGGCTGTTAGTACGAGAGTACAGACAGATGTCTCACCAGCGTGGAGCGGGCGAACGGAGGGACGGATGAGGGGGGTCGACACCGTCGTCGACGCCGTGATGGACCACAGCAAAGCCGTGATCGCGGTGATGCTGGTGGTGACCGTCGTGTTGGGCAGCGGGGCGGCGATGGTCGAGCAGACCTCCTCGCTCGATCAGTTCCAGAGCGAGTCGCCGGAGGGCGACGCGCTCGACTACGCCGAGGAGAACTTCTCGACCGGCGACGAGAACACGACGACCGCGCAGGTGATCCAGCGCGACGACGACGTGTTGGACGAGCAGTCGCTGGTCGCGCTGCTCGAGTACCAGCAGACCCTCCACGACAACGAGAGCGTCAACGCGACGCTGTCGGGCGACCGGCCCACCACGAGCATCGCGAACGCCATCGCGATCGCGTCGATCCGCGCCGATGAGGGCGAGGACGTCCAGCGGACCGCCGCCGAACTGCAGGCGCTCAACGAGAGCGTCAGCGAGGAGCGGGCGGCGGTCGAGCAGCGCAACGAGACGCTCACCCGGACCGCCGGTCTACTCCGCGAGGGGCTGACGACGCTGCGGGAGAACCCCGACGCGAGCGTCGACGCCGTGTTCGCGGACGTGCAGGCGAACACGACGGTGGAGTTCACCGACGAGGACGCCGCGACGTTCGAGCGGGCCGCCGAGCAGCTTCGGAACGCCGAGTCAGAGGCGGAAGCCCAGCAGGCGTACCGGCTCGGGACGCGCGGCGTCCTCGAGGACCAGTACGCCGCGCTGGAGCAGCGCGCCGACGAACTGCAGGCTGACGCGGACCGCCTGCAGGAACTCGCCGACGAACTCGACACCGAGCGCCAGCAGTACCGCAACGCCGCCAACGCGACGCTCGCGGAGCAGCAGGAGCAGCTCCGGTCGATGAACGAGTCGGAGCTCCACGACACCATCCAGCTGGTGCTCGGCGAGGACGCCGGGAACGGCGGCGGCGGCGGCGAGGGCGTAGGGCCGTTCGCACTGATGCCGACCGACTACGAGCCCGGCTCCACCGAGGCGGAGGCGACGATGCTGATCGTGACGATGGAGGGCGAGGGGTCGGCCTCCCAGGGGACCGCCGGCGACGACGTGACCGACGCCCAGCTCGCGATGCAGGCGCTCGCCGACGACGCCGACGGCGGCGAGTACCTCGTGTTCGGCGCCGGGATCATCTTCGACGAGATCAACAACTCGATGGCCGACAGCCTGCTGATCGTCGGCCCGCTGGCGATCGTGTTCGTGCTGCTCGCGCTGATCGTCGCCTACCGCGACGTGCTCGACATCCTGCTGGGGCTGTTCGGCATCGGCGCGGTGCTCGCGTGGACGTTCGGCTTCATGGGCTGGACCGGGATCGCGTTCAACCAGATCTTCATCGCCGTCCCGGTGCTGTTGATCGGGCTGAGCATCGACTACGCGATCCACATCTTCATGCGCCACCGCGAGGAGCGCGCCACCGGCGACGAGAGCGCGCCACGGGGATCGATGCGGACCGCGCTGGTCGGCGTCGGCATCGCGCTGCTGTACGTCACCGCGACGACCGTGATCGGGTTCCTCTCGAACCTCACCAGCCCGGTGCCGCCGATCCAGGAGTTCGGCGTCGTGAGCGCGGCGGGGATCACCGCGGCGCTGCTGGTGTTCGGCCTGCTGATCCCGGCCGTGAAGGTCGAACTCGACGAGTTCCTCGAGGCCAGCGGGATCGACCGCCGGAAGCGCGCGTTCGGCACCGGCGGCGGCGCGTTCTCGTCGGTGCTCGCCGTCGGCGCGACCGCCGCACGCAAGAGCCCGTACCTCGTGATCGTCGCCGCGCTGCTGCTCAGCGCGGGCGGCGGCTACGGCGCGACCCAGGTCGACACCTCCTTCGAGCAGACCGACTTCATCGCGGAGGACCCGGACGACTGGATGAAGGACCTCCCCGAGCCGTTCGCGCCGAGCACGTACACCGCGAAGGCGAACCTGGAGTACGTCAACGACAACTTCGTCCGCCAAGACTCGCAGGCGCAGATCCTGATACGCGGCAACGGCTCCGGCGCGCTCACCGAGGACGACGTGTTGGAGCGCGTCGCCGCCGCCGAGGCCGAGGCCGCCGCCCAGGACGACGTGACCCAGACGCTGTCGAACGGCGAGGCCCGGATCGAGAGCCCGCTGTCGGTGATGGAGTCCGTCGCCGCCGAGAACGAGTCGTTCAACGAGTCGTTCGTGGCCGCGGACACCGACGACGACGGCGTGCCCGACCGGAACCTCGAGGCGCTGTACGACGAGCTGTACGAGGTCGCCCCCGACCGCGCCGCGGGCGTGATCGAGCGTGACGACGGCGAGTACGAGGCGATGCGGATCGTGATCTCCGTCCAGGGCGGCGCGAGCGGCGACGCGGTGACGGAGTCGATGCGGGCCGTCGCCGACGAGGTCGACGGCGGCGGGCTGGACGCGACCGCCACCGGCAGCGCGGTGCTGAACAAGATCGTCCAGGACCAGCTGCTCGAGACCGTCGTCGAGAGCCTCATCATCACGCTCGTGGCGACGTTCGTGTTCCTGATGATCGCCTACCGGATCACCGAGGGGAGCGCGACGCTGGGCGCGGTGACGCTGCTCCCGGTCGCGTTCAGCGTGACGTGGATCCTGGGCACGATGCACCTGCTGGAGATCCCGTTCAACGTCATCACGGGGATGATCACCAGCCTCACCGTCGGGCTCGGTGTCGCCTACAGCATCCACCTCTCCGAGCGCTACAACCAGGAGCTCGAGCGCACCGGCGAGATCTGGACGGCGATGGAGCGGGCGGTCACCGGCACCGGCGGCGCACTGCTCGGCTCGGCGGCCACCACCGTCGGCGGCTTCGGCGTGCTGGTGTTCGCGATCCTGCCGCCGCTCCAGCAGTTCGGGCAGATCACCGGGCTCACCATCGTCTACGCGTTCCTCGCGAGCGTGCTGGTGCTCCCCTCGCTGCTCGCGGTCTGGACGAAGTACGTCGGCCCGGACGGCGTGTTCCCCGCGCCGGACGACGGTGACGAACCGACGGGCGCGGGCGGGACGGGCGCCGCCGCCCAGGCGGCGGGCGACGGCCCGCGAGCGACCCGGACGCTCGACCGCCGCGTCGTCGCGCCGGGCGAGCGGATCGCGGTGACGATCGACACCGACGGCGTCGACGGCCGCGCGGTGCTGTACGAGCGCGCCGGCGGGGGCCCCACCGTCGAGGACGCGACCCCGGAGCCGGTCCGGACCGCCGAGACCGACTCGGTGGTGTCGGCCGCGTTCGACGGCGAGAACCCGACGCTGCAGTACACGACCAGCGTCCCCGCGTCCGCGGGCGACGGCGACCGGTTCGGCTTCGACGGCACGCTCGTGGTCGACGGCGAGTACTACCAGATCGAGGGCGACGAGACGGTCGAGGTGGTGACCGACGTGTTCGAGCGCGTCACCGCCGCCGGGACGGTGTCGGCGGCCGACCTCGAGGACGCTACGGCAGCTTCGACCAGGGCGCGCTGAGCGAGGGCCAGCTCAACCGCGTGAACCAGGCCTGGACCCGCGAGGAGGAGGAGTGATGGACGACGGCGACGCCGCGGCGGCGCTCACCGAACTCGGGCTGTCGACGTACGCCGCCCGGACGTTCGTCGGCCTCCAGAAGCTCGGCGTCGCGAGCGCGAGCGAGATCGCCCAGGTGGCGGACGTGCCCCGCTCGCAGGTGTACGGCGCCGCCGACGAGCTGGAGGAGCTGGGGCTGATCGACGTGCAGGACGGCTCGCCCACGCGCTACCGGCCCGTCGACATCGACGAGGCGCGGGAGCTGCTGTACGACCGGCTCCGGTCGACCACCGAGGACGCGTTCGACCATCTGGAGACCGTGCGCGGCCAGCAGGCGCCCACCGACGACCGGGAGGCGATCTGGACGACCGAGGGACGGGAGAACGTCACCGCCCGGATCACCTCGCTGATCGGCGAGGCAGACGAGCGGGTGCTGTTCGCGACCAGCCACCCGGAGCTGCTGGCCGGCGACGTGGCCGACGCGCTCGCCGCCGCCGACACGGCGGGCGTCGACGTGACCGTCGCCAGCGCCGACGCGGCCGTGCGCGAGGCGGCGAGCGAGGCGGGGCTGTCGGCGCTCGACGTGGAGGACGCCGCGCCGGAGCTCAGCGTCGGGCGCGTGCTGCTGATCGACGGCGACACGGTGCTGCTGAGCGTGCGGCCGACCGCCGAACTGCAGTCGGTCGCTGGCGAGTCGGCGTTCTGGAGCGACGGCACCGGCTTCGCGCGCGTGCTGGCGGCGGTGATCCGGCAGGCGTTCGTCTGAACCTCTTTTAGGGGGGTCTTCCCTCGCTTCGCTCGCGGATGCTCACATCCTCCCGACAGTAGTAGTCGCAATCGTTTCGATGATTCCCGGCACGTCGTACGTTACCAACCCCTACTCAGCTTTTTACTGTCGTCTCGACTACCTGAGAGTGAGGTGACGACGACGTGCACTCACGAACCCCCACGAGCGTGCTTCTCCCCGGCCAGGGACCCAGTCGCGCGACCGCTACCCGGTCGTCGACTGGGCGCTCCCGGCCCGGATCGCGCGTCGTCGTCCCCGCCGTCCGGTGGGCGAGCTGACGTAGTTCGCCCCCGACGGACCCGTCCCGGTCCCGACTCGTTCGGGCTCGTACGCCCGGATCGCTGGATACGGCGACGTGGCTCGTATCGCCCCGCTGACGCACCAGAACCCCCTCCACACCGATGTACGCTCCGACGCCGAACCCCGACCACCGACCGTATCGCCACCCACCCAGCTTCGCGATGATGCTGCCGTTCGCCGCCCTGCCGCTGGCCGTGCTGTTCGCGGCGGCGTTCCCCACGGCCGCCGCCGGCCTGCTCGTAGGCGTGGCCGTGGGGATAGCGCTGTAGCGGTAGCTCGCCCCCCTCTCAGTCGACCCAGCGCAGCACGCTCGCCGCCCACGTGTATCCCGTTCCGGCGGCGAGGAACAGCACGACGTCGCCGGTCTCGACCAGTCCGCGTTCGAGCCCCTCGTCCAGCGCGAGCACCTGGTCGACGCTCTGGACGTGGCCGTACTCGTCGAGGTACTGGTGGCCGTCGCCGACGCCGAGTTCGTCGACGAGGTAGTCGTGGAACGAGCGCTTCATGTGGGTCAGCGCGACGAAGTCGATATCGTCGCGGGCCAGCCCCGCCGCGGCGAGCGCGTCGTCGGCGACGTCGAGGAAGTTCGCGAGGCTCACCTCGCCGAGCCGCTCCTTCATCCCGTCGGGGTCGGGCACCGTCAGCGTGTGCAGCCCGGCGTCGACGGTCGCCGCGCTCGGCGGGCGCTCCGAGCCGCCGGCGGGCATGATCACGTCCCGCGAGAACGAGCCGTCGGTCGTCGCGGCGTGGCCGTGCAGGGTCGCCCGTGCCCGGTCGCCGGCGCCGCGTTCGAGCACGGTCGCACACGCGCCCGAGCCGAAGTTGAACATGAACGAGGCGTCGGTGTCCGCGTAGTCGACGAGATCCTCCTCGCGGCTGGCGCCGACGAGGAGGGCGGTGTCCACGTCCCCCGTCCGGATCTGGGCCGCGACCTGCCGGAACGCGACGGGCTGGCCCGCACAGAGCGAGTAGCTCTCGGTCGCGAACGCGTTCTCGGCGCCGAGGCGGTCGGCGATGTCCGCCGCCGCCGACCAGACGACGTGGTCCTTGTACTCCGAGCCGTGGTAGAGCACCAGATCCACGTCGGCGGCGTCGACGCCGGCGTCGGCGAGCGCGTCGCGGGCCGCGGCGACGCCCATGTCGGTGACGTGGTCGTCCTCGGGCGGGCAGACGTGTTTCTCCGTGACGCCCATCTTCTCGACGACCACGTCCTCGGGGATGCCCGAGCGCGCGGCGATCGTCTCGCCGGAGATGGTTTCCTGCGGTACGTAGCGGCCGTAGCCGGTGAGTGAGACAGTCATTGCGTTGCAGGTGGAAAACCCCCGACCGATCAGTCCCGACGGTAGCGGTCGAGGTAGTCGGGGAGCTGTTTCGCGACCGTGCCGCCGAGGCGGTCACGGACGGTGCCGAGCAGGCCGTTCGGGACGTACAGCACGAACAGCACGAAGATCACGCCGACGTAGAGGCTGGCGTGGCCGTTGAGGAACGTCTCGATCGCGCCGCCGACGGTGAGCCCGCCGACGAGGTCGGCCTCCATCACGCCCGCAGGGAGGTGGTCCCGGAGGTACGGCAGCAGGCCGCCGCCGGAGCCCCGTTTCGAGAGGAACTCCCGGACGGTCTCGTCGAACAGCCGGCCGTACAGCGGCCCGGCGAGCGTGCCGAAGCCGCCGATGATCGACGCCAGCAGCGCGTCCCCGGTGACGAGGAAGTACATCGAGCTGTCGGGGGCGACCGAGCGGCCGTAGCCGCCGCTGAGCCCGCCCGCGACCGCGGCGAAGAAGCCGCTGACCGCGAACGCCGCGAGCTTGAACTGGAACGGCTCGTAGCCGACCGCCTCGGCGCGCTCCTCGTTCTCGCGGATCGCCAGCAGCACGGTGCCAAAGGGCGAGTGGATCAGCCGCTGCATCGCGAGGTAGCAGACCAGCACCACCAGCCCGACCATGTAGTACGACACCTCCGTCCCCGACAGCGAGACGAAGAGGAACTCCACGGTGTCGCCGGTGAGCCGGCCGATCTCGAGGTTGAGCGCGTCGATCCCCGGCACGCCGACGTCGAACCCGCCGGGGTGGACGTCCGTCGACACCGCGACGCCGTCCTTCGGGTTCTCGCTCACGTAGTCCCAGCCACGGACGAACACGTACGCGACCTGGGCGAACCCGAGGGTGATCATCGCGAAGTACACCCCCGAGAGCCGGAAGGAGAGCGCGCCGATCGCCAGCGCGATCAGGACCGCGAGCAGCCCCGCCAGCAGCAGCATGAGCATGAACGGCGTCCCCGGCGCGAGCAGCGGCACCTGCCCGTTGGCCGCGAGCACGACGAAGTACGCGCCCGTGCCGTAGAAGATCGCGTGGCCGAAGGAGAGGTAGCCCGTGTAGCCCGAGACGAAGTCGAACGACATCGCGAACAGGCCGAAGTAGAACACCCCGACCATCGTGTCGACCCGCGGCAGCAGCGTCTCGGCCTCGGTGCCGAGCGGCGATGCCACGAGCAGCGCGTAGACGAACGGGTACAGCGCCAACGCCGCCACGACGAGCGCGTGGGCGGTGTGGTCGCGGAGGTAGCGTCGCCACCACTCGGTGCCGCTCGCGGCGGCTATGGCGTCCTCGTCGGGAGTCGTCGGGTCGACCTCGTCGAGGGCGTCGGAGGTGGAGTCGCTAATGGCCCCCCACCTCCTCGACGCCGAACAGTCCCTGTGGCCGTACGATCAGCGTCAGCACGAGTACGAGGAAGATCATCATCTCGGGGAGACCGGTGAACGTGATCGCGTTCTGGAACCACCACGTCATCGTCGCGTCGACCATGCCGACGAGGCCGGCGGCGACGACGGTGCCCCGGAACGTGCCGAGGCCGCCGACGATCACGACGACGAACGCGGGCAGCAGCGTCTCGTGGGCGAGCGGGAGGCTCGCCCCCCAGACGGGGTCCCACATCAGCAGCATGCCGGCGACGCCGGCGACCGCGGAGCCGAGCGCGAACACGGTCGTGAACACGCGGTTCACGTCGATGCCCAGCGCGGCGGTCATCTCGTCGTCCTCGCTGCCGGCCCGGACGACCATCCCGTAGCGGGTCCGGGTGAGGAACAGCCAGACGGCGCCGATCGTGACGACGCCGAACCCGATCTGGAACAGCGCGAGCGGCGAGACCGT
This sequence comes from Halolamina rubra, assembly GCF_000739555.1. Taxonomy (GTDB): domain Archaea; phylum Halobacteriota; class Halobacteria; order Halobacteriales; family Haloferacaceae; genus Halolamina; species Halolamina rubra. Next base: position 9,494 of record NZ_BBJN01000022.1, read on the forward strand.
CAGCCCGGCGAGCTCCAGGTTGTCGACCATGAACGCGGGCTTAGTGCCCAGCGCGTCGCGCCAGTCGGTGATCGGCTGCAGCCCGTAGAACGCGACGATAATGCGCGCCAGCTCGTCGAGCACGAGCGCCAGCCCGAACGTGAGCAGGATCTGGTAGATCGGCGGTCGGTCGTACAGCTGGCGGATCAAGCCGACCTCGACGGCGCCGCCGAGCGCGCCGATGGCGGCGAAGACGAGCAGCGTACCGATCAGGAAAAAGAGCACGCGAGCCAGGTCGCCCGTCGCGCTCCCGACCAGTACCACCATCACCAGGCCGCCGAGGTACGCGCCGAGCATCGTGAACGAGCCGTGGGCGAAGTTGAGCACACCCAGCAGCCCGAACACGAGCGTCAGCCCGCTGGCGATCATCGCGTACAGCACGGCCTTCGACAGCCCGTTCACGAACACCTCCGACAGCGTCCCCGGGCGGAAGAACTCCCCGAGCGCGTCGACGAACAGGGGTGTGAGTACGGCCCCCGTCATGCGGAGAGATGCCTCCTGAGCCGTTCGGAGTCGGTCGACACCTCGTCGGCGTCGCCGCTGTCGACGACGACGCCGTGGTCAAGCACGTAGAAGCGGTCCGCCAGGTCGAGCGCCATCGGGAGGTTCTGCTCGACGAGCAGGATCGTCGTCTCGCCGGCCACCGACTCCAGCGCGTCGTGGACGGCCTCGACGATCAGCGGCGCCAGCCCCTCGCTGGGCTCGTCGACCAGCAGCAGGTCGTTCTCCCCCACGAGCCCGCGGGCGATCGCGAGCATCTGCTGCTGGCCGCCCGAGAGGTCGCCGGCGTCGCGGTCGCGGATCTCCGCGAGGTCAGGGAACGCGTCCCACGCCAGTTCGAGGCCGGCGTCCACGTCGCCGCCTTTCGGGACGGCGATGCGGACGTTCTCCTCGACGGTGAGCTGGCTGAACATCCGGCGGTCCTCCGGGATCCACCCCACGCCGCGTCGGCGACCTCGTGGGTCTCCTTGCCGACGAGCTCCTCGCCACGGTAGCGGATCGACCCCTCACGGGGCGGCGTGAGCTGGAGGATGCTCCGCAGCGTGGTAGTCTTGCCGACGCCGTTGCGCCCCATCAGCGCGACCACCTCGCCCTCCTCGATCTCGAGGTCGACGCCCTCGAGGATGTGGCTCTCGCCGTAGTACGTCTCGACGCCGTCGAGTTCGAGCAGGCTCATGCGCTTCCCTCCGTTCCCCCGTTCGAGCCTTCGTCCTGCTCGCTCCCGCCGGCTGTCGCCCCGCTCGTGGGTGTGCCGTCGTCGTCTTCCTCGCCATAGCCGCCGAGGTACGCCCGCTGCACCGCGGGGTCGCCCTGGACGGCCGAGGGGTCGTCGTCGGCGATGACGGCGCCCTGGTTCAGCACGACGATCCGGTCGGAGACGTTCATCACGATGTCCATGTTGTGCTCGACCAGCAGCACCGCGTGGTCCCGGGCCACGTCGGCGATCAGGTCGATGATGTCGTCGACGCTCTCGCTCGAGACGCCCGCGTTGGGCTCGTCGAGCAGCAGCACGTCCGGGTCGCCCGCGAGCGCGATGCCGACCTCCAGCTGTCGTTTCTCCCCGTGGGAGAGCGCGCTGGCGGGCTGGTCTGCCAGCGCGTCGAGGCCCACCCGGTCGAGGATGCGGTGGGCCTCGCCGATGTGCTCCTCGAAGACGTTGGCGTTGCGCCACCCCTTCCAGTCGTTCGGCCCCGCGGCCTGTGCGGCCACGCGGACGTTCTCCAGCACGGTCCGCTCGGGGAACACGTTCGTGATCTGGTAGGATCGGTGGACTCCCGCCTGCGCGACTTCCGCCGGGGAGGCGTCGGTGAGCGGCTCCCACTCACCGTCGCGGCGGAGTTCGATGCTGCCGGCGCTCGGGTCGAGTGCGCCGGTCAGCAGGTCGAAAAACGTCGTCTTGCCGGCGCCGTTGGGGCCGATCAGCGAGCAGAGCTCCCCCTCGCGGAGCCGGAAGTCGACGTCGTCGACGGCGGTGAGCCCGCCGAAGCGTTTGGTCAGTCCGGCGGTGCGGAGCATCTAGAGCGAGCAGTCCATCCCCGGCGCGTCGGCGGGGATCGTCGTCTCCTCCTTCGCGATCGTCGCGAGCGGTTCGCCGGGCTGGATTGCGGCCTGCCAGCTGTCGCTCCACTCGTCGCTGGTGGGCGCGAGGTCCGCGACGGTCATCGCGGAGCGGGCCTGGTTGTTGTACTCCTGGAACGTGTACCCGTCCTCGCCTTTCGGCGTGTCCGTGACGGTCATCCCCCGGAGCGCCTCGGCCACGTCGGCGCCGCCCGTGGCGCCGGCGGACTGGACGGCCTGGACGATCGCGGAGGCGGCGGTGAACGTCCCCGCGGAGAACAGGTCGGGTACGGTGCCGTAGGCGTTCGTGTACTCCTCGACGAACGTGTCGTTGATCTCGTTGTCGTACTGGTTCCAGTGGTAGCGGGTCGTGAACGGCCCGAGCCCGGAGTTGTCGATCTTCTCCTGGGTCAGCGGCTCGCCCAGCGCCTGCTGGAGCGTCTGGCCGACGACGGCGTTGGTGATACGCGTCGCGAGGCCGCCGAACACCGAGTAGCTGTAGTCGCCCTGCAGGTAGGAGGTGAACATCGCGGGCAGCGTCGCGACGGTGAAGCCGCCGACGACGCCGTCGGCGCCGGCCTCCTCGGCGTTGTCGAGCAGCCCCTCCCACTCGCTGTACCCCTGCGGGACGAACCGCTTGCCGGCGATCTCGACGCCGTTGTTCGTCAGCACCTCCTCGTAGTTGTTGACGACCGCCCGCCCGAAGGAGTAGTCGGCGCCGAACAGGTACACCGAGGAGATGTCGGTCTCCTGGGCGACGTACTTCCCGCCCGAGCGGGCGTCCATCGCGGTGTTCTCGGAGGCCCGGAACACGATGTCCGAACAGGTGCCCTCGTTCGAGGTGATCCCGGCCGACGCCGCGGGCCCGGCCATGAACGGCACGTCTGCGGTGTCGACGACGGTGTCGATCACCCGGCTGGCCGCGCCGGAGGACGCGGTGCCGAACAGCATGTCGACGCTCTCGTTCTCGACGAGATCCGTCGCCGCCGACTGCGCGGTGTCGGCGCTGAACTTCGAGTCACGTACCAGCAGTTCGTAGTCGGTGTCGCCGGCGGTGGCGGTGTACGTGCCCGTGGTGGACTCAGCGATCGGGTCGGTGTCGCCCTTGTAGGCCAACCCGGAGAAGAACCCCCAGAGCGCCTGTTTGCCGTAGTAGCCCAGGTCGCCCGATACTGGCTGGAGCACGCCGATCTTCATCGACCCGCCGCCCCCGCCGAGTGCGCCTGTACATCCTGCCAGGCCGGCGACGCCGGCCGCGCCGGTTGCTCGAAGCATTCCGCGTCGGGATAGCTTTCGCGCCATATCCTCATCGTGAGACTCTCTCCCACCAAGGATGGGTGGGTTAACATGTGAATAATCCCGCCCAGCGCGCCCATCGGGCGGTTACTCCAGTTCGCCCAGGGCGTCGACGACGCGGTCGATCAGCTTTCGCTCGGCCCGGCGGAGGTTCTTCGAGGCGGCGGGTTTGGACACGTCGAACTCGTCGGCGAGGTCGCCCAGCGTCGCGTCCCGCGGGCTCTCGAAGTAGCCGCCCTCGACCGCGGTTTCGAGCGTCTCGCGCTCGGTGTCGGAGAGCTCCCGGCAGCCGTCGATCAGCGTCATCGCGGCGCCGGCGTTGCTCATCAGTTCGGACACCGCAGGGATGCTGGTGTCCTCCCGGGAGAGCACCGAGAAGTCGTTGTTGCGCTCCAGCCCCGAGAGCGCGCCGTCGGCCAGCCCGTCGTTGTCGAAGCCGACGTGCCACGTCTCCCGGCCGTCCTCGATGTAGAACGGGCCGGTGACGTAGCCGTCGTTCTGCCGGATCGTGCGCATCGCACTCGTCTCCTCGATGGTGGTCCGGATGCGCGCCGCGCCGTCGCGCTTGGCCAGGAGGTCGAACCCCTGCATCCCCCGGTGGTCGCGGAGCGTCGACAGCCCCTGATCGAGCTCGTGGCGGTCGGGCGCCTCCACGACCATGCGGGTCTCGAGCTCCCCCGCCGCGGGGTTGAACTCCCAGTACGACGCCGCGAAGCTCAGGTCGGCGTCGTCGGTCGTGTCGATGAAGGGGCAGTCGTACTGCCGCATGTCGAGTGCGATGTCGATCATGGCGTCTGTGCTGTACTATCATGAACGATTCACCTAGACCCTGTTAAGGGTTTCCGTGGGGCGATCCGCCCCAGGCGGGTTCACACCTGAACCCTCCCTTATTGGGTCGTTCGGGAACACCCCTGGGCCATGACCGACGACCCCATCCCGGGCGCCGACGGGCCGGAGCTCACCGCCGACAACGTGCTCGACGTCGACGACGACCGCTACGGTGCCGGGTCGGTCGCACTCGTCACCGGCGCCGCGTCCGGGATCGGCCGGGCCACCGCCGTCGCGCTCGCGGCCAACGGCTGCACGGTCGCCGCGACGGACGTCGACGCCGACGGGCTCTCGGCAACCGTCGACCGCGCGGCCGACCTCGGCGCCGAGGGGTCGATCCACCCGATCGAGGGCGACCTGACCGACGACGACGACCTCGAGCGGGTCGTCGATGCGGCGGCCGAGCTCGGCGACCTGCGCTTCCTCGCGAACGTCGCCGGGCTCCAGCACGTCGCGCCGATCGAGGAGTTCCCCGCCGAGCAGTACGACCGCATGCAGGACGTGATGCTCCGCGCGCCCACGCTGCTGGCCAAGCACGCGCTCCCGCGGATCCGCGAGGCCGGCGGCGGCGCCGTCGGCAACATGGCGTCGGTCCACGGCCACTACACCACGAGCGACAAGGTGGCGTACAACGTCTGCAAGTTCGGGATCCGCGGGCTCACGCAGTCACTCGCCGCCGAGGGTGACGGCGACGTGCGGGCGTTCTCGGTGTCGACGGGGTACGTCTCGACGCCGCTGGTGACGGGGCAGATCCCGGACACGGCCGACCAGCGCGGCCTGACCGAGCAGGAGGTCGTCGAGGACGTGATGCTGGGGCAGTCGCGGACGAAGCGGATGATGAGCCCCGTCGAGGTGGCGAACCTGTTCGTGTTCGGCTTCTCGCGGCACGCGAAACACCTCAACGGCGGGGATCTGCTGTTCGACGGCGGGATGACGGGGACGTACGAGTAGCTCCCTGCTGGCTGCCTACTCCCCGAACCGCTCGTCGACCGCGCTCCGGTCGATCTTCGACGGCCCGGAGGTCGGCATCTCGTCGACGAACGCGAGCGCTTTCGGGTGTTTGAACGACGCCAGGCGGCCATCCAAGAACTCCGTCAGTTCCTCGAGCGTCAGCGACTCGTCGCCGACGACGACCGCCTTCCCGACTTCGCCCCACGTCTCATCGGGGATCGGGATCACGACCGCCTCGTCGATCTCCGGGTGGTCGGTGATCGCGTTCTCGACGGCGGCGGGGTAGACGTTCTCGCCGCCGGAGACGAACATGTTCTTCTTCCGACCCTCGATGTAGTAGTAGCCGTCCTCGTCGACGCGCACGAGGTCGCCCGTCGAGACCCACCCCGCGTCGGCGTCGCCGGTGGCGCCGAACGTCTCCCACGTCTCGCTCTCGTTCCCCCAGTAGCGATCGGCGGCGTGGGGTGAGGCGAGTTCGAGTTCGCCGACCTCGCCCTGCTCGACCGCCTCGCCGGCGTCGTCGACGACGCGGGCGTCGACGTGCATCGCCGGCACGCCGACGCTGTCGGCCTTCTCCCGGGGCCAGCCGTCGGGCATTGTGAAGTTGTTCGGCCCGCACTCGGTGAGGCCGTACCCCTGCGAGAGGTCGACGCCGCGGTCCCACCATTCCCGGAGTACCGCGTCGCGACACGGGCCGCCGCCGGACTTCGCGAACCGCAGCGTGGAGAGGTCGGTGTGTTCCCAGTCGTCGTGTTCGGTCATCATCCGCAGCACCGCGGGGACGGCGACGAGCACCGACGCGTCCGTCGACTCGACCAGGTGGAGCACCTCGCCGGGGTCGAACTCCCGGGCGATCACGACCTCGCCGCCCATGTGGAACAGCGGGAGCGTGAGCACGTTCCAGCCGCCGGTGTGGAACATCGGGAACACCATCGGCGTGGTGTCGTCCTCGCGCAGCCCCCACGCGGTGATCGTGTTGAACGAGTTCCAGAGCAGCCCGCCGTGGGTCAGCACCGTCTCCTTCGGCGTCCCGGTCGAGCCGCCGGTGTGGAGGAGGAGGGCGGGATCGTCCATCGACAGGTCGGCCGTCTCGACGGGCGAGTCGTCGTCGGGCCGTTCGTCGATGAGGGTGGGGTGGTCGAGTGTATCGGCGTCCGCCTCCTCCGCGGGCAGGGCGCGGACCGTCGGCGCCACGTCGACGCGGGCGAGCGCGTCCTCGACGGTCGCGGCGAACGGCGCTTCGACCACCAGCAGCTCGGGGGCGACGTTGGCGAGCAGTTCGCCGAGCTCCCGCGGCGCGAGTCGGTGTGAGAGCGGCGCGAGCACGCCGCCGGTCTTCCCGCAGGCGAAGAAGAGGTCGACCAGCGCGGGACGGTTCCGGGAGACCACCGCGACGCGCTCGCCGTCCTCGACGCCGTGCTCCCGAAGCAGGCGGGCGGTCCGGTTCGCTCGCGCGTCGAGGTCGGCGTAGGTGAACTCTCGACCCGTGGTGTCGTCGACGAGGCCGACGCGCTCGGGCGACAGCTCCGCGCGTTTCTCGCTCCACGCGCCGACCCAGTCGTACGGGCGGGAACCGTGGCTGTGGACAGGCGAGAACCCCTCAGGCATGGCTGTCGAGGAACGTCCGCAGTCGGTCGGTCACGGCGTCGGCCTGCTCGACGAAGAACAGGTGCGGGCCGCCCTCGAGCAGTTCCAGTTCGGCGTGGGGGAGTCGCTCCTGCAGCGCGTGGGCGTTCTCGACGGGCAGCACCTCGTCGTCGGTGCCGTGCAGGATCAGGGTCGGTAGCGAGAGCTCAGCGAGCTCGTCGGCGGCGTCGAACGCCTGGACGGCGGCGGCCTGTGCGTTCCGGCCGGCCTCGCTGGCGTCGGAGTCCAGCCGCCAGTCGACGATATCCTCGATCAGTTCGGGGTGCTCCTCGGCGAACCCGTCGGAGATCGCGGGCGTCATCTTGTAGCGGATCGCCTCGCGCTCGTCGGCGTCCTCGGGTACGTCGAACATGTACGCCTGCGTCTCTGGCGGAACGGGAACCGCGTCCTCGCCGCCGTGGGAGGTACAGAGCAGCGAGAGCGAGTCGGCGCGGCCGTGATCGAGCGCGAAGCGCTGGGCGATCATCCCGCCCATACTGGCGCCGACGACGTGGGCCGACTCGACGCCGGCGTCGTCGAGCACCGCCGCCAGGTCGTCGGCCATCTCGGCGATCGTGTACGGCCCCTCCGGGCAGTCGGAGTCCCCGGTCCCGCGGTTGTCGAAGACGATCGTGTCGTAGTCGGCCGCGAGCGGGTCGCGCTGGAACTGCCACATCCACGTGCCGTAGCCGAGCCCCTCGACGAAGACGACCGTCGGCGCCGACGGCGGCCCCGCCCGGTCGTAGGCGAGCGCCACGTCGCCGTTGTGTGCGGTTGGCATACCCTTACGCTGTTCCGCCCCGTCCATCAAGGGCCGTATTCACATGTGAACCGGGGCAGCTACGGTGGCGGCGCCGGTGGTTCGGGGTATGCCTGTCGCAGCCGTCGGCGACGACGCCGAAGTACAGCGCGAAGTCACGGAGGAGACGATCGACCGCTACGCCGACCTGACTGGCGACGAGAACCGCCTCCACACCGACCCCGAGTACGCCGCCGAGGGCTTCTTCGGCGGCGTCGTCGCCCACGGGATGCTCGGTGCGGGGCTGATCAGCGCGGCGCTCGCCGCGCTCCCGGGCGACATCGTCTACCTCTCGCAGGATTTGGACTTCGAGGCTCCGGTTCGGCCCGGCGACACCGTCCGGGCGACCGTCGAGGTCGTGGAGGGCCTGGGCGACGACCGCGTCCGTGTCGAGACGGTCGCCGAGGTCGTCGACGACGGCGAGGGGGAGACCGTTATCGACGGCGAGGCGGTCTTGCTGTCGGTGCCCCACGAGGAGTAGCGGCAGCGAGGGACTGCAGGCAGTAGAACGCTCGCAGTTCCGCGGCGACTACGGCCGGCGGAACGCCCGCAGCGTGTCCCGGCGCTTGCTCGACTCCGAGAGCAGCTGGGCGAACCCTCGGTCCTCGAACACCGCCTTCCAGTCGCGGTGGTACAGCGGGAACTCGTCGTTGACGTAGGAGACATCGGCGTCCTCGCGGGCGCCCGCGCCGCGGGCGGACTCGTTCTCGACCGTGATCAGCAGGTCGCCCGTCACTCGGGCCACCTCGTCGAACACCATCTCGGCATCGTCGGGGTGGATGTGCTGGAGCGTCTCGACGGTGTAGACGGCGTCGAACGCGCCGTCGTCGAACGCGGGCAGGATCTCGCCGGCGTCGCCGACGTGGAACTCGGCGTCGGCGGCGAGGCCGGGGTACTCCTCCCCGAGCACGTCGATCGCGTCGGCGTTGATCTCGATCCCGTGGAGATCCTCGAAGCCGGCGTCGTGGACGTGCGCGAGGTGGCGCCCGGAGCTACAGCCGATCTCCAGGACGCGCGCGGCGGGGTCGAGGAAATGCAGCAGCAGGTCACGGACCTGTTCGCTGGCCTCGTTGGGGCCCTTGTGGGCGTAGTACGTCGGGGAGAACTCGCCGGTCCGCTCGGCCCACTCCTCGCGCACGTCCTCTGGGTTCACTGTCTGTCGGTCGTGGACGAGCGAGTAAAGACCCGTCGGCCCGGGGGCGCGGGGATCCGGCGGGCGAGCCGTCGACCCCCGACGTTCTCACGAGCACGGACCGAAGGGGTTAACACCCGTCGGCAGGTTTGTTGGAGTGTAATGGCGACTGGTACGGTTGATTTCTTCAACGACACGGGCGGTTACGGATTCATCGAGACTGAGGACGCGGACGACGACGTGTTCTTCCACATGGAAGACGTCGGCGGTCCCGACCTGGAGGAGGGCCAGGAGGTCGAGTTCGACATCGAACAGGCCGACAAGGGCCCCCGCGCGACGAACCTGACCCGCCTGTAAGTCGGATTCGGTTCTTCGCCGCGCAGTAACTATTCGGGCGTCCGCGTTGCGGACCCCTGAACTCACACGTTCTAGCGGCGACGCCGTCTGGCGTCGTCGCGGCAGCTACCCCGGAAGCGTCGGCTATCCGCAACCGCCTTAGGCCGCGCCGCGCAACGCCGAGCCATGCAACCACGATCGATCGCGGAGCTCTCGACGGCCGAGCGCCGGGCCTTCTTCGATCGGGACGCCGGCGTCGAGAGCGCCCGCGAGGACGTCCGCGAGATCCTGCCGCGGGTGCGCGAGGAGGGTGACGTGGCGCTCCGGGAGTTCTCGAAGGAGTTCGACGGCGTCGAGGTCGCCAACGTCGACGTGACCGCCGAGGCCGAGCGTGCCGTCGACGACGTCGACGACGACACCCTCGACGCCATCCGCGACGCCATCGAGAACGTTCGGGCGTTCCACGAGCGACAGCGCCCGTCGGACTGGCGCGAGGAGTTCGAGGGCCGCGAGCTCGGTCGCCGGTTCCGACCGATCGACCGCGTCGGCGTGTACGTCCCCGGCGGCACCGCGGCCTACCCCTCGAGCGCGATCATGGGCGTCGTGCCCGCGAAAGTCGCGGGCGTCGACCACGTCGCCGTCGCCACGCCGCCCGCCGAGGAGATCAACCCCGTCACCCTCGCCGCCGTCCACGAGGCCGGCGCCGACGCGGTGTACTCCGTCGGCGGCGCGCAGGCGATCGGCGCGCTCGCGTACGGCACCGAGACGGTGAAGGCGGTCCAGAAGATCGTCGGCCCGGGCAACCCCTGGGTCACCGCCGCGAAAGCCGAGGTCCGCGGCGAGGTCGAGATCGACTTCCTCGCGGGCCCGAGCGAGATCCTCGTCCTGGCCGACGACACCGCCGACCCCGCGTTCGTCGCCGCCGACCTGCTGGCGCAGGCCGAACACGACCCCGAGGCCAGCGTCGTCGCCGTCACCGACGACGAGGACTTGGCCGACGCGGTCGTCGACGAAATCGACCGCCAGGCGGACGGCCGCGAGCGCGAGGAGATCATCCGCGAGGCGCTCGACAACGACGCCTCCGGCGTGCTGGTCGCGCGCTCGATGCCGGAAGCGGTGCTGTTCGCCGAGGAGTACGCCGCCGAGCACCTGTCGATCCAGGCCGACGACGACGAGGCGCTGCTGGACCGGATCGACAACGCCGGTAGCGTGTTCCTCGGCGGGTACGCCCCTGTCGCTGCGGGCGACTACGCGACCGGCACCAACCACGTGCTGCCGACCGGCGGCGGCGCGAAGGTCCACGGCGGCCTCTCCGTCGACGAGTTCCTGCGCTCCTCGACGGTCCAGCGGCTCGACCGCGACGCGCTCGACGAGCTCGCGCCGACGGTCACCACGCTCGCCGAGGCGGAGGGGCTGGAGGCCCACGCCGAGAGCGTCCGGGTCCGACTGCGCGAGGACGAGGCCGACGACGGCGACTCCGCCTGATGCCCCGACCCGCCGCACCCACGTTCGCCGACGCCTGCGAGCGGCTGCTTCGGAATCCGGACGGCGAGCACTCGCTGTACACGACGCTCGCGCCCGTCTTCGACCGACTGACCGACGAGGAGCGCGTCGCCGGCGACTTCGAGGCGGTGCGGGCGTTCACGCCCGAGTCCGGCGACGCGCTCGAGCTCGGCTGCGGCGTCGGCGCGCTGCTCGCCCACCTGGGCGACCGCTACGACCGCGTGCTGGGCGTCGACGCCCACCACGAGCTGCTCCGGTTCACGGCCCACCGCGCCCCCGCCGCGGGCGTCGCGGTCGGCGATCCCCTGCGCCCGCCGACCGACGAGTCGTTCGACGCCGTCGTCGCGATGGCCGGGCCGGCGGCGCCGCCGGCCGTCGACGACCCGGGGGCGCTGATCGAGACTGCGTCCGAGCGGCTCGCGCCCGCGGGGACGTTCCTCCTCCGGGCGGTCACCGACGCGGCGGCGATCCGCGACGCGGTCGAGTCGGTCGGCGTGCTCTCCGGCAGCGGCTACCGGCTCGAGCGCTCAGTGACGGATCTGCCGGCCGACGGCGGCGTCGACCTGCGAACGGGCTACCGCGCGACCGACGAGTCGAGCGGCGAGTCCGCGACGACAAGCGAGACGGTTCACGTCCCGGTCCACGACGCCGAATCGCTGCGAGAGGTTGCGGAGGCCGCCGGGCTCTCGGACGTGCGACTGCTCGGCGGGGACGCGACGACGCTACTGGTCGCGCGGAACTGAGCTCAGTTCTCGTTCTCCTCGTCGCCGTCGCCGCGCTCGGCGATCCGGACGGTCTCGATCCGGGCGCCGTCGACGCTCGTCACCTCGGCCTCGTAGCCGTCGATCTCGACGCTGTCGCCGCGTTCGGGCGCGCGGTCGAGGTGGCTGAGGATCAGGCCGGCGATCGTTTCGACCGCCTCGTGGTCGAGGTCGGTGCCAAGCGCGTCGTTGACCGCCGAGATGGTGACGCCGCCGTCGACGTCGAACTCGCCGGCCTCGCCCTGGCGGATCGAGTGCTCGCGGTCGTCGGCGTCGAACTCGTCGCGCAGGTCGCCGACGACGGCCTCGACCACGTCCTCGACGGTGGCCATCCCCTCGAAGGCGCCCCACTCGTCGATGACCGCGGCCATCTGCTGGTCGTCGGCCTGGAACTGCAGCAGCAGGTCGTTGATCGTCGTCGTCTCCGGCACGACGAGCACCTCCCGGGCGAGGTCGGCGGCGGTCGCCTCCCCCTCCCGATCGGTCTCGCTCGCGCGGAGCACGTCTTTCACGTCGACGAACCCGACGACCTGCGTGGCGTCGTCGGACGCGACGACCGGGTAGCGGGTGTGCTCCCACTCGAAGACGGTCTCGCGGAGGTCGGCCAGCGTCGCGTCGGCGGGCACGCTGATCACGTCCGGCAGCGGCACCATCACCTCGCGCACGGCGGTGTCGTCGAGCTCGAACACGCGCTCGATCATCGCGACCTCCGCCACGTCGACGTCGCCTTCGTCGCCGGAGCGAGCCAGGACGCGGCGGATCTCCCGCTCCCCAAGCGTCTCGTCGGACTCCGAGGCCGGCGCGACGCCGAGCGCGCTCGTGAACGCGTTGGCCGCGCCGTTGAACACGACGATCCCGGGGTAGAACAGCAGGTAGAACAGCTTCATCGGCGGCGCGAGCAGCAGCGAGAGGCGCTCGGTCCGGGCGATCGCGAACGTCTTGGGCGCGAGCTCGCCGAACACGACGTGGAGGAACGTGATGATCGAGAAGCCGATCGCGATCGCGACGAGGTGGACGAGCCCCGGCGGGAGCAGGGAGCCGAGGACGGGCTCCAGCAGCGACGCGATCGCGGGCTCGCCGGCCCACCCCAGCCCCAGCGAGGCGAGGGTGATCCCCAGCTGGGTGACCGCGAGGTAGTTGTCGAGGTCGGTCATCACGTCCTGCAGCGCGCCCGCGCCGGCCCGCCCCTCCTCGGCGAGCTGTTCGACGGAGGTGGCGCGCACCCTGACGAAGGCGAACTCCGCGGCGACGAAGAAGCCGTTCAGCACGACCAGAAACAGCGCGAGGGCGAGCCGCCCCAGCGACAGCGCGAGCTCTACCATCGCGCTCGTCCGTCGGCGACGTTGGTGTGTGACTCCATACGGGTCTCTCCGCCGCATCGGACAAAAAGGGTCGCCCCCGGGCGGCGTCGACGACCGCCGGCGGGACCGGGAGGGTTTTTCCTTCGCCCACCCCGTCCTCTCAGTATGTACCACGTCGTCGGCGGCGGTATCGCCGGACTCGCGGCCGCGTACAGCCTCCAGCAGCGCGGCCACGAGGTGGCGATCCTCGAGGGGAGCGGCGATCTCGGCGGGCTCGCGGCGAGCTACGAGACCGCCGGCGACCCGATCGAGAAGTTCTACCACCACCTCTCGAAGTCCGAGGAGACGATCGTCGCCCTCGCCGAGGAGCTCGGCGTCGGCGACCGGATCGAGTGGCGCCTCGGGAAGAACGCCTACTACGTCGACGGCGAGGCCCACCCGATGGACACGCCGTGGGAGATCCTGGCCTACCCGCACATGAGCGTGTACGACATCTTCCGGCTCGGGATGCTCACGATGGAGATCGACGTGCGCGGCGGGGTCCCCTCGTTCGACACGTACGACGACCTCAGCGAGTTCGAGGACGTGCCGATCAAGCAGTTCCTGCTCGAGCACACCACCCGCGGCGTGTACGAGAACTTCTTCGAGCCGCTGCTCGACGCGAAGTTCGGCGACCGGAAGGAGGACGTGAGCGCGGCGTGGCTGCTCGGCCGGATCAAGTTCCGGGGCGAGCGCGACCTGCTCCGCGGGGAGATCCTGGGCTACCCCGACGGCGGGTTCGACGCGCTGCTCGACCCCCTCGTCGACGCCGTCGGGCGCGACACCGTCCGGACGAACACGCGGGTCACCGACCTCGGCATCGAGGACGGCGCGGTGACGACGGTAACCACCGAGGCCGCCGGGGAGAAGACGACCCACGACACCGACGGCGTCGTGGTGGCGACGATGCCCAACGTGCTCGAGGAGCTCGCGGGCTACCGCTGCGAGATCGACTTCCAGGGCGCGGTCTGTGCGGTGGTGACGATGGACCGCCCGCTGACCGACACGTACTGGCTCAACGTCGCCGACGACGCCCCCTTCGGCGCGCTGATCGAGCACACGAACTTCGTCCCGCCCGAGCGCTACGGCGGGGAGCATCTCCTCTACGTGGCCTCCTACGTCCAGAGCGACGATGAGTGGCTCGCGACGGCCGACGACGACGCGATCGAGGAGCGCTGGCTCGACGCCATCGACGGGATGTTCCCCGCGTTCGACCGGGATCACGTCGAACAGTTCCGCCTCGCGAAGGCGCCCCGGGCGGCGCCGATCTACGAGCGGGGCTACCTCGACATGGTCGTCCCCTACGACCTACAGGACGACGTGGCGGACGGGCTCTACTACGCCGGGATGGCCAGCGAGGCGCAGTACCCCGAGCGCAGCCTCGACGGCGGCATCGTCGCCGGCTTCGAGTGCGCGAAGCGGATCGACCGGAAGGCGGACTGATTCGGGCTATCCGGGTGGTTTGGCGCGGACGGTATGCTGGTGTGTCGGGGCCTCGATCGGCGACGAATTTCGACCGCGACAGCGACAGCATCTCGGTCGTTGGCGTATTGTGACCGCACCGCGGCTGTCGGCGCGACACGCGAGTCCCTCCGTGGACGACCCAGAACGAGGGGTGAGCGACCGTAGGGGAGCGAACCGGCTGGGGAGGCTGTGGCCGCGGCGCGGTGCGGTAGGCGGTACAACAGGTCGAGCACACTCCGCGGTGACGTTCCCGGTAGAACCGTCAAACTCCGCGGTCCCGTTCGTGGGCAGAACAATCCAACCGAACACTACCTCGGCGAGCCACCGACCGAACGCCCAACAAACGTATCGCCGCTACCCAGTCGACTCCTGGATCTCGTCGCTGCGGTCGCCGGCGACGACGCCGTCCTCGGTCTCGACGTACACGTCGTCGGCGAACCCCTCCGCGGCGTGGGGGTGGTCGGGGTCGTCGAGCTTCGCCGGCGTCGACGGCGCCTCGGGGATCTCCCGGTCGCGGAACTCCCCGAGCGGGTCGTCGATGGTGATCTCGTGGCTCTCGAAGAAGTCGGCGTAGCGGTCGTAATGCTCCTCGACCTCGTCGACCGGGAACTCCATCATCTCCGTCCAGCCGTGGTTGTAGAAGTCGAAGTTCGCCTGCAGGTGGGTGATCTCGCGGGCCTCGGCCTCCGGGTAGCCGGCCGAGAGCGCGGCGATGTACGTCGCCATCGTGCAGTCGAAAAAGGCCTCCATGTGTGGCTCCCGCTCCTCGCGGTGGCCGTCCTCGGCGCGGTCGCCGAACACGCCGACGTGGAGATCGACCAGTTTGTCGTTCATCATCTCCCCGACGACCGGCATCGTGAGCGCCTGCTTCGCCGCGAAGTGGCGAACGTTCTGGCGGAGCTTCATCGACCGGCAGTAGCGCGGCGACGGCCTTCAACCCACCGAGAGTGCGAGATGTGGGTACGGTTCCCCTACCGAAAGCCGTATGGTAACCCACATTAACCCCCACTGCCAAACTGCAGGCCATGAGCGAATCGTTCGTGATCATCGGCGATGGGGTCGCCGGGAGTTCGGCGGCGGAGACGTTACGGGAGAACGATCCCGACGCCGACATCACGGTCATCACCGACGAGGGGGAAGCTCTCTACAACCGTATTCTGATCAAGGAGTTCGCGAAGGGGAAGCTCCCCGAGGCCCCCATCTCCATTCACGACGAGGAGTGGTACGCCGAGCGGGAGATCGACCTCCAGCTCAACACGCTCGTCGTCGACATCGACACCGACGGCCAGGTCGTCACGAGCCACCAGGGCGACACGTACGAGTACGACAAGCTCCTGCTCGCCACCGGCGGGACGCCCGCTCAGCTCCCGGTCGACAACTCCGACGCCGAGGGGATCCACCACTTCTGGACGTTCGAGGACGCCCGCAAGATCAAGGCCGACGTCGAGGCGGCCGACACCGGCGTCATCGTCGGCGCGGGGCTGCTGGGCATCGACTTCGCGGCCATCTGTGGCGCCCAGGACGTCGACGCCAACTACCTGATGCGCGGTAACGCCTGGTGGCGTTACGCGCTCAGCGAGGACGGCGCCGAGATCATCCACAACGCGCTCCGCGAGCGGGGCGTCACCCCCGTGTTCGACTCCGGCGTCGACCACTTCGAGGTCGACGACGACGGCCGCGTCGAGTCCGCGGTCGACCCCGACGGCGAGGAGTACGACGCCGACTTCGTCGGGGTCGCGATCGGGCTGGACATCAACACCGAGATCCTCCGCGGCACGGGACTGGAGTACGACGCCGACGGTATCGTCGTCGACGAGCACATGCGGACGAACCTCGAGAACGTGTACGCCGCGGGCGACTGCACGAAGTTCAACGACCTGATCCTGGGCGACCAGGCCCAGAACGGTGCGTGGGGCTCGGCGAAGGCCCAGGGCGAGTGCGCCGCCAAGAACATGCTCGACTACGGCGACGACGAGTTCCGCTGGGTCTCCTCGTACTCGATCACCCACTTCGACTTCCCGTTCCTCTCGTTCGGCCACCCGACGATGGGCGACGACAGCGTCGAGGCCAAGTACTCCGACACGGAGTGGCGCCGCCTGGCGCTGAAGGACGGCCGCATCGTCGGCGGCGTCCTGATCGGCGACCTCGCGCCCCAGTCGGCGTACAAGCAGCTGATGCGTGAGGGCACCCACGTCGGCGACGAGAAGGAGAAGCTGGTCGAGAAATCGTTCAGCGTCGACGATCTGGAAGCTCCCGTCGCCGACGACTGACGGCCGCAACCGACGTTTTCTCAGCTCGAACCCGCAGCCAGTCGACGCCGACGACACCGAAGTCGTTTTGCGGCGACCGCCCCCAGTGCGGGTATGGACTCCGGCGGCTCCTCCGACATGACGCTCGCGTTCGAACTGGACGCGCTGAAGTCGCTCGCCGACCCGAACGCGGTGTTCAACGACGCCCGCGGGTGGACGAGCTACGTCGGCGTGGTGAGCGACAAGCCCACCTACGTCGTCACCAACTTCACGCGAAAGGAGCGCATCCGACAGGACTTCTTCTCGGGCCCCCGCGGCGTCGAGGAGAGCCTGGAGAACGTGAAACGCCAGTTCGACACCGAGCGCCACGTGTTCGTCGGGACCGGCGAGGAGCACCGCGAGCAGGCCGAGGCGACCGGCTGGGAGTACCTCCCCCTCGACGACGCCGCGGAGGCTGCAGGCTGGGAGCTCGCGGAGGACGGCGACGACACCGATCACTTCGAGGAGGGGGAGCAGCGCGACGATTGGCCCTAGCCAGCCACGGCTCACGACCGACGCCGACGACGGTCGGCGTCGCGGAGACTACGCCGTGGCTGTGCCGTAGCCACTAACTGCACGAACAGGAGCGACCGCCGTGTCGCTCCGTCGAGACTACGCCGTGGCTGTGTCGTAACCACGCACGGCAAACGAACAGGAGCGACCTCCGTGTCGCTCCGTCGAGACTACGCCGTGGCTGTGTCGTAACCAGCCACGGCTCACGACCGACGCCGACGACGGTCGGCGTCACGGAAACTACGCCGTGGCTGTGTCGTAGCCGCTAACTGCACGAACGAACAGGAGCGACCGCCGTGTCGCTCCCCCGCGCCAGCGCCGTCACTCACGCCCGCGCGTGCGCCAGCGCGCGTGCCGCTTCCAACAACACTAATCGCCCCGGGGAACTGAGTAGTGGTAATGAGTCACCAGCTTCCGGACGTGCAGGCCGACGAGCCCGACGTGACCGTGGGGCTGAGTCAGGTCGGCGTCACGGGCGTCGAGAAGCTCGTCGAACTCGAGGGCGACGACCGGCCGTACGTGCTGACCGCGGAGTTCTCCGTCTACGTCGACCTCCCCAGCCGCCGCAAGGGGATCGACATGAGCCGGAACATGGAGGTGATCGACGAGGTGCTCGAGGACGCCGTCGACGGCGAGACCGCCCGCGTCGAGGCGCTCTGTGGCGACGCCGCCGAGCGCCTGCTGGCGAAACACGAGTACACCACGACCGCCGAGGTCCAGATGGAGGCGGAGTGGATGCTCAAGGAGGAGACGCCCGCCAGCGGCCGCCCCACCCAGAGCACCGTCGACATCGTCGCCTCCGCGACCGCCACCGACGAGGGGACCGAGGAGGAGATCGGCTGCCGGGTCACCGGGATGACCGTCTGCCCCTGCTCGCAGGGGATGTCCGAGTCCCGCGCCCGCGAGACGCTGGCGGACCTCGGCGTCGACGACGAGACCGCCGAGGCGTTCCTCGACGAGGTGCCCCAGCCCGGCCACTCCCAGCGCGGCCACGCGACGCTGACGGTCACGCAGGACGCCGAGCCCGAGGTCGACCTGATGGAGCTGATCGACATCGCGCGGGACAGCATGAGCGCCCGGATCTACAACATGGCCAAGCGTCCCGACGAGGATCACATGACGTACGCGGCCCACGCGAACGCGAAGTTCGTCGAGGACTGCGTGCGCTCGCTGGCGGAGGGCGTCGTCGACGCCTACCCCGACCTCGACGACGAGGCAGTGATCTACGTGAAACAGGAGAACGACGAGTCGATCCACCAGCACGACGCCGTCGCCGAGCGCGAGGTCGCGATGGAGCGGCTCCGCGAGGAGCTCGCGGCCTGACTACTCCGGGACGGTCAGCGGCGTCGCGTCCGCCCACCGCGGGTCGAACGTCTCCCGCACGTCGGCGGTGAACCCGCGATCTTTCAGGTCGAGCATCGCGAACGGCTCCCGCGGCGTCAACGGGTTGGGGATCTCGATACACGCCTCGACGCCGTCGATCAGGTGGAACGAGCCGCTGACCTGCTCGGTCGTGCGCACCTCGAAGGCGTCGTGGTCGGCCAGCTCCTTCTCGTAGCGCTTCAACACCGTGTTCGGGAGCGTCTCGATCAGTTCGGGGCCGAGCAGCACGTCGACCTCGGCGCCGCGGTCGAGCGCGCGCTGGAGCGCCGCCGTCACCTCGCCGCCGTACTCGCCCACGTCGAACTGCGGCGTCGGGCCGCCGGCGACGGTGATCACGTGCTCGGTGGCGGTGTCGAGCCGCTCCAGCAGGAGGTCGGCGCTCTCCTCCGGGCCGACGACGGCGGTCCAGAACCCCTCCTCGGTCGGGACGCCGGCCTCGAGGTCGCCCTCCAGTTCGTCGACGGCCGCCTCGTACTGTGACTCCTGCTCGGCCAGCTCGTCGCGTTTGGCCTCGAGCAGGCGATCCAGCGCGGCCTCGGGCTCGACGGCGACGTACTTCTTGGGGCGGCTCGCAGCCTGGCTCCGGGCGAGCCCCCGGCGTTCCAGATCCTTCAGCACGTCGTACACCCGCCCCATGGGCACGTCGCTGGACTGTGAGAGGTCCTTCGCCGTGCTGGGGGAGTCGTCCAGCAGCGCCCGGTAGGCCCGAGCCTCGTACTCGGAGAGCCCGAGATCGCGCAAGCTTGCCATGCTCCACGCTCACACGCTGTGCGTTCAAAAACTCACCGGACGTTTACCCGTGGCTCCAGTTTCGCCGAGTTTCTCTACTCCAGCCGGGCGACACGCTCCATCAGCGCCTCGGGGTCGCTCGCGGGGTCGTCGACGCCGAGAACCCGTGCCGTGCCGCGGTCGAGGTCGGGCGCGACCGACTCGTCGGCGTCGGGGACGACCACCTTCTCGTGGTCGGCGATCCGGAGCGCGGCGCGGTGGAGGTCGCTCCCGGGGTCGTCGGCGACGGCGACGGTCAAGGGGTCGTGGACGAGCCGGCTCGCGGCCGTCCCGTACTCCGCGACCTGCACGCCGACGCGGTGGGAGGCGCCGGCGAAGGCGCCGACGGTCTCGCGGGCGACCTCGCGGTACGACTCCTCGCCGGTCAGCGCCGCGAGGTCGACCAGCGCGTTCGCCATCGCGGCGTTGCCGTCGAGCGGTCGGAGCGGGCGGTCGAGCAGGCCGGGGCCCTCGGCGGGCCCGTCGCGGAACGAGCCGTCCTCGTGGAGCGTCTCGATCGCGTGGTCGGCGACGGTGCTTGCCACGTCGGCGCCGTAGCCGAGCGTCTGCTCCGCGCGGGTGAACGCGCCGACGACGGCGGCGACGTCCGAGAGCACGTCCCGCGGCCCGGTCCGCCCGCGCTCCCGGAAGTGGACGACGGAGCCGTGCTCGAGCAGGTCGCGTTCGAGGTAGTCGAGCACGCGGTCGGCGTACTCGCGGGCCCGCTCGTCGTCGGTGTAGCCGTGGTAGGCGAGCAGCCCGTCGGCCGCGAGCGCGTTGCCGCCGGCGTACGCCGTCAGGTCGGTGCGCGGCGAGCGATCGTTCGCCCGCTCCTCCGCCGACTTGCGCCAGTACTCCGCGCCCTCGCCCGGGCCGACGCTGCCGCCGACGGCGACGCCGGCCCAGAGATCGTCGGTCAGGAACTTGACGGTCGACTCTGCGGGCTCGCGGTAGGCCTCCTCGCCCGTGTAGACGTAGGCGTGGGCGAACGCCCGTAGCAGGGTCGCGTTCGTGTCCAGCAGCTTCGCGTGGTGGACGTCGCCCCAGTCCTGCCGGCCGGCGTAGCGGAAGAACCCCCCGGCAACCTCGTCGTGGAGGTGGTCCCGGATCGCGTCGAGGGTCCGGAGGGCCTGGTCGCGCTCGCGTTTGAGCGCGAACTCGACGGTACGGGCCAGTGGGAACTTCGCGTTCTGCCCCCAGCCGGCGAAGCGCTCGTCGAACTTCTCGTCGAGCTGGCCGGCGAGCTGCTCCTCGATGGCGGCGTCGACCTCACCCGCGGGCGGGAGGTCTCCCGAGAGCGCGCGCGGGACGCGGCCGGCGTCGTCGCCCTTCTCGGCGTAGTTCTCGGCGACGCGGTCCAGCACCTGCCGCATCCCGTCGGGCGCGAGCGCGGTCGCCGTCGAGAGCAGCTCCCCCTCCGGGGTGAGGAAGACGGTCGACGGGAACCCGCCGGCAGCGTAGCGCTCGCGCACCCGCGGTCGGCGGTCGGCGTCGACGCGCACCGGGACGAACCGGTCGTTGACGTTGGCCGCGACGTTCGGGTCGGCGTAGGTGGTCGCGTCCATCTCATGGCAGTCGACACACCACGTCGTCGAGAGCGAGAGCAGTACGGGAACGCCGCGGTCTCGAGCCTCGTCGAAGGCGTCCGCCCCCCACTGGCGCCACTCGACGCGGGTCTCCTCTTGCATGCGTGAACGTGGGTGTGTTTCGCGGTAAAGCGTGTCGAACGCGGGACTGGGAAACGCGAAGGAGTGGAACGACTGAGCGGCAAACAGTCCCGGAAAGCGAGCGGGGAACGACGTGACCCGCGAGCAGGAGTCGAGATCGGGAAACGTCGCGACCAGTCGGAGCGACGGCAACCAGTCCCGGAGCGTCGAACGGCGAACGAAGTGAGGGAGGTCGAAGCCACACGAGGCGTCGACGCCACGCCGGCCGCACGAACTATGCCGACTCGGACCGAACTGTGGCGTATGTCCGACGACCCGAACATCGACGTCGACGTGGAGATCGAAGTCGAGGTGGACAGCCACGAACTGGAACTCGAGGCGGGCGACGAGCGCGAGGTCGAGGCCGAACTAGAGACCGACGGGATCGAGATCGAAGTCGAACTCGAGATCGAGGGGCTCGAACCCCACGACGAGTGGGAGGAGTTGGTGGAGGGCGAGGAAGAAGCGGATGAGGAAGAAGGTGAGGACGAGGAAGTGGAGGCGGAGGAACCAGACGAGGAGGAGTCGGACGACGACGAGGCTGAAGCGGCGGAAACGGACGAGGAGTAGCCACGGAGCGGCGGCCTTTTAGCCCGCCAGCCCCCTCTCTCGAGCATGTCGAACGCAGGCGCCGAGCGGGTGGAGCTACCGTGCGGGGAGACGGTCGCGCTCACGTCGCTCGACCTCGGGATGCGCGAACTCGACTGCGACTGCGGGGAGCGCCACGGCGTCGTGATGGATATGCACCCGCCGACGCGCTTCTTCCCCGAGTTCCTGGTGGAGACCCTCGACGACGTGGTCGAGACGACGAGCGAGGAGATGCCGGACTTCGGCACCCCCCACCTGATGGGGATGGTGATGGAGGAGTTCCCCGAACAGATCGCCGTCGCCGACGCGACCGACGAGGGTGACGTGGGGTTCGCGATGGTGTGGATCTCGGGGTTCGACGCCCGCCGGCTCCACGAGGTGATCGTGGAACTGGTGATCGAGATGATGGAGCACGCGGTCTCCCACGCCGAGAGCGACCGCGCGATGACCGAGTTCGAGGAGCAGATGCTCGAGTTCGACGTGACGGAGTTCGTCGACCAGTACCGCGACGAGCGCGACCTCGACCCCGAGCCGTACGCCTAACTCCTCGCCTCGTCGCGCCGTGTGCCCGCCGTGGCTCGATAACGTCCCACTCCGGAAGCGTTCCTCCGCCGCGGGAATCGCCGCAATCGCTTTGCGCGCGCTCGGGCTACGATCGCGTATGCAGCTCGGACTGATCCTGGAGACGAACGATCCGGAACGGGTGTGGAACGCGTTTCGACTCGCGAACACGGCGCTCGAGTCGGGCCACTCGGTGGAGACGTTCCTCCTCGGCGACGGCGTCGACGCGCCCGACCTCGATCACGAGAAGTTCAACCCCCACGGGGTGATGCGCAAGTACGCGAACGACGGCGGCACGCTGCTGGCGTGTGGCACCTGTCTGGACTCGCGGGACATCGAGCCCGACGAACTCCGCCCACGGTCGACGATGGACGACTGCTTACGGGTCGTCGAGGACGCCGACAAGGTGCTCACGATCGGGTGACCGGCGGCGCCGGATCGTCACGGACCGGCGGCCGGACTACCGGCTCTCCCGCTGCTCGACCTTGTTCAGTTCTATCAGCAGCCGGAAGATCGCCTTCACGAGGTTCGAGTCCACGTCGAAGCGCTCGGCGTTCTCGCCGGCGCGGTCCATCACCGCCTGCTCCTGGTCCTCGTCGGTCGTCGGCAGCCCCTGTTCGGCCTTCACGTCGGCGATGGTGTCGGCGACGTAGGTGCGTTGAGCGATGAGTTCGACCAGCTCCTGGTCGATCTGCTGGATCTCCTCGCGCAGTTCCTCCAGGGTCATGTCGTCGGGTGTTCGGTCGGTCATAGGTATCGTCCTCCGGTCGATCGAGTGGCCGTCCGCAGCGTCTCCCCCGGGCGCTCGCGCCACAGCGCCTCGACGCGTTCCAGCCCGTCGGCGTCGCCGACGGCGACGACGCTCGGCCCCGTCCCCGAGAGCGAGACGCCCGCGGCGTGGGGCATCGCCTCGACGGCCGGGTCGGCCGAGAAGCCGAGCGCCGCCGAGAACGCGAGCCCGTTGACGGTCATCGCCCGGGCGTACTCGCCGTCGAGCGCGAGCTCCTCCACGAGACGGGCCATCGGCGCCACCAGCTCGCAGCGCTCGGCGTCGGCGTCCGCGGAGTAGGCGCGCTCGGGCGGCGTCCAGACGAGTGCGTCCCAGTCCACCTCCTCGCGGGCGAGCAGCTCGTCCTCGGTGTTGTCGGTGACGGTGAGCCCGCCGAGCATCGACGCGCTGGCGTCGTCGAACGCGCCGGTGACGGTGACGCCGGCCTCCCTCGCCGCCCCCACGCCGACCCGGCAGGCGTCCTCGAGGTCGACGATGCCCGCGAGGCCGAGCGCGTCGACGGTCGCCAGCACGGTCGCGTTCGCGGCCGCGGAGGACTCTTCAGCCCCGCGGCGGTCGGCACCTCGCTCTCGGTCCGGACCGTGCCGCCGACCGCCGCCGGGTCGGGAGCGTCGGCGGTCGCGGCCGGATCGTCGCCCCAGCGCTCAACGGTGCGGGCGACACAGCGCTCGATCAGTTCGGTGTCGGCGTCGGGCTGGCCGGCGATCTCGCCGACCACCTCGCCCGAGCCGTCGAGCTCGACGTGCGCGCTGGTCTCGAAGTCGAGTGCGAACGCCGACCCGCGGCCGGTGGCGAGCGCGTTGAGCACCGTCCCCGCCCCGGGGGCGGCGGCGTGGCCGTCCATGGGTAGTGGCGGGGGGTCGCCGTCATGAACTTGGTGGTCGCGGCTACCCGACCCGCGTTACAGCAGCCTGGCGCCGGCAGTCGAGATCCGCGTCCGGTTGGGGAGCACGCCCTCGGCGCCGACGCCGACGACCGTCTCGCCGAGCATCGCCATCGTCGCCGTGCCGCCGGCGTCCTCGACGCGGGCCACGTCGTCGACGACGCGCTCGGTCGGGAGGTCGAGCGCGCGGGCGAACGGCCAGGAGCGCTCGATCACCCCCCGGGGCGTCGGGGACGAGGGGAGAGCGTCGAGCACCGCCCCGCCCTCCGTGCGGACCCGGGCCATCAGCTCCTCGTCGGCGAGCGCGTCGGCGGTCGAGAGCCCGCCGTAGGAGGCGTACTCCACCGGCTCGTCGGTCGCGACGCGCTGGCGTCCGTCGCCGACGTTGTACACCAACCCCCCGGCCTCCTGGACGAACACGTCGCCCAGCCCGGTGCCGGCGGCGACCTCCGCCTCGTGGCTGTCGTCGAGGAGCTGCTCGCGGGAGCGGCCGAGGTCGAAGCGTTCGTTCGCGGCCAGCGCCGTCGCGAGCGTCGCGGCGCCGCTGGCGCCGAAGCCGGCGCCCAAGGGGACCTCCGGCCGCACGTCGACGCTGGCTGTGACGCCGAGTCGGTCCAGCACGCGGCTCACCGGCTCGAACGCGGCGGGCTCGCCGTCGACGGCGACGGTCGTCTCCGCGGCGGCGTCGACCGAGACGGTCACGCCGTCCTCGAGCGCCACGCTCGCGCCGCGGGAGCCGGATTCGGACGCCGCGGGCGCGAACACGGCCGTCACGCTGGCCGGGGCAAACGCGTCCATGCTTCGGGAGAGGGAAGCGCCGTAGTTGAGTCGTGTGGTTCCGGCCCGTCGGCGCCGCATCGGGGCAGGACCCCCGCACGACGGCGTCTCGGTCCCGAAACACTCAAACGCGGACCCCGACAAGCGATAGCCATGGAACTGCGGGTCATCGAGAAAACCGAGGAGGAACTCCGCATCGAGGTCGCCGGCGAGGGGCACACGTTCATGAACGTCCTGAAGGGGACGCTGCTGGAGAACGACGACGTGGCCGCCGCGACCTACGACGTGAACCCCGAGCAGTCGGGGGGACAGACCGAACCGATCCTCTCGATCACGACCGAGGGCGACGCCGACCCGCTGGACGTGCTCGAGGACGCCGCCGGCGACGTGCGTCAGAAGACCGACGCGCTCCGTGACGCGTTCGAGTCGGCGTCCGCCTAGCTTCGTTCTCGCTCCCAGCGCTCGACGCGTCCGAGAGAGGTTTCGTACCGACGCTTCGATCCGTGAGCGACGCGGCTCTCGTCAGATCCGGACGGGGATCCCGCGCTCGGCGAGGTACTGTTTGACCTCCTGGATCGTGTACTCCTCGTAGTGGAAGATCGACGCCGCGAGCCCGGCGTCGGCGTCGGCCTCGGTGAACACCTCGTACATGTCCGCGGGCGAGCCACAGCCCGAGGAGGCGATCACCGGCGTCGAGACGGCGTCACACACCGCGGAGGTCAGCGGGATGTCGTAGCCGTCCTTCGTGCCGTCCTTGTCGATCGAGTTGACGAACAGCTCGCCCGCGCCGCGGGACTCGGCCTCCTCGGACCACTCGACGGCGTCGATGCCGGTCCCCTCGCGGCCGCCCTTGACGGTGCACTCGAACCAGCAGGACTCGCCGTCGATACGCTCGTAGTGTTCGCCCTGTTCGTCGTAGCGCCGGCGGGCGTCGAGCGAGATGACGATACACTGCGAGCCGAACGCCTCGGCCCCGCGGTCGATCAGGTCGGGGTTCTCGATGGCGCCGGAGTTGATGCTGACCTTGTCCGCGCCGGCGCGGAGGGTCTCCTTGATGTCGTCGGTGGTGCGGATGCCGCCGCCGACGGTCAGCGGGATGAACACCTCGTCGGCGACTGCCGAGACGGTGTCGAGCATCGTCTCGCGACCCTCCGCGCTCGCGGTGATGTCGAGGAACACGAACTCGTCGGCGCCGGCCTCGTTGTAGCGTTTGGCCATCTCCACCGGGTCGCCGGTGTACTCGAGGTCCTCGAAGTTGACGCCGGTGTACACCGCCGGTTCGCCGTTCTCGTCTACGTCCACGTCGATGCAGGGGATGACCCGTTTGGTGAGCGTCATTGTGTGGGCTGGGCGGAATCGGTGGGCGCTCCGCGCATACGCTCGCTGGGCGGGCCACCCATTTGCACGTTACGGAAGGAGCGACCGCGCCGACTCCGGCCCCGTCGACGCCGGCGTGACAGTCGCCGGAAGCGATTTACGGTGTCCGACCCCACGTCAGCACATGGTCGACGCCACGGAGCGAGACGGGATGACGTGGTACCAGTGTGAGCACTGCGGCCTGCTGTTCGACGAGGAGAGCGACGCCAGCCAGCACGAGGAGAACTGCGCCGGCGACGAACCCGACTACCTGCAGTAGGCAGGGGCCGACTGGTCCCGTCCCGTAACGCTACTCTTCGGCCTCGTCGGCGCCCACGATCTCGAAGCTCTGCTCGCCCCAGTCGTCCTCGACGAACACGAACACCCGGCCGCGGGCCTCCTCGGGGTCGGCCTCGACCTCGATGCGCCGGCCTTCGGCGTGCCGAGCGATCACGCCCGGGAACACCTCCTCCGCCTCGCCGGGGTCGAGCATCACCCGGCCGACGCCGGTGTCCTCGAGGATCTCGTCTTCGGTTTTCAGGTCGTTGATGTACAGCATCACCCCCTCGCTCTCGGTCGGATCGGTGACGAGCAGGTGACACTCCTTCCCCGGGCCGGTCCGGACCGACTCCTCCTCGGCGCTCGGAACCCCGCGGTAGAGCGTGTCGCGGCCGTCCTGGTACTCGACGACGACGCCCTCCTCGCGGAGCTCGACGCCGACGGTGCCGGGGGCTACGTCGTTCCGGTTGGACATACCCGCCGTTGCGGCCGGGGGCGCAAAAGAGCCGCGTCACGTGACTGCGACCGCGACGGATCGCCGGGGGGCGGACTCAGCGCATCCCCGGCGGCGGCCCATCGTCGTCGTCGTGGTCGATGTCCACGTCCAGCCCCATCTCCTCGCGGCGCTCCCGGAGCTCGCCGATCTTCCGCCGGTAGTAGCCGACGCCGACGATCGCGACGCCGACGAGCCCCGCCAGGAGCCCGGCGAACAGCTGCACGTCACGCGGGAGGTAGAACCGCACCGAGAGGCTCTCCCTGGTGATCTCGGTCCACTCGATCGTGAGGCGGCCGTCGACGACCGTCTTCGAGTCGGGCGCGGGGACGATCCGGCCGAACAGCGGCACCGACGCCTCGCGGTTCTCCGGGAGGACGACGACGTAGTTGCCGCCCTCGACGGCGACGGGGTGGGTGAACTGCTTCGGCGTGCTCTCGCCGGAGTAGGCGAGCCGGCCGTCCTCGCCCGGCGGTTCGATCACGAGGTGGTTGTTCTGGGTGCGCACGTCGCCGCCGTGGTCGCCGAACGCGGAGCCGTTGACGACGGTGCCGTTGGGGTAGCGGTAGCGCAGCGAACTGATCGTGAGCGGCTCGTCGGTGCCGAGGAAGCCGGGTCGGGAGAGCCTGATGCTGTCGTTGACCGCCGACACGTCGTACACCGCGCGGTAGGTGACGTCGCTCGTGACCGTGACGTGCACGTCGCCCTCGGCGTCCCAGTCGTATGGCTGGGCCGGCGCCTCGTCGAGCCGGTCGGCGCTGGTCGGGCCGCCGCCGAGGCAGCCGCTCAGCGCGAGCATGCCGACCAGCGCCAGCAGCGCGAGGTGTCGACGGTTCATCCTTACGGGACGACGGCCTTCAGTTCGGCCGGGAGGTACTCGCCGACGCTGGCGAGCAGTCCGGGCGGGTCGGTGCCCTCCGCACAGACGACGCTCTGTTCGAGCAGGCCGAGTCGCTCGACGGTGATCACGTCACGTGCGTGGCCCGCGCGGTTGAGCGTCGCGCGCACCTCGCCGCGGGTCGCGGAGTTGACGTTGAGCCGGCCGCCCGAGTCGGCGCCGTCGTCGTCGCTCCGGCCCCAGTCGTACAGGGTGTCCCGGCTCTCGTCGGCGAGCCGGTGGTCGCCGTCGGCGTCGTACACGAACTGCAGCGGCGTGTGCTGGACGACGCCGAAGCGGTCACGGATCTGCGAGGGGTCGCCGGGGCCGAGGCCGAGCTGGTCGCGCGAGATCTCGATCGGTTGGCCGGCGTCGAGAGTCCAGCCCTCGTCGTCCCAGTACTGCAGCGTGCCGACGTACGTCTCGCCGTCCTCGAAGTGGTCGGTGATCTCGCCCCAGCGCTCCCGGAGCAGGTTGCGGGCGACCGTCTCGTCGTCGCCCTCGACGGTGACCGAGACGAACTCGTCGTCGAGGACGCCGATGGTCCACTCCACGTCGAGCTCGGCGAGGTCGTTGGCGACCAGCGAGTCGAGGCTGTCGAGCGCGCGCTCGCGGGCGTCGCCCTCGACGTAGCACTTGGTTGCGAGGACGACCATCAGGCGGCCTCGAGGTTGAGTTCGTCGCGGAGCTGGTCGAGTCGCCACTCCATGGCCTCGACCATGCGGGTGTTCTCCATCGCCTCGAGCTGGGTGCCGCACTCGGGGCACTCGAAGCCGAACTCCATCGCTTCCTCGAACTCGAAGCGCAGCGAGCAGCTCTCACACAGGTAGAACTGGTGTTCGCTCTCGTACTCCAGGCGCTGCTCCAGCGCGTCCGCGAGCCGGTGCATCTCCTCCTCTAAGTTCTCCGGGATGTTCTCGTAGTGGAACGTCCAGAGGTAGGTGAGCCAGCCCGAGTCCTCGTCGCGGACCCGGCGGTACGCCGCCAGGTCGTTCTCGTAGAGGATGAACAGCGCGCGGCGGACGTCGTTGAGTTCGAGGCCGAGTTCCTCGGCCAGTTCCTCGTCGGTCACTTCGCCGTCCGGCGGGGCGGCGGCGACGGGCATCCCCGTCGGACCGACCAGGTCGTGGAGGTACTTCTGAATCACCGGGTCCTCCAAGAGTTCCTCAAAAGCCATTGCGGTGACGTAAAAGGGGGAACCGCTTCAACGTTGTGGGTTACAGGTGTACTGCGCTGGAGGTTCGGGTCGCTCTGTGGTCGGACTTGTCGTTGCTGCCCGAATCAGCACCACCGTGAAAGCCCCTCCCCGCTCGACTCCCGCGGCTCGCTGCGGTCCTCGGCTCGCGCTGCTCGCCTGTGGTCCTTGCGTCGCCGGGGTTCGTCGAGCAGGCACCCCCTTTCAGTCCCGCCCGACAGCACAGCCCACGAACCTCCCCAGCCGACTCGCTCCTTCGCTTCCGCTCAGTCGCTCATCCCTCGCGCTCGCCTCGCGCACGGCGGCGCGAGCGCTTCGCGCCACTGCAGAACTGTCCCCGTGGGTGTCGCCGCCCGCGAACTCACTCGTCGTCGATCGCGCCGTCGTCGACGGTCCCGTCCGCGTCCACGTCCTCCGGATCGACCACGCGCTTCCCGGTCTCCATCGGGACCACGCGCTGCTCGCCGCCCGCCCACTCGCGGTCGAGTTCGTCGCCGTCGAACAGGCGGTCGAGGAAGACGGCGAGGCCGGCGACCTCGGAGTGGGGCTGGTTGGTGACGCCGACGTTCCAGTCAGCGTTCTCGTACACCTCGAACGGCACCTTCTCGCCGCCGACGACGATCAGGATCGGCTCGTCGGCGTAGACCTCGCGGATCTCCGCTTCGACGGTCTGGACCTCCTCGCCGTACATCGTGAGGTGGACGACCGTCCCTTCCCAGTTCCGGATGATCGCGCGCTGGTCCTCGCGGAGCTCCACTTCGAACGGGCCGCCGAAGCGCGCGGTGATGTCCCGCACCGTCTCCGCGGACTGGCCGGCGTTGTCCGGGAACACCACGCGGTCGGCCCCCAGCGCGCGGGCGGTGAGCCCGACGTGGGTCGTCATGCGGTCGTCCCGGCCCGGCCGGTGGCCGAACCGCAGCACGCAGCACTCCGGCGCTCCCTGCATACCTCCGGAGAACGGGTGGCGAAGGGTGGCGCTTTCGGTTTCCGGCCGCCGCGTTCCGGAACGCACTTCCCCGAACCCGAACAGTCGCCGACATGGACCTCAGCGGCAAGAACGTGGTCGTCACCGGCGGCGCGGGACTGGTCGGCTCCCACCTCGCGGGGACGCTCGCCGACGGGAACGACGTGCTGGCCGTCGACGACCTCTCGAAGGGCGATCGCGAGGCGGTGCCCGACGGCGTCGCGTTCGAGCGAGCGGACGTGCTCGACCCGGACGACGTGGCCGACGTGATCACCGAGGAGACCGACGTGGTGTTCCACTTCGCGGCCCACACCGACGTCCGCGTCGACGACCCGGCGGAGGAGCGCCGCGTGTTCGAGGAGAACACCGAGATGACGTACAACGTCCTCGAGCGCATGCGCGAGGTCGGCTGCGACGCGCTCGCCTTCACCTCCTCCTCGACGGTGTACGGCGAGGCCCCACGGCCGACGCCGGAGGAGTACGCCCCGCTCGAACCGATCAGCATCTACGGCGCCTCGAAGCTCTCCGACGAGGGCGTCGTCTCGACGTTCGCCCACTCCTACGGGATCCAGTCGTGGGTGTTCCGCTTCGCGAACATCGTCGGCCCGCGCCAGCGCGGCAACGTGATCCCGGACTTCATCCAGAAGCTGCAGGACGACCCCGAGACGCTCACCATCCTCGGCGACGGGAAGCAGGAGAAGTCCTACCTCCACGTCGCCGACTGCGCCGCGGCGATCCGCGACGTGGTCGAGCGCGCCGACGACGCGTACAACGTGTACAACCTCGGCTCGAAGACGACCACCTCCGTCGTCGACATCGCCGACATCGTCGCCGACGTGATGGGGCTGGCCCCCGAGTACGAGTTCACCGGCGGCGACCGCGGCTGGACCGGCGACGTGCCGAAGATGCGGCTGGACACGAGCAAGCTCGCGGAGCTGGGCCACGACGTGCCCGAGGACAGCGACGCGGCGGTCAGGCGGGCGACCGAGCAGCTGTACGACGAACTCAGCTAACGCGGCTGCGGTGCAGCCTCAGACCAGCACCGTCTCCTCGGCGCGGAGCTCCCGCTCGCGACACGTCAGTTCGGCGACGACGAAGTACTCGCCGGGGTCGGGGTCGCTCCAGGCGGCGTCGAACGTGCGGCTCCCGCCCGCCGGCACGGTCTCCGAGCCCACCACCTGCGCGAACATCTGGTCGGCGTCGGAGCGCCAGATCGGCGCCGTCTCGTCGTCGGCGCCCGCGGGGTACACCGAGACGCGGAGCCGTTGGGCGTCCGCGAACGATAGCTCGACGGGCTCGTCGCCCGCGTTCTCGACAGTGAGTTCGAACGCGAGCGCGCCGTCGCGTCGCCGGCTCTCGAGGGAGGGTTCGAGCACGTCGGGAGATCCGCCGACGCGGTGAAAAAGCTTCCCGCTACGCCTCGTCGCGCATGTCCGGCGGCAGCAGGTTCGGGATCCCGTCCTCGATGGGGTAGGACTCGCCGCAGTCCGTACAGGTCAGCGTCCCCGAGATGATCTCGCCGTCGTCGCGCTCCTCGGCGTCGAGTTCGAGCTCGTGTTTGTCCATCGGGCAGCAGACGATCTCCATCAGCGACTCCTTCATGCGCCACAACTGGGGTCGGGCGGGGCAAAAGGCTGCGGGTTCCGCGAGCCTACTTCAGGTAGCGCTCGTAGGCGGAGCTGAACGCGCCCGAGGCCTCGGTGAGCGCGTCCCACTCGTCGAGGCCGCGCTCGATACGGGTGCCGCGGATCGTGTTGTCGAGCACGAACGCGACGATCCCGCCGACGGCCATCCCCGTGCCGCCGACGACGTAGATCGTGTCGGCGACGATCTGCAGCGTCGCGTCGGGCAGCACCGACGCGGTCAGCACCGGGCCGACGACTGGCGTCGCCGCCACGCCCTCCGCGAACGCGGCGGCGCTGCCGACGTTGCCCATGTACGCCGGCATCGCGAGCCCGAGGAACAGCGAGATGCCGACGATGAAGGCGTTGCGCGAGGAGTCGAGGTCGACGTGTTTCAGGTTCGAGAGCCCGACCGCGGCGATCTGCCCGAACATCGCGACGTAGAGCCCGCCGACGATGGGGTTCGGGATGGTGGTGATCAGCGCGCCGAAGTAGCCGACGAACCCCGCGATCAGCATCAACACGGCGCCGACCTGGATCACGAACCGCGAGGCGACGCCGGTGAGGCCGATGGCGCCGATGTTCTCGGAGTAGGAGGTCGAGCCGTTCCCGGTGCCCATGATCCCCGCGAACAGCGTCGCGGCGCCCTCGGTGCCGATCCCGTGGTTGATGCGGCGGGCGGAGGGCGCGCGCTCGCCGGCGAGGCGGGCGACGGCGTGGTAGTCGCCGAACGACTCGATCATCGACGCCACGACGCCCGCGAACATGCCGATGATGAAGGAGGTCCGGAACGTCGGCATCCCCCACTGCAGCGGCATCGGCACCTGGATCAGGCTCGCCTCCGCGACGACCGAGAGGTCGACGAACGCGGGCGAGCCCGACGGGACGATCCCGAGCACCGAGAGCGCGGTCGCGAGGAGCCACGCGGCGGCGATCCCGAGCAGGACGGGGTAGAGCCGGAACACGCGGTGGGCGGTGTCGACGTACTGGCTGAAGCCGACGATCAGGAGCACCGTCAGCCCGAGCAGCCACCAGGCCTGCTGGGCGGCGGCGACCTGGGGCGCGCTGAACAGCGAGAGCCCGATCAGCGCGATCGTCGGCGCGATGACCACGGGCGAGAGGTACTGCTTGAGCCAGCCCATCACGCCGAGGTAGCCGAACACGATCTCGACGACCCCGCCGACGATGATCGCGCCCTGCAGCGCGAGGATCGCCTGCTCCCAGTTGCCCGTGCCGACGAAGCCGATGATCGCCAGCGCGGGCGCGAGCATCGAGAACGTCGCCCCCTGGACGATCGGGTAGCGGTTCCCGACGACCGTCTGGAGCAGCGTCCCTACCCCGGAGACGACGAAGAACGTCCCGATGTACAGCGGCTGGACCTCAGAAGGCATCCCCATCGCGGTCGCGAGCGCGAGGGGGACGGCGATGTTCGCGCCCACCATCGTGAGGTAGTGCTGGAGCCCCAGCAGCGCCGACTCGACGGTCGGCGGGCGCTCGTCGACGCCGTACTCGACGTCGCTCGACTGTTCGACCGATTCGGATCCGGGTTCGCCCGCCGTCCCCGCCGGCGGTGTCTCCGGGTTGGACGCTCCGGTCATCGACTGTCTACCCGAACCGTGCTCGTTCTCCCCTAAATACGCCCCACATCCGCGTCCGAGGAGCCGCCGGTCGCGAGCCTACTCCCAGGGGGTGTGTCGCTCGACCGTCTGGTCGCGGTCGGGGCCGACGCCGACGGCGTACACCGGCGCGCCGAGTTCGCCTTCGAGATACTCGAGGTAGTCGCGACACGCGGCGGGGAGCGCGTCGTACCCCTCCTCGGCGACGGCGCTCCAGTCCTGCTCGCTCCAGGTCTCGAACGCCCGGAAGTTCGGCTCACAGCGAGCCCACTCCTCGGTCGTCGCCGGGACCGTCTCCCGGGTCTCACCGTCGAGCTCGTAGCTGTGGCATACCTTCAGTTCGTCCAGCCCGGCGAGCACGTCGACGTGGTTCACCGCCAGCCCGGTGAACGAGGAGCGCCGCGCGGCGTGACGAAGCATCGGCACGTCGAGCCAGCCGATCCGGCGCGGGCGGCCGGTGACGGTGCCGAACTCGCCGCCCTTCTCGCGGATCTCGTCGGCGAGATCGGCCTCGCCGTCCTCCATCTCCGTCGGGAGCGGCCCCTCGCCCACGCGGGAGAGGTACGCCTTCACGATGCCGACGATCTCGCCGGCGCCGACGACGCCGGGGCCGACGCCGGAGCCGACGGCGGCGCCGCCGGCGGTCGGGTTCGAGGAGGTGACGTTCGGGTAGTTGCCGTGGTCGATGTCGATGCTCGTCCCCTGGGCGCCCTCGAACAGCAGGTTCCCGCCCGACTCGTGCTGCTCGTAGAGGAAGTCGCCGGCTTCGACGAGCATGTCGTTCTCCCGGAGGCGCCGGCCGTACTCGGCGAACTCCGCGACCAGCTCGTCGACGTCGAACTCGACGCCGGCGTCGATGCCGTACACCTCCTCGGCGATGTCGCGCTTGTTCGCGACGGTGTACTCGAGGCGGCTGCGGAGCACGTCCGTGTCGAGCAGGTCGCCGACGCGGACGCCGCGGCGGCCGGCCTTGTCCTCGTAGGTGGGGCCGATGCCGCGGCCGGTGGTGCCGACCTTCATGTCGGAGTCCTCCTTGTCGGCCTCCTCGATGCTGTCGAACACGCGGTGGTACGGCAGGATCACGTGTGCGCGCTTGGCCACGCGCACGTCGGGGTCGAGCCCCTTCTCCCGGAGCGTCTCGATCTCGTCGAACAGCGTCCGGGGGTTGACGACGCAGCCGTTGCCCAGCACCCCGGTCTTCCCGCGGACACAGCCGCTCGGGACCAGCGAGAGCTTGTACTCCTCGCCCCCCTCGACGACGGTGTGGCCGGCGTTGTCTCCGCCCTGATACCGCACGACAGTGTCGGCTTCCTCGCCCCAGCGGTCGACGAGTGCGCCTTTGCCTTCGTCGCCGAGTTGCGCCCCGACGATTGTGACGGTCATACGCGGCGATTCTGTAGCGCCGGCTAAACCGATTACGATGCGGCCATCCCGGCCCGGACCCGACCGCGACGGCGGTTCCGGCGCGCTGCCGGCGCCAGAACGGTTAACTACCGGCCGTGTGTAGCTTACTCA
The DNA here is from genome assembly GCF_000739555.1 of Halolamina rubra. GTDB lineage: Archaea > Halobacteriota > Halobacteria > Halobacteriales > Haloferacaceae > Halolamina > Halolamina rubra. Next base: position 43,801 of record NZ_BBJN01000022.1, read on the forward strand.
CTCAGTAACACGCCGGCGGCGAGGGGAAGTTTTAACCTCTCCCAAGAGAAGTTAACATACAGCATGATAGATCGACTTGAGAAAGAGGTGGATATGCTCGAGCGACACCTCCAGGTCCTCCGGATGGTCATCGAGAACGAACCGATCGGCATCGTGAAGATGTCGAACGAGACGGGCTACCCCCACCACAAGGTACGCTACTCGCTGCGAGTGCTCGAGGAGGAGAACCTGATCGAGCCTTCGAGCCAGGGTGCGATCACCACCGACCACACCGCAGAGTTCGTCGAGGACCTCGACGAGAAGCTCGACGACACCGTCGACAAGCTGCGCGACATGCGGATCGACTCGGCGCCGGAAGCCGAGAACTAACTTCTACTGCGGACTACAGTTCCGGCACGCTGACGTGGAACTCGCCGTCGCGGGTCTCCACCAGACTCAGGTGGTAGCCGTCCTTCCGGGAGAGCTTCACGAAGCTCTTGCGCTTGCCGCGGCCCAGGAACCCGCCGCCGGTCGCCTCCTCGGCGGTCTCCAGCGCCCCCGGCTCGTAGTAGCTCGACGTGACGAAAAACGCCGCCGCGAGCCCCTCGTTCGTCTCGCCGACGGGCGTCGCGTTCCGGAGCAGCGACTCGAGCATCGGCTCGGTCGCTGGCTCGCGTGAGCTGTTCAGGTCGGTGACGATCAGCGGTTGGCCCATCCGGTCCCGGATGACGACGTCGAAGTCGGCGCTCTCCTCCTCGGCCGCCTCGCCGAGGTCGACGCCGCCCCGGAACTCGATCCGGTCGATCTCGGGGATGCCGCCGAACAGCTTCCCCATCGCGGTCTGGTTGCGCGTCTCGCGCACGTCGTGCAGCAGCGACCGCGTCAGCCACTCGACGAACCCGTACTCGACGGTGCCCCGGAGCCACTCGTCGTACGGCTCGCCGTCGACGACGACGCCGTCGGCGTCGAACTCGGTGTGGTGCTCCAGCCGGAGGTTGTCGTTGACCGCCTCGCGGTCGGCGTCGCCGTTGTGGGCGTCCTCCAGCGTGGGGCCGCCCTTGCGCTCGTAGCGGACGAACAGGCTCGTCCCGGCCATCGCCTCCTCGGGCGACATCTCGCGGTCGCCCTCGGGCATGTACTCCTGGGCGGCCTCGAGCTCGGTCTCGGCGACGCGGAGGTCGTCCTCCAGCTCGTCGACGGTCGATCGGAGCTCCGCCACCTCTTCCTCGAGCTCGTCGGCGGTCGCCACCGCGTCGTCTCGCTCGCGCTCGAGCCGGTCGCGCTCCTCGGCGAGCCGGTCGGTCTCGGCCTCCAGCTCCTCGACGCGCTCCTGCAGTCGGTCGCGCTCCTCGCGCAGCGCCGACAGCTCCTCGCTGGTGGCGCCCGTCGCGCTCCCGGCGGCGCCGGCGGGTTCGGACGCGCTCGCGGTCTCGGCCGCGCGCTCCTCGGCCGGCGGCTCGGCCGACTCGCTCGCCTCCGCCATCGAGACCGACTCCTCGGGGTCGAGCGCGGGGATCGTCGTCGTCTCGCGCCACTCGGACTCGCCCTCGAAGCGACCAGCCGAATCGGACCCCGCCGACGCCCCGGCGGGTTCGCTCGCCGCCGCCGTCGACGCGTCCTCGCCGTTGGCCATCGCCGCCTCGGCGGCCTCCGTCGCGGACCGCTCCCGCCCGGCGGACGCCGTCTCGGTGGCCCCCGTCGACGCCGCGTCGGCGCCGTCGGTCGGCTCGGAGTCAGTGGCCGGCTCCCGGCTCTCGGGCTCCGCCGACGCCTCGGCGGGCGACGACTCCGCCGGCTCGCTGGGCGTCGCCACCTCGCTTTCGGACGCCGCCGGCTCCTCGCTCCCGGCCGCCGACGGCTCGCTGTCGGTCGGCGGCGCCGTCGCGAACTCCTCCGCGGGATCGCGTTCGTCGGCGGCCGACGCGGCCGCCGGCTCGCTCGACGCCGGCTCGTCGTCGACCGCGCCGGCGCCGCCGGCGGCGACCGAGCCGCCCGCCCCGGCCGAATCGGGCACGTCGACGATGTCGATGTCGACCGTCTTGACGCGGTAGATTCCGACCTCGTCGGCCGCGCGCTCGTACGCCTCGTCGCCGGTGAGCCGGCGCTCCTGGTTGCCGACGAACGCGACGGGCATCCGCCGCCCGCCGTAGTACGCGAGGTAGTAATCCCCCGAGAGCACGTTCTCCGAGAGCTCGACGTAGCCGGTGAAGTTGCCCGACTGCAGCGTGCGGTCGACCTCCGACAGCGGCGTCTCCTCCGTGTAGTACTCCCCGCGGACCTCCCCGCCGGTCTCCTGCATCGCGAACAGCAGCGGGAGCGACCGGTCCGGCGCGACGTACGCGGTGCCGTCGGCGTCGGCGAACCGATCCATCCCGCCGTCGAACACGCCGAGCACGCGACCGTTGAGCATGAACAGCCACGCGCCGCCGTCGGTCACGGCGCCCGTGAACTCCCGATCGGCGAACTCACGCAGCCCCGCGTGCCCGCCGGAGAACGGCTCCGAGTCCCACTCGGTCACCCGCTCGACCGTTTCACTCTTCATCTTGGAAGTTTACTCGCCCGGTGCCCTCAAAATACTTTGTGGAGCACTCCCCGGCCACGAGACAGGCGTCTGACGGGTTCGTCGGTCAGCCGAGCACGCGGACGACCGCAGCGACCGTCGGCGGCCCGAGCAGCGCCAGTCCGAGCGCCTCGACGGCGGTGAACCCCGCCGTCGGCGGCGACGCTCCGGTGACGGCCAGCCAGAGCACGCCGGCGGCGGCGACGCTGATGCCGAAGCTCGCGCCCGCGGCGACCGCGCGCTCGACGGAGCTGGCGACGAGCCCGAGCAGGACGCCGGCGACTGCGAGCCCCGCGGGGTGGACCGCCGTCGCGGCGGCGCCGCCGATCCACGCCAGCGCGGCCGCGGCGTCGGCGGCACGGCCGCGCCGGATCGGCCGGAGGTAGCTCCCGTCGCCGAACAGCGTGCTCGAGCGCTCGCTCACACTCCGAGCCAGCGGCGGAGCGTACATCAATCCACCCACTCGCCGCGGCCCATCGGTTCGGGGGACACGCCCCCGCAAATTTGCGGTACCCAATCGCTTTTGTGAGGCTGTGACGAACCTCGTGACGTGTTACCAGATCCGCCGGAGCTCGGACCCCTGTTCGACCCCGATTCCGTCGCCGTCGTCGGTGCGAGCCCGGACTCGTTCTACGCCGGCAACCTGATCGACAACCTGCTCGACTACGGCTTCGCCGGGGAGCTCTACCCCGTCAACCCCGGCCGCGAGGAGGTCTGGGGTCGCCACTGCTACGACGGCATCGACGACGTGCCCGAGACCGTCGACCTCGTGGTCGTCAGCGTCCCCCGCGAGTACGTCGTCGACGTGGTCCGCGCGGCCGGCGAGCGCGGCGTGCCGACCGCGCTGGTCGTGACGGCGGGGTTCTCCGAGGCCGACGAGGAGGGCGCCGCGCTCGAAGCCGACCTCGCCGCGGCCGCCGACGAGGCGGGGATCCACGTCGTCGGCCCGAACTGCATCGGCGTGATGGCCGCCGCGGGCGCGACGCTCACCT
>NZ_BBJN01000021.1 GCF_000739555.1 Halolamina rubra
GCTGTACATCGATCGATGCTCGACGTACGTAGCTGTACTCGATCGATGCTCAGACGTCGTAGCTGTACATCGATCGATGCTCAGACGTACGTAGCTGTACATCGATCGATGCTGCGAGCCGGCGGGAGATTGCCCAGTTAAAAGTGAGAAGGGTAAACCACCCGCAAGCGACACACTCACACCCCTTCGTTTCGACTGGAGATCAGTCGACCAGCTCCAGCAGCAGTTCGAGCGACTCGCCCTCGCTCTGGAACAGGACGTAGAGCACACCCAGCACCACGAGCAGTACGATCGCGGCGATCAGGATCTCGACCAGTCCGATCTCCATCGGTGTGGGATCGGTCCGCCGGCGACGCCAAAGAGCGTGGTGGCCGACTCAGCCCCCGAGAGCCACGGGGAGCCCCGTTCCCGTGACGACGAGGGTGAGCGCGATCCCCAGCGCCGCCGCCGGCGGGATGGAGGCGTTGTCGTCGACGACGTAGCCCGCGACCACCGGCGTCACGCCGTCGGCCAGCGTCGCGCCCGCGGCGCCGACGGCGGCGGCCGCGAGCCCCACCGGGAGCGAGGCGATCGCGGTCGTGAACGGCGCCGCGAGCGCGAAGCAGACGAGGAACATCACCGCGAGGACGCCCGCCTGCTTCGCGGTGCCGGCGTCGTTCGAGCCGAGGTAGCCCGAGACCGGGTCGCCGACGATGAGCATCAGCATCGCCGGGAGCGCGACCGCGGGGCCGAACACGAACGCCACCGCGGTCTGGGAGTAGGCGTACAGCGCGTAGCCCGCGACGTTCTCGCGCTCGTACTCGCGGGCCAGCGTGTCGAACAGCGGCCACTCGTACCCCAGCACCAGCCGGACGAACTCGAGCGCCGAGACGGCCACGGAGAGACCGACCAGCAGCAGGCGGACCTGCGGCCAGTCGACCATCCCGAGCAGGTACAGCGCCGGGATGCCGATCCCCGAGGCGTGCACGCCGCGGCGCCCGAGTTCGCTCATCCGTCGACGGGTTCGACGGTCTCGTACTGGGCCAGTACGCTCTCGAAGTCGGTCTCGCCCGCGTGGAGCGCCTCGAGCTGGCCCACGAGTTCGTCAGTCGGGATGCGGGCCTGTGCGCCCGTGTCGCGGTCCCGGAGCGTCACGGTCTCGGGGTCGTCCTCGAGGCCGTCGCGGTCGACGGTGACACAGAACGGCGTGCCGACCTCGTCCTGCCGACGGTAGCGCCGGCCGATCGAGCCGGAGTCGTCCCGGGTGGCGTCGAACCCCGCCGCCCGGAGCGTCGAGACGACCTCGCTGGCGGTGTCCAGCAGCGGCTCGTGGTTGCTCACGAGCGGGAACACCGCCACGTCCGTCGGCGCCATCTCGGGGGCGAACGAGAGGTAGTCCCGCGGTTCGCCGCCGAGATCGTCGCGCTGGAGCCCGTGGTCGATCAGCGTGTACACCGTCCGGTCGACGCCGAAGGAGGGCTCGATCACGTGCGGGACGATGTGCTCGCCCGCCTCGGTCTCCTCGGCGATCTCGAAGTTGGCGACCTCGGTGTCGACGGTGTACGTCTCGCCGTCGACCTCGACGGTCACCTCCGCGGCCTCGAACGCGTCGGGATCGCGTTCGGCGAGCTCCTCGAGCGCCGCGGCGACCGCGCCGGCGTCGCCGCCGAACTCGGGGCCGAGCGTCGCCATGTCGGGGTCGACGCTCGGGCGCTCGACCGTCTTGGGCTCGTCGTACTGCTTGAACACGGTGAAGTTCTCGCCGCTGCCCTCGGCGTGTTTCGAGAGGTCGTAGTCGCTCCGGGTCGAGAAGCCGGCGATCTCGATCCAGTCGCCGCCGGCGCTCTCGATCTTGGCCTCGGCGTCCCAGCAGTCGGCGGCGTAGTGGGCGCGCTCGCCCGGGAGGTGCTGGCGGAAGCGGAGCTGCTCGGTGTCGACGCCGATGCGCTCGTACCACTCCTGGGCGACGCCGAGGTAGTACGCGATCCAGTCCGAGGCGACGACGCCCTCGTCGACGGCCTCGCGGACGGTCAGCTCCTGGTACCCCTCCTCGGCGGGCGCGTCGGCCTGCTGCTCGGGCGCGGCGTAGAGCCGGAGCTCCACGTCCGCGACTTTCTCGAGGTCGGGCTCGTCGGTCTCGGGGTCGATGAACGTCTCCAGTTCGGCCTGGGTGAGTTCGCGCACCCGGATCAGGCCCCGGCGTGGCGAGATCTCGTTGCGGTACGCCGGGCCGATCTGGGTGACGCCGAACGGGAGCTTCCCGCGGGCGTACTCCTTCAGCCGCGGGAACTCGACGAAGATGCCCTGAGCGGTCTCGGGCCGGAGGTAGCCGGGCTGGCCCGAGCCGGGGCCGATGCTCGTCTCGAACATGAGGTTGAACTCCTCGACGTCCTGGCCGCCGAGGGCGGCGCCGCAGGACGGGCAGACGAGGTCGTGTTCGGCGATGAGGTCGGCGACGGCCTCGGGCTCCAGCGCCTCGGCGTCCTCGAGGTCGGTCGCGCCCTCGACGAGGTGGTCCGCGCGGTGGGACTCGCCGCACTCGGGGCACTCGACCAGCATGTCGTCGAACGTGTCGAGGTGGCCCGACGCCTCGAAGACGGGCTCGGGCATGATCGTCGGCGCCGCGATCTCCTCGTTGTCCTCCTTGAGCGCGAACCGGTCGCGCCAGGCGGCCTCGACGTTGCGCTTCAGCGCCGCGCCCTCCGGGCCGAACGTGTAGAAGCCTGCGGCGCCGCCGTACGCCTCGGCGGCCGCGAAGAAGAAGCCGCGGCGCTTCGCGAGCTCGGTGACGTCGGCGTCCTCGCTCATCAGACGGCCTCCAGCAGGTGGACGTCCCGGAGCACGCCCGCGAGCTCGCCGCCGCTGACGACCGGGATCTGCTCGATGTCGTTGGTGATCATCAGCTGTGCGGCCTCGACGGCGGACTTGCGCTTCGAGACGGTCACCACGTCCGCGGTCATGAACTCGGAGACGGGCTCGGCCGGGATCTCGACGTTCCGCGTCGGCACGTAGCGGTTGCCGACCGACTTGATGCTCTCCCACTTCCAGTGCTCGTCGTCGCCGGCCATGGAGGCGCCGGCGTCCTCCTCGCCCTCGACGACCTCGGCGACGGCGACGATGTCGGGCTCGGTGAGCACGCCGGCCATCTCGGCGTCGTCGTCCAGCGCGACCGTGTAGGGCACGTCCGCGAGGCCGATCTCCCGCTCGGCGACCGGGAGCGGCGTCCCGGTGTAGGTGGTGTTGACGCTGCCGTTACAGAGCTCGCCCACCTCGGCGTCGGTGGCGACCTCCTCGCGGGCCAGCGCGCGGATCACGTCGGTGATGGTGACGATCCCGACGAGCGTGCCGCCGTCGTCGGCCTCGACGACCGGCACGCGGCGCGTGCCCGCCTCGAGCATCAGTGCCGCGAGCTCGTGGAGCGTGGCGTCGGCGGTCGTCGTCGGCACCTCCCGCATCAGGAGCGCGAGGTCGTCCTCGTCGGGGTGTTCGATCAGGTCGTCGCGGGAGACTAGCCCGCGGTAGCGCTCGCCCGCCTCGGTCGATCGCACGACGGGGACCGAGGAGAACTCCCGCTCCTGCAGGTACTCGAGGGCGTCGTCGCGCGAGCCCGGCAGCGAGACTGTCACGAGGTCGGACTCGGGCGTCATGGCGTCGGCTACCTTCATGGGGTCGTGTTCTCTTGGGCCCCTCTTGTACTCTGCGAAGGTGTGCGCGGGACTGGCAACCGCAAACTGCGAAGGTGTGCACGGGCCCAGCACTCGGGGCGCGGACGAACACTGGTGACGAGATTCCGTATGCCCGTACCCGAAGGCGTAGGGGGAGCCGTCGACGGACCATGAGAACCATAGTCAATGTTTCGACGGGTTTATGCCTCTGTGCGTGGGACGGTGTAGCATGGCACCGGGCACGGTTCACGGCGGTGACGACGTGATGGGCTCGCTGGACGACGCCGAGTTCGTTATCGCGGATCTCGGCCGGGAGGAGGCCTGGATCTCGGTAGCGGAGGCCGACGCCCCAGTCGTCGCCGAGTGGGCGTAGCGCCCGCTCACGCACCGCTTTTTCTGCCCGACACGGTTCGCCGACGCCAGCGACGCCGCCGAGCGACCGCGGCGGGAGTGAAGGTTTTTGTCCTCGTCGCCGCTTGTACTCGCGTATGGACTACCGCGAACTCTCGCCCGACCGCGAGTTCCTCGCCCGGCTCGAGACCGGCGCCGACTGGCGCGAGGAGATCGAGTCGCTGGCGGTCGAGGAGGACGTCGACGCCGCCTGGTTCAACGCGATGGGCGCGGTGCAGGACGCCGTGGTCTGGTTCTACGACCAGCAGGAGGGGGAGTACGAGTCCGTGGAGTTCGAGGAGCCCCTGGAGGTCGCGGCCTGCATGGGCAACGTCTCGATCCTCGACGGGGAGCGGTTCGCACACACCCACGCCGTGCTCTCGCGGCCGAGCGGGCAGGCCCTCGCCGGCCACCTCGACGCCGCCACGGTGTTCGCCGGCGAGGTGTACATGCGGACGTTCGAGGAGCCGCTGGAGCGGGAGCACGACGAGGAGACCGACCTGGACCTCTGGCTGTGAGCCGGAACGGGCGGGGTGAACGGCGGTGAGAGACGACGACGAGCGCTACTTCGAGCGTATCGAGGACCAGCTCGACGACGCGTTCGACCGCGCCGAGGCCGCCCGCGAGCAGGGGCGGGACCCCCAGCCAGAGATCGAGATCCCGGTCGCGAAGGACATGGCCGACCGCGTCGAGAACATCCTCGGCATCCCGGGCGTCGCCGAGCGCGTCCGGGAGCTCGAGGGAGAGATGAGCCGCGAGGAGGCCGCCCTCGAGCTCGTGGAGGACTTCGTCGACGGCAACGTCGGCGACTACGACTCCCGCGAGGGGAAGATCGAGGGCGCCGTCCGGACCGCGGTCGCGCTGCTCACGGAGGGTGTCGTCGCCGCGCCGATCGAGGGGATCGACCGCGCGGAGCTGCTCCAGAACGACGACGGGACGGAGTTCGTCAACGTCTACTACGCCGGCCCGATCCGTTCGGCGGGCGGGACCGCACAGGCCCTGTCGGTGCTCGTCGCCGACTACGCCCGCTCGCTGCTGGGGATCGAGGAGTTCCACGCCCGCGACGACGAGGTCGAGCGCTACGCCGAGGAGATCGCGCTGTACGAGAAGGAGACCGGGCTCCAGTACACGCCGAAGGACAAGGAGACGAAGTTCATCGCCGAGCACATGCCGATCATGCTGGACGGCGAGGCCACCGGCGACGAGGAGGTCTCGGGGTTCCGTGACCTCGAGCGCGTCGACACCAACTCCGCCCGCGGGGGGATGTGTCTCGTCATGGCCGAGGGGATCGCGCTGAAGGCGCCGAAGATCCAGCGCTACACGCGCCAGCTCGACGAGGTCGACTGGCCGTGGCTGCAGGACCTCATCGACGGCACCTACTACGACGGCGCCGCCGCCGACGGGAGCGACGAGGGCGACGAGGCGGCGGCCACCGACGACGGCGACGCGGAGGCGGACGCCGACGAACCGGCCGAGCCCGAGGGGCCGGTCCGGGCCGAGCCCGCGACCAAGTACCTCCGGGACCTGATCGCCGGCCGGCCGGTGTTCGGCCACCCCTCCGAATCAGGCGGCTTCCGCCTGCGCTACGGCCGCTCGCGCAACCACGGGTTCGCGACCGCGGGCGTCCACCCGGCGACGATGCATCTCGTCGACGACTTCCTCGCGACGGGGACCCAGATCAAGACCGAGCGCCCCGGGAAGGCCGCCGGCGTCGTCCCGGTCGACTCGATCGAGGGGCCGACGGTGAAGCTCGCCAACGGCGACGTACGTCGAATCGACGACCCGCAGGAGGCGCTCGAGGTCAGGAACGGCGTCGACGAGATCCTCGACCTCGGCGAGTACCTCGTCAACTACGGCGAGTTCGTCGAGAACAACCACCCGCTCGTGCCGGCGTCGTACAGCGTCGAGTGGTGGGAACAGGAGTTCGACGACGCCGGCGCCGACGTGCAGGCGCTCCGGGACGACCCCCACGTCGACCTCGACGACCCCGACCCCCGGACCGCGCTCGACTGGGCCGACCGGTACGACTGCCCGATCCACCCGGAGTACACCTACCTCTGGCACGACGTGACCGTCGCCGAGTACGACGCGCTGGCGGCGGCCGCCGCCGCCGGGGAGATCGACGACGACGGCCTGCTGATCGACCGGAGCGACGACGCCCAGCGCGCGCTCGAACGCCTGCTCGTCGAGCACACCGCGACCGAGGAGACGCTCCGGGTGCCCGAGTACCGCCCGCTGCTGCGCTCGCTGGGCGTGACGACGGAACTCGAGCGCGAGTGGGAGCCCGCGGACCTGAGCGAGCGGGCGCGAACGTGGGGCGCCGACGACGCCGACGCGGCCGACGATTCCGCCGTCCCCGACGGCGGGATGGCGGTACGGGACGACGGCGACGGGACTGCCGTCGACGACCCGCCGGACGCCGACGCGGTCCCGCTCCCCGGAGCGAACGCGATCGAGGCGGTGAACGAGGTCGCGTCGTTCGCGGTCCGGGAGCGTGCGCCCACGCGGATCGGCAACCGGATGGGCCGGCCCGAGAAGTCCGAGAGCCGCGACCTCTCGCCGGCGGTCCACACGATGTTCCCCATCGGCGAGGCCGGCGGCAGCCAGCGCGACGTGGCCAAGGCCGCGAAGGACCGCACCGACCGCGGCCGCGGGAAGATCGAGGTCAGCCTCGGCGAGCGCGAGTGCCCGGACTGCGGCGAGCACACCTACGAGAACCGCTGTCCGGCGTGTGGGAGCCACACCGAACCGTACTACGAGTGCGACGACTGCGGGATCGAGGTCGAGCCCGACGAGTCCGGGCGTGTCGTCTGCCCGCGCTGCGACTGGGAGGTCGAGAGCCCCGAGGAGCGCGTGATCGACCTCAACGCGGTGTACCACGACGCGCTCGACGCCGTCGGCGAGCGCGAGGGGAGCTTCTCGATCCTGAAGGGCGTCCAGGGGCTGATGTCCGCCAACGAGACCCCCGAGCCGATGGAGAAGGGGGTCCTCCGGGCGAAACACGACGTGTCGTCGTTCAAGGACGGCACCGTGCGCTACGACATGACCGACCTGCCGGTCACCTCGGTCCGGCCCGAGGAGCTGGACACCACCGCCGCGGAGTTCCGTCGGCTCGGCTACGAGACCGACGTCGACGGCGAGCCGCTGCGACACGACGACCAGCTGGTCGAGCTGAAGGTGCAGGACATCGTGCTCCCCGACGGCGCCGCCGAGCACATGATGCGGACGGCGGACTTCGTCGACGACCTGCTGGAGGAGTTCTACGGGCTGGAACCGTTCTACGAGGTCGAGGAGCGCGAGGACCTCGTCGGCGAACTCGTGTTCGGGATGGCGCCGCACACCTCCGCCGCGGTGGTCGGTCGGGTGGTGGGGTTCACGAGCGCTGCCGTCGGGTACGCGCACCCGTACTTCCACGCAGCGAAGCGTCGGAACTGCTTCCACCCCGAGACGAAGGTGTGGTTCCGCGACGAGAGCGAGTCGTGGCACCACGACGAGATTCGGACGCTCGTCGAGGATCGGCTCGACCCCGAAACCGCCGACGAGGACGACTTCGGGACGCTGGTGCAGGAACTCGACGGCGACGTGTTTGTTCCGTCAATCGACGCCGACGGCGACGAGGTCGTCAAGCCCGTCGAGGCGGTGAGCAAGCATCCCGCACCGGAGCACATGGTCCGCGTCGAGACCCGGAGCGGTCGGGAGATCACGGTGACGCCGGATCACGAGATGCACGTCTACGACGGCGAACTACGCTCGAAGCAAGCATCCGAACTGACCGAGGACGACAGTATTGTGAAGCCGGATGGTCTGGGTAAAGTTTCCACGGACCAGACGACAACGTTCGACCTCTTGGATGAGTTCCTGCAGGTAGACGAGATCGACAACAGTCGACTGACTGTCAAAGGACTCGAAAAAGACTGGCTGTACGATCTGTTTACGGAGCAGCTAGCAGCAGATTTCGACGGAACGTTCTACCCTCTCAAGAGCACGGCCGAGATCCTCGGACTCAGTAAGAAGGGGCTGAGCAACTACATCTATCGAGAGAGCATCCCCGCAGAGCTACTCCTCGAACTGTTCGACTCCACGGAAGAACTTCTCGAGCAGCTTCCGGACGACGTTCGGCTGGGAATGAAGCGTGACGGGCCGGATATGGCCCGGTTCGTCGAACTGAACGAGCGTGTGGCGACGTTGCTCGGGTACTATGCAGCAGAAGGCTTCGCACGGGCACAGGAGACGCCGAAAGGCACGATTCACCAGACGACGATCTGTGGGACGGAGGATGAGGCACGAGAGTTCTTCATGGAGACCCTCCGTGAGGAGTTTGGCGTCGATCCATACCGTGAAAACGATGCGAAGGTGACTGCATCCGGCCGCCTGCTTCGGACGTTCTTCGATACGATCCTCGACGCCGGTACGAGAGCAGACTCGAAATCCATCCCCCAACCGATCTTCGATACTCCGGACGCTACCGCAGCAGCGTTCCTCCGCGGATACTTCAGCGGCGACGGGGCGGCGTCGACGAACGCTGCCGTCGTCTCCGCGACTACTGTCAGTCGAGAACTGAAAGAAGACTTGCTTGCCCTGTTGACTCGGCTTGGGATCGTCGCGAGCGTGAAAACGACCGAGCCATCACCACTGTGCGAGTACTTCCCGGACTACTACGACGTCGACGACCCACGGGAATCTGCACGGAGATTCGTTCTCTCGGTCAGTTCGGAGGACGTTGTCGCGTTCTCGGAAACGGTCGGGTTCCACCTCACACGAAAAACCGAGACACTCGAAGAGCAGTTGTCGGCACGAAACACGCGAAAGCGACGTGCGTTCGACGGCGGCGACGGTGACTATCTCGTAGAGTCCGTCGCGTCGGTAGAGTACGTCGAGAGCGACACCGACAACACGTACTGTCTCACTGTCGAGGAGACACACTCTCTGATCGCAAACGACACCTCACAAAAGCAGTGCGACGGCGACGAGGACTGCGTCATGCTCCTACTGGACGGCCTGCTCAACTTCTCGAAGGAGTTCCTCCCCGACCAGCGCGGGGGGCGGATGGACGCGCCGCTGGTGATGTCCTCCCGGATCGACCCCTCGGAGATCGACGACGAGGCGCACAACATGGACATCGTCCGGCAGTACCCCACGGAGTTCTACGAGGCCACCCTCGAGATGGCCGACCCCGGCGACGTCGAGGAGCTGATCCAGCTCGGCGAGGACACGCTGGGCACCGACGACGAGTACCGCGGCTTCGACCACACCCACGACACCAGCGACATCGCGCTCGGGCCGGACCTCTCGGCGTACAAGACGCTGGGCGACATGGAGACGAAGATGGACGCCCAGCTCGAGCTCTCCCGGAAGCTCCGCGCGGTCGACCAGACCGACGTGGCCGAGCGGGTGATCGAGAACCACTTCCTGCCGGACCTGATCGGCAACCTCCGGGCGTTCTCCCGGCAGGAGACGCGCTGTCTGGACTGCGGCGAGAAGTACCGCCGGATGCCGCTCACCGGCGACTGCCGGGAGTGTGGCGGCCGGATGACGCTGACGGTCCACCGCGGCTCCGTGAACAAGTACATGGACGTGGCCATCGAGGTCGCCGAGGAGTACGGCTGCCGCGACTACACGAAACAGCGCCTGGAGGTGCTCGAACGGTCGCTGGAGTCGATCTTCGAGAACGACAAGAACAAACAGAGCGGCATCGCGGACTTCATGTGACCGCCGGGGCGCGCGAGCGCCGTTCCGAACCGCGACTCGTGGGTGGGGTCGAGATCACGCCGCTCGTCGGCGCCGCCGCCGAGGCGCAGGGGTCGTTCGGGGTTACTCCCGGAGACGCGTACGGGGCTCTCGTTTCCGGCCTACTGCGGTGCATCGTCGGCCGTTCGGAGCCCACCGCAGTAAGACGGTATTTCTGTTGGCCCGGCCGTCGACGCCTTCAGTAAGGGTAGCCCCGTTCAGGCGGCACCGACCCTACTCTGCGGTCGTGTTGCTATAACAAACTGTGTTGCTCCTGTTGCAGAGGGTATGGCCTCAGTACCCGACGAGCAGCGACTATCCCGGGCGAGGGAGAACTGGCACACGGTCGCCGTCGTCGCCTTTCTCGTCACGAGCGCGATGGGGATCGGTTTCGTCGGCGCGGTCGGCGGAGAGTTCCCGCGCCTGACTGGCGGCGAGGACAGCGGAGCGGGCCCGGCCGACCTGGACGAACCGACGAGCGGCTTGGTCGGGAATCAGTCCCTCACCGACGCGGACACGAAGTTGACCGGCGCGGGCCCGGACGACAACTTCGGCAGGGCGCTCACACACGGCGACGTGAACGGCGACGGCGTCGAGGACGTCATCGTCGGCGCACCGCGCAACAACTCGCCGAACGGGAACGGTTCGGGCGCCGTCTACGTGTTCTACGGCCCAGTCGACGGACGGGAGCTCGACGCGGAATCGGCGAACGTCACGCTCTACGGCGCCGAAGGGGGCGACGGGGCGGGCTACTCGCTCGCTACCGGTGACGTCGACGACGACGGGGTCGACGACATCGTCGTCGGTGCCCCGTTCGAGGAGACGGGCGCCGACGATGCGGGCGCCGTCTACGTCGTCTACGGCGGCGACCTGGGGAACCGCTCGCTCGCGGACGCGAACCGCACCTTCGTCGGCGGGAGCTACGAGGACCAGGCTGGCCGTGCGGTCGCCACGGTGAACCGGTCCGGCGGCGACGACGTGCTCGTCGGCGCACCGGGCGCCGACACCGCGGCAGAGGACGCCGGCGCCGTCTACGTCCTCTCCGGCGCCGACCCCGGAACGCTCGACCCCTCGAACGCGACGGCCACGCTCACTGGCGAGGGCGTCGGCGACCGCGCCGGCTGGTCGCTCGACGGCGTCGGCGACTTCGACGGCGACGGGAGCAACGACTTCGTCGTCGGCGCGCCCAACAACAGCTCCACCGCGGCCGACGCGGGGGCAGCGTACGTCGTGACGGCGAACGTCTCCGGAACGGTGTCGCTCGCCGACGCGGAGCTGAAGCTGGCCGGCGAGGCGGCTGGGGACAGGGCCGGCTGGTCCGTCGCGGAGGCGGGCGACGTGGACGACGACGGCGACGCCGACGTGGTGATCGGCGCGCCGTTCGCGGACCCGGCGGTCAACGAAACGACCAACGACACGAACGCCGGCATCGCCTACGTCGTCTACGGCGACGACGACACCCCCAACAGGGCGAACCTCTCGGACACCGGGACGCGGATCGTCGGGGAGGCAGCAGGCGACTACGCCGGCTACAGCGTCTCCTCGGCCGGATCTGGTGACGTGACCTGCGACCGCTACGACGACGTGCTCGTCGGCGCACCCGGGTACAACACCACGGCCGAGGACGCCGGTGCCGTCTACCTCGTCGCCGGCAGCGAACACCGCGCGGACCAGCGACAGCTCTCTGAGGCGGCCGGGAAGTACGTCGGCGAGGGCGAGGACGACCGCGCCGGCTACGCCGTCTCGGACGCGATGGACGCCACCGGCGACGGCGACGAGGACGTGCTGGTCGGCGCGCCGGACAACGACAGCGGCGGCGCCGACGCTGGTGCGGCGTACCTCCTCGCCGGCGACTGTCCGGACCCGACGCCCACGGAGACCGAGACGCCAGAGCCGGCGCTCGAAGGGCTGGACATCTCGAAGGACTGCGTCGACGCCGACGGCGAGGTCACCGTCACAAACCCGAACGAGGTCGCGATCACCCTCACCTTCGACGGCACCGAGTACCACCTCGCCGCGAACGGCGAATCGGGCGACAGCGTCACCATCGACGGTCTCGACGACGGGCGGTACGACTGGAGTGCCGAGACGAAGAACGGCCGCGACGTCGACGAGGGGACACTCCGCGTCGACTGCGACCGCGAGGAGCCAGACGACCTCGTCATCACCAAGGAGTGCGTCGGCGAGGACGGCGAACTCATTGTCAGCAACCCCAACGAGTTCGCGGTCGTGTTCACGTTCGACGGCACCGAGTACACCCTCGCACCGGACGGCGAATCGGGCGACAGCGTCACCATCGACGAGTTGGACGACGGCACGTACCGCTGGCGCGCCGAGACCGAGGACGGCCGCGACATCGACGACGGGAAACTCCGCGTCGACTGCGATCGCGAGGAGCTCGAGGAGCTGATCGTCAGCAAGGAGTGCGTCGACGCCGACGGCGAGGTCACCGTCACCAACCCCAACGACGTCGCGATCACCCTCACCTTCGGCGGGACGGACTACCACCTCGCGCCGAAGGGTAAATCCGGCGACAGCCTCACTCTCGACGACCTGCCCGACGGGACGTACCACTGGCGCGCCGAGACGAAGGACGGCCGCCACGTCGACGACGGGAAACTCCACGTCGACTGTGACCTCGAAGCGCCCGAGGATCTGGTCGTCAGCAAGGAGTGCGTGGACGAGGACGGCGAAGTCACCGTCAGCAACCCCAACGACGTCGGGATCAGACTCACCTTCGAAGGGACGCAGTACCACCTCGAGCCGAGCGGCGAATCCGGTGACAGCGTTACCCTCGATGCGCTTCCCGACGGCACGTACCGCTGGAGCGCCGTGACGAAGGACGGCCGCCACGTCGACGACGGGACGGTTCGCATCGACTGTGACCCCGAGGGGACCGCGACGGAGAGTTCGACGGCAACCGCGACGTCGACGCCTTCTCCCACATCGACGCCGACTGCGACCGAAACCCCCACGCCGACGGAGACGCCGACGCCCACTCCCACCGCGACTCCGACGTCGACGCCGACGGTGACAGCCACGCCGACGCTTACCCCGACGCCGACCCCGACAGAAACCCCAACGCCAACAGCGACGCAGACGCCGACTGCCACATCAACGCCGACTGCGACAGAAACCCCGACCCCCTCGCCTACGCCAACCGCGACGCCCACCGCGACTGAAACGCCCACGCCAACCGAGAGGCCGACGGAGACGCCCGTCGTCTGCGAGGGGCAGGCGAAGTTCGAGTGGCGGGGGAACTCCTACTTCGAGGAGTTCAGCACCCTCGAGGTCACCGTCACGGGTGACGCGTCGACGGCGACGATCACGAACGACGAACCGTTCGCGGTCGACGTCTACGTGAAAGCGGGAAGCGAGGCCAGCGGCGC
This sequence comes from Halolamina rubra, assembly GCF_000739555.1. Taxonomy (GTDB): domain Archaea; phylum Halobacteriota; class Halobacteria; order Halobacteriales; family Haloferacaceae; genus Halolamina; species Halolamina rubra. The sequence goes on from NZ_BBJN01000021.1 coordinate 13,151, forward strand.
CGGAATCTCCGGTCCGATCACTGTCGGCCCCGGCGAGTCGGAGTCGGTGACTGGCACCGAGGGCAAGGAGATCAGCGCCATCGGGATCGTCTGTGAAGGGTTCGGAACGCCGGAGTTCCCGCCGTTCACCCTCCCGAACGAGGACGCCTCGGGTGACGCTGGCCCCAGCGGCGGGAACGGACCCGCCGGCCCGGCACCGTTCGGGATCGGGCTGTCGGATACCGGCGTCGGGAACTGGCTGACGGCGTTCGCGATCCTGCCGGCGCTCGCCGCGCTGGGGGTCGTCGTGTTCGGCCGCAGACCCTGAAACTCTCCCCCCTTTTTCCCGAAGACAGACGGACGACCGTTCGTCGACGACCGCGGCGGCGCTCCGGTATCGCGGGGCGGAGCCGTCGACAGCTCACCAGCCGCGGTCGGTTTTACACAGTCACGGCATGGGCTCCGGGCGATCGGACGACGCCGATCGCCGGTCGCGCGCCGTGACTGGTGTCACTCCATGTACCCGAGATCCTGCAGCCGATCCTGGATCTCCTCGTCCATCTCCTCGACGGCGTCGTCGGTCACCTCGCCCGCGGCGGCGCTGGTCCAGGCGCCGCCGATCTCGGTCTCGAACACCGCGAGCTCGGCCTCGATCTCGTCGACTGTCTCGTCGCCCGTGCCGGCCACGTTCTCCGCCTCGCCCGGATCATCGTCCAGCCGGTACGCCTCGTCCTCGATACGGTCGATGCGGACGTACTTCGCGTCGGCGCGGCGCGCGGCGCGCATCCGCGCGTAGAACCGCGAGTCCTCGTCGAGTTCGATCCCCGCGTCGGCGGCCTTCTCCTCCAGCTGCTTGAGCTCGACCACCGGCCGGGAGTACTCGACGAACCCGGTTTCGCCGTCGGGCGCGGCCCGCTGCGCCGGGTCGGGGTCGTCAACGCCGTCGAACTCGCGGTACTCGTCCGCGAGCAGCGAGCGCGTGGGGTCGAACGCGACGGCCTCCTCGTCGGCCGCCGTCGGCGTCGCGTCGGCGTCGAACGTGTCCAGCACGGTGTGGTAGAGGTCGAGCAGCTCCACGGTGTCACCGCGGCGCTCGGCGTCGAGGTCGGGGTGTTTCACCATGAGCGGAACGTTGACGAGCGGGTCGTACAGCCCGAACTCGTGGCCGTAGAGCCCGTGCTCGCCGTGGAGTTCGCCGTGGTCCGCACAGACGACGACCGCGGTGTCGTCCCAGCGGTCGGTCGCCTTCAGCCAGTCGAACAGGCGTGTGAGCTGGCTGTCGATGTGGGCGATCTCGGCGTCGTACAGCCCGCGGATGTCGTCCCACTCGTCGTCGTCGATCTCCTCCGCCCCGGAGTTGTACAGCTTCGAGTTCTGACAGACTTTGGTGGAGTCGACGCCGGGCGCGAACTCCTCGCGGAACTCCTCCGGCGGGTGGTACGGCAGGTGGGCGTCCATCAGGTTGATGAAGGAGAACCAGCCGTCGTCGCCCTCGGCCTCGGCGTCCTCGACGAACTCCTTCGTGCGGTCGATGACTCGCGGGGTCTTGGAGTCGGCGCCCTCGCCGGAACTCAGGTACTCGTGGGCGGTGTTGCCCGCGCTGACGATCATGTCCGCCAGCTTCCGGAGCCGCGGGTTGTCGTTGAGCACCTGCCACATGCGCGCGAGCGGGCCCGAGAGCAGGTCGCCCGGCATCACCTCGAAGAAGTTGTCCTGGTCGTCGAACCCGTCGGTGAGGTGGGTGTAGGGGGTGATCCAGGCGTTCGAGGAGTAGCACGCCGTCCGGTGGCCCGCCGCCGAGAGCGACTGGGCGAGCGTCGTCGCCCCCTCGAGGTACGGGTTCTCCTGGTCGGCGCCGTGGCGCGAGGGGTACATCCCAGTGAAGACGGAGGCGTGGACCGGGAGCGTCCACGGTGCGGGCGCGACCGCGTTGTCGAACACGGTCGCCTCCTCGGCGAAGGCGTCGAGGCCCGGGGTCGTGTCGCGGTCGTACCCGTACGGGCCGAGGTGGTCCTTTCGGACCGTGTCCATCACCACGAAGAGGACGTTCTCGGGCGAGCCGCTGGTCATACCCCGAGTAGTGGCTGTAGGGCGGATAAGTTTCCTGTTCCGTGTCGACCGCCCACACGGCCGGGGCGGCCGTGCTAGAACCGCGCCGGGTCGAACGCCGAGAGGTCGGCCGCCGGCTCCTCGCCCGCGATCAACTGCGCGACCACCGCCCCGGAGTAGGGGCCGAGCGTGAGCCCCGTCGGCCCGTGGCCGGTCGCGACGTAGGCGCCGTCGACGCCCGGCACGGGGCCGAGGATCGGCAGGCTGTCCGGGCTCCCCGGCCGCAGCCCCACGCGGACCTCCTCGAACGTGGCGTCGGCGAGCCCGGGCGCGAGCCGGAGCCCCGAGTCGAGCACCGCCTGCACGCCCGCAGCGGTGACCCGCGGGTCGAAGCCCGCGTCGTCCTCCCGGGTGGCGCCGACGACGATCCGGCCGTCCGCCCAGGGGACGATGTAGTTGTCGGCGACGCTCCCGACGATCGGGAGCGCCGCCGGGTCGTCGAAGATGTCGCTCGCGTCGAAGTGGAGTATCTGCCCCCGGATCGGGCTCACGGGCAGCGAGCAGCCCAGATCGTCGCCGAACCCGCCGGACCACGCGCCCCCGGCGACCACGACCCGCTCGGCGTCGATGCGGTCGCCGCCGTCGACGACGACGCCCGAGACGGCGCCGCTCTCGGTCAAGATCTCCTCGACCCGACCGTCGACGGTGGTGAGACCCGAATCGCGGGCCGCCCGCCCGAGCGCGTCGGTGAGCATCGCGCCGTCGACGCGGCCGGCGCCGGGGAACCGCAGCGCGCGCTCGACGCCCGAGAGCGCGGGGAACGCCGCCTCGGCCTCGGCGGGGGTGATCTCCTCGACCGACGCGTCACGGCGCCGGGCGCGCTCGCGGTCGGTCTCGATCGTCTCGGCCTCCGCAGGCGTGAGCGCGACCGAGAGCATCTCGCCCCGCTTGTAGCCGTGGTCGTCGATGCCCGCGGCCTCGAGCTCGCTGATCAGCTCCGGGTAGTGGGCCGCGGCCAGCTCGGCGAACGCGAACCAGTCGTCGTTCTCGCGTCGGCTGCTGGTCGGCGGGGAGACGATCCCCGCGCCCGCGGCGGTCGCGCTCCCCTCCCGACCGTCGTCGACGAGCACCGTCTCGATCCCCCGCTCGACGAGCTGGTACGCGGCCGCCGTGCCGACGACGCCGCCGCCGACGACCACCACGTCCGTTTGTTCGGTCATGGCCGTCGGTTCGGCGGTGGGGGCAAAACGGTTGCGCCCGGGAAACAGACGAGCCGAGCGGTACTACTCGATCCGCGCACGGCCGCTGGTCGCCGACTGGATCCGGTCGCGCAGCTCGTCGCTCTCGGTGACCGGGACCGACACGTCGAAGCTGACCTCGGCCTCGTAGGCGGCGTCGAACTCGCAGTCGGCGCCGTCGAGGATCCCCCGGACGGTGCCGGAGTCGTCGTACTCGACGGTGACGGTGAAGCGGTGGCGCGGCCGGACCTCGGTGACGCCGGCGTCGTCGACGGCCTCCTTCACCGCCCGTGAGTAGGCGCGGGCGAGCCCGCCGACGCCGAGGTTCGTGCCGCCGTAGTAGCGCGTCACGACCGCGACGACGTTCCGGAGGTCGCGCTGCTGGAGCACGTTCAGTGCGGGCTTGCCGGAGGAGCCCGTCGGCTCGCCGTCGTCGCTCTGGTACTCGCGGATCAGCACCTCGTTCACGCGGTCCGGCGACGCCTCGCCCGCGGGAACGCGGTACGCCGGCACGTTGTGGGTCGCGTCGTCGTACCGCTCGCGGACGGCGTCGACGAACGACTCCGCGGCGTCGACGCTGTCGGCGCGGTCGACGTGACCGACGAACTCCGAGCCGCGAACCTCGAAGCGCGCCTCGCCGCGGCCGTCGACGGTGCGGAACGGCTCGGGGTCGGCCATTCAGAAGCTCACTTCCCGGACGTGGGGGAGGTCGTGGATCGCCTTCAGCAGATCGCCCGAGGGCTCGCTGTCGAGGATGAGGTACAGCATCGGTTCGTCGGCGAACTCGGGGTCGTCCGAGAGCACCTGCCGGATCGAGAGCCCCTCCTCTGCGACGATCTCGGTGACCCGGGCGACGATGCCCGCGGCGTCGGCGTCGGTGGGTTTCACCCGGACGACCGTGAAGTCGAGCACGGGCGCGAGATCCATCAGGCTCGGCACCGCGGAGATGTTGCGGAAGATGTCCCGGAGCTCGTCGTCCTCGAGCAGCGCGCCCGTGGTCGAGTCGACGACGCGGCGGTCGACGCCGATCTCGCGGGCGATCTGGGTGTTGGGGATCTCGATGCCGCCGGAGACGACCCGCCCCTCGTCGTTGATCGAGAAGCCGCGTTCGAGCAGCAGGCGCACCACCGCCTGCTGGGAGGGCGACCCCTCGAACTTCTCCATGATCTCGTCGAACACGTTTGGCGGGAGAAGGCGCGGTGGGGGGTTAAACCCACTCTTCCGGCGGTGGTCGCGGTGGACACGGCTTTTTTCACCGCCGGGGGCGACGCCCGACTATGGCCGACCTCCAGTCGTGTTACTTCTGTGGCGCACCCGACGACGTGGGCGAGTACGCCGTGGTCCCCCCGCGCCTCGGCGGCGGCGACCGCTCGGTCGCGCTCTGTCCGGACTGCAAGACGAAGCTGCTGCGCGTGATGGACCCGCTGATCGAGCGCGCGGAGGCGGGCGCCGACGCCGGCGCCGCCGACGAACTCGAAGCTAGTCCGGTCGACGACGCCGAATCGAACGACGACGCGGACGGGATCACGATGGACGCGTCGACGACCGACGCGGGGGCAGGCGGAGGCGGGGAGCCCGGCGCCACGGACGACTCGCCGGCGACGGCCGCGGCGCCCGCCGACGACGACACGCCGCCGCAGTACGACCGCGCGATGCGGATGCTGTCGAACCGGCCGTTCCCGGTCGACCGCAGCGAGGTGGAGTCGATGCTGGCGAACGCGTACGACCTCGAGCGCGAGGAGATCGACGCGGTGCTGAGCCACGCCGTCGAGGAAGGGCGGCTGGTCGCGGAGAACGGCCAGCTCCGGGAGCCTTAGAGCGTCTCCTTCGTGCTCGGCGTGTCGCTCCGGCGCTCGTCGAGCCGCGTGGCGTCGTCGAGCGCGCGGGCGAGCCCCTTGAACAGCGCCTCGACCTCGTGGTGGGCGTTCTCGCCCTCGACCTCGCAGTGGAGCGTCAGGCCGGCGTGTTGGCCCAGCGAGCGCGCGAAGTGTCGCGCGAGCGGCTGGTGAACCCGCCGATCCGTTCCTGGGAGAACTCGCCGTCGAAGCGGAAGTACGGGCGGCCGGAGACGTCGACGACGACGCTCGCCTGCGCCTCGTCCATCGGGACGCGGCGGTCGGCGAACCGGCGGATCCCCGCGCGGTCGCCCAGCGCCTCGTCGAACGCCTGCCCGAGCACGATCCCCACGTCCTCGACGGTGTGGTGGTCGTCGATCTCGAGGTCGCCGTCGCAGGCCAGTTCGAGGTCGAACAGCCCGTGCCGGGCGAAGGAGTCGAGCATGTGGTCGAGGAAGCCGATCCCGGTGTCGACCTCGCTCTCCCCGTCGCCGTCGATCACCAGCCGGCAGTCGATCTCGGTCTCGGCGGTCTCGCGGGTGACGCTCGCGTGCCGATCGGTCATGGGCGGACACGCGGGCGCGGGGAGGAAAGCGGTTGTGCTTGGCCGAACTCAGCGGTCCATCGCTTCGCGCAGCGAGAAGCGGCCCTCGTACAGCGCCGTGCCGACGACGACCGCCGCCGCGCCCGCCTCGCGCAACGCGGCCACGTCGTCCAGATCCGTCACGCCGCCGCTGGCGACGACCGGGATCTCGACCGCGTCGACGACGCGCTCGACGGCCTCGCGGTCGATCCCCGAGAGCTGCCCCTCCACGTCGACGTTGGTGAACAGGATCGAGCCGGCGCCCAGCTCCTCGTAGCGCGCCGCGGCCTCGGCGGGGTCGAGCCCCGTCCCCTCGGTCCAGCCCGAGACGACGACCTCCCCCTCCTTCGCGTCGAGGCTGACCATCACGCTGCCCGGGTGGGTCTCCGAGATCTCCTTGACGATCTCCGGGTTCTCGACCGCCGCGGTGCCGAGGATCACGCGGTCGACGCCGGCGTCGAGCAGGCCCGTCGCGTCCGCGACGGTCCGGATGCCGCCGCCGACCTGGACCGCCACGTCGTCGCCGGTGGCGTCGACGATGGCTTCGATCGCGGCGGCGTTCCCGCGCTCGCCCTCGAAGGCGCCGTCGAGGTCGACGAGGTGGAGCGTCTCGGCGCCCTCGTCCAGCCAGCGCTCCGCGGCGGCGACGGGGTCGCCGTAGCGCTTCCCGGAGCCGCGCTCGCCCGCCACCAGCTGGACCGCCTCGCCGTCCTGTACGTCGACCGCGGGGATGACCTCGAACGTCGGGAACTGGCTCACGCGGGAGGCTGGGGGCGCCGCTCGCTTAGCCGTGCCGGACCCGGAACGGCGACGACCACCGAACCGGGGCGCGTCGTCACGCTTTTGCCCGGCCCTCGCCGAGAGGGGGTCGTGCCACAGGAGTCCCATCGACGGCTCGTGCAGGAGCTCACGAGCCGGGGGTACAACGCCGAGCGCGAGGCGGTGACGCTGCTCGCCGACGCCGGCGACCCCGAACTCGCGGCCGCGGCGGCCGCCGACGCCGCCGGCGACGCGTTCGTCGTCACCGTCGAGCACGCCCGCGCCGCGCTCGAGGACGACCTGCTCGGCGGCGACCCCGGCGGCGAGGCGACTCCGGACGATCTCTCCCACCCCGAATCGACCGAGGGCGCCCCCGACCTCGCTGAGAAGGCGCCGACGGACGTGGGCGGCGAGAACGACCCCACCCCCGCCGACGAACTGCTCGACGGCAACGACGGGTCGTCGACGACCGATGACGACGACACCGGCGTTTCGACTGGAGCGAAAAATTCTGGAAATCGGTCGACAGAACCGGGTGATACAGTCGAAACAGAGGGGTCTGCGAACCCGTCACAATCGGCGTCGGCAGTCGCGGACGCGGTGGGGGGCCGCTCCCCGCCAGCCCCCGAGATCGCCAACGACGTGACGGGGCGCTCGACGGGTACCGGGCAGTACGAGGAGTTCGCGGGCACCTTTCAGGACCGCTACGAGCGCCTCTCGGGGCTGCTCCGCGGCCGCGTGAACCACCGGCCCGCCGAGGCGATCCAGTCGATGCCCGGCGGGAGCGACGCCGAGATGATCGGCCTCGTCGACGACATCCGGTCGACGGCGTCGGGCCACTGGATCGTCGAACTGGAGGACACCACGGGGACGTTCCCCTGCCTGATCATGAAGGACCGGGCGTTCGCGCCGCTGGTCGACGACCTGCTGCTCGACGAGTGTCTCGCCGTCCAGGGGACGCTGGCCGACGACGGCGGGATCATGTTCGTCGACTCGCTCCACTTCCCCGACGTGCCCCGGACCCACAAACCGAACACGGCCGACCGCCACGTCCAGGCGGCACTGATCTCGGACGTACACGTCGGCAGCCAGGAGTTCGCGCAGGGCGCCTGGGACCGCTTCGCCGAGTGGCTCCACACGCCCGAGGCCGAGTCGGTGGAGTACCTCCTGATCGGCGGCGACATGGTCGAGGGCGTCGGCGTCTACCCGGATCAGGACGAGGAGCTCGACATCGTCGACATCTACGAGCAGTACGAGGCGTTCGCGGAGGAGCTCAAGAAGGTGCCCGGCGACATGGAGATCGTGATGATCCCCGGGAACCACGACGCCGTCCGGCTCGCCGAGCCCCAGCCCGCCTTCACCGAGGAGCTCCGGGACATCATGAGCGCCCACGACGCCCGGTTCACCGGGAACCCGTCGACGGTCACCGTCGAGGGCGTCTCGGTGCTGATGTACCACGGCGTCTCGCTGGACGAGGTGATCGCCGAGCTCCCGGAGGAGAAAGCCAGCTACGACGAGCCCCACAAGGCGATGTACCAGCTGCTGAAGAAGCGCCACGTCGCCCCGCAGTACGGCGGTCACACGCGGGTCGCGCCCGAGGAGAAGGACTACCTCGTGATCGACGAGGTGCCGGACGTGTTCCACACCGGCCACGTCCACAAGCTCGGCTGGGGGAAGTACCACAACGTGCTCGCGGTGAACTCGGGCTGCTGGCAGGAGCAGACCGACTTCCAGAAATCCGTCAACATCGACCCCGACTACGGCTACGCGCCGATCCTCGACCTGGACACGCTGGACATGACGGTCCGGAAGTTCGTGTAGGCGCGGCCGTTCGTGCCACCTCCACACGGAGGAACTGAACCGCCCGAGTTTATGCCGTTCGCAGTTCCACAACCGATAATGCCCATCGAGGACCGCGACCAGGCGAAACTGGTCACGCACGCGCTGGCGAAAGATACCCTCTCCAAGATCCGGGACGTGGAGACCGAACAGGTCGGCTTCCGCAAGGGACTCGTCAAACTCGGCCGGATCTGCGGCTACGAGATCATCGACGGCGCGATGGAGACGGAGTACGTCCCCGTCCAGACCCCCCTGACCGAGACCACCGGCGAGCGCGTCAAGGGGCTCGACGACGTGGTGATCATCAACGTCCTGCGGGCCGCGACGCCGTTCGTCGAGGGGCTGCTGAAGGCGTTCCCCCGCGCGAAGCAGGGGGTCATCTCCGCCGGCCGCGACGAGGAGGCCGGGATGGACGACGACGGCACGTTCCCCATCAGCGTCGACTACGAGAAGCTCCCCCAGATCACCGAGGACGACACCGTGATCGTCGCCGACCCGATGCTCGCGACGGGGTCGACGATCTGTACCGTGCTCGAGAACGTGCTCGACGCCGCCGACGACGAGCCCGAGGACCTGTTCGTGCTCTCGGCGGTGTCGGCGCCGGAGGGGCTGATCCGGGTGAACGAGGCGTACCCCGAGGCCGACCTGCTGACGGTCGCCATCGACGACGAGCTCAACGAGGAGGGGTTCATCGTCCCCGGCCTCGGCGACGCCGGCGACCGCTCGTTCCGGACGACGTAAGCGAGGCAGCGAGCCCCCCACCGCCGACCGAACACCTTTGAGCGCCCCCGGCGTTCGACCGCTATGCCGACCGACTCCTGTGACCGCTGTCGCGACTCGGTCTCGACCGCTCTGCTCCGGGATATCGAACTCCGCGTCGACGGCGCCGAAGTCGACGCACAGGCCGTCTGCCCCGACTGTTTCGCGGACTGGATCGCACAGTACCAGGAGCGGCTGGCCGACGACGGGCCCGGCGCGGCCGACGAGCCGAGCGTCGGCGCCGGCCGCACCGATCCGCCGACGGAGTCGGTGTCGACCGCCCGCGACCGGGGTCGTGGCGACAACGAGATCCGGGAGGTCGGCAGGCTGGCGGGGTCAGACGACGGTGATCCGGCCGCGGACGGCGACGACCCCGAGGACGACGGCGCCCGCAGCTACGCTGAACTGCCGCGCCAGCGGTCGTAGGCGTACAGCCCGCCGCCGGCCAGCAGCAAGACGACGCCGAGCGACGCGACGCCGAGGCCGACGACGAACCCGCCGAACCCGGGCCCGAAGTCGTCGACGTGCCCGTGGACGTAGACGCTGTACAGCGTGTCGCCCTTCCGGATCGCGGTGGGGAGCTGGTCGACGTACGGGTCGTTCACTCGCGGGCGGTAGCCCAGATCGTCGCCGGTGGAGTTCTCGATGACGGCGTCGACGGTCCGCCGCTCGCCCGCCGAGAGGTTCTCGTAGCGGGGCGCCTGCTCGGCGATCGCGTTCGCGACTGCGCGGTCGGCGACGTTCTCGGCGCGGACGGTCGCCCCGTCGTCCGTGACCGTGACGCGGTAGTAGCCGTCCGGCTCGGTGGTCTCGTCGGTGTCGCGGACGAACTCGTACGCGGCGTCGATCTCGCGCAGGTCCGCGCGGGCGTCGGCGTCGTCGACGCTCGCGGAGCCCTCGCGCATCGCGGTCACCAGCGCGTCGAGCGTGGCGTTCGGCGCGCGGTACGCGTCGCTGTAGCGTGCGGTGATCCGGTAGTCCGCGAGCGCGACCGCGTGGCCGTGGCGGTCGACGAAGCGCTCGCGATCCGACTCGTTCGCCAGATCGATCGGCTCGGCGGCGTAGATCTGGGAGCTCTGTGCGGGCGGGGCCGTGGCCTCCGCTGCCCAGCCGAGGTAGTACGGCGCCGGGAGACAGAGTAGCCCGACCACGACGAGCAGGAGGGCGACGCGGCGGCGATCCATCGCGCGAAACTGGGTGTGCTCGCTGTAAGTGCTTTCTGTGGCGGCTGCCGCGTTCGACGGTCAGTCGAGGCCCTCGCCGTCGGGCGACCAGTGACAGCAGGCGTCGTCGGTCGGCCCCCGCTCCTCGACGTAGGTGGTGAGACAGGCGTAGTTGCAGAACGCTTTCGGGTCGGCGTCGATCGCGCCCTCCGCGACGTACACGGGGTCGTGGTCCTCGACGGCCGAGTCGCAGTAGACGCAGTCCACGTTCGGCGTTCGGCGTCGGCGCTCGTGAGCGTTACGACGAACCCCCTCGCTTCAGTTCGAGACCGCGGTCCGGGAGTACGTCTGACGACCACGTGAAAGGTTCCCTTGGATCCCTCCGGAGGCTCGGGAGCGCTACGCCTCGGTTTCGTCGGAATCCCCGTCCGCGTCGTCGCCGTTCTCGTCGTCCTCGCCCGCGGTGAGGCCGTCGTCGTCGTCGCGGTCGAGCGCGCGGGGGGCGTCGTGGTGGTCGCTGTAGCCGTCGAACCAGCGGGCGATGCGTTCGATGCGGTCGACGATGTGGCCGGGCTCGCCCGAGCGGGAGAGCTCGTGGCCCTCGCGCGGGTACAGCACGAACCGCGTGTCGGTGCCCTGCTTGCGGACCATGCGGTACCAGAGCTCGGCCGTGCAGGCCGGGGTGCGGTAGTCGTCCTCGGAGTGGATCACCAGCGTCGGCGTCTCGACGTTGTGGGCGTGGCCCGTCGGCGACTGCTCCCAGAGGAACGCCGGCTCCTCCCAGGGGTCGGCGTCGAAGTCGCCCTCGACGAGCGCGTAGGCGCCGTCGGTCGAGCCGTAGAACCCCGTGAGGTCGTACACGCCGCGCTGGGACACCGCGGAGGTGAAGAAGTCTGTCTGCCCGACCGTCCAGGAGGTCATGAACCCGCCGAAGGAGCCGCCCGTGAGGTGCACGTCGTCGGCGTCGACGTAGTCGCGCTCGGTCAGCAGGTCGACGCCGGCCATCACGTCCGTCAGCGTCACGTCGCCCCAGTCGCGCTCGATCGCCTGCATGTACTCCTCGCCGTAGCCCGTCGAGCCGCGGGGGTTCGACCAGAACACGACGTAGCCGCGGGCGGCGAGCGTCTGGAACTCGTGCCACATCGTGCCCGCGGTGGTCCACATCGCGTGGGGGCCGCCGTGGACCTCGACCGCGAGGGGGTACTCCTCGTCGGGGTCGAACTCCGGCGGCGTGATCGTCCAGCCGTGGACCTCGCCCTGCTCGGAGTCGAAGTGGAGCTCCTCGGGCTCCTGCACCGACACGTCGTCAAGGTAGTCGGCGTTGAGTTCGGAGAGCCGCACGCAGTCGTCGCGGTCGACGCCGACGCCGCCGTCGAGGCCGGGATCGTCGGCGTGCTGGCGCTCACAGACGAACACGTCGCCGGGGTGATCCCACTCGCTCATCGCGAACGCGAACCGCGCCTCGCCGACGTGGCCCGTGCTGACGGCGCCGGGTCGAACCACGCGCCGCGGCGCCTCGCTCGCGTCGCCGGGGGCCGCCCAGACGCTGGTCTTCCCCTCGTCGGGCGTCGAGAAGTAGACGCGCTCGCCGTCGGGACCCCACTCCGGGGCGGACTCGTACCCCAGCCCGCGGTCGAGCTGCTCGGTGAGCCACGCCACCTCGCCGGAGTCGGCTTCGAGCACCTTCAGCTCTGTCGGCTGGATGCTCACCTGCTCCTCCTCGCTGTAGAGGAACGCGACCTCGCCGTCGCCGTTGGCGGCGATGCCCGCCCCCCAGCCGCTGGACTCGTGGAGCTTCTCGGCCGACTCGTCGTCGGTGTCGTAGGCGTAGATCGAGTAGCGGTGGGAGTCGTCGGGGTCCTCGCCCACGTCCTGGGCGGTGTAGTACAGCGTCGTCTCGTCGCCCCACTCCGGGGAGTTGTGGTCCACGTCGCCGTCGGTGACGCGTTCGACGTCGACCTCGTCGGCGTCGGCGATCCCCTCGCCACGTGGGCGACGTAGACGTGCGAGCGCGTGCCGTCGAAGTACTGCTGGGCGGAGCGGTACACCGTGCGGTCGATGACCCGCGGGTCGGGCGTCTCCCGCTCGTACTCCTCCTCGTCGGCGATGTCCACGTCGAGCCCCTCCTCGCGCTCGTCCTCGGTGGTGGACTGCGTGAACGCGATGCGGGTGCCGTCGGGCGACCAGGTGATGCCCTGCACCCCCGCGGGCACCTCGGTGACCTGTCGGGCCTCGCCGCCGCCGACGGGGATGATCCAGAGCTGCGGGCGATCGTCGTCCTTGCCCCGGTTCGAGACGAAGGCGAGGCGGTCCCCCGAAGGCGACCAGCGCGGCTGGCTGTCTCCGCCCTCGCTGACGGTGAACTGGCGGGGCTCGTCGCTCCCGTCGCTGGGGACGAGGTGGATCGTCGACTCGTAGCTCTCGTCGTCGTCGGGCACCGTCCGGACGAAGGCGACCTGCTCGCCGTCCGGGGAGAGCCGGACGTCGCCGGGTTTGGCGATCTCGTCGAAATCCGCGGCCTCGATGCGTGCCATGGCGTGACGGGCGGGCTTTCGGACCGAAAGGGTGTCGGTTGCGGCCGGTCCAACCGAGGGGTCGACGCCGCCGAAACGCGAGGCGCGGTCGTCGCCGGAACGGGGGCAGTCAGAAGGCCTATGGCGGCCCCCCGACAATCCGGAGCCAGATGAGCGCTGGCGAGGGTCCGCCGCCGGAGCCGTCCGCCGAGGAGGACGAGCCGGACGGCCTGCTCCGACGGTTTCTGACCGCCGAGAGCGGTCCGCTGATGTTCGCCCGCGAGATGCTGACCAGCATGGCGACCGTCGCCGCCGTCGGCCTGCTGCTGTTCGCCGTCAGCGGCGTCTGGCCGCCGATGGTCGCCGTCGAGAGCGGGAGCATGGACCCCAACATGCAGAAGGGCGACCTGATCTTCGTCACCGAGCCCGGCCGGTTCGCGCCCGACGCCGCCCACGGGGACACCGGCGTCGTCACCCACCAGGTCGGCGAGGAGGTGGGGTACGAGAAGTTCAACGACTACGGGAGCGTGATCGTCTACGACAGCGCGGGCAACGTCGGCCCGCCGATCATCCACCGCGCCCGCTTCTGGGTCGCCGAGGGGGAGAACTGGTACGACGAGGCGAACAAGGCGTGGGTGCAGGGCGCCGACAACTGCGAGGAGATGGACAACTGTCCCGCCCCCCACGCGGGGTTCATCACGAAGGGTGACAACAACGCGTACTACGACCAGACGAAAAACATCAGCCCGCCGGTGAAAGCCGAGTGGGTCGTCGGCACCGCCCGGATCCGCATCCCGTACCTCGGCTGGGTCCGCCTGGGCTTCTCCGGGGCGGCGACGGCCGGGCCGGGCGGCGTCGTCGACGGCGCCACCGCGGGCGCGACGACTGCCGGATCGGTGACCGCCGAAAATGCCACAATTTCCGGTCCAGACGAAACGGTGGAGTCAGGCGGGTTCGGCCCGTCTGAGTCGCCGACGGCGCTCGCCGTGCCGAGCTGATTCTGCTGAACCAAACCCCCATTGTTTCAGGTGGAACGTCGGAGCGCGACGCGGCGGGAACGGCCGCGTTTCAGTTGTCGAAGCGTGCCTGCACGAACGGCTGGGCGTTCTCGATGTCGCCGAGCCGGGAGTCCGAGAGCAGCACGTGTTCGGTCTCCTCGATCGGCACCGACAGCGAGATCTCCTTCGTGCGGCCGTAACGCCCCTTCGAGACGACGACGGCGTTGACGATCCCCAGCATGTCGAGCTCGCTGATGAGGTCGGTGACGCGCCGTTGGGTGAGCACGTCGGCGTCGATCTCCTCGCAGAGTCGCTTGTAGATGTTGAACACCTCGCCGGTGTTGATGTTGTGGACGCCGTTCTTCTCGAGCAGGATCGTCGCGAACAGGACGATCTTGCTCTGGGTCGGGAGCGTGCGGACGACCTCGACGACCCGGTCGAGTTCGATCTTGTCCTGGGCCTGCCGGACGTGCTGTTCCTCGACGGTCTCGGCCTGGCTGCGTTCCGCGAGCTCGCCCGCCGTTCTGAGGAGGTCGAGCGCGCGTCGCGCGTCGCCGTGTTCCTGCGCGGCGAACGCCGCACACAGCGGGATCACGTCGTCGGTGAGCGCGTCGTCCTTGAACGCCACGTCCGAACGGTGCTGGAGGATGTCCCGGAGCTGGTTGGCGTCGTACGGCGGGAACACGATCTCCTCCTCGCCGAGGCTCGACTTGACCCGCGGGTCGAGGAAGTCGGTGAACTTCAGGTCGTTGGAGATCCCCATGATCGAGATGCGGGAGGTCTCGAGCTCTGAGTTCATCCGGGAGAGGTTGTACAGCGTGTCGTCGCCGGACTTCTCGACGAGCTTGTCGATCTCGTCGAGCATGATCACGACCACGCGCTCGTGGTAGTCGATGGCGTCGAAGAACTTGGTGTAGACGCGGTCGGTGGGCCACCCGGTCATCGGTACCTCCTCCATCTCGTCGCGGTCGGCTTCGAGCTCGGCGATCTCCTCGTCGACGGCCTCGACGTCGTCGAACTCGGTGTCCGCGAGCGCGGCGTCGTCGCCGTCGGTCGCGGCCGAGCGGAGCTCGCGGAGCTCCTCGAGGCGGTCGGTGACGATCTCGCGGTTCTTCTCGATGAACTTGTTCGCGAGCTGGGCGAGCACGCGGTACTGCGTGTCGGTGATCTCGCAGTTGATGTACTCCACCTCGCAGGGCACGTCGTACTTCTGGGAGGTGGACTCGAGCTCCTGGCTCACGAACTTCGCGCTCGCGGTCTTCCCGGTCCCCGTCTTCCCGTAGATGAGGATGTTCGACGGCGTGTCCCCGCGCAGCGCGGAGACCAGGATCGTCGCCATCTGGTTGATCTGGTCCGTCCGGTGAGGGAGCTCGTGGGGCGTGTAGGAGGGCCGGAGCACCTCCTTGTTGCTGAAGATCGGCTCGCCCGCCATCAGGTCGTCGAACAGCCCCTGGCTGTCGCCGTCGTCCTCGAGCATCCGGTCGATGTCGACGCCGCCGGTGTCGAGGTCGACCGAGCTGTCGACGCTGTCGATCGAGCCGTCGGTCACGGCGTCGCTCCCGGTGTCGAGAACCGAGGCGGGATCCGTCCCGTCGCCAGTTCCCTCCTCCACGTTCTCGCCGCTGTCGGTCGTTTCCGTCGCCGACGGATCCGCGGTTGGGTCCGTGCCGTCGTCGAGGTTAGTCCCGCTGTCCCCGTCCGTCTCGCTGTCGGCGTCGATCTCGTCGGTCGGTTCGCTGTCCGCGCCGTCCCCGGGCGTGGCGTCCGCGTCCTCGGCCCCGGTGTCGTCGCCGCCGTCACTGCCGTCGACAGTCCGCGGGCTATCGTTCGGATCGTCCGCTTCCTCCGCCGCACCTGTGTCGTCGGTGTCGTTCATTTGGTTACCCCTGCGTTTCGAGTGGAAAACGGCGCCCGGAACCGGTATATCCGCCGTGAACACGCCTGCAGGACGCGATTCGTCGCGGCGGTCTCCGAACTGCCGTCCAGTTGATGCACTCGAACCAAATGAATAGGGGTACCAAAAACCTGTCCCTGTTGACGCGGCGAGTCGCAAGTGAACGGGAAATCGGCACAGTCACGGAACCTGTTCGGTAGGACCCTCCTACCCCACCGTTTCGGGTGGATCGCGTCGTCGAAGCCGTCACCGAAGGGCTGGCTGGAGCTCGTCGACGGAGCCCAGAGATTCCCTCGGTGTCCCCCAGTTCGCACAGAGCTGAAACGGGGGTCGCGACCGAACTTCGCGGCGCCGACGATGCGTCGACGCCAACTCGCGGCGATCGCGTTCGAGGCCGTCGACGACCCGGCTCTCGTTCGAGCAGTGTGGACGGTCGACCTGAAACGACGGGGAGGTCGAACCCCCCCACCCCTTCGTTTCCAGTGGAACACGGAAACGGACGGGGGTGGGGTCGAGAAGCGGCAGGAACCGCCCTCTATAGAGGGGTAGTTTTACAACACACGACGATAGATTAGTCCGTACTGCAATCTCCATCTTTTCTTTATTGACGGAGTTGTTTGGTTAGTTATGGCTACTCCCGCGAGCCGGCCTCCCCACCCCACCCTTCCGCCCGCTCTCCACGGGAAACGAGGGGGAGGGGGTGTTCGGAGTCGGTTCCAGGAACCGACAACCGGTTCGATCGGGAGCCTCCCGGCGTGATTCGACCGGACTCGGCTTCGCGATCCCGGATCGAGCGAGCGAACACCTCTGTTTCGACTGGAAACGGTGACCCTCCCGCTCTCGGGGACCTTCGATATATCCGTTATTTGATAACTCGTCGGCCCGAACGTCGCCACGTCCGTCGACGCCGATCGCGGGCGACGACCCTGTCTGACGCCATTCTTAAGTGTATTGCCGGCCGTACTCCGAGTAACAGCCCCTTACTGCGGTGGGGCAGGAGATAAGGATGGGTCTGCTCACGAGTCTGAAAGACAGCATTACGCGGGTCACCGACGGCCTGTTCGCCTCAGAGGAGCCGAAACGGATCGGGATATACGGCCCGCCGAACGCCGGGAAGACCACGCTGGCGAACCGGATCGCCCGTGACTGGACCGGCGACGCGGTGGGCCCGGAGAGCCACATCCCCCACGAGACACGCCGTGCGCGCCGGAAGGAGGGGGTGACTATCGAGCGCGACGGGAAGGAGGTCACCATCGACATCGTCGACACCCCCGGCGTGGCGACGAAGGTCGACTACGAGGAGTTCCTCGAGCACGACATGGAGAAGGAGGACGCCGTCCGGCGCTCCCGCGAGGCGACGGAGGGCGTCGCCGAGGCGATGCACTGGCTCCGTGAGGACGTCGACGGCGTGATCTACGTGCTCGACAGCACCGACGACCCGTTCACGCAGGTGAACACGATGCTGATCGGCATCATCGAGAGCCAGGAGCTGCCGGTGCTGATCCTCGCGAACAAGATCGACAAGGAGGAGTCGGACATCCAGCGGATCGCGAACGCGTTCCCGCAGCACGAGACGATCCCACTCTCGGCGCTCGAGGGACAGAACATGGACGAAGTGTACGAGAAAATCGCGGAGTACTTCTCCTAACAATGCCCGAAGTAACCAGCGGCGACGGCGACGGAGGACCCAACGAGGGCGAGGACGGCCCCGACGACGGCGTCAGGGTCGACATGATCAGCGGCGCCCGGATGGAGGG
Source organism: Halolamina rubra (assembly GCF_000739555.1). Taxonomy (GTDB): domain Archaea; phylum Halobacteriota; class Halobacteria; order Halobacteriales; family Haloferacaceae; genus Halolamina; species Halolamina rubra. Next base: position 30,517 of record NZ_BBJN01000021.1, read on the forward strand.
GCTCACCAGCATGGAGAAGATCCGGCTGATCCTCGACGGGGTTCGCGAGGGGAACATCGTGATCCTCGAGGAGGGGCTCACCCCCGACGAGGAGTCGAAGCTGATCGAGGTCACGATGACCGAGATCAGCCCGGACGAGTTCAACGGGATCGAGATCGAGACCTACCCCAAGTCGAGTTCGAGCAACCCCGGGCTGTTCGACCGGCTGATGGGGAAGGAGGACACCCAGAAGCTGACGGTGATCGGGCCGGCGAACCAGATCGAGACGCTGCACAAGGACGAGAACCTCATCAGCACCCTCGTCTCGCGCAAGTAGGCCCGTGCCCCACGAGTGTACCACCTGCGGCCGGCAGTTCGACGACGGCTCCAAGGAGATGCTCTCGGGCTGTCCGAACTGCGGCGGGAACAAGTTCCAGTTCCAGCCGCCCGGCCGGAGCGCCGAACCCGAGGAGCCGGCCGGAGCGACTGACCCCGACGACTCGGTCACGAGCTCCCAGCCCTCGACCGACAGCGCGCCGTCGACCGATACCGGGCCGTCGACGCCGGATCCGACCGACACCGCGCCGTCGACGCCGGATCCGACCGACTCCGGGCCGTCGACGCCGGATCCGACCGACACGGCGTCGACGACCGAGTCAGCTGACCCCCTGTCGGATCCCGGCACGCAGGGCGATCTCGACCTCCCGGACGACACCGCACACGCGGCCGAGACCGCAGGTGACGACACCGGGGGCGCCGTCGACGCCGACACCCCGAGCGCCGCCGACGCCGACACGGCTCGTACGGAGTCGGCCGAGGAACGGTACCGAGACGCCGAGATCGACGAGTTCCGGGACGCCGAGGTCGCCGACGACACCGACGCGGAGAACAGCGCCCAGCGGGACGCGCGCTCGGCGGCGGTCAGCCCCGAGGAGATCGAGGACGCCCGCAAGCAGGTGGCCGACACCGAGACCGAGGCGGCGCCGGACGACGGCAGCCGCGGCCGCGGGACGCCACAGGGCCCCCCGGCGGAGACGCCCGCCGGTGCGGACCCCGAGGAGTTCGACCTCTCGGACACGGTCGGGGACGACGACCCGGTCGAGAAACAGCCCGTCGCGGGCTCGGCGCCGGAGCGCGAGGAGCCGGTCGCCGACGACGACGCCGACCTGTCGGCGCTCCGGGAGGAGCTGAACCAGCAGTTCGAGAGCATCAAGATCACCGCGCCCGGCCAGTACGAACTCAACCTCATGGAGCTGTACGACCGGAAGGAGTACATCATCTCGCTCCAGGAGGACGGCCGGTACGTGATCGAGATGGCCGACGACTACGGGATCGACGAGGACTGAGCCCGCAGTCGCCCGCTTTCAGCAACTGTTAACAGCGACGCGGCCGGAGCGGGAGTATGAGCACGGCGACGAAGATCGTCACCAGCACAGTCGGCCTGTCGGCGCTTCTGGCGCTCGCTCTGGTCTTCCAGATCGTCCTCTCGAGCGGCGCCTGATGTTCGCCGAGCGAACGCTCGCCCCGCCGGTCCAGCGACTGCACCGCGAGCTCACGCCCGAGGTCCTCGTGCTCGACGTGGAGCAGGACTTCGAGACGCTCCAGCCGGCGGTCGCCGAGGAGCTGGGCCTGCTCGTCGACGCGTTCGACCCCGCCGGCTACCCCGAGTCGTGGCTGCCGGCGGACGCCCCCGCGCAGTTGACGGCGTACGCCGGCGCGCAGTTCACCATCGGCCTCCCCGGCGACGGCACGGTCGTCTGGACCCGACAGACCGAGCCGCCGACGGTGCTCGTGAAGGCCCGCGCCGAGGGAACCCCCGAAGGGTTCCGCTCGTTCCTGCTCGCGGAGGCACTGGTCGAGATCGACGAGGGCGTGCCGGAGAGCTTCCTCCCCTTCTTCGGCGATCGCTACGCTGACCTCGACGACGCGCTAGGTCTCGGCGGCGCCGCCACCTACCAGGTCGCGATGGCGCTGTTCGAGGCCTGGGTCGGGCTCCACACCCGCGAGCGGTTCCGCGCGTGGGCGGGCGAGCACGACGAGCTCCACGCGGCGTGGGAGGACGCCGGCGACCGCCTCGTCGGCCGGATCGAGGGGCTGCCGGGCGAGGTCGCCCGCGGCGAGACGACGTTCCCCGCCGCGACCGAACTGGCGTGTTCGGCGGTCAAACACGGCCTCGACCTGCCGGCGCCGTTCGCGGCGCTGGACACGCTGGCGTACCGCGACCACGGGGCGGAGTACGCGGTGCAGTGGGCCGAGAAGACGGTGACGCGCTGGCGGAGTAGCCCGGGCGTCGACCCCGGCTACACACCGTCCAGCAGCTGCTCGACGACGGCGTCGACGCAGGCTACACACCGTCCAGCGCCCGTTCGACGGCGGCGTCGACGCCTCAGCGGGGTTCCACCCTTTTCGACTGGTTCGTCCCTTTCGACTGGAGGCAGCGTTTCGACTGCACGAACCGTTTCGCCTGGAGATCGCTCTTCGTCTGGAACGAGCGCTTCACGTCCACAAACGACCCCGGACGCTTCAGGTGGAACAGGGGGCAGCGGGACAGCCGGTGCGTCGCGGCCCCTACTCGGTGGCTTCGTAGCTCACGTTGCCGTCGTCGTCGAGGGTGACGGTGCCGTCGAACAGCTCGGCGAACGCGGCGACGGTGTCGTCGTCGTGGACCTCGCTGGAGAGGTGGAACAGGCAGACGGCGTCGTGTTCGCGCACGAGTTCGATCAGTCGCTCGGCGGCCTCGAGCGCGGCGGCCTCGTCGCCGTAGTAGGCGAGTTCGGAGAGCGAGTCGAGCGTGATCCGGCGGCGGCCCTCGGTTGTTTCGAGGAACGAGGCCACGTCCTCGACGATCCCCTCCACGTCGTCCGGACCGGCGGCGTAGTGGATGTTCGGCGCCGAGCGCCGGGAGTAGCCGCGTTCGATCGAGAGCGTGTCGAGGATCACCGCGCGGGACTCGTCGACCTCGTAGTAGTCGAGCTTCTGCTCGACCTCCCGGGCGGTGGTGCGGGTGGAGATCACCAGGAAGCGGTCGGTGTCGGCGCTGAGGAAGTCCGTGTCGACGCGGTCGGTCTCCCCGATACTCGGGTGGAGAAGCAGCAGGGCGGTGCCGGCCGGGACGGTTTCGGGTGCGCCGTCGATGGCGAGGTCGTACTCCATAGGCGGTGGTACACCGGCGTCGACTTGAAACTCGCGGCGGGGGCACGGGTCGGCGTCGATGCTCGGGCGCCCACCGATCTGGAGCCGAACCCGTTTTGCCGGGGACGGTCCAACCCCGCCCATGAGCGTTCGCGAGGAGTTCGACGCCTGGGCCGCCGAGGGCCGCGAGCAGGGGATGGAGGAGCGCCACTGGCACACAGTGCGGCCGATACTGGCCCGCATGCCCGTCGAGGCGGGGGATACGGTGCTCGACCTCGGGACCGGCAGCGGCTACGCGCTGCGGGCGCTGCGCGAGCGCGGCATCGGCGCCGCTTACGGGCTCGACGGCTCGCCGGGGATGGCCCGGAAAGCGGACGGCTACACCGACGACGGCGCCGTGGGGTTCCTCGTCGGCGACTTCGACCACCTCCCCTTCGCCGACGACTCGATCGACCACGCCTTCTCGATGGAGGCGTTCTACTACGCGAACGACCCCCACCACACGCTCGAGGAGATCCGGCGCGTGCTGAAACCCGGCGGGACGTTCTACTGCGCGGTGAACTACTACGAGGAGAACGCCGCCTCCCACGACTGGCAGGCGAACATCGAGGTCGAGATGACCCGCTGGGACCGCGGCGAGTACCGCGAGGCGTTCCGCGACGCCGGCCTCCACGTCGCCGAGCAGGACAACGTCCCGGACCGCGAGATCGAGATCCCCGACGAGAGCGCGTTCCCCCACGAGGGGTTCGAGAGCCGCGAGGCGATGGTCGAACGCTACCGGACGTGGGGGACGCTGCTGACCGTCGGCGTCGCTCCCTGATCGCCGCGCCGACCCTGCTTCCTCGCCGCGGCTCGATTTCGACTTCTCACCGCGGTTCGATCCCGAGAGCTTCCGCGATCAGTTCGTGCGAGCGCAGCGCCCGCTCGTGGTCCGGCACGACGTGCTGGAGCATCAGCTCGTCGACGCCGACGCGGTCGGCGAGCTGTTCCAGCAGCCCCGCGATCGTCTCGGGGCTCCCCGAGATGGCGCGCGGCCACTCGTCCTCGTCCAGTGTCTCCGGCGTCGGTTCCGGCACGCCGCCGAGCTCGTCGATCGCCTCCTCGACCGACGGCGTCGACCCCAACTCGCCGCGCTGCATGCGCTGGAACGACGCCTCCGCGACCGCCCGCAGGCGCGCGGCTTTCGCGTCCGTCTCGGCGGCGACGGCGTTGAGCGCGACCATCCCCCGCGGCTCGTCGACCCCGCCGGCCAGCGACGAGGGTTCGAACGTCTCGCGGTACGCCTCGAACGCCGGCACCGCGAAGTGGGGGCGGATGAACGCCGCGAAGCAGAACGGCAGCCCCAGCTGCCCCGCGATCTTCGCGCTCGAGGCGCTGGAGCCCAGCACCCACGGCTCGGGCGCCTCGGCGTCCGACCGCGGGATGTCGATATCCGCGTACTGGTGTCCGTCCGGAAAGTCGTCGTAGAGGTGGTTCACGACGGACTCGATCTTCTCCCGGTGGTCCTCGTCGGGGTTCTGCACGCGCCGACTGGTGCCGAGCGCGCGGTCGACGGCGGGCGAGCCGTTCGCGCGACCCAGTCCGGCGTCGATCCGACCCGGGGCGAGCCCGTCGAGGGCGCCGAACTGCTCGGCGACCTTGAACGGGCTGTAGTGGTTCAGCAGCACGGCGCCCGAGCCGAGCCGGATCGCCTCCGTCTCGGCGGCGAGGTGGCCCAGCAGCACCTCGGGCGTCGTGCCGGCGAGGCGGCTCGCCATCCCGTGGTGTTCGGCGACCCAGAAGCGTTCGAAGCCGAGCCGTTCGGCTTGCTTGGCGGCGTCGACGGTCTGTGCGTACGCCTCGGCCGCGGTGCCGTTTTCGGGAACCGGCGAGAGGTCGACGGCGGAGAGCTTCATACCGAACGGCGGGGACTGCGGGAGAAAACGGTTCGGCTAGCGGAGTCGCCGCGGCCGGCTCAGTTGCCGGCGATCTGTCGGCTCCACTCCTCGATCCAGCCCTGGAGGTTCCCCCGGAGCTCGTCGTAGGAGAAGCTGACCGCCTCCGGCGGCACCTGGGCGTACTGCTCGTACTCGGCGTGTTCGTCGCCGAACTCGGCGTCGGTGATCGCGGGGAACGCGACGTTCCGGACCGCGATCTCGGCCTGCACCTCGGGCCGGAGCATGAACTCCATGAACGACTTCGCCAGCCCGGGGCTGTCGGTATCCGCAAACTGGGCCATCCCCTCGGGGTTGGCGTACGCCTGATCGTTGAGGAACCGAATCTGGTGGCGGTCCATGTCCTGATCGGCGCGGTTCGCGTACACCTGGTCCGTCGAGTAGGACACGACCATCGGCGCCTCGTCGTTGCCGTAGGCGCTGTAGGCGTCGCCCCAGCTCCCGAGGATCCGCACGTCGTTCTCCTGCAGGTCGCTCCAGTAGTCGAGGTAGTTCTCCTCGCCTTTGGCCTGGATCGTGTGGAGGAGGAACGCCCGCCCGGTCGCCGACGAGGAGGGGTTCTGAGCGAGCAGGTCGCCGGCGTACTCCGACTCGAGCAGGCCGTCGAACGTCTCCGGCGCGACGAACTCGCCGCCGTCGGCGGTGGCGTTCCAGACGAGGCTGATGTACCCCGTGTCGTACGTGACCGACCGGCCTGCGGGTCGAAGTTCAGCCCGTCTTTGATCGCGTCGGCGCCGTCGAGCGTCGGCGCCTCGGCGAACAGCGAGCCGCCCTCGAGGTTCTCGTCGAGGCGGATCAGGCCGTCGACGTTGAGGCCGACGTACACGTCGGCGTCGATCTCCACGTCGGCGTTGGCCCGCTGGATGTACTGATCCAGCTCGTTCGGCGGCGTCTGCCAGACGAGGTCGGCGTCGAACTCCGACTCGAACCGCTGTTTGATCCACGCGCCGGGGCTGGTGCTGACCGCGTCGATGAACGAACTGTACGTCGCGACGACCAGCGTGTCGCTCTCCCGCTCGGTCGCGCCGACGGTCGTCGACGTGGTGTCGGTGGGTTCGGTCGTGGTCGTGTCGGTCGGCGACTCGACCTCGTCGGCCGAACAGCCCGCGAGCAGCGCCGCGCCCGCCGCGCCGGCGGTCGTGATGAACCGACGCCTGTCGATACGGTCCTTGCTCATTACGCGGTTGTTTCTCCGGGTGGTAGTTAAGCCGTGCGGTACGCTGCCGGCGCCGAGCCGCCCTCCGCGGGACAACGGTTTTGCCCGCTCGGGTTCCGGGGGCGGTATGAACAGCGACTGGGGGGAGACCCGACTGCTGGTGCTCGTGCTCCTCGGCCTGATCGCCCTGTCGGCGGTCGTGCTGGCGGAGGTGCTGTACACGGTGGTGTTCGCCATCACGGTGGCGTACACGCTGTTCCCGTTCCGGCAGGGGCTGGTCGAGCGGGGCTACTCCCGCCGGGTCGCGACGGCCGCGGTCACGGGGGTCGCGGGGACGGTGATGGTGGGCGCGGTGGTGCCGGTGGCGTACGTGCTCTACCGCCGGCGGTCGACGCTGCTGGACCTGGTTCGCACGCTGCCGGAGACGATCCCCATCGTCGTCGGGGAGTTCTCCTACGTGATCCGGACCACGCCGCTGATCGCCGCCGCGGGCGACCTGCTGCGGGGGGCCGCGATCTCGGTCGCCGGCGCCGCCACGGTGCTCTCGCTGAAGGCGCTGCTGTTCGCGATCGTGGTGTACGGCCTGCTCGCCCGGCCGGGGTCGGTGCGGACGGTCGCCGTCGGGCTCGCCCCGCCCACCGTCCACGGCGCGCTCGAGCGCTACCACGAGCGGATCCGCGCCACGCTCGTCGGCATCTACGTCGTCCAGGCGGCGACGGCGGCCGCCACGTCGGTCGCCGCCTACGCCGTGTTCGCGCTGCTGGGGTACGACGCCGCGATCACGCTCGCGATCGTCGCGGGCGTGCTCCAGTTCGTCCCGGTGATCGGGCCGAGCGTCGTCATCGCCACGCTCGCGGCCGTCGATCTCGTCGCCGGCAACGCCCCCCGGGCGACGACTTTGCTGATCGTCGGCCTCGTCGTCGTCGGCTTCCTCCCGGACGCGGTGATCCGCCCGAAGCTCGCGGCCGCGGCGGGCGAACTGCCGATCACGCTGTACTTCGTCGGCTTCGTCGGCGGCGTGCTCACGATCGGCCCGTTGGGGTTCGTGCTCGGCCCGCTCGCGGTCGGCCTGCTGGTCGAGACGGTCCAACTGCTGTCGACGGCGCCGGGCGTCGAGGAGGCGCCCGACCCCGACGAGGTGATCGAGTCCGACCGCGACGCCGGGATCGAGTAGCGGCCGCGGCCTACTCCGTCACCAGTTCCCCGCCGCGCGCCTCCCACTCCGTCAGGCTCCCCTCGTACAGCTCGACGGCCTCGTACCCCAACTGCCGGAGCACGAGGTACGTGTGGCTCACGCGGCGGGCGGTGTTGCAGTACAGCAGCGTCCGTTTCCCGGGGACGATCCCCCGAGCTTCCAGTAGCTCACGCAGCTCCGCTGCGGGACGCACCCCCCTGGTCTCCTCGTGGACGAGCTCGCGCCAGTCGAGCTGGACCGCACCCGGGAGGTGGCCCTCCGCGAACTCCCACTCCTCGCGGGTGTCGACGAGCGTCACCTCGCCGGCCTCGACCGCCGGCAGCAGCTCCCGAACCGTCTCGAAGCCGACCAGCGGCGTCTCGGCGTCGGGGTCGCTCTCGTAGCTCGCGGGGTCGGGGTCGACCGCGTCGGTCGTCGTCCCGTGCTCGCGCTGCCAGGAGCTGAAGTCGCCGTCGAGGACGTGGAGCTTCTCGTGATCGTGACCCAGCAGTAGCGCGGTCACGACGAACCGCGCCGCGAAGACGCCCTGGGTGTCGTCGTAGGCGACGATCTCGGCGTCGGCGTCGATCCCGGCCTCGGAGAGCAGCGCCTCCCAGTCCGCACGCGGCGGGAGCTTCCCGGCCTCGCCCTCGTCGGAGCGGAACGCGTCGAAGGGGACGTTCACCGCCCCGGGCAGGTGGCCGATGCTGTCGTACTCCCAGCGCTCCCGGACGTCGACGACGGCGGCGTCGCGATCACGGATCCACGACGCGGGGACGAACGGCTGCATGGCCGGAGCGAGGGGCCGCTCGGACTTAGCCCTCGGGTTCGCGTCACTCGGGGCCGGCATCTCGGTGTCGCCCGAGCGTCCGAGAGGACGGCGAGAGCGACCGGTGGCTCCCCGCTTAAGTTGATAGCGCACCAACAGACGAGCGAATCATGGTTTCAGACCCCGAGTACGCGACTGACGCGCTCGTCTCCGCCGACTGGGTGGCCGAGCGGCTCGACGAGTTCCAGCGCGACGACCCCGACCTGCGGCTGGTCGAGGTCAGCGTCGACACCGAGTCGTACGACGACGAGCACGCGCCCGGCGCCGTCGGCTTCAACTGGGAGACGCAGCTCCAGGATCAGACCACGCGGGACATCCTGAGCAAGGGCGACTTCGAGGAGCTGCTCGGCGCCCACGGGATCGCCAACGACTCGACGGTCGTGCTGTACGGCGACAACTCGAACTGGTTCGCGGCCTACGCCTACTGGCAGTTCCAGTACTACGGCCACGAGGACGTGCGCCTGCTCGACGGCGGCCGGGACTACTGGCTCGAGAACGACTACCCCACGACGACCGAGGTGCCCGACTTCCCCGAGCAGGAGTACACCGCCCGCGGGCCGTTCGAAGACATCCGCGCGTACCGCGAGGACGTGGAGAACGCTATCGAGCGCGGTGTCCCGCTCGTCGACGTGCGCTCGCCCGAGGAGTTCTCCGGCGAGGTGCTGGCGCCGCCGGGACTCAACGAGACCGCCCAGCGCGGCGGCCACATCCCCGGCGCCCAGAACATCTCCTGGGCGGCGACGGTGAACGACGACGGGACGTTCAAGTCCGCGGAGGAGCTGCGCGAACTGTACGCCGAGAAGGGGATCGACGGCGACGAGTCCGTCGTCGCCTACTGCCGCATCGGCGAGCGCTCCTCGATCGCGTGGTTCGCGCTGCACGAACTGCTCGGCTACGAGTCGACCGTGAACTACGACGGCTCCTGGACCGAGTGGGGGAACCTCGTCGGCGCGCCCGTGGAGACCGGCGACGCCGAGTAATCCAGCTACGGCGCGCGACCGCCGACGGCCTCCGTGCCGTCGGTCCGGAGCGCCATGCCGTGGCTGTGTACGGCCCCCTTTCGACACGCCCCGCGACCGTCGACGGCCTCCGTGCCGTCGGTCCGGAGCGCCATGCCGTGGCTGTGTACGGCCACCTCCTGATGCGGGACTGCGGCCGCCGCTTCCGTGGGCTACAAGCCGCTGCTGGCCGACGTCCCGACTATGGACGCCGACACGTTCCGCGACGACCTCCGGGCCGCCCGCGACACCGAACTCTCGCGGCTGAGCTCCTCGAAAGCCGTCTACGCGCTCACCGGCGGCGAGATGGACGGCGACGCCGTCCGGGCCGGGACCGCCCGCGAACTCGCCGCGCTCGAACCGATCTTCGCCGACTGGGCCGACGGTGGCGACGGCGACGCGGCGGCCCTGTTCGCCGACGTGACCGAGTTCGCGGCAGATTCTGCCGGTAGCTTCGACGGCGCGGCCGCCGCCGACGGGGCCGACCGACACGTCGTCGCCGACGCGCTCGCCGGCCGCGAGGGCGAACTGGCGCGACTCGCCGCCGCGGCCGCCGCGTTCCTCGTTCTCGACGAGCTCGCCGGCCAGCTCGTCGGCTTCTTCGTCGGCGACGCCGACCGGACGAGCGCCGACGAGTTCCGGACGTTCCGCACGGCGCTGGGCGAGCACGGCGACGCGGCCGCCGAACTGCTCGCCGCACGCTGTGAGACCGAGGCCGACGAGGAGGCCGCCCGCGACGCCGGCGCCGCCGTCGTCGACGGCGCCTACGACTGGTACGTCGAGACGCTGGAGTCGATGGGCGTCGAACCGAAGAACGTCTGCTGACGCCGAAACGTTTCAACTTCTCCACTCGAAACACAGGGGTGTCCGGGGGTCGGACGGCTACACACCGTCGACCGTCTCGCGGTACTCGGTGATCGCCGCCTCGGCGGCGTCGACGTGTTCGGTCACGTCCCCCCCGGCGCCGTCGCGGAGTTCGTTCAGCGCGTTCAGGTGGCGGGCGAGCCGGCCGTGGTCGGGGCCGCTGTCGGCGGCAGCGAGCGTCGCGAACTGGTCGGAGAGGTCGTACAGTCGGCGCTGTCGCTCCGCGTCGGTCGCGGCGGTGCTGGCCCGGCGCAGCTCCTCGCTCGCAGTCTGGAGTTCCTCTCGAGTCATGTGCGGCCGTTCGACTCGGAGGGTGAAAGCCGTTCGGCCGGCCGTTTCCGATGGCACCCCGACGACACCGCTGTTTCACTGAACCCTCAGTCCGCCAGTTTTCGCTCGTAGTCGGGAGTCGGCCGTCTGGTAGGTGGATCTCGGCTCGCAACCGCAGCCGTTCGTCATCCACTCGTGGGCGCCGTTCAGCTATCGACCCAGCAGAGCGGGGTGTAGCTCCCCGAGGGTCCCTCGACCGGCGGGAGCTCGCCGATAACGCGCCAGCCGTCGGCCCCGCGCAGCAGCACTGTTCCGTGGTACGTCGCGGCCGCCAGCCGCCCGTCCACCGCGGTCAGCCCGGTGACCGTCTCGTCGGGCCGGGCGTGATCAACCGGCTCCAGCGACTCCCCGCCACGGCAGACGAACAGCGCGGGGTCGGCGTCGTCCTCGCTCCACGTTGCCGTGTGGGCGATGTTGGCGCCGGCGTAGAGGTCGCCGTCGACGGCCGCCGCCGCACGGAAGTAGCGCTGGTCGTACCCGTCGTCCAGTCGCGTCCACGAGCGGCCGGCGTCGGTCGTGTGGAACAGCCCGAACCCGGTGGCGGCGAGGAACTCCCGCCGGTCGACGACGTGGAACTCGTGGATGTCGTCGTCCACCCCCTCGCGCCGTTCGCTCCACGTCTCCCCGCCGTCGTCGCTCAGGTGGACGCCGCCGACTTCGACGCCGGCGATCACCCGTCCCGGCTCGTCGGCGGGGACGTACAGGTCCCGGACCTGCGCGAGGTCGTCGTGCCGGGGGAGCTGCCACTCGGAACGCGACGGGAGGTCCTGAAAGCCGTCGAGTTCGCGCCACGCCGGACCGTCCCGTAGCGTGGCGTCGTCGACGCTCTCGGCGACGTAGACGTGTGCCGGGCGGGTCCCAGCGTACAGTCGGCCGTCCGGCCCGGCCGCGACCGAGTAGACGGACTCTTCGGGGACCGACAGATCGGTCCACGACTCGCCGTCCGGGGAGTGGAACAGCCCCTCGTCTGTCGCCGCGAAGATGCCGTCGAACGCGTCGAACGTCCGGAGCCGCATCACTCCCGTCGCGTCGAGGACTTCCCGAACCGTCGCGCCGCCCTCCTCGTCGATCCCGTCCAGTCGGTAGACACCGTCGTCGGTGCCGGCGATGAGCATACCCGATATTCGGGCCGCGCGGATCATAACTTCTCGCTGAAACGAATATTTGCAGTGAGTCTGTCACGACGCCCTCCACTGCTCGTGGCCGACCCCCGCGACCGGGTTCCTCAAGTTCTGCGAGCCCCTGCGTCCGGTAATGAGCGACTCCGAGAGCGGTCCCCTCTCCCCGGACCGGCCCGACGCCGAGCGCCCGTTCCGCGTCGACGCCCCGTTCGAGCCCGCGGGCGACCAGCCCGAGGCGATCGAGCAGTTGGCCGAGGGGTTCCGCGAGGGGATGGACCGGCAGACGCTGCTGGGCGTCACCGGCTCGGGGAAGACCAACACCGTCTCGTGGCTGATCGAGGAGATCCAGCAGCCTACCCTCGTCATCGCCCACAACAAGACGCTCGCGGCCCAGCTGTACGAGGAGTTCCGGGAGCTGTTCCCGGACAACGCCGTCGAGTACTTCGTCTCCTACTACGACTACTACCAGCCCGAGGCGTACGTCGAGCAGTCGGACACGTTCATCGAGAAGGACGCGTCGATCAACGACGAGATCGACCGACTGCGCCACTCCGCGACGCGATCGCTCCTCACCCGCGAGGACGTGATCGTCGTCGCCTCCGTCTCCGCGATCTACGGGCTCGGCGATCCGCGGAACTACGTCGACATGTCGCTGAAACTCGAGCAGGGCGAGCGGATCGACCGCGACGAGCTGCTCGGGCAGCTGGTCGACCTGAACTACGAGCGCAACGACGTGGACTTCACGCAGGGCACGTTCCGCGTCCGCGGCGACACCGTCGAGATCTTCCCGATGTACGGCCGCTACGCCGTGCGTGTCGAGTTCTGGGGCGACGAGGTGGACCGCATTCGGAAGGTGAACACGCTCGAGGGCGAGGTCGTCAGCGAGGAGCCCGCGGTCCTCCTCCACCCCGCGGAGCACTACTCGATCCCGGAGGAGCGCCTGCAGGAGGCGATGGCGGAGATCGAGGACCTGATGGAGGACCGCGTGCGCCACTTCGAGACTCAGGGCGACCTCGTCGCCGCCCAGCGCATCGAGGAGCGAACGACGTTCGACCTCGAGATGCTGCAGGAGACGGGCTACTGCTCGGGGATCGAGAACTACTCCGTCCACCTTTCCGACCGCGAGCAGGGGGAGGCCCCCTACACGCTACTCGACTACTTCCCGGACGACTTTCTCACCGTCGTCGACGAGTCCCACCAGACGCTCCCGCAGATCCGCGGCCAGTTCGAGGGCGACAAGTCCCGCAAGGACTCGCTGGTCGAGAACGGGTTCCGGCTGCCGACGGCGTACGACAACCGCCCGCTCACGTTCGAGGAGTTCGAGGCGAAGACCGACGAGACGCTGTACGTGTCGGCGACGCCGGGCGACTACGAGCGCGAGGAGTCCGACCAGATCGTCGAACAGATCGTCCGCCCCACCCACCTCGTCGACCCCGCCGTCGAGGTGACGAGCGCCGAGGGGCAGATCGAGGACCTGATGGACCGCATCGACGACCGCATCGAGCGCGACGAGCGCACGCTCGTCACGACGCTGACCAAGCGGATGGCCGAGGATCTCACCGAGTACCTCGAGGAGGCCGGCGTGAACGTCGCGTACATGCACGACGAGACGGACACCCTGGAACGCCACGAGATCATCCGGTCGCTCCGGCTCGGCGAGATCGACGTGCTCGTCGGCATCAACCTGCTCCGGGAGGGGCTGGACATCCCCGAGGTCAGCCTCGTCGCCATCCTCGACGCCGACCAGGAGGGGTTCCTGCGCTCGGAGACGATGCTCGTCCAGACGATGGGCCGCGCGGCGCGCAACGTCAACGGCGAGGTGGTGCTGTACGCCGACGAGCGCACCGACGCGATGCGGGGCGCGATCGAGGAGACCCGGCGCCGTCGGGCGATCCAGCAGCGCTACAACGAGGAACACGGGTTCGAACCGACGACGATCGAGAAGGCGATCGGGGAGACGAACCTGCCGGGGAGCAAAACCGACGCCTCCGGCGCCGCGGACGCCGAAGTCGGCGACGCCGACGCCGCTGCTCGCCAGGTCGAGCAGTTGGAAGAGCGCATGGAGGCCGCCGCCGACAACCTCGAGTTCGAACTCGCGGCGGACATCCGCGACCGGATCAGGGAACTGCGAAACGAGTTCGATCTCGACGGCGGCGAGGAGGGCGTCGCGCCCGAGCCGGACGCGGAGTTCTAAGGCGTCGTCGTCGCCGTCACCGTCGTCTCCCCGTCGCGGGGGGCGTCGTCGTCGGCGCCGGCGTCGCGCTCCGTCACGGAGTCGCCGCTGGGGGTCGGCGTCCCCGTCGTGCTGCCGCTCGGCGATCCGTTCGTCCCGTTCGGAGCCGCGTCGCTGCCGTTCTGCGCCTCGCTGCCGCTGTTCTGTGCGCCACTGCTGTCGTTGCGGACCGTCTCGTTGCTCCCGCCGATCGCGTTCGCCGGGCTGTCGCCGGTCACGGGTCTGTCGACGCCGCCGGGCGAGGAGCGGTTCTCGGTCCGGTTCTGGCCGTCAACACCCGCCGGCGGCCCGGTCGTGGATTCGTTCGGTCTTGATCTCTCGGACGGGTCGACGCTCTCGGGCGGGCCGCGGGCGGAGGCGTTGGGCGGGCCCAGCCCGTTCCCCACGTCCTCGCCGGCGATCTTCCGGGCCGCCTCGGCGACCTCACCGCCGCCGGCGCGGTTGGCCTGCTGGGCCACCGAGCGGACCTCGCTCACGTCGGCGCCCTGGGCCCGGAGCGCCTGCTCGGGCAGGGCGTCGGCGACGGTCGCCGTCTGGTTGGCCCGTCGCTCGACCGCCCGGAGCTGGGCGGCCAGCGCGGCGAGTCGGGCCTCGTACTGCGCCTGTCCGATGCTGCCGTTCTCGTGGGCGCGCTCGAGGCGATCCTTCTCGGCCTCGAGCTCGGTCAGCCGTTCCTGGAGGCGGCCCTGCTGCTCGGCGACGATCCGGGCCTTCGAGCGGTTGGACTCGGCGGCCGCGAACTGTCGGTCGAGCGATCGCCGGGCGACCTCGCTGTCGACCTCGGCCTGCTGGACGTCGACGACGCCCGCGAACGCGGCGCCGGGTGCCGGCCGGTCGGCCTCCGTGGCCTGGGCCCCGGAGAGCGTCGCGGCCGCGGGGACGCTGCCGGCGATCACGGCGAGCGTGACGACGACGATAGCGACTCGTTTCACAGCCGTGAGGTAGCGACCCATCGGTAAAAACCGTCCACTCGCTCCACCCGGCTTCACCCCGATTAACCCAGCTTAACGCGGGGAGGGCGGGGATTCGTCCTCGTCGTCCGGGAACTTGAGCACGTTCTCCCGGCCGAGCCGGAACGACTCCACCTTCCCCTCGTCGCGCAGGTCGCCGACGACCTGGCTCGTGCGGGCGGCGCTCCAGTCGAGCTCCTCGGTGACGGCCTTCTGCTTCATCCGGCCGCCGTTGCGCTCCAGGAGGCGCATCACGCGCTCCTCCGGGCTGAGCAGCTCCTCCGGGGTGTCGTCGGCCGGCGCGCCCGCCTCGTCGGCGGCGGCCGCGGCGCCCCCGGCGGCCGCGCCGGTCGACGCGTCGCTCGCCGTCTCGGCGGCGGCGTCACTGGCGGGGGCGTCGTCGACGGGGGCGCCCCCTTCGGACGCCTCGCGGGCGCGGGCGGCCTGCTGTCGGCGGTAGTACCAGACGACGCCGGCGGCCGCGAACAGCAGGACGCCGACGATCGCGCCCAGCGGCGGCGACCCGCCCTCCGGGCTGAGGACGACCTGGGGCTGCCCCGCGTCGAACTCGTGGGGGCCGGTCCATGTCACGGAGTTGTCGCCCTCGCGGTCGGGCTCCGGGTCGGCCACGTCGACGACGTACCCCTCGGGCCAACTGATCGTGAGCTCGGTGTCGGCGTCGAGGAACAGCCCCGCCAGCGCGTCGCCGGCGGCGATCTGCCCCTCGGACACCTGCGCGAACCCGACCCACTCGAAGCTGTAGCGGACGATCCCGTACTCGCCGCTGAGCGGGCTGGTCCGGGCCTCGACGGTGACGTTTTCGACGGCCATCTCCCGGCCGGTGGCGTTCTCGGCGGTCGACACCGTCCGCTCCATGCGCGAGGCGAACTGCCCCCGGTAGTCGCTGGTGTTCTGCTCGATGTCCCGCTGGAGGCTCTCGAACGCCTCCGTGGTGTTCTGGTCGTCGAGGGCGACGCGGTACTCGATGCTCCACCGGGCGTCGCCGTCCTCGTCGACCGCGGCCTCCAGCACGACGGTGTCCGTCTCCACGTCCCCGGTCTGGAGCGCGGGGAGCTCCGCGGCGGCACCGACGCCCGAGCTGACGAGCAGGATCGTCAACGCCACTGCGAGCACACGGGGCCCCCAGCACGAGGCGCCGGAGGCGTCGGCGTCCCCGCGACAGGACGTGCCGGGGAGGACGGTCCGTGGATCCATTCGCTCGAACGTGGGTCGCCCCGGAGTAAAGGCGTTGCCGTCCCAGCTTCCGGGCCGCCCCGGCGTGTTCGAAACCCGCCACTTTCTCCCCCGAACCCCGCGGAAACGGCCACAGCGCTTTTGCGTACCCGCCGCGGACGCAACTCGCATGAACACGCGAGGTAGCCTCGAAGCCGAGGACCTGCTGAAGCTGATACTGCTGCTCGTGGTGGTGTGGCTCGTCATCGAACTGCTGGGCGAGGTGCTCCAGCTGTTCACCGGACTGCTCGGCCTGATCCCGGACCTGCTGGGGATCGTGATCATCGTGCTGGTGATCCTCTGGCTGCTGGACCGGATCTAACGCGACGCGGTACCGGGCCGCCACACCGACGCTGACGACGCGCTTTTCACTCCCGACCGCCAGTTTTCCGCCGTGAACCGTCGCGCCGACAGCACCGCCGTCACCCCCCCGCAGTGAACCTCCGCGTCCCGCCGGCGGTCGAACGCCTCGCCGACAGCCTCCACCCGAAACTCACCCCGTTCGAGCGGGTGCGCGAGCGCCACACCCTCGTCGTCAAGCGCATCGAGGCCGACACGTGGCAGCGCGGCGGCGGCGGCGTCCGCGAACGCCTCCGCCGGGTGCTCGACGAGACCAGACCGTTCCCCGTCCGGATCGACGGCGTCGACTACTTCGCCGACCCGCCCGACGGGCGCGGCCCCGTCGTCTACCTCAGCGTCGAGAGCGAGGGGATCCGCCAGCTCCACCGGCGGCTCTGCCGGGAGTTCCCGGTCGTCGACGCGCTGGAGGGGGAGAACTACGTCCCCCACGTGACGCTCGCCCGCGGCGGGAGCGTCGCCGACGCCGAGCGCGTCGCCGACACCGAGATCGACCCGGTCGAGTGGACCGCCGAGCGGGCGCTGACGTGGGACCGCGAACACCGCGAAGCGGTCGACCGGTTCCAGCTACGCGGCTGAACTCGAGAATTTCGTCCGCGAACGGGAAAAGCGATGTGGCGGGTTTTGGCTCCCCTAAAGCTCTGAGACGCCCGATTTTCGGGGAGAACCACAAAACCCTATACGGTGGCAGGTGAACGTTGGGCTGATGCCAACCGTCGAATACCTCAACTACGAAGTGCTGGACGACCACGGCTGGTCGATGGACGACGACGACCTGTTCGAGCAGGCCGCCGACGCGGGCCTCGACGCCGAGGACTACGGCACGCTCGAAGTGAACCAGGGCGAGTACATCCTCGAGGCCGCCGAGGCCCAGGGGTACGACTGGCCGTTCTCCTGCCGCGCCGGCGCGTGTGCGAACTGCGCCGCCATCGTGAAGCAGGGCGAGATCGACATGGACATGCAGCAGATCCTCAGCGACGAGGAGGTCGAGGACAAGAACGTCCGCCTGACCTGTATCGGCTCGCCGGCCGCCGACGAGGTCAAGATCGTCTACAACGCGAAGCACCTCGACTACCTCCAGAACCGCGTCATCTAACGCGGGCCCGCGTCCGTCGACCGCGTCTTTTTGCCGGGCGACGAGGGCCAGCGCGTCGCTCGCCCCCGCCCGCTCTCCGTCTCCTCACACCCACCTGAGCGACACCATCAGCCCGATCAGCACCAGCTGCATCACGCCCTGCACGCCGCCGAGCTTCGCGTTCCGCGCGCCGATCCGGGAGATGACGCTCGCGTCGGGGTCGGCCGACGTGATCTCCTGGTACATCCGGATCTCGCCGGGCAGCAGGAAGCCGAACCCCTGCACCGACAGCAGCGTCACGATCCCCAGCGAGAGCGTGATCAGCAGCGGGACCGACTGCAGGTCGCCGATCGTCGTCGCGACCCACGCCAGCGAGCCGACCGCCGACACCGCGAACAGCCCCTGCCAGCGCCGGTCGTCGAAGACGTCCAGCCGCCAGCCCGCGAGCAGCAGCGCCGGCAGCAGGTTCGCCGCGGTGAACAGCGCCAGCCACGGCTCGCTGTTGGGGAAGTGACCGAGCCGCTGGGCCAGTGTGATGCCGCCGACGATGGTGACGAACGCCATCGACGGCAGGAAGAACGTGGTCTTCGGCGTCAGCCGCGTGAACACCGCCGCGCTCTGCTCCTCGTCCAGCCCGCCGATGGCGGGGCCGAGCACCGCGCCGATGAACAGGTCCGTCCCCGTCCAGAGCAGCCCCGTCATCACGTGGACGTACGTGTGCGCCGTCACGGAGGCCGCCCCGGAGGCGATGTACCCCACCGCCAGCAGCGAGACGGCGACGACGCCGCCCGCGAACGCGGGGTTGGCTCTGGTTCCTAACCCACCGACAGTACCACGAATGGAACGTGTCGACATGTGGGGAAGTTCGAACGGTTGGTAATAAGGCTACCTCATGCGGTAATCACGTGCGGGCTCCCGGACGGTCGCGCTCGCCCGGTTTCCCCAAACGCTTTGGCAGTTGCCGCAGGCGTGCGGGACGTGCTCGATTCGCTGGGGACCGTCGCCTCGCCGGGCGACATCGCGCGCCTGCTCGCGGTGCCGCTGTTGGGGTGGGCCGCGCTCCGGGACGTCCGCACGCGGCGGGTGCCCAACTGGGTGTGGTACGTCCTCGGCGGCCTCGGCGCCGTCCTGCTGGCGGCGGATCTGGCCCGGCTGGCGCCGTTCGGCACCCCCTTCGCGCGCCTGGAACTGATCCGGATCACGCTGAGCCTGGGGCTGATCGTCCCGCTGGCGTACGGGTTCTGGCGGCTGGGCGGGTTCGGCGGCGCCGACGCGAAGGCGCTGATGGCGCTGGCGGTGCTGTTCCCGACGTACCCGGCGTACTACCCGCCGCGGGCGCTGCTCGGCGTCGAACTCCCGCCGGTGCTGCCGGCCGAACCGACGCTCGTGGGCGTGTTCTCGCTGACGGTGCTGACCGACACCGTGCTCGTCGGCGCGCTGTTCCCGGTGGCGCTGACGGTCCGGAACGCGCTCGCGGGGGAGTTCTCCCCGGTGATGTTCCTCGCCCGCGTGGTTCCGGTCGGGAGCCTCACGCGACACCACGGCCGGCTGTTCGAGGACCCCTCGGGGTTCACCCGCTCGGGGCTGGATCTCGACGCCCTGCGCATGTACCTGCGCTGGCGCGGGCTCCCGCTCGCGGAGCTCCGCGCCCACCCCGAACGATACCGCGACCCCGACAGCGTCGGCGAGACGTTCGACGCGACCGACGGCGCCGTCGACGCCGCGGCCGTCGAACACGACGCCGCCTCGGCCGCCGGCGACGCGCCCGACGCAACCGACGGCGACTACGACGACCCCTGGGCCGCCGAGCGCTTCCTCGAGGAGATCGACGGCTCGGCGTACGGCACCGACCCCGAGACGCTCCGTGCGGGGCTGGAGACCGTCACCGGGACCGACGAGGTGTGGCTCTCGCCCGGCCTCCCGTTCATCGTCCCGATGTTCGTCGGCCTGCTCGTCGCGCTCACCTACGGCGACGTGCTGTACGGGCTGCTGACCGCGCTGGGGCTGGCCTGATCACTCCCGGCGCTCGACCACCAGCAGCACCGCGAGCCCGAGGAGCAGCAGCGTGTACGCCCCCGCGGCGAACAGCGCGGCGCGCTCGTCGG
Organism: Halolamina rubra; assembly: GCF_000739555.1. Classification (GTDB taxonomy): domain Archaea; phylum Halobacteriota; class Halobacteria; order Halobacteriales; family Haloferacaceae; genus Halolamina; species Halolamina rubra. The sequence continues at coordinate 49,987 of NZ_BBJN01000021.1, forward strand.
CGTACTCGCCGGTCCGGAAGATGATCGCCTTCCGCACCATCGCGATCACGCCGGTGTAGATCACGAGCCGGACGATCCGGCGGGTGTCCGACTCCTGGGTGTACGCCACGACGGTCTGGTACACCTCGACGATGATGAACAGCAGCAGCGCCGTGTCGATGAAGCCGACGACGACCAGGGGGTCGGTGATGGAGCCGGTGACGGCGGTCTGGACGATCTGGAGGCTCAGGTCGAACACGCCGATGGCGAACAGGATCCCCAGCACGACCGCCGCGACCACCTCCGTGTAGCGGATGAGCGTCTCGCTGAACGCCAGGATGCGGTCGTCGATCGAGTCGCCGGTCGTCAGCTCCCCGCCGACGGGGTCCGATCCGTCCTCTGTCACGTGTTCACGTTCGGTTCGACCCACATGACTCTGTGGCCGCTCGGGGGCCGGTCGCCGTCCCTCGGCCTCGGGTGTTTATGAGTCCGAACGCCCACACTCCGGGTATGTCCGAGCTCTCGGCGGTCGACATCGACTTCGGCGACGACGGGCTGGTCCCCGCGGTCGCGCAGGACGCCGACGACGGCGAGGTGCTGATGCTCGCGTACGTCTCGCCGGAGGCGCTCCGGCGCACCGTCGACACCGGCCGCGCCCACTACTACTCCCGCTCGCGCGACGAGCTCTGGGAGAAAGGCGCCACCAGCGGCAACGGCCAGTCGGTCGTCGACGTGCGCGTCGACTGCGACGCCGACACGCTGCTGTACGTCGTCGAGCAGTCGGGCGGCGCCTGCCACACGGGGTATCGCTCCTGCTTCCACCGCTCCGTCGAGTCGGTCGACGACGACGGCACGACCGTCGACGTGGAGACCACCGGCGAGCAGGTGTTCGACCCCGACGAAGCGTACGAATGAGCGTCGCCGACGAGCCCGTCCCGGACGCGCCCGCGACCGACGACCTGCTCGCGGAGCTCCGCGACGCCCGCGACGAGCGGGAGTCGATCGCCGCCGAGATCGAGCGCCACGGCGAGGACTCGGTGCAGGCCGTCGCCGACGCCGTGGGCGAGGCGACCCGGCTGCTCGACCGCTACGCCGACTCCGCGACCGGCACCGGCGACTTCGAGGCGTACCTGGAGTTCCAGAGCCAGTTCGCCGAACTGGTCGAGGAGCTCCCCGAGGGGATCCCCGAGCGCGAGGGGTTCGAGACCGCCAACGAGGCGGTCGACCAGCGCACCATCTCCGAGAGCGACTTCCAGCGCGCCCGCGAGGCGATCGCCGACGCCCGGGAGATCGCGGACCTGCTCGACCGCCGCGAGGCCGCCGAGCAGCGCGTCGACGACGCCGAGCGCGCGGTGTCCGAGCGGCTCTCCGCCATCGAGCGCCGGCTGGACGAGCTCGCCGAACTCCGCCGGCTCGGCGACGCCGACCTCTCGGCGCCGACCGAGGCGCTCACGGAGCCGATCGACCGCTACGACGCGGCGGTCCGCGAGGAGTTCGCGGCGTTCGTCGACGACGCGCCGGTCCGGGAGCTGCTGGGGTTCGTCGAGACGATGCGGCTCTACCCGCTGATCGACTACCAGCGCCCGCCGGACGACCTCCTCGAGTACGTGCGAAACCATCCAGCCGGCGAAGAGCCCCTCCCGACACTGCTCTCCTACGCCGACTACTCCGGCTCGAAGCTGTCGCACTACGTCGAGGACCCCACCGCTTTCGAGACGACGGTGCCGGTCCACCGGACGTACCTCGACCGCATCGACGCCGAGCCGCTGACGATCGGCTCGCCGCCGCCCGCGGCCGAACTGCGCTACCTCGCGAGCGAGCTGGTGTCGGTCGTCGCCCGGTTCGCCGACGCGGCGACGGTCGCGCTCGCCCGCGACCTCCGCGAGCTCGCGCGGCGGGACGACTACGACCGGCTGCGCGACGCCGTCGTCGCCGAGGAACAGCTCACCGAGAGCCAGCGCGAGGCGCTCCGGAACGGCGAGATCGAGGCCGAGGCCGAGCGACTCCGCGAGGCGCGGGAGCGACTGGCCGGGGCGCTGGACTGAGAGAAGGGTCCGGGCGCTCAGGCGTCGTCGAGCGCCGCCGCGAGTTCGTTCTCGACGGCGTCGGCGAGTTCGACCGCGCGCTCGCGCTCGCGAGCCTCGGCGTAGATCCGCACCTTCGGCTCGGTGCCGCTGGGCCGGACCAGCACCCAGGCGTCGCCGTAGTCGAGGCGGTAGCCGTCGACGGTTTCGGCCTCCACGTCGCGTCGGCGGCGTACTGCTCGGCCGCGCCGAGCATCGCGCTGAGCTCTCCCTCCCCGTCGTAGCCGATGTTCCGCCGGACGTTCTCGTAGGCGGTGTACGGCCCGACGACCTCGCTGGGCGCCTCCCCCGTCGCCGCCAGCAGTTCGAGGAACTTCGCGGCGATGAACGCGCCGTCGCGCACGAGCCGGTAGTTCGGGAAGAAGATCCCCCCGTTCCCCTCGCCGGCGATCGGGACCCGCCGCCCGCCGGCTTGGAGCTCCTGGATCCGGGTGATGATGTTGGTCGCGCCGATGGGGGTGAGTTCGAGGTCGGCGCCCACGTCGTCGCAGACGTCGACGAGCCGCTGGGAGACGTTCACCGCGGCGACGGTGGCGTCGCCGGGCTCGAGCGCCTCGGCCGCCAGCGCCGCGAGCGAGGCGTCGCCCTCGACGTACTCGCCGGCCTCGTCGAAGAAGATCGCGCGGTCGGCGTCGCCGTCGTGGGCGACCCCGAGGTCGGCGTCGGCCGCGCGCACGAGCCGGCCCAGATCGTCGAGGTTCTCCGGCACCGGTTCGGGGTCCCGGCCGGGGAAGTGACCGTCCGGCTGGCCGTTGACGGTCACCACGTCACAGCCAAGCCGGCGGAAGAACTCGGGGCTGGTGAGCGCGCCCGCGCCGTGGCCGGGGTCGAGCGCGACCGTGAGGTCGGCGTCGGCGATCGCGGCGCGGTCGACGTTCGCCAGCAGGTCGTCGACGTAGTCGACGGCGACGCCGTCGATGCGCCGGGAGGCGCCGGTCGCGTCCCAGCCGGCCTCCTCGAACGTCTCGCCCAGCAGGCAGTCCTCGACGCGTTCGAGCTCGGCGACCGGGAGCTCGACGCCGTCGGCGCCGACGAGTTTGATCCCGTTGTACTCCGGCGGGTTGTGGGAGGCGGTGACGACGACGGCCGGCACGCCCTCGACCTCCGCGTAGCGCACGGCCGCGGGGGTGGGGACGACGCCGAGGCGGTCGGCGTCGACGCCCACGGCGGTGAGGCCGGCGTCGGCGGCGTTCGCGAACAGCTCGCCGGTGGTTCGGGTGTCCCGGGCGACGGCGGCGCGGTCGGCGTCCCAGACGGTGCCGGCGGCCTTGGCGACCCGGAGGACGAACTCGGCGGTGAGCTGTTCGCCGGCGACCCCCCGGGTGCCGCTGGAGCCGAAGACCTTCATTCAGGTGGTGGTGGAGTGTCCGGGTTCAAAGCGGTTCCGAAGGGGGTACACACGCGCACGAGGTTCTCGCAGTGGCAACGTGATATGTTCGTCGCCGGGGCTGTCACTGCGGCGGCTAAACTCGGTGTTTATTCGGGTTAAAACGGACTTAGAACCGGTAAAACCGCCGAATATCGCCTTCGCCGTCGTCACACCTTATCCTCCTCCCCGGCCAAGCGGAGGATGCGATGAGAGCAACCAAGGCAGTCGCGTTCACGATGGCAGCGATGCTCCTGTTGGCCGGCACGGTCGCAGTCGGTGCGGCCGCGCCCGCCGACCAGGCGAACAGTACGGCCGGCAACGCGCCGGCCGACGACGCTGACGCGGACGACCCCGCTGCCGACGACGACCGCCCCGACGAGGTCGGCCCGAGCGGCGGCCTGCCCGACGCGGTGCCTGACCACGTCGACGGCATCCACCAGCGCATCGGGTCGTTCCTGGACGGCTCCATCGACGACCTCGGGAGCTCGCTCAGCGACTACCTCGGCGACGGCGAGCAGGCCGAGAACGAGCAGTCCGACGCGGCCGACGGCGAGTCCGACGCGTAATCGACGCTCGGTTTTCGGCTGATCCCCTGTTTTCGACACCCAGTAGCGACCGGTGGCGCGCGTCAGTCGTCGGCCGACGCGACCGACACGGCGCCGCCGGCCTGCATCTCCCAGAGGCTCGCGTAGTCGCCGTCCTCGCGGAGGAGCTCGTCGTGGCTGCCGGTCTCGGCGACGCGGCCCGCCTCCATCACCACGATGCGGTCGGCGTCCTTGATCGTCGAGAGTCGGTGGGCGATGACGAACGCGGTGCGGTCCGCGGTCAGTCGGTCGAGGCTCTGCTGGATCTGCTCCTCGGTCTCGGTGTCGACGTCCGAGGTCGCCTCGTCGAGGATGACGATCTCGGGGTCGTTCAGCAGCGCGCGGGCGATCGCCAACCGCTGGCGCTGGCCGCCGGAGAGCTTCACCCCCCGCTCGCCGATCTCGGTGTCGTACCCCTCGGGGAGGTCGGTGATGAACTCGTGGGCCTCGGCGGCCTTCGCGGCGTCGACGACCGCGTCGCTCACGGACTCGCCGTCGTCGGAGAGCACCGAGAGGTCGCCGTAGGCGATGTTCTCCTCGGCGGTGCCCGAGAACATGTACGGGTTCTGCTCGACGATGCCGACGTGTTCACGGAGCGCGGGGAGGTCCCACTCGCGCACGTCGACGCCGTCGACGCGCACCGCGCCCGAGTCCACGTCGTAGAACCGCGGCAGCAGTTTCAGCAGCGTCGACTTCCCCGCGCCCGTCGTCCCGGCGAGCCCCACGGTTTCGCCAGCCTCGACGTCGAGGTCGACGCCGTTCAGGATCGTCTCGTTCTCGTCGTAGCTGAACGTCACGTCGTCGAACTCCACGTGGCCGTTGACCGACTCGGGGACGTAGGCGTCCTCTGGCGTCGTCACCTCGGGCTCGTGGCCCAGGATCCCGAACACGCGCTCGGAGGAGGATTTCGCGAGCTGGTACTTGTTCGCCGTCTTCCCCACGCGGCGCATCGGCGCGTAGAGCCGGCGCAGGAGCATGAAGAACGTCGCGACGACGCCGGCTTCGAGCGCGCTGGAGGAGCCGGTGATGATGTCGCTGCCGACGACCCACAGCATCGCGACGAACACGAGTCCCGTGATCACGCGGAGCGCGGAGAAGAACGCGCGCCGGATCTTGATCGCGCCGACCTTCTCGTCGTGGTACGTCTCGCTCTGGTCGGAGACACGGTCAAGCTCGAACTCGTAGCGGTTGAACGTCTTGATCACGCGGGCGCCGCCGAGGTTGTTCTCCAGCCGCGAGTTCAGCCGGGAGACGGTCTCGCGGATGCCGCGGTACTTCGGTTCGATCCAGGTGAGGAACCGCCCGGAGGCGAGCCCGATCAGCGGCACCGGCGCCAGCGCGATCACCGCGACTTTCGGCGAGTACCAGAACATGATCGCCGCGATGCCGCCGACGGTGGCGACGACGCGGATCGCCTGCCGGATCTCGGTGTTGAGGAACTGCTCCAGCCGGTTCACGTCCTGGTTCAGCACCGACATCATCGCGCCGGTCTGGTGGGAGGCGAAGAAGCCCAGCGAGAGCCGCTGGATGTGGTCGTACGTGTCGTTCCGCAGGTCCCGCTGCACCTTCTGGGCGGTGGACATGAACAGGTACCGCGAGGCGAAGCGGGCCAGCGACCGCACGACGTAGGCGGCGCCGGCGATGATCACCAGCTGTTCGAGGAACTGGAGCCGGGCGGCCTGCCCGGTGATCTCCCCGGTGGGAAGCAGGCCGGCGCTCACGAGCAGGCCGCCCTCGCCGGTCCCGCTCCGAATGACGCGGTCGATCGCCACGCCGACCAGCAACGGCGGGACCAGTCGGGACAACCGGACCACGAACGCGGCGACGGTGCCCACGGTCAGGCGCCGCCAGTACGGGATGCAGTAGCGCAGGAGCCCCTTCATCGAGTGGCCGTCGACCGACTGACGGATCTCGGAGAAGCTCCCGTGTTCGTCACTCATTACGTTCCGAAACACGTTCCAGCCGGAAAGATGTGGGGCTGGCGGAGAGCAACCCCGCTTCGGTTCGCACCGACCGACGGCGGAAACTGCCGGAGAAGAGGCGCTGTCGGCTCGCTACCGGTTCAGCGTGTGGATCGCCTCGTCGTTGGCGTTCTCGGCGGCCTCCATTACCGCTTCCGCGAGCGTCGGGTGGGTGTGGACCGTCGACGCCACGTCCTCGAGCGTCGCGCCCATCTCGATGGCGAGCGCGCACTCGGCGATCAGTTCGCTGGCCTCGGGGCCGACGATCTGCGCGCCGAGCACGAAGTCGGCCTCCTGCTCGGCGACGATGCGGACGAACCCCTCGCTCTCGCCGGTCGAGAGCGCGCGCCCGGAGGCGCGGAACGGGAACTCGCCGACTTTGGGTTCGAAGCCGGCCTCCTCGGCCTCGGCCTCGGTCATCCCCACGGTCGCGATCTCGGGGTCGGTGAAGACGGCTGCCGGGATCGCCTGCTGGTCGAGCGCCGCGGGCTCGCCGGCGATCACTTCCGCGGCGACGATCCCCTCCTTGCTCGCCTTGTGCGCGAGCATCGGCTCGCCGGCCACGTCGCCGACAGCGAATACGTTCTCGACGTTCGTGCGGGCCTGATCGTCCGTCTGGACGAACCCGTTCTCGTCGACCTCGACGCCCGCGGCCTCGGGGTCGAGGCTCTCGGAGACCGGCTGGCGGCCGACCGCGACGAGCACCTTGTCGGCGTCGTACGTGTACTCGGCGCCGTCCTCGTCCTCGGTGGTGACGACGACGCCGCCCTCGGTCTCCTCCCACTCGCTCGCGGCCTCGCCGAAGTTGAACTCGATGCCGAGCTCGTCGGCGCGCTTCTTCACCGGCCGGCTCACGTCGTCCTCGTACCCCGGGAGGATCCCGTCGAGCATCTCCACGACGGTCACGTCGACGCCCATCTTGGCGAAGACGGTCGAGAGCTCCATCCCGATGTAGCCGGCGCCGACCACGACCAGCTTCTCGGGCGGTTCCTCCACGTCGAGCGCGTCCCGGGAGGACCAGATCGGCTCGTGCTCGAACTCGAAGCCGGGCACCTGGATCGGTCGCGAGCCCGTGGCGACGATGGCGTGCTCGAACTCGATCGACTCCGAGCCCTGCCCCTCGCCGCCGTGGGCGATCCGGGCGGTCGAGTCGTCGACGAACGTCGCCTCGCCCTGCATCAAGTTGACGCCGTTGGCCTTACAGAGCTTCTCGACGCCGCCGGTGAGCTGGTCGACGACGCCCTCCTTCCACTCCTGCATCTCGTCGGTGTGGATGACGGGGTCGGCGTGGACGCCCATCTCCGTCGCGTTGCGGGCGTCGTGGGCCACGTCCGTCGCGCTGATCAGCGCCTTCGAGGGGATGCAGCCGTAGTTCAGGCAGGCCCCACCGTACGCGTCCCGGTCCACGAGCGTCGTGTCCAGCCCGTTCTGTGCGGCGCGGATGGCGGCGACGTAGCCGCCCGGCCCCGCGCCGATCACCAGTACCTCCGTTCCCGTCGTCACGTCTCCTACGACCATTGTTAGAGCAGTAGTTTCGTCGGCTCGGCCAGATATTCCTTCACGGTGTTCGTGAACTTCGCGGCCTCGGCGCCGTCGATGACCCGGTGGTCGATCGCCAGCGAGAGCGGCAGCGTGTGGGCTGCGACGACCTCGCCGTCGTCGACGACCGGGCGCTGTTCGATGGCGCCGAGCCCCATGATCGCGGTCTCGGGGTAGTTGATGATCGGCGTCGCGTACTCGCCGCCGAACGCGCCGAAGTTCGTGATGGTGAACGTCCCGCCCTGCATCTCCTGGGGGGAGATCGAGCGCTCGCGGGCCTTCGTCGCCAGCTCCTGCACCTCGTCGGCGAGTTCGAGCAGCCCCTTCTCGTCGACGTTCTTCACGACCGGCACCATCAGCCCCGCGTCGGTCGCGACGGCGATCCCGATGTTGTAGTAGTTCTTCAGCCGGATGACCCCCTCCTCCTCGTCCAGTTCGGAGTTGAGGATGGGGTACTCCTTCAGCCCCGCAACGACCGCCTTCAGGACGAACGCCATGTACGTCAGGCGGATCCCCTTCTCCTCGGCGGTCGCCTTCAGCTCCTCGCGGGTCTCGACCAGCGTGTCGATCTCCGCGGTGTCGTGGTGGGTGACGTGCGGGGCGGTGTACTTCGAGGTCGCCATCTGCTCGCCGATGGTCCGGCGAACGCCGCGGTAGGGGACCGTCTCCTCGCGGGCCGGCTCGGCCGTGGCGGACTCGGCCCCCGCCTCGGCCTCAGCGCCGGCTTCCGCCGCCGGCTCCTCCTCGCGCTCCGCGAACGCGCGGACGTCCTCCGCCTCGACGAACGCCTCGCCGTCGCGGGTCTTCTCGGTCGGCACCGCGTGGATGTCGACGCCGAGCTCCTCGGCGAGCGCCCGGGTCGCCGGGACTGCGAGCGTCGTCTCGCGCTCGGCCCGGGGGCCGGCGTCCGCGCTGACGGTCTCGCTCGCGCCGGCGCCCGTCGGCGCCTCGGGCGCGCCGCCCTCGCCGGGCGTGACGGCCGTCTCGTCGGCGGTGTCGTCGTGTGCCTCGGCGGACTCGTGGTGGGCACGCACGTCGGACTCGCTGATACGGCCGCCGGGGCCGCTCCCCTCGACCTCGGCGATGTCGACGCCGAGCTCGCGGGCCAGCTTCCGGGCCGCCGGCGGCGCGAACACGCGGCCCTCTGGGGTGTCGGCGGCCTCGGCTGCGGCGGCCTCCTCCGTGTCCGTCTTCGCGTCGTCGACGCTGTCGCCGGGCTCACCTTCAGTGTCGGGCGCTTCGGCCTCGGCGTCGCCGGACTCGGCCCCCTCGTCGACGTTGAACGAGATGATCACGTCGCCGACGGGGACGATGTCGCCCGGTTCGGCGAACAGCTCCTGCACGGTGCCGTCGTAGCGGGAGGGCACCTCGACCAGCGCCTTGTCCGTCTCCACCTCGGCGACGATGTCGCCCTCGCTGACGGCGTCGCCGGGCGACACCTGCCAGGAGACCAACTCGCCCTCGGCGACGCCCTCGCCGACGTCGGGTAGCTTGAACTCTTTGACCGTCATGGCTCAGAACTCCACCGCCTCACGGATACCGTCTTCCACTCTGGAAGCGTTGGGCAGGTAGTAGTCCTCCATCGCGTACAGCGGCACGGGCACGTCGAAGCCCGTGACGCGCTTGACGGGTGCCTCCTGGTACACCAGCGCCTCCTCCTGCAGGAGCGCGGTGATCTCGCCGGCGAGACCGCCCGACTTGGGCGCCTCGTGGACGACGACCGCGCGACCGGTCTTCTTGAACGACTCGACGATCGCCTCGCGGTCCAGCGGCGACACCGTCCGGAGGTCGACGACCTCGGCGTCGACGCCCTCCTCGGCGAGGTTCTCCGCGGCCTCGAGCGTCGGCCGGGTCATCGCGCCGTAGGTAAACACCGACACGTCCGCGCCCTCGCGCCGGACGGCGGCCTCGCCGATCGGCACCTCGTACGCCTCCTCGGGCACCTCCTCGCGGAACGCGCGGTAGATGAGTTTGGGTTCGAGGAACACGACGGGGTCGGGGTCGCGGATCGCGGAGATCAGCAGCCCCTTCGTGTCGTGCGGCGTCGACGGCACGACCACCTTCAGGCCCGCCTCGTGGGCGTAGAACGCCTCCTTCGACTCGGAGTGGTGCTCGGGCGCGCGGATGCCGCCGCCGTACGGCGCCCGCAGCACCATCGGCAGCGAGAACCGCCCGCGGCTCCGGGTTCGGTACCGGGCCATGTGGGAGACGATCTGGTCGAACCCGGGGTACATGAACCCGGAGAACTGGATCTCCGGCACCGGCTTCATCCCGCCGACCCCGAGGCCGACGGCGCTGCCGATGATCCCCGACTCCGCCAGCGGCGTGTCGATCACGCGCTCCTCGCCGAACTCGTCCTGCAGCCCCTGCGTGGCGCGGAACACGCCGCCGTTGGCGCCGATGTCCTGCCCCAGCGCGACGACGTCGTCGTCGAGCTCCATCTCGGTCGCGAGACCGTCCCGTACCGCCTGCACCAGCGTGAGGTTCTGTGTCTCGCTCATTCTTCCTCCAGGAACGCGTCCTTCCCGTGTCGGTCGACGGTCGCGACGAACTCGTCGCGCTGCTCCCGCAGCTCCGGCGGGAGGTCGGCGTACACGTGTTCGAACATCTCCTCCGGCTCGGGGCGGGGCTCGGACTCGGCGGCGTCGATCGCCTCGGAGACCTGCTCCTCGACCGTCGCCTCGATCTCGGCGACGGCGTCGTCGTCGAGGATCCCCTCCGAGCGGAGGTAGCTCTCCAGCCGCGGGATCGGGTCCTTGGCCTTCCAGCGCTCGACCTCCTCCTCGTCGCGGTAGACGGTGGGGTCGTCGGCGGTCGTGTGCGCGCCGAAGCGGTACTGCACCGCCTCGATCATCGTCGGCCGGAGCTGGTCCTCGTCGGGGTTCCGGGCCTTCTCCAGGGCGTCCTGGGTGACTTTGTACACCGCCAGGGGGTCCATCCCGTCGACCTGCACGCCCTCGAACCCGTAGGCGTCGGCCTTCTGGGCCAGCGTCTCGGACGCGGTCTGTCGCTCCCGGGGCACCGAGATCGCCCACTGGTTGTTGTTGCAGAAGAACACCATCGGCACGTCGTACACGCCCGCGAAGTTCATCCCCTCGTGGAAGTCACCCTCGCTGGTGGCGCCGTCGCCGAAGTAGCAGATACCCGCGGTGTCGTCGTGCCCCTGCAGGTTCCAGGACCACGCCAGCCCCGCGGCGTGGGGGATCTGGCTCGCGATGGGCACCGCGACGGGGAGGATGTTCGAGTCCTCCGGCACCTCGTTGCCCGCCTCGTACCCCATCCAGTACAGCAGCGTCTGCTTCAGCGGTAGGCCCCGCACGACGGCGGCGCCGTGTTCGCGGTAGGACGGCACCATCCAGTCGTCGTCGGCCAGCGCGTGGGCCGAGCCGATCTGGGCGCCCTCCTGCCCGGAGAGCGGCGGGTACGTCCCCATCCGCCCCTGGCGCTGGAGGCTGACCGCCCGTTCGTCGAAGTGCCGGGCGAGCTTCATGTCCCGGTAGATCTCTGTCAGCGTTTCCTCGTCCAGATCCGGCGGCTCGCCGACGAGGTTGCCGTCCTCGTCGAGCACCTGTACCCGATCCTCGGGGTCGCGCTGTATCGTACTCACGGCTTCACCCTCCTCTCCATGACGGAAAATTTCCGCGGCTTCGGTTATAGTGGTTTCGTAAAAGGTTTATTATGGGCAGAAATCTTCCCTGTCCGGTTGTGTTCGTTCGAGAAGGACGGTGAGAAGTTCAGAACTTCGAATTTACGCCCGGTTTTCCCATGTTTTCGTGCTGACACCGCCGCCAACGGTGCCGAAACTGGACGAACGTTCGGGAAGGATTCATGTCGCGGACCCAACCAGTAACGGCGGGGGCGGCGTCGCCAGTGAGACGAAAAACTCAGCTCTCCGCGGCCGCTCGCGCCTCCTCGCGGGCCTGTTCGGGCCGTTTCCCGTCCCGGACGAGCGCGTCGACGAACAGCTCGCCGGCCTTGTAGGAGGAGCGGACCATCGGGCCCGAGGCGCAGTAGAGGAACCCCAGCTCCTCCTCGGCGACGCGGCGCCACGTCTCGAACGCGTCGGGGTGGACGTACTCGAACACGTCGAGGTGGGAGCGCGAGGGCTGGAGGTACTGGCCGAACGTCACCACGTCGACGCCGACGTTCCGCAGGTCCGAGAGCGTCCGGTAGATCTCGTGGTCGTACTCGCCCAGCCCGAGCATCAGGCTCGTCTTCGTGTAGATGTCGGACTCGCGGTCGACCTGTTCGAGCACGTCCAGCGTCTGCTCGTAGTTCGCGCGGCGGTCCCGCACGGGCCACTGGAGGCGCTCGACGGTCTCGACGTTGTGGGCGATCACGTCGGGATCGGCGTCGATGATCTTTCGAACGTCTTCCTCGTCGCCGCCGAAGTCCGGGATGAGCACCTCGACGAGCGTGCCGGGGTTGCGCTGCTTGCACGCCCGGATCGTCTCGGCGAAGTGGGCGGCGCCGCCGTCGTCTAAGTCGTCACGGTCGACGGAGGTGAGCACGACGTAGTCCAGCCCGATCTCGCCGACGGCCTCGGCGACGTTTTCGGGCTCGTCGGGGTCCAGCGGCTCCATCCCGCCGGTCGCTACGTCACAGAAGTTACAGCCCCGGGAACAGCGCTCGCCCATCAGCATGAACGTCGCCGTGCCGGGGCCCGTGCCCGGCCCGTCGCGGCCGCTCCAGCACTCGCCCATGTTCGGGCAGTTGGCCTCCTCGCAGACGGTGTGGAGATCGCGGTCCCGCAGGCTCTGCTTGATGTCGGTGAACCGTTGTCCCGTCGGCGGCTGGCTCTTCAGCCAGTCGGGCTTCCGCCTGCGGCTGCTCATAGCCGTCAGTGGGGCGGCGCTCGTGAAAAGCGTGCGGTTCGTTCGACGGTGCCGGACATTTGTTTCCCGACCAATAGGTATTTGTTCCCGGTGCGTAATGAGCGTACGATACCGGATGTTCGACCTCGACTCGGGCGAGATCACCGAGGGACGGCTCTCGCGGGCGCTGCTCGTGCTGGCGGCGCCGCTGGTGGCCCAGAACCTCGTGCAGGTGGCCAACTCCGCGGCCGACGTGTTCTGGCTGGGGCGGTTGGGCGACGGCGCCGTCGGCGCCGTGGGGCTGAACCAGCCGATCATGGCGCTGTTGTTCGTCCCGCTGACGGCGGCGATGGTCGGGACCCAGGTGCTCGTCTCCCAGCGGATCGGCGGCGAGAACCAGTCCGGCGCGCGGAAGGCGGTGTTCCACGGGATCGCGCTCGCGTTCGTCGCGGGGCTGATCCTCGCGCTGCTGGTCGCGCCCACCGCCGGCCCGATCGTCCGCCTGCTCGGCGCGGGGCCGGACGTGGCGCCCCAGGCCGCGGCGTACCTCTCGACGTACATGCTGCTGTTCCCGCTCACCTCCGTCAGCGACACCGTCGAGATGGGGTTCGTCGGGGCGGGCGACTCGAAGACGGCGATGTACCTCAACTTCCTCGCGATCGGCGGCAACCTCGTGCTGGACCCGCTGCTGATCTTCGGCGTCTGGATCTTCCCGGAGTACGGCGTCGCCGGCGCCGCGCTGGCGACCGTGCTCGGCTACACGATGTCGATGCTGCTCGGCCTCTACTGGCTGGCCGGCGACCACGGCTCGATCTCGCTGTCGCTCGCCGACGCCGGCCTCGACCTCGACGAGCTCCGCGAGATGGTCGACATCGGGCTCCCGGCGGGCGGCCAGCGGCTCGCCTCCCAGTCGGTCCGGCTGGTCGTCGTCGCGATCGTCACGGTCGTCGGCGGCGCCGCGGGGCTCGCCGCCTACACCGTCGGCGCCCGCATCGCGACCATCGCGTTCGTCCCCGCGCAGGGGCTCCAGCAGGCGGGCCAGAGCGTCGTCGGGCAGAACCTCGGCGCCGACCGCCCCGACCGCGCCCGGCGGGCGACGTGGCTCGGCGTCGGCATCGCCGCCGGCGCGCTGGCGGTGATCGGCGCGATCCAGCTCCTGATCCCGGAGCTGCTCACTGGGGCGTTCGTCCCCGACCTCTCGGAACGGGGTCGGGCGCTCTCGATCCGCTACCTCGAGATCCTCGCCTACGGCTACTGGGCGATCGGCGCGACGTACATGCTGCTCGCGGGGCTCAACGGCGCCCGGCGTACGAAGACCAGCCTGATCGTCGACCTCGTGAAGTACTGGGGGATCCGGCTCCCGATCGCGGTGCTCGCGCTGCCGGTCGGGCTCGGCGTCGGCGCGCTCGGGCTCTCGATCGCCCCCGGCCTCGGCTGGGGGATGGACGCCATCTTCTGGGCGGTGACGGGGTCGAACGTCGCCGCCGCGCTCGGGCTGGCGATCTACTTCTACTACGCGACGAGCGAGGGGATGATGCGCCAGGCGGCGGACGTGGCGGCCGCCGATTAGGCCGGCGGCGGGGCGTCGCGGCGTGGTCGTTTCGCCGGCGCCCCGGCGACGGGCGCGCCCACGCGAGCGAAGGAAACCTCTTTCTCCGTGGCCGTCCCGACTCCGGGTAGTGTCTCAGCGCTCCGACGCCACGGCCCGCGTCGCCGACGCCGTCCCCGAGTTCGCCGCGGCGTTCGCGTTCGAGGAGTTCAACGCGATGCAGCGGGAGGCGCTGCCCGCCCTCCTGGAGAGCGACGAGAACGTCGTCGCCAGCGCGCCGACCGCCTCCGGCAAGACCGCGCTCGCGGAGCTGGCGATCTGCAAGACGCTCCGGGAGGGCGGCACCGCCCTCTTTATCGCGCCGATGCGGGCGCTGACCAACGAGAAGGAGGCCGAGTGGGACCGCTTCGAGGAGCTCGGCTACTCCGTCTACGTCGTCACCGGCGAGCGCGACCTCGACCCGCGCCGCGCCGAGCGCGCGGACATCCTCGTGATGACGCCGGAGAAGACCGACTCCGCCACCCGCAAACACGAGTCGGCGCGCTACGGCTTCATCACCGACGTGGACTGCTGTGTGATCGACGAGGTCCACCTGCTCGACTCCGAGAAGCGCGGCTCGGTGCTCGAGGTGACGGTGTCGCGGCTCCGCCGGCTCTGTGACCCCCGGATCGTCGCGCTCTCGGCGACGATGCCCAACGTCGAGGACGTGGCGGAGTGGCTCGACGCGCCGCCGGAGAGCACGTTCGCCTTCGGCGACGAGTACCGTCCGGTCGACCTCGAGACCGGCGTGAAGACGTACAGCCACGGCGAGAACTCCTTCGCGGACAAGTACCGCCGGCTCTACCGCGCGCTCGACCTCGCGAAGCCGCATATCCGCGAGGAGGGCCAGTCGCTCGTGTTCGTCTCCTCGCGGCAGGACACCGTCCGCGCCGCCGAGAAGGCCCGCGACGAGACGACCGAGTGGGAGATCGAGATGGGCTCCCGCGGCGAGTACGACTTCCACACCGCCGCCAAGGAGCTCGAGAACGAGAAGCTGCGCCACGCCGTCGTCGACGGCGTCGCCTTCCACCACGCCGGGCTCTCGCGCAACGACAAGGACCTCGTCGAGCAGTGGTTCAAGGAGGGGAAGATCCAGCTCCTCTTCTCGACCTCGACGCTCGCGTGGGGGGTGAACCTCCCCGCCCGCTGTGTGGTGATCCGCGACACGAAGTACCACGACCCGCTGGAGGGCGAGGTCGACATCTCGCCGCTGGACGTGCTCCAGATGCTCGGCCGCGCGGGCCGGCCGGGGTACGACGACGTGGGCTACGGCTGGGTGGTCTGCGACGCCGACGAGGCCGACAAGTACCGTGGCCTGCTGCGCGAGGGGAAGGAGATCGAGTCCACCCTCGCCGGCGACATCGAGACCCACCTCAACGCCGAGGTGGCGATGGGGACGATCCGGGGGCTCGACGACGTGATGGACTGGGTCGAGACGACGTTCTACTACGTGCGCGCCCAGTCGAAACCCGACGCGTACGAGTTCGAGAACCTCCGCGAGCGCGTGCGCGGGACCGTCGAGAGCCTCGTCGACTCGGGGTTCGTCGAGACCGACGACGACCTCGGGGTCGAAGCCACCACCCTGGGCCGGCTCGCCTCGAACTACTACCTCCGCTCGACACCGCCGAGCGCTTCCGCGAGCTCTGCGAGCGCGACCAGCTGACCGGCGACGACGTGCTCGAGGCCGTCGCCGCCGCCGGCGAGTTCGACTCCGTCTCCGCGCGCCAGTCCGAGACCGAGGCGATCGACCGCGCGCTCGACGGCGCGGGCGTCGACACCGAGCTCGAGAACGGGAACCGGAAGGTGCTCGCGATCCTCCACGCCGCGACCGACGGGCGCACGCCGAGCGAACTCCGCTCGGACGCGTGGATCATCCGGCAGAACGCGCTCCGGCTGATCGCCGCGCTCCGGGAGTTCGCCGCCGCCTTCGCCGGCCCGCGGGCCGCCAACCTCGTCCGCCGGATGGAGGCACGGGTCGAACACGGCGTCCCCCGCGACGCGGTTGGGCTCACCGCCGTCGACGGCGTCGGCGCGGGCCGCGCGGAGTCGCTGGCCGGCGCGGGGTTCTCCGCCCCCGCCGAGCTGGTCGACGCCGGCGCCGACGCGCTCGCGAACGCGGGACTCTCCGACAGCGTCGCCGAGCGCGTCGTCGACGCCGCGGGCGACCTCCCCCGGCTCTCGGTCGACTGGGGCGAGTTCCCGGAGTCGATCCAAACCGGTGAGAACGAGATGTGCGAGCTCACCGTGCGCAACGCTGGCGGCGGCGCCCGCGCGGGGATCCGCGTGACCGTCAACGGGACGGAGATGACCGAGACGGCGACGTACCTCGGCGACGGGGAGACCGTCCCGGCGCCCGTCTTCGGCGCCGACGCCGACGAGCTGCGGTTCGTCGTCGAGGTCACGTTCCCCGAACTGCCGCTGGCCCCGGTGCGCGAGGACCGGACGGTTCGGGTCGAGTAGGCGCGAGGTGGGCGGACCGGCCACGTCGGCGCGCCGGCGAGCGATCTCACCGCACGATATCGGCGCCGCTGCCCCCGTCGCTCCACACCCCTTCCGCGTGGTCCATCAGCGTCACGACGACGACGTGGGGGAGCGTCACCACCGCGACGAACACCAGGTACAGCGCCGCGTACTCCGGCACCGTCCGCACCGTCGCCGGCACGACGGTGCCGAAGCCGACGAGCAGCACGAGCGAGAGCGCCGTCAGCGGCGCGGCCTCGCGGGCGAACCGCCGCCCCGCCCCCCAGAGCCACACCGCCAGCGCAGTGAGCGTCCCCGACGCCGCCCGGCCGGGGGAAAGCAGCAGCAGTCGCGCGATGTGTCGGAGCGCGTGCCAGCAGGTGAAGTACAGCCCGACCGCCACCAGCGGCGGGACGACCGCGAAGTACGCCCAGAGGAGGGCGACCTCGGCGGCGTCGACCCGCCAGCGCCGGCGGCCGTCGTCGCCGGCGACGAGCCGCCCCGCGGCGAGCGTGCCGAGGCTGAGGAGGGCGAACCCGGCGCCCAGGGCGGCCCGCGTCTCGGGCGCGAACAGCCACGGGAGGGCGAGCTCCACCCCGAACAGCGCGACCCACGCCGACAGCACCGCGCGGTAGCGCTCGGGGAAGGCGAGCAGCGGCACCAGCATCGGCAGGCCGCCTCTGACGAGCAGCGTCCCCCAGCGGACCGCCCGGGAGCGGAGGTGGTCGGCGGCGAGCAGCCGCCGGAGCACCCACACGTCGCCCTGCCCCCAGTGGAACCACGTCAGCGCGATGAACCCGAGGGCGGCGAGCCGCGGCGCCGCCAGCCAGCCGAGCGCGTACCCCCCGCCGAGCACGAGGTAGATCGCGCCGACGACGGCCGCGCCGGTCCGCGTTCGCTCGACGGGCAGCGGGCCGTCGGCGCCGAGGCGTGACGGGACGAGGTGGTCGACGGCGCCGTGGGGGAGGCCGAACAGGACGACGCTCAGCCCCAGCGGGAGATACCGGCCCCACGTCGGCAGCGAGAGCCCGGCCGCGCCGCCGAGCGCGGCGACGACGATCAGGGCGGCGAACAGCAGCCGGACCGGCCGGCCGAGCAGCGCCCGCACGAGCCGCGGCCGGGCGTCGCCGGGCGCGGTGGGGTCGCTCACAGCCATCGGTCCCGGACCCAGCGAGCGAGCACCAGCCCCTGCACGACGAACACGTTCGTCACGAGGAAGAACAGCGCCTCCTCGACCGGCAGCCCGGCGATCGTCACCCCGGTCGTGTACGTCGCCGAGAGCTCCCAGACCCCCTGCCCGATCGCGATCCGGTCGACGACCGAGAGGTACAGCGTGGGGACGGCGACGCCCAGCAGCACGGTCCGCCGGCGCTCGAGCAGCGCGGGCGCGCCGACGGCCCACTGCAGCGCCAGCACCGGCGCCGCCCACGCGAGGATGGCACCGAGGTAGAACGTCGGGTCGCTCTGGAGGAACCAGACGCCGAGCACGCCGACCGCGCCGGCGAGGCCGACCCCGAGGAGTCGCTCGCGGGTTCGGCGCCGCCGGCTCCGGCGCCGCTCGTCGGCCGGATCCGCCCGGAGGTGGGAGAGCCACAGCGCGGTCAGCACCGTCTGGGCGCCGAAGAACGCGTACTCCGACACCGGCGCGTATCCGATCCGGGCGAGGATCCGGCCGGGCCCGTACCCCCAGACCCCCCGCGCGATCAGGAAGTTGTCCCACGGCGTCGTGTACAGCATCGCCAGCGCCACCAGCAGCGTCACGTCGAGCCAGTAGCTCCGGTTGGCGCCCCGGACCCAGACGGTCCGCTCGGGGGCGTGTCGCCGCGACACCGTCGTCGCCGCGAGCAGCGTGAGCACTGCCGGGAGCACGAACGCCGCGTGGAACTGGGGGTAGGTGAGGCCGGTCATTGGCTGGGGAGTCTCGACGGTTCGGGGCGGCCGTCAGCCGGCCGCCCGCACGATGCGACCGCGTGCGTCGCGGGGCGTCGAGCTCAGTCGGCCGGCTCGGCGCCCGCAGCGCCGCTCGAGCTCACGGCGTCGAGCGCCTTCCGGCTGGAGAGCAGGATGTAGCCGAACCCGACCTTCGCGGTCAGGTCGAGCACCATGAACCCCGCCGTCTCGACGTTGATGCCGACGACGCCGAGCCCCTCGGTGCCCACGAGCCACCAGACCGGGTACACCAGCCAGACGACGACGATGAGCGTCCGGAGCGTCTCGAACGTCGAGCGCACGTCGCCGCCGAGCTCGTCGACGCGGTCGTCGAGCGTGCCGTACAGCATGTACAGCAGCACGAGCAGGAACCCCGTGCTCACGCCCCACCAGACGAGCCGGCGGGCGCCGACGCTCAGCGCGCCAGCGCCGGCCGACAGCGTCGCGACGGCGCCGGTCGCGATCATCAGCATGTCCAGGCCGACGAGGCTGGACAGCTCGTTCCGCGTCGCCCCGGCGAGCAGGCCGAGGTCGAGTAGCAGCAGCGGCGTGGTGAAGAACCAGTCCGTGTACCGCGCCCAGTAGATGGGCAGCTCCTCGCCCGCGATGGTCACTGTGGTCAAGCCGAACCCCAGCGCCATCGCGAGATAGTTCACGAACGCGATCGCCGTGATGAATATCGTCACGATGTAGAACTCCTGTCTGCGCTCGTCGGTCTCGCCCCAGCCGCGGGCGATGAAGTACAGCATCCCGACGAACATTCCGATCGTCCCGAGCCACAGCCATATCGACTCCGAACCTGGGTTTGGCATGATGCAACTCGGTTATCGCACGTCAGTGGCAGTAAACGTCATACACAACCAGTTAGGGTCACCGCGCGACCGCCTCGTCGAACGCCGTCAGCAGCTTCCGGAGGGCGGCCCGCAGATGCTGGTGGAACGTCGAGCGGGCCACCCCGAAGCTCTCCGCGAGCTCGTCGCCGTCGGTCTCGCGGGGCCACTCGAAGTAGCCCGCGGCGATCGCGGTCGCGAGCGCCCGGTGCTGGCGGTCGGTGAGCCGCTCCTCGACGTCGACGACGAACTCCGTCAGCGTCGTCTCCCGGGCGGGCCGCTCCCGGAACCCCCGCACGTCGACGCGGCCGTACTCCGTCTCGACCGCGTCGACGAGCGAGCGGGCCGTGGCCTCCTGCTCCCCGCGGGCGACGACGGTGACGCCCCCGCCGTCGACCTGGAGGTCAGCGAGCCGGAGCCCGTGGGTCTCGACGGCGTCGAGCAGCGGCAGGTCCCGCAGCGCGAACGCGAACAGGGGGTTCTCCGCCCGGTCGGTGATACACGTCCACGAGCGGACGCCCGGGACGGCGTCGGCGGCGTCCCGCAGCGCCGCGGCCGTCGCGTCGGCGGCCGTACAGAGCACCGTCCGGCCGTCGTCGCCGGGCACGACCCCCGCCTGCCGGAGCGAGCAGTCGGCCCGCTCGGCCAGCCGCGCGAGGGGGAGCGCCGACCCGTCGACGGTGAACTCGACCTCGAACCCGCTGTCGGTGGTGAGCGAGCTCTGGCTGTCGATGGCGTTCAGCCCGACGCCGATCGTCCGGCCGATCGCCGCCAGCACCGCCCGCTCCTCCCGCCCCAGCGAGGTGTCGGCGTCGGTGTACACACAGAACAGGCCGAACAGCGTCCCCCGGTAGGTGACGGGGACCGCCGCCACGTCGCCCACGTCGGTGCGGAACCCGGCGTCCTCGGCGACCGCCACCGTCCGGTCCTCGACCGCCCGCGAGAGCAGCGCCGGCTCGGGGCGGCCCGCCCCGTCGACGCCGTCCAGCGCCGTCCCGCCGTCGGTGGAGACGGGCGACCGCGGGTCGCTCACCGGGACCGAGCCGAGGCTCGCCGCGGGGTCGGTCTCGAGCGTCGAGACGGCGGTCCACTCGGGCTCGATCCGCTCGGTCGCCGGGTCGTACGTCGCCAGCCACGCGGCCGCGTAGGTGGTTCCGAGCCGCGAACAGACCGCCTCGCCGAGCGCCGGCCGGCTCTGGGCCTCGACGACCGCTCCCGTCACCTGTTCGACCAGCCCGTCGAGGCGGTCCAGCAGCGTCCGGAGCGTCTCGCGCTCCTCGGCCAGCGCCGCACGGTGGCGCTCGGCGGCGAGTTCGGCGCGCTTGCGCTGGGTGATGTCGTTCTGGAACCCCGCGTAGTGGGTCACGCGCCCGCTCTCGTCGCGGATCGGCGCCAGCGACACCGCCTGCCAGAACATCTCGCCGCTCCGGTCGTAGTTCCGGAGCTCGACGCGAACCGATTCGCCGGCGTCGATCGCCTCGCGCATCCGCCTGACGGGCTCGTCCTCGGTCGCCGGCCCCTGCATGAACCGGCAGTTCCGACCGATCGCGATCTCGCGGTCGTAGCCGGTCTGCTCGACGAACTTGTCGTTGACGTACACGAGCGGCTGGTCCGGGTGGGTCACGTCGGCGACGGTGATCCCGACCGGCGCCTCGTTGAGCACGCGCGCCGTCGACGGCGGGGTCCCCTCGGTCTCCCGCACCGCCGCCGGGCCGACAGACTCGCCGATTGCGTCCGCCTGGGCGGGGGGCTCGGCCAGTTCGTGGACGACGCCGACGAGCGTCGCCACGGGGTTCGGCCCCGCGGGGTCGACGGCGGTGTCCGCCCCCGGTAGCGACGCGTCGTCCAGGACACAGCAGCGCACGTCGTGGTCGTTCGCCCGGTCGACCAGCGCCGCCGCGCCGTCGGCGTCGCCGGCGACGACGAGCACGTCGACAGTGCCGTCCGGTAGTCGTTCGCCCGCACCTGTGACCGAGTCGGCGTGGCTCTCCGCGAGACCGGCCTCACGCAGGCGCTCGCGGAACGTCGCTGTCGCGGGGAACGTCGACGGCAGGGGGCCAGCGACGAGCACGTGTGGTTTGGGCTCACCAACCATGTGGAACTGTGTAAATATGTGTACGAGCCTGCATAGGTGTTGTCCCCGAGCGGTCGGTGTTCCGACCCCGCGATCGGCGGGCTCACGGTCGAGCTGGCGCTCTCTGGGGCGCGCGGTCGTGGCGGCGACCGTCGGGTCGCTTTCGTACCGAACTGGCCGGAGAAGCCTCTCGGAAGTGTTGTGGCGGCAGGTTAGGTGGCTGGGGAGTCAGCCCGAAAGTGGATGGGCCAACGCGGATTTGAACCGCGGACCTCCCGGTTATCAGCCGAGCGCTCAACCTAACTGAGCTATTGGCCCAGGTGAGCGCATTACGTCGTTGGCCGGCGCATCTGTTAAGGCTTTCTCTTCGCCGACCGCGACGCCCGCGGCCGGTTCTGGCCTCACTCGTCGTCGTCTTTCGTCCGGTACTCGTCGGCGCCCACGTCGTACACGTCCTCGCCGTCGTCGGCGCCGCCGGACGGGTCGTTCGTCGCGCCGTCGAACGGGCCGGCGTCGCCGCCGCCGAAGGGGCCGTCGCCCTGGAACGGGCTGGCGCCGTCGTCGCCGTCGTTCGGGAACCCGCTCGTCCAGACGCCGCCGGTGACGAACCCGTCGGTGCGCTCGTCGAGCTTGGGGACGACGACGAACCGCTTCAGCAGCAGCCGGATCGGGTAGCGCGTCGGCGGGATCGTGAGCAGGAACCCCAGCGCGTCGGTCACCACGCCGGGGGTGAGCAGGAACGCCCCCGCGGCGATCAACAGCGCGCCGTCGAGCAGTTCGTCCGTCGGCGCCTCCCCGCGGGCGGCTTTCTCCTGGATCCGGGCCAGCGTGTGGCGTCCCTCGGCGCGGACCAGCAGCATCCCGACCAGGCCGGTCAGCACCACCAGCAGCACCGTCGCCTGCCAGCCGAGGTAGTCGGCGACGACGACGAGCAGCAGCGCGTCCGACAGCGGGATCAGCAGGAGCGCCGGGATCACGTACCGGAGTCGCATCACCCACAGTTCCCGCGGCGGCCGGATAGCCCTTTCGCGTGGTCGACGGCCTGGTACGCTCGTCGAAAGCGGGCGACGAACCGCCACCGGTAAACCCTCGCCGCTCCCAGTGCTCGCATGGCCGACGCCGTCGACGACGAACTCTACAGGCGGGCCACGCGCCTGCTCGAACCCGGGGAGATCGAACTGGAAGGCAGCATCGTCCACACCGACCTCGCGGGCGAGGAGGACCTGGAGATGCACGAGCTCACCGTGGCGATCAACGACGTGATCGCCGACTACGCCGGGAAGGGCGAGAGCTACATCTACGCCGGCAACGACAGCGAGGAGTACGCCTCCAACCAGTTCCAGGGGAAGACCGTCGCCGCCGACGAGTTCGTCTGGGAGTGTCAGCAGCTCCTCCGGGAGGGGACGTTCGACCTGGTGTTCTACTACGAGGCCGGCGTCGACCAGTCGGCGCTCGCCGACGAGCTCGGGGCGCTCGATCACGTCGCGCAGGTCACCACCGTCCCCTGAGCCGAACCTGTTCGGCTCACCCCCACGCCGTATCCGGAACCTTTTACCCCGCACCGGGGTTAATCCCGTCGAGAAAGCCGTGACCGGAGTGATCACTGGCGTGAGCGTCTCCCACTCGCTCGCGACCGTCGAGGAGGTGGAGTCGGCCGCGCCCGAGGACCCCAGCGCGGCCGCCCAGCGACTCGCTGCCCGGTCGGGCGTCGACGAGAGCGTCGTGCTCGCGACGTGTAACCGCGCGGAGGCGTACGTCGTCACCGACGACGGCGCCGACGGCCGCGAGGCGCTGGCCGACTTCGCCCCCGAGGTCCGCGAGGGCGCGGTGACGCAGTTCGACCACGAGGGCTCGATCCGGCACCTGATGCGGGTCGCGAGCGGGCTGGAGTCGCTGGTGCTCGGCGAGGACCAGATAATCGGGCAGGTGAAGGCGGCGATGGAGCGCGCCCGCGAGGACGGCACGCTCGGCCCCGTGCTCGAGGAGGCGCTGCTGAAGGCGGTCCACGTCGGCGAGCGCGCCCGCACCGAGACGGCGATCAACGAGGGCACGGTCTCCATGGGCTCGGCCGCGGTCGAGCTCGCCGCCCGCGAGGCCGACCTCGACGACGCGACAGCGCTGGTGCTGGGCGCCGGCGAGATGGGGACGCTCGCGGCCCGCGCGTTCGACGGCGCGGGCGTCGACCGCCTCGTCGTCGCCAACCGCACCGTCACGAACGCCGAGCACGTCGCCCAGGACGTGGGCGTCGACGCGGAGGCGGTCGGCCTCCACGACGCCCCCGCCGCCGCGAAGGAGGCGAGCGTCGTCGTCGCCGCGACCGGCGCCGACGACGCGGTGCTCGACGCCGACGACCTCGACGGCGCCGACGCGGTCTGTGTCGACATCGCCCGGCCGCGGGACATCGACCCCGCGGCCGACGCGCTCGACGGCGTCGTCGTCCACGACATCGACGACCTGGAGCGCGTCACCGAGCGCGCCCACGAACAGCGCCGGACGGCCGCCCGACGGGTCGAGGCGATGATCGACGACGAGCACGACCGCCTGCTCTCCTCGCTCAAGCGCGCCCGGGCCGACGAGGCGATCCGCGGGATGTACGAGGGCGCCGAGCGGATGAAGGCCCGCGAGCTCGACCGCGCGCTCACCAAGCTCGAGGCCCAGGGCGAGCTGACCGAGGAGCAGCGCGAGACCGTCGAGGCGCTGGCGGACTCGCTGGTCTCCCAGCTGCTCGCGCCGCCGACGAAGAGCCTGCGCGAGGCCGCCGGCGAGGACGACTGGAACACGATCCAAACCGCGATGGAGCTGTTCGACCCCACGACCGACGTCGTCGACGCCGAGGGTGCGCCCGACGCCGCCGAGGAGCCCGCCGGCGAGTAGTCGCCGGGCGAACCTTTTCCTCCCTTCCGCGCGAGTATCGAGTATGGCCGAGCCACTGGACGACGACGAGATCGAGCGCAAACTCCCCGACGACTGGGAGTACGACGGCGACGAGATCATCCGGACGTACGAGTTCGACAACTACGGCAGCGCCGTCCGGTTCGTGAACGACGTGGCCGACCTCGCCGACGAGGAGTTCCACCATCCCGAGATCACGCTGCGCTTCGACGAAGTGGAGGTGCGCTTCACCACCCACGAGGTCGGCGGCGTCACCGCGAAGGATCTCCGGCTGGCGGACTACACCGACGGCGAGTACTGATGGCTCCCCACCCGCGTGGTCGTCGATGAAGGCCGCCTACACGTTCAGGGCGGCGTTCCGCGTGCCGACCGACGGCGCCGCGCTCGACCCGAACCGGTTCGAGACGACGCTGCGGCTGTTCGCGCCCGCGCCGGGCGTCGAACCCGGCCCGGAGCGGATCGACTGGCTGTTCTTCCGCGACCGGCTCTGGCACGGCGAGATCGGCGACGAGGCACCGCTGCGCGACGCCGCGAGCGACTGGCTCGGCGTCGAGGTGGTGTCGCTGTCGTTCTCGGAGCTCCGGGCCGACGACGAGTACCTCGACGCGCTGCGGGCCGAGATCGAGCGCGACCTCTCGCGGTTCAACGCCGAGAGCGTCGACGAGGTGGTCCACCAGTACCTCGGCTCGTCGGTGCACGTGGTGGCGACCGGGGCGGTGTAACCCGCGTGAGAAAAGCACTTACCCCCGTACCCGCTAGCTCCGTCCCCATGTACGACTTCTGGCTCCTCGACCTCGACGGCACGGTCGTCGACGTGGAGCCCCGCTACCGCCACGAGGTGTTCGAGGCGGTCGGCGACCGGCTGGGTCGGGAGTTCACCCGCGAGGAGGTCGAGACGCTCTGGCACGGCCTCGGCGGCCCGCGCAGCGAGAAGCTGCAGGCGATGGGGCTGGACCCGGGGACGTTCTGGCCCGCCCTCCACGAGGCCGAGGACCCAGAAACCCGCGCCGAGGCGACGTTCGTCCACGACGACGCCGCCGCGCTGCTCGACGAACTCGACCGCGCGGGCCGCCCCGTCGGCGTCGTCACCCACTGCGCGCCGTTCCTCGCGAACCACGTCGTCGACCACCTCGACCTGCGCTCGCGCTTCGACGCGTTCGTCACCTGCTCGGACGACCTGGGCTGGAAGCCCGACCCCGAGCCGGTTCGCCACACGATGGACCGACTCGGCGTCGACGACGGCGGCGACGGCGTGCTCGCCGGCGACGGCTCCAGCGACGTGGGTGCGGCGTGGAACGCCGGCCTCGACGCGGTCCACGTCGAGCGCCACGGCCCGGAGCGCCGCGGCCAGTGCGTGCTCGCGGACCACCGCGTCGAGCGGTTCACCGAGCTCGACGACCGCGTTCTCCCGAACTAATCCCCGATCGCCTCGCGGGCGACCGGACCGATCCGCTCCAGAAACAGGTCGTGCTGGGCCGGCGCGGGGTGGAGGTCGTCGCCGGCGATCAGTTCCGGGCGATCGACCACCTCCCTCGACGGCGGTACCACGTCGACGAGCCGCGTCCCCCGCGCTTTCGCTTCCGCTCGGACGATCTCGTTGTACCGTTCCAGTCGCTCGGCGTGCTCGGCGGGGTCGTTCTCCCGTCCGACAGGCGTGAGCGTGTAGTCCGGCACCGTGAGCACGACCACGGAGTCGGGATCCGCGGCGAAGCCGAGCGCGCGGTCGAGCAGCGCCCGGAACTTCGGCGCGAACGTCGCCGGCGGCTCGCCCTGGAAGCAGTTGTTCGCGCCGATCAGCAGCGTCACGAGGTCGAACGGACCGTCCGGTCCTCGATCGCTGATCGCCGCGTCCAGGTCGTCGGTCGTCCAGCCGTTCTCGGCGATCACGACCGGGTCGGCGACCGACTCGTCCGCCTCGCGCAGCCGTGCTGTGAGCTTCGACACCCAGCGCTCGCCGGGATCGACCCCGGTGCCGATCGTGTAGGAGTCGCCGAGCGCGAGGATCCGTCGCCCGGCCATCACTCCGCGGCGCTGAACCCCGGCAGCTCGGCCAGCAGCTCGTCGATGCCCGCGAGCGCGGCCTTCAGCTCCTCGACGCCCGGCTTCTCGACGCGTGCGGGGTTGGCCCGGACGCGGACGGTCTGCGTGTCGACGGGGACGAAGCCGAGCCCCAGCTTCTCGGCGGTCGCGCGCAGCCCGAGGCCCGCGTCAGCTTTCCCGGCGAGCACGCGCCGCGCGGGGCTCTCGTGAGCCTTGAGCGTGAACTCGTAGCCGTCGATCGCGGCCTGCAGGTCGGCGGCGTCGGCGTCGCGCGCGG
The DNA here is from genome assembly GCF_000739555.1 of Halolamina rubra. Classification (GTDB taxonomy): domain Archaea; phylum Halobacteriota; class Halobacteria; order Halobacteriales; family Haloferacaceae; genus Halolamina; species Halolamina rubra. Next base: position 76,407 of record NZ_BBJN01000021.1, read on the forward strand.
CGGCCAGCCGTTCGAGTTCGGCGTCGGCGCTGGCCCTGAGCCCGGTCGCCGTGTCGAGGTTGACGAAGCGCAGGTCGCCGTCGACCAGCGTCCCGAACCCGTCGACGCCGTCGGGGTTGTCCGCGGGGACGATCAGCCCCCACTCGCGCTCCCAGGCGCCGAGTTCGACCGCCTCCACCTCGCGGCGGACGGGGCCGGCGACGACGGCGGCGTCGGGCAGCCCGTCGCGCAGGCGCCGCAGCCCCTCCCGAGAGCCGACGGGGAGGAACCGGCTCGAGCCGAGCCCGTCCAGCAGCCGGGAGAACGCGGGGTCGTCCTCGCCGAACGCGAGCAGCGCTGGCGTCCGGACGTTCGGCGAGAACAGCGTCACCCGCACCTGCTCGCCCTCGGCGAGGTACTCCGTGTCGGCGTCGACCTCGACGACGCCGTCGGCCTCGACGAGGCTGGTGGTCGCGCCCGACCCCTTGTCGACGGGGTAGACGAGCGTCTCGCCCGCCTCGTTCTCGACGAGCCCGACCGGCATCAGCCGGGTACGCCCCTCGCTGTAGCGCTCCTCGGCCGCGAGCGTCCCCTCGACGGTCGCGGTCCGTGGCTCGGGCACGCCCGCCGCTCGCCGGATCGCCGGCGCGACGAACGTCCGGAAGATCGTGAGCGCGGAGACGGGGTAGCCCGGCAGGCCGACGTAGGCGCTGTCCTCCAGTCGCCCGACGAGCATCGGCTTCCCCGGCTTGACGGAGACGCCGTGGAGCAGGAGTTCGCCGCGGTCCTCGATCACCTGGTACACCACGTCGACGGCCGACGCCGACGTGGAGCCCGAGGAGAGCACCAGGTCGCACTCCGCGGCGGCGGTCGTCAGCGCCTCCTCCATCGCCGCCATGTCGTCGCCGGCGTGGGGGTAGAGTTCGGCCTCCCCGCCGGCCTCCTCGACGCCGGCGGCGATGGTGTAGCTGTTCACGTCGTAGATCTGGCCGGCGTCGCTGTTCAGCTCCTCGCCGGGCCGGACCAGCTCGTCGCCGGTCGAGACGATCCCGACCGTCGGCTTCCCGCGCACCTCGACCTCGCCCGCCCCGAGCGCCGAGAGCAGGCCGATCTCGCGGGGCGTGAGCTCGGTGCCGGGCCCCAGCGCGCGCTGGCCGGCGGCGATGTCGGCGCCGGCGGGCATCACGTGGTCGCCGGGCGCGACCGAGGTGCGGATCTCGATCGCGTCGCGCCCGTCTGCGGCCTCGTCGGTTTTCTCGACCATCACCACCGCGTCGGCGCCGTCGGGCATCACCGCGCCCGTCGAGATCTCGGCGCACTCGCCGTCGCCGACGGCCACGTCGGGCTCGCTGCCGGCGTGGACCGCCCCCACGAGCTCGAGCGTCGCGGGGTCGGCCTCGTCGGCGCCGAACGTGTCGCCCGCCCGGACCGCGTAGCCGTCCATCGACGCCCGGTCGAAGCCGGGCACGTCGAGGTCGGCGTCGACGCGCTCGGCGAGGATCCGCCCGCGGGCGTCCTCCAGGGGGACGGTCTCCGGCTCGGGCTCGAGGTCCAGCGACGCGATCGCCTCGTGCGCTTTCGCCGGCTCGGTGAGGTCGCGGAACTCCTTGCGGTCGCTCATTGGCGGGCCTCCCAGTTCTGGACCGCGACGGTCTCGCCCGCGTCGATCCCCTCGGCGGCCTCCGGGACGACGACCCAGCCGTCCGCGAGCGCGACGCTCGACAGCACGCCCGAGCCCGACACCCGGGTCGGAACCGCCGCGGGGAGGGGGTCGTCCTCGCGCTCCTCGAGCGTCACGCGGGCGAACGTCCGGACGCCGGGCTCGCTGGCGATCTTCCGCTCCAGGACGGCCTCAGTGGTCGGGTGGGGTGGCAGCGGCGCGTCCATCGCGCGCTTCACCGCCGGGCGGAGGAACTGCACGGCGTTGACGATCGTCGCGACGGGGTAGCCCGGCAGCATCAGCACGGGCGTCCCCTCACAGACGGCGAAGCCGAACGGGTGGCCCGGTTTGAGCGCGACGCCGTGGACGACGATCTCGCCGAGCTCCTCCAGCACCTCGGGCAGCAGGTCGCGCTGACCAACCGACGAGCCGCCGGAGGTGACGACGAGGTCGCCGTCGAGCCCCGAGCGGATCGCTTCCTCCAGCGCGTCCTCGTCGTCGGGCACCACGTCGAGCTCGGTCGGCTCGCCGCCCCAGCGCTCGACGAACCGTGCGACGGTGAGGCCGTTGGTCTCGATCGTCTCGCCGGGGCCGGGGTTCGCCTGCACCAGCTCGTCGCCGGTCGGGATCACGGTCACGTCGGGCTTCTCGAACACCGGAACCTCGGTGAAGCCGACGGACTTCAGCAGGCCGAGATCGGAGGGTCGCAGGACGGCGCCGGGGTCGTACAGATGCTGGCCCTCGGTCACGTCCTCGCCGGCGGGGGCGACGTTCTCGCCCTCCGCGACGGCGTCGAACACCTCGACATCGTCGGCGATCGGTTCGGCCTGCTCGATCTTCACCACGGCGTCGGCGCCGTCGGGCAGCGCGCTCCCGGTGTGGACCCGGAGCGCCTGGTTCGGGCCGACGGAGCCCGCGGTCGGTTCGTCGTCGACGGCGCGGAGGACCTCCGGCGAGCGGTCCGAGGCGCCGAACGTGTCGCCGGCCCGGACCGCGAAGCCGTCCATCGCCGCCTCCGGCGCCGACGGCACGTTCGCGGGCGCCTCGAGCGTCGTCGCCAGCGTGCGGCCGTCCGCCTCCGCCAGCGGCAGGTGCTCGACGCGGCCGTGGGGGTCGACGGCGTCCCGCAGCGCCGCGAGCGCGTCGTCGACCCGGGTTCGTTGCTTGAAGCCGGACTGCTTCCGGTCGGTGCTCATTAGCAGGGGGTAGCGGTCCCGTGGTGAAAAAGGGGGGTAACCCCGGACCGCGGCGCGCGACCGGCGCGGGCCGTCGGGCCCGCGCACGGAGCCACGCCGCGGTCGGTACCCACGAATCACGGTCAGCGACCAGCGCGGGCCGTCGGGCCCTGCGCAAGGAGCCACGCCGCGGTCGGTAACCACGAATCACGGCCAGCGACCAGCGCCGTCGATCGACCCGCCGAACTCACTCCCCCAGCGCCATCGCGACGCTGTACATCCGCCCCTCGTCGCTGCTCCCGGTCGATTTCGCCAGCCGTTCGGCCTCGGTGATCAGCTGCTGGCCGAGCGCGTCGGGCAGCGACTTCGCGTGCCCGCGGACTTCAGCGGTGTGGGCCGTGAGGTGGCTCTCCGTCCACGGCACCGGCTCCAGGATCGTCCGGGTCCGATCGTGTTCCCAGCCGTGGCCGCCGAACAGGCGCCGCAGCCCGTCGGCAGGGTAGAACGTCAGCGCCGGTCGCGCCCCCGCCAGCTCGGCGGCGGCGTTCTCGACGCCGAACAGCTGCCGCACGGGCGAGTCGGGCGGCATCGGCTCGTAGTCGTCGACGACCAGCGTCGCGCCCGGCGCGGCGACGCGGGTGAGTTCGGCGGCGATCGGCGCCGCGGCGTCGTTCGGGAGCACGTTGAACAGCGCGTGGGCGGTGATCGCGTCGACGGCGTCTTCCGGGAGCGGGAGCGCCCGGAGGTCGGCCTCGAGCAGTTCGACGCGGTCGTCGTCCGGGAAGCGCTCGCGGACGCCCGCGGCGTGGTCGGCGCGGTCGGTGACGGCGTACACCTGTTCGGCGCCCGCGTCGAGCAGGCCCGCGGTGGCGTTGCCGACGCCGGCGCCGGCTTCGAGACAGGTCGCCCCGGCGAGGTCGCGGTCGGCGAGGGCGGTCGAGACGGAGTCGGGGACCTCCATGGGCGGTGGTCCGGCGCGGCGGGGCAAAGCGCTGGCGGGCGAGCGTCACGGTCTCCCACGGCGACGACCGCGAACGGCAACGACTTTGCCGCTCTGCCCGCGAGAGTCGCTATGTTACTCACCGTCTCCGGCCCGCCGGGCAGCGGGAAGAGCACGAACGCCGAACTGCTCGCGGAGCGTTTCGACCTCGAACACATCTCCGGCGGCGACATCTTCCGCCAGCTCGCCGACGAGCGCGGCTACACCCCCGTCGAGTTCAACGAGCTCGCCGAGGAGGAGGAACAGATCGACAAGGACCTCGACCGGCGCCTCCGCACCATCGCCGCCAGCCGTGACGACGTGCTGCTCGAGTCCCGGCTCGCGGGCTGGCTCGCGGCCGAGCACGCCGATCTGCGGTTCTGGCTCGACGCCCCGCTCGACGTGCGCGCCGAGCGCATCGCCGCCCGCGAGGAGAAGACCGTCGCGGAGGCCCGCGCGGTCACCGAGCGCCGCGAGGGGAGCGAGGCCAAGCGCTACGCGGAGCTGTACGACGTCGACATCACCGACCTGAGCATCTACGACGCCGCGATCAACACCGCCCGCTGGGGCGAGGAAGTCGTGCCGGAGATGCTCACCGCCGCCGTCGAGCGCTACGACCCCGAACTGGACGAAGGGAAGTACCCCGTCGAGGGCGTCCGCTACGAGTTCTGACCGTGACCGACCCGCTCCGCGACCCGCCGGGCGAGCGCGCCGTCGAGGAGCTCCTCAGTTTCGGCGTCGTCAACCTCGACAAGCCCGCCGGCCCCTCGGCCCACCAGGTGGCGGCGTGGGTCCGGGACCTCGCGGGCGTCGACCGCGCCGCCCACGCGGGCACGCTCGACCCGAAAGTGACGGGCTGTCTGCCGACGATGCTCGGCGACGCCACCCGGCTCGCCCCCGTCTTCCTCGAAGGCAGTAAGGAGTACGTCGCCGTGCTCGAACTCCACGGGCTGGCGCCGACGGACGCCGAATCGACGATCGCCGAGTTCGAGACCGAGATCTACCAGAAGCCGCCCCGGAAGAGCGCGGTCGCCCGGCGTCTGCGCTCCCGGGAGATCTACGAGCTCGACCTGCTGGAGCTACAGGATCGCCAGGCGCTCCTGCGGATCCGCTGTGAGAGCGGCACGTACGTCCGGAAGCTCTGTCACGACCTCGGGCTGGCGCTCGGCACCGGCGGACACATGGGCGCGCTCCGGCGCGTCGCGACCGACCCGTTCGACGACACCGACCTCCGGACGCTGCAGGACCTCGCCGACGGCCTCGCGTGGGCGCGCGAGGACGACGGCTCGTCGGCACGGGGAGCCGACGAGGACGAACACGAGGCGTTCCTCCGCGAGGTGGTCTCGCCCGCCGAGCGCGCGATGGCGCACCTGCCCGCGATCACGATCGCGCCCAGCGCCGCCCGGGAGGTCGCGGAGGGGGCGCCCGTCTACGCGCCGGGCGTCGTCGACTACGACGACGCGGCCGCCGCGCTCGACCCGGGCGACGACGACCTGCTCGCCTGCTACACGCCCGACGGGAGCGCGGTCTGTCTCGGGAAACTCGTCGGCGACCTCGACGCCGAGTCGGGCGAGGTGGTGTCGCTCGAGCGCGTGCTGGTGTAGGCGGAGCCTTTTTGCCGACACTCTCGAACGTGCTGGAACGATGACCGACGACGACGCGGACCCCGACAGCGATGACGAGCGCAGCCGCTCGGAACGCCTGTCCCACGGCGTTCTCAACGTGGTGGAGTTCGTTCTCGATCTCTTCTGACGCCGACTCCCGGCAACCACCGCCCGGGCCGTAGCTTCTTCCCCCGCCCCGACACAGCCTCGGGCATGGACATCGGCACCGCGAGCGCGGCACCCGGCGAACTGGCACGCGGCCACCTCGAACTCACCGACCTCCCGACGGGCACCCCGGAGAAGCTCCCGGTGATCGTCGCCAACGGTGAGGAAGACGGCCCGACGCTGTGGATCACCGGCGGCGTCCACGGCGACGAGGCGACCGGCGTCGCGGTGACGCAGGACGCGATGCGCGAGGATCTGCCCGAGCGCATCGCCGGCGCCGTCGTCGCCGTCCCGGTCGTCAACCCAGCGGGCCTGCGCCGGAACGCCCGGCGCTCCTACTACGGCGACGACGACCCCAACCGGAAGTTCCCCGACCCCGAGAGCGAGTCGTCCCGGCCCGCCGAGGTCCAGGAGCGCATCGACGAGCGGCTGTACGAGGCGATCGTCGACTCCGCGGACGCGCTGATCGACAACCACACCGCGGGCGTGAACTCGTTCCCGTTCGTGATCCGGGACCGCGTGCTCTACGGCGAGCGCCGGACCGAGGCGGAGGCCGAGGCACTCGCAGACGAACTGGAAGCGCTGGTGGAGGCGACCGGGCTCCCGCTGCTGACGGAGTACCCCGCCGAGGAGTACGTCGAGCAGTCGCTCCAGCGATCGACCGCGGGCGCGGTCTGCAACGCCGCGGGGATCCCGGCGTTCACGACCGAGCTCGGCGGCCACAGCGTCGTCACCGAGTCGACCCGGGCGGCCGGCGTCGCCGCGGCGTACGGCGTGATGGACGAGCTGGGGATGCTCGAGGACTGGCCCGACGCGGTCGCCGAACCTGGTAGCTTCGACGCACCGGTCGAGTTCCCCGTCCGGCGGTTCCGCGGGCCGCGAACCGACACTGCGGGGCTCGTCCGCCACCGGGTCGAAGCCGGCGACGCCGTCGAGGAGGGCGAGGTCGTCGCCGACGTGGTGAGTTCGACGGGCGAACAGCTGGACACCGTCGAGAGCGAGCACGACGGCTACGTGATCGGGCGGAAGGAGGGGCTGGCGGCGTACGAGGGCGACGCGGTGCTCAGCATGGCCGCCCGCGACGACGGCCCGCTGGTGGCGCCGCGGGACGCCGACGAGTAGGCGGTCGCCGTCGCGGAGGGCCACTCAGGACCGCGCTCGCGGGGCCGGCCCACGAAACGAAGTGCTTAACTGCCGGACGGCGCTTGTTCGAAACACGGGACCGTAGGGTAGTGGTATCCTCTGCCGATGGGGTCGGTAGGACCTGAGTTCGAATCTCGGCGGTCCCACTTTTCGCGACGCGAACATGGGTCCCAGAGAATCGGCTCCGCCGATTCTCGGTGGTCCCATTACTTCTCCGAGCCGATCCATTCCCGAGCGACAGTTACGCCAGCGGGAGCGTGATCCGCACGACCGAGCCGCTGGGCGTGCCGTCGGTCAGTTCGAGCGTCCCGTCCGACATCTTCACCGTCCAGTAGATGATCCAGAGCCCCAGCCCCTGGGTGTGCTTCATCGGCGTCTCCTCGGGCCCCTCGATCGCCTCGACGTCGAACCTGGGGATGCCGTCGCCCGCGTCGATGATCTCCACGACCGCCTGCCCCGCCCGGGTCGTGGACACGGCCGCGGTCACCTCGGCGCCCTCGGGGGTGTGCTCGATCGCGTTCGTCAGCGCTTCCCTGATCGCCCGCGGGAGGGCGGGATGTGCCCGCACGGTGGGGGCGTCGTCGAACCGGGTCGTGACCGACGCCGCCGGATGCGCCGCGCGGAGTGTCGCGACCTGTTCGTCGACGACCCCGGCGAGGTCGAACGTCTCCTCGTGATCGTTCTCCCGGATCGACACGATGTCCCGCGTCCGGTCGCTCGTCCTGAGTAGCTTCCCGAGGTGGTCCCGCACCACCTGTACGTCCGCCGCGACGGCGTCGGCGTCGTCGGCCGACTCGATCCTGTCCAGATAGCCGAACGAGACGGCGAGCTCGTTGCGCAGGTTGTGGCGGAGGACGCGCTGGTTGATCGTCAGCAGTTTGGCGAGGTCCTCGGCCTCGTCGAGCCGTTCCTCGGACTCGATCGCGTAGAGCCCGCCGCGGACGCCGACCCCGGCGCCGAGCGTCGCGGCGAACGCGACGAGGAAGAACAGCTCGACTGCGTGGCCCTCGAGCCGCCAGATCATCCAGATCGACAGCGCCAGCAGCGCGAACGACACCATCACCCCGACGGCGAGCCAGACGGTCCGCCACTGCCCCGCCGTCGAGATCCGCCGGTCGGGGAGCTGATAGCCGGTGACCAGCACGAACCCGGCGATGCTGCAGATGATGAACGCTTCGAGCGCCGTCCCGAGCCCCTCCCCCTCGGTCGCGAGGTGGGCGATCCCGAGCCCGAAACAGACGGCCCCCAGGAAGTACACCGCGTGTTGGGGCCCGATCCGTTCGGGAGAGAACGACACGGTGGCTCAGTTTGCGAACCATACACATAGTGTTTTCATTTCCCCGGTCACGAAGGCGAGCCTCCGAAAACGTGGGATCTCCAACAACTACGGCACGGGAGCGTCCGCCGCTACTCGGTCTCGCCGGCGTCGAACCCCGCCGAGTGGGGCGACGCCGACTGCAGCGTCTCCACGTTCGAGGGCGCGCGGCTCCGGACGATCAGCACGTCGTAGGCGTCGGTGGCGGCGACGCCGCCGCCGATGCTGCTGATCGACACGGTCAGGTGGCCGGCGTTCTCGCTGCCGATCACCACCGTCGAGGCGTCCTCCTCGCGGGCGATCCGGCGCACGTGCTTGGTGATCGTGCCCGCCGAGGCGTACTGGCCGACCGTCTCGTACCGGAACCGGGCGTCGGGCGCGAGCGCGCCCACCTGCTCCTCGAGCCGGCCGAGGACCGTCGGGAGGTCGAAGGGCTCGTCGTCGTCGAGCCAGCCGGCCTCGCGGGCGTACTCGACGTTCCCGGCTGGGACGACCGTGACGGCGACGACGCCCTCGTCGAACGCGGCGTCGAACGCCGTGGCTCGCACGAGCGCGCTCTCCGCGAGGTCGGAGCCGTCGAACGGCACGACGAGGGTCATACTGGACGTAGGGCCGGTTCGGGCAAGAGTCTGTTCGATGCGTCACGTCGCCGCCCGCCTCACTCCTCCAGTCGGACGACGTCGCCGGGTTCGACGCCGTCGGCGGCGCCGGCGGGGAGCTCGACGACCGTGTCGGCGAGCCCGTGGGCCAGCCCGCGGAACGGCTGCAGGCGCTCGACGGTGACCACCTCGTCGTCGACGATCCAGAGCACGTCGATCGGCTCGAACACGAACAGCGTGTGGATCGTCCGCGTCGCCGGCTCGTCGAACGGGAACACCAGCGCGTACCCCTCGGGGATCGACCGGCGGAACATCAGCCCGCGGGCCTGCGACAGGGGGCCGTCGGCCCGCTCCACGTCGTCGGCGAGCGTCTCGGTCGCGACGCCGCTTGCGAGCGTTCGCGCCTCCCCGTCGCGCTGGTGGACGAGTCGCACGCCGTCCGGTCCCCCCGCCGCCCTACTAAGCGTTCCCCCCGAGTTCAAGAGCGCGGGCGCCCCAGGGCCGGTATGGAGGAGACGCCGGAGGGGACGCCGGTCGGCGTCGACGACCCCTACGCGGTCGCCGGGCGCTGTGACCACCTCACCGACGACGGCCGGTGTCGCTACGCGCTCGAACACGCCGGCGACGACCCGGAGTTCGCGGCCGAGCGCCGCGCCGACGACTACGCCTGCGTCGTCGCCGACACCGAGGCGGCGGCCGTCGCGGACGCGGAGCCGGACTGGTCGCGCTGCCCCCACTACCGCTCGACTACCGACGCGAAGGCGTGCGCCCGCTGTGGGCTCGAGGAGGTCCGCGTCGCCCACGACTCGGACGCCCGGCCGCTGGTCGAGGAGCACCACCTCTCCTACGGCAGCGCCGGCGGGCGAGGGGCGGGGGGCGACGGGGCGGACGCCGACGAGCCCGCCCACGAGATCACGGTCGGCCTCTGTCGCTGGTGTCACACGAAGGTCCACCGCTCGTTCGCCCGCGTCGACGACGACGCGAGCCCCGACCCCGAGGCGCTCGCCGTCCGGGAGACACGCCGCGGCGAGGAGCAGTCCGAGATGGGGTTCCGGTCCGCCAGCGAGCGCCGCGAGGAGTGAGCGCCGCCGAACCGATGCACGGACGTGCGCATCTCTCCCCGGTTCCGAGGCGCTTTTGAGCCTCGTCGGCCAACCCAGCGTATGACCCGAATCGTCGTCATCGACAACCACGGGCAGTTCACGCATCTGGAGGGCCGCGCGCTCCGGGACATCGGCGTCGACACCGAGATCCTGGAGAACGACACCGACCCCGCCGAGATCGACGCCGACGGGATCGTGCTCTCGGGGGGCCCCTCGATGGACCGCGTCGGGCGCAGTGCGGAGTACCTCGAACTGGACGTGCCCGTGCTGGGCATCTGTCTGGGGATGCAGTTCATGGCCGAGGAGCTGGGTGGCAGCACCCACAGCGGCGAGTACGGCGGCTACGCCGACGTGACCGTCGAGATCCTCGACGACGAGGACCCGCTGCTCGGCGCGCTCGCTCCCGAGACGCGCGTCTGGGCCAGCCACGCCGACGAGGTCGACACGGTGCCCGAGGGGTTCGTCCGGACCGCCCGGAGCGACGTGTGCGAGGTGGAGGCGATGAGCGACCCGGACCGCGGGTTCTACGGCGTCCAGTGGCACCCGGAGGTCGCCCACACCGCCGAGGGCGACGCCGTGTTCGAGGCGTTCCGCGACATCTGCGACGCCTGGTAGGGCGGCGGCGTCCCCGAGAACGGAAGTCGCGGGTTTTTGGCCGTCCGGGTCTCACCCAGTCACGATGACGGCGTCCCAGAGCAACCTCGCGGGGCTCTCGCGGTTCATCTTCCGGGCCCCGAACTGGTACACCAGCCTCGCGTTCGCGCTGCTGGTCGCCGCCGTCGCGGGGATCGGCGCGTTCGACAGCGGCGACGCGGACGCGGTGTTCCGCGGCATCTTCTTCCTCGGCCAGGACGCGTGGGAGGGGATCTTCTTCATCGGCATCCCGACCGTCGTCGCCGGGTTCGCGACGCCGTGGGTCGACCGCTACACGGGCGGGCGGCTCACCTACAACCGCGCGTCGCTGCTCGCGCTGATCTGTGAGGTGGTGATCGTCGCCGTCGTGAGCGTCGCCGCGCTGCTGGCGTACCTGGTGTCGTGGCTCGACCAGACGTTCGTGTTCGACGCGCTGGTGTTCGCGCTCGCGTCGGTGTTCGCGCTCCGCCTGCTGGTGGTGATGGCGGTCTCCCGCACCTCGCTCCCGGTGGCGGTGCTCCCCGCGAGCATCCAGAGCGCCGTCGCCGCCGCGCTGCTGTTCGTCTACAGCGGGGCGATCCGCTACCTCGCCGACGGCGGCTCGGCGGCCCAGGCGTTCCTCACCCCGTTCCTCGACGAGTCCGCCGAGGCGCCGGGGGTGCTGAGCACGCTCTCGCCCCAGCAGTTCGGCCTGCTGGGCGTGCTCTGTGTGATCTACGCCGCCGCCGTCTGGGTGTTCCTCGTCGCGGTCGACCGGCCGTGGCGCCGCTCGATGGGCGTCTCCATGCTCGACTTCCTCCGGGGGTTCATCGGCCACGTCGCCGAGGGCACCCGGGAGCTGGAGGACTTCTTCGAGGAGCTGGGCGAGGAGGCGATCGTCCCGGTCACGGTGCTCGCGTTCCGGGCCGACGACGGCGCCGAGAAGGCGCGGTTCGTGCTCCCGATGATCCACCCCGGCCCCATGGGCGAGATCGGCGGCGGCAACCTCCCCGAGCGCGTCGCCGAGACCGCCGAGGGGCTGGCGTTCCCGCCCCACGCCACCGCCGGCCACGACTTCAACCTCGTCACCGAGCGGGAGGTCGAGCGGCTGATCGACGCGGCCGACCGCGCCCACGAGCGCATCGAGTACGGCGACGGCGCCACCGAGAGCGTCCGCATCGACGCCGGCGACGCCAAGCTGCTGGGCCAGGCGTTCGGCGGCGACGGCCTGCTGGTGAACACGTTCTCGCCGGAGTTCGCCGACGACGTGGAGTACGGCGTCGGCCTCACGGCGCGGGAGGGCGCCCGGACCAACGGGCTCGACGACGTGCTGCTCGTCGACGCACACAACTGCAACAACGGGCTCGACGGGCCGGACCTGGGCCACGTCACTCCCGGGAGCCCGCGCTCGTTCGACATGATCAACGCGGCCGAGGCGGCGGGCGATCGACTCGGCGACGCCCAAGAGGGCGAGCTGTCGCTCGGGACGGCGTGGGACGAGACCGAGTGGGTGCCCCAGGAGGGGATCGGCCCGCTGGGGATCCGCGTCGCCGTCGTCGAGGTCGACGGCCAGGAGACCGCCTACGTGCTCGCGGACGGCAACAACATGGAGCCGTGGCTGCGGGACCGAACCGTCGACCAGCTCCTCGAGAGCGTCGACGCCGCGGAGGTGATGACCACCGACACCCACATCGTCAACACGGTCGAGGCGGACAACCAGATCGGCGCCGAGATCGACCACGGCGCGTTCATCGGCGCGGTGTCCGACCTCGTCGACCGGGCCCGCGCGGACCTCGAACCGGTCGAGGCGGGGATGGCGACCGAGCGCGCGGAGGTGACGGTGTTCGGCAACGACCGCACCGAGACGCTCGCCTCCCACGCGAACGCGGTTGTCTCCCTCGGCGGCGCGTACGCGCTCGCGGTCAGCCTCGCGGTGATCGCGATCAGCGTGCTGCTGTTCTTCGTCACGTAGCGAGCCGAGAAAGAGAGCGGACGCTAGCGGGCGTTGCGAGCGGCGGCGAGTGCCGCGCTCAGTCGAAAAGCTCCTCGACGGCGTCGTGGGCCGCGCGGGCCGCCTCGTCGGCGACTTCCTCCGCGTCGGCGTCGGCGTCGTCGGGGGGGTTGACGTACACGTCGACTTCGAGTACGCCGTCCTCGAACGTCACAGTCACGTCGAGATCCGTCAGCTCGGACTGCTTGTAGCGGTCCAGCACGAGCCCCTCGGCGGCCGCGCTGGCGGTTTCGACGACCTCCTCGTCGGTCGGTTCCGCGTCGCTCATCTACGCGCCGGCGCCGGGGCCGCCGGGGCCCATCGGACCGCCGCCCTCGCCGCCCTGCAGGAGCTGCTGCAGCTCCTGCTGGAGCTCCTCGAACTGCTCCTGGGTCTTCTGCTCGCGCTTCTCGAGCTGGTCGACGCGCACTTCGAGGCTGTCGACTTTCTCCTCGAGGTCCGCCTTCGCGCTGTCGTAGTCCGTGTTGACGAGGAGCTCGCCGATCTCTCGGTACATCGTGGTGTCCTCGTCGATGTCGTCCAGCGCCTCGAGGGCGGTCTGGGCCTCGTTGAGCGAGGTCTCGGCCTGCGTCTTCTGGGCCGCGAGCTGCTCGGTTGTCTCCTGAAGGTCCTGTAGCTCCTCGATCTTCTCTTGTGCCTCGGGCGGCAGACTACCCTGCATACTCCGAAGGAGGTTCTTCGGCCTGAAAAAGGCCCGTATTTAGCCCTGGCGCGAGTTTCGGGGCTCGCAAGCGCCGCCTCGCTGGGTTTCCACGCCGTAGGTCCTTTCGGTCCCGCCCGGACCCACGTCCACCCCGGCTCGCCGTTGCCGGGGTGACCCACTGTCCCGCCCGCCTCCTCGTTGCCGGGCGGACCCACTGTCCCGCCCGCCTCCTCGTTGCCGGGCGGACCCACGTCCACCCCGCCCCTCTCGTTGCCGGGGAGACCCACGGAACTTACGGCCTCCCCCGCCGTCGACCCGGCCATGCTCGAACTCATCGCCGGCGCGCTCTGGGCGATGCTCCCGGCGTACATCCCGAACAACGCGGCCGTCCTCGCCGGCGGCGGCCGCCCCATCGACGGCGGCCGAACGATGGGCGACGCCCGCCTGCTCGGCGACGGGAAGACCTGGCGCGGCACCGCGGTCGGCACCGCCGTCGGCGTCGCGCTCGCGCTCGCGCTCGACGCCGCCGCGCCCGCCGTCGGCGACGCGCTGGGGATCAGCCTCCCCGGCTTCCCGATCAACGCGGCGCTGGGGCTCGCGCTCGGGGCGATGCTGGGCGACATCGGCGCCTCCTTCGTCAAGCGCCGCTCCGGCCGCGAGCGCGGCGCCGCCTTCCCCGGGCTCGACCAGCTCGACTTCGTCGTCGGCGCGCTGCTGCTCGCGCTGCTGTTCGCGCCCGACTGGACGCTCCAGGTGTTCACGCCCGCCCGCGTCGCCGTCGTCGTCGTCGTCACGCCGCTGCTGCATCTCGCGACCAACGGGATCGCGTACTGGCTGGGCGTGAAGGACGAGCCGTGGTGAGCGCCGCACCGACCGGTTTTTGCCGACCCGACGCCCACCCTCGCCCATGACCGACGACCTGATCGAGGCGCTCCGGGACGCCGACGCGGTCCAGTACGGCGAGTTCGAACTCTCCCACGGCGGCACCAGCGACTACTACGTCGACAAGTACCTGTTCGAGACCGACCCGCGCTGTCTCCGGCTGATCGCCGAGGCGTTCGCGGAGAAGCTCGACGGCGAGAAGCTCGGCGGCGTCGCCCTCGGCGGCGTCCCCCTCGCCGCGGCGACGAGCATCACCGCCGACGTACCGTACGTCATCGCGCGCAAGCAGGCGAAGGAGTACGGCACCGGCAACCGGATCGAGGGCCGCCTCGACGAGGGCGAGGAGGTCGTCGTCGTCGAGGACATCGCGACCACCGGCCAGTCCGCCGTCGACGCCGTCGAGGCGCTGCGGGAGGCGGGCGCCGAGGTGAACCGCGCGCTGCTGGTCGTCGACCGCGAGGAGGGCGGCCGCGAGAACCTCGCCGACCACGGCGTCGAGATGGAGGCGCTCGTGACCGCCTCCGAACTGCTCGCCGAGCGGTAATCTGCGGATCCCGGACCGAATCCCCTTCGACGTGTTCATGGTTGTGCAACCGTGAGGGTGTCCATGAACCGTGCAGAGAAGGCGGCCCTCCAGCTGCGGGCCGTCGCCGTGTTGCGGACGCTGAAGCGCAGTCGAACGTACGACGAGCTCGCCGAACTCACCGGCCTCCCGGCGGGCGACCTGAACCGCTACGTCAACGGCCACGTGCTCCCGGGCGTCGAGCGCGCCCGCGAGACCGTCGAGTCGATCGGCCGCGAGGAACTCGCCGACGAGCTCCGCTCCCGGGTCAGCGTCGACGACGAGGGGTACGTCGACAACAGCGCGATCGTGTTCGACCAGTCGTTCCTCGACCTCGTTGCGCCCGTCGCCGCCGAGTCGTTCGCGTTCGAGCGCCCGGACGTGGTGCTGACCGCCGCGACCGACGGGATCACGCTCGGCGCCGCGATGGCCTCCTACTTCGACGCCGACATCGCCTACGCGAAGAAGCGCAAGGAGACCGCCGTCGAGGAGTTCGTCGAGTCCCGCCAGCGGCTCGCCTCCGGCATCGAGCTCACCTACTACCTCCCCGCCGAGGCCGTCTCCGCCGGCGACACGGTGCTGGTCGTCGACGACCTGATCCGCTCGGGCGAGACCCAGGAGCTCCTGCTCGACATCGTCGCCCAGTCCGACGCGACCGTCGGCGGCGTGTTCACCCTCATCGCCGTCGGCGACGAGGGGATGGACCGCGCCCGCGAGATCACCGACGCGCCCGTCGGCGCGCTCACGAAGTTCGACGACCGGTAGCGCCGATCGAGCGGCGCCTCGATATCCACTTCCGTGCATATCTCCCCCGATCAGCCCCGCGGATACGCCACCCAGCCGGCATGATTGGGCGTATATGTGCATATCGTACGGAAAGCCTCAAGTACACCACCGGCGCGATATGCATCTATACGGATGGGTCTCACAGAGACGCTGGCCGACTACTTCGATCTGGATAGCCACGACACCACCGTCAGGACCGAACTCCTGGCGGGGTTGACCACGTTCTTGACCATGAGCTACATCGTGGTCGTCAACCCCGCGATCCTCGCGGCGGCGATCGACATCGAGGGCGTCGGCGACGGCCGCCTCGTCGCGATGCTCGCCGTGGTGACGATCATCTCCGCGGCGACGGCGACGCTGGTGATGGCGCTGTACGCCAACCGGCCGTTCGCGCAGGCGCCCGGACTCGGGCTGAACGCCTTCTTCGCATTCACGGTCGTCCTCGGGATGGGCGTCCCCTGGCAGACCGCGCTCGCCGCCGTGGTCGTCGAGGGGATCATCTTCATCGCGCTCACCGCCGTCGGCGCGCGTGAGTACGTGATCCGGCTGTTCCCCGAACCGGTCAAACTCGCCGTCGGCTCCGGGATCGGCCTGTTCCTCGCGCTGATCGGCTTCGAGTCGATGCGCGTCGTCGCGAGCGACCCGGCGACGTTCCTGACGCTCTCGCCGGTCGTCGCGAACGACCCCGTCGCGCTGATCTCCGTCGCCGGCCTGCTGTTCACGTTCGGGCTGTACGCCCGCGGCGTCCGCGGCTCGATCGTCATCGGCATCCTCGGGACGACCGTCGTCGGCTACGCCGCCGCGGCGCTGGGCTACTCCGCGTACAACCCCGAGAACGTCCCCGGCGGCGCCGCGATCGCGACGAACATCTTCCTCACCGGATCGACGACGACGTACAGCCTCGCGGCGTACGACATCCGGCCGCTGGCCGGCGCGTTCCTCGACGGGTTCGCGAACGTCGACGCGTTCACGTTCGCGCTGATCGTGTTCACGTTCTTCTTCGTCGACTTCTTCGACACCGCGGGCACGCTGGTCGGCGTCGGCCAGTCCGCGGGGTTCCTCGACGACGAGGGGAACCTCCCCGACATCGACAAGCCGCTGATGGCGGACGCGGTCGGCACCACCGTCGGCGGGATGCTCGGCACCTCGACGGTGACGACGTACATCGAGTCCGCGACCGGCGTCGAGGAGGGCGGCCGCACCGGCCTGACGGCGCTGACCGTCGCGGGCCTGTTCCTGCTCTCGCTGGCGTTCGTCCCGCTGGCGGCGGCGATCCCGGAGTACGCCTCCCACATCGCGCTGGTGGTCATCGGCGTCGTGATGCTCGGTAACGCCGTCGAGATCGCGTGGGACGACCTCACCTACGCGATCCCGGCCGGGATGACGATCATGGTGATGCCGTTCACGTTCTCGATCGCCTACGGGATCGCCGCCGGCATCGTCTCCTACCCGATCGTCAAGCTCGCCGCCGGCGAGCTGGACGAGATTCACGTCGGCCAGTGGATCCTCGCGGGCGCGTTCGTGGTCTACTTCGCGGTGCGGACCAGCGGCGTGATGTAGCCGCCCGCGACCGCAACACCTTCCCGCTCCCCGCCGTTGTCGCGACTATGCAACGCAGTCTCCCACCCCGGATCTGGCTCGTCCGCGGGGTGGCCCTCCTGCTCGTTCTCTCGCTGCTCGGGCCCGCCGCGGGCGCCGCCGTCGGCGTCGGCGGCGACGCGGCGGACTCGCCGAGCGAACTCGGCCCCGGCACGATCGAGGAGCCGGCGGACAACGCCACGATCGTCGGGATTCAGGGGTACCACTTCCAGGGGCAGGGGAACCGGAAGAAGCCCGCCCGCGTCGTCTCCGCGAGCGGCAACGGCACCACCAACTGGATGTACGAGGACGCCCTGGGCGCGCGCTGGTTCTACGACGTGGACCCGCTCCCCAACGGCAACCTGCTCGTCGTCTCGACCAACCCCGACGGGACGACCGTGTACGAGCTCAACCGGGACAACCGCGAGCGCGTCTGGCAGGAGTCGCTGCCGTACAAGGACACCCACGACATCGACGTGTACAACGACACCCACCTCGCGATCGCGAACATGCGGAACTGGAACGACTCCTGTGACTGTTCGGACGACCGCGTGGTGCTGTACGACCGCACCGAGGGCGAGGTCGACTGGGAGTGGACGTTCCGCAACCACTACCCCAACTCGACCGACGGCGGCTTCTCGAAGGACTGGACCCACGTCAACGACGTGGAGGTGATCCGGAACGGCACCGAGCTGCTGCTCTCGCCCCGGAACTTCGACCAGGTGATCGCCGTGAACATCGAGTCCAAGGAGATCACCGAGCGCCTCGGCGAGGACGGCGACCACTCGACGCTGTACGAACAGCACAACCCCGACTGGCTCACGACCGAGGAGGGCGACCCGACGATCCTCGTCGCCGACAGCGAGAACGACCGCGTGATCGAGTACACGAAGAACGACGACGGCGAGTGGGAGCACGTCTGGAGTGCCGGCTCCTCGGCGTCGCTCTCCTGGCCCCGCGACGCGGACCGCCTGCCAAACGGCAACACGCTCGTCGTCGACTCGATGAACCACCGCGTGATCGAGATCACGCCGCAGGGCGAGATCGTCTGGGAGTACTTCGCCACCTGGGCCCCTTACGACGCCGAGCGGATCGGCACCGGCGACGAGTCGAACGGGCCGACGATGCGCGACCAGGGCGTGAGCGGCCACAAGGCCGTCTACGGCTCCGCCGGCGGGCTCTCGGCGACGTTCTCCTCCTGGCTCGCCGCCAACGCCCAGGGGACGGTCGTCGAGGGACCGGTCACCGAGTTCGCTGGGCTCTGGGGCCGGCTCGTCCCGTGGTTCCAGCCGGCCTGGCTGGGCTCCTGGGAGTTCGCCGGCGTCGTCGGCGCCCTGCTGCTGTCGTCGGGCTGGGGGCTCGGCGAGGCGATCCGCGGCCGCGAGCGCATCGTCGACGGCCTCCGGTCGCTTCGGGAGCGGGCGGGCTGATCGCCGGCGTCCGAGATAGCCGGCGTGCTCGCCGGCGGCGCGGCGCTTTTGAGTGGGAGCGACCAACGAGTCGGTGATGACGAACATCACGCTGTACGAACTGCCGGGCTGTCCGTTCTGTATCAAGGTCGCCGACAAGCTGGACGAGCTCGGGCTGGAGTACGACACGATCGAGGTGCCGTCGGCCCACAGCGAGCGGACCGAGGTCGAGGAGGTCTCGGGCCAGACGGGCGTCCCCGTCCTCGTCGACGAGGATCACGGCGTCGAGGGGATGCCCGAGAGCAGCGACATCGTGGCGTACCTCGAGGAGACGTACGGCGACGCCGCGGCGTAACCGGCGTCGGGAGAATAAACTGCGGTCGGACCGATCAGGCCTCGCCGGGCTCGGCGGCGCGCTCGCGGATCAGGTCCCGCACCGCCTCGGGGTCGTCGGTGTCGGCCAGCTCCTCACAGGACACCAGCGCGGTCCCCTTCACCGACTTGCGCTTGGCGCCCTCCTCGACGAAGTACACCGAGCGCGTCTGGGTGACCTGCCCCAGCGAGGACATGATCCGGGCGCGCTTCTCGGCGCTCGGGGTGAACTCGGAGTGGCCGGTGAGCAGCTTCGCGCCGTCGCGACCGCGGCGCTCCTCGTCCTCGCTGACGCTGTTGAACGGCGCTCGCGTCGTCGGGTGGACCGTGAACCCCGCCCGGGTGAGGACGCCGACGACGTGCTCGTCGTCGGGGTCGGCCGCCGGCGGGTCCGGCGTGGGGTCGGCGTCGCGGACCTCCTCGGCGCCGTCCATCACGTCCATCGGCGCCGTGAACGGGCGGTCGAACAGCTCCTCCAGCTTCACGGCCACGTCGATGGAGGCGTTCATCCCGTCCTCGTACTTCGAGACGGTGCGCCGGGAGACGCCGAGCTCGGAGGCGAGCTTCCCGAGGCTCCAGTCCTCGGCCTCGCGGGTCTCCGACAGCAGGTCGCCGTCGATGTTGACGTACAGCCCGCCGGGCGCGGCGTAGATCAGCGGCGGCACGTCCTCGACGAACAGGTCGAACGCGGTGTCGGGGTGGATCGCCGGCACGCCGTGACGGAAGTACACCACCTCGGGCTTCAGCTCCTCGTCGCGGGTGCGCATCCCCACGACCATCGGCGTCGCCGAGAGGTACTCGCCGAGCCGGCGCATCTCCCGCCCGGTGGCGGCGTCGAACGCGTCGACGTTGCCCAGCACCTTCAGCAGCACCAGCTCCTCGCCGCGGCGCGCGGCCACGTCGAAGCTCTTGGGGCGGATCGCACAGCGCTCGCTGACGAGGAACCCGGCGTCCTGCAGCATCGCCGTAACGTTCTCGATCAGCGCTGTACGGCTCATACGGGGACGTAGGCGACTCACGGCATATATGCGTTGTGTCCACCCAGTCCGCCGCAGTCACGCGGTTCGCCGGATCGACCCCGATCCCGGCCGGCGACGCGAAACCTCCTTGGCTGCCGACCGCCTGGCTCCCCCCGTGACCGTCATCGGCGTCGACGACACGGACTCCCGCGAGCGCGGGATGTGCACGACGTACCTCGCGGCCCGGATCGCCGAGCGGATCGCGGCCGCGGGCGGGTCGATCGACGAGCGTCTGCTGGTCCGGCTCAACCCAGCGGTCGAGCGCAAGACCCGCGGGAACGCCGCGCTCGCGATCCACACCGACCTCGACGCCGACCGCGCCGCCGAGATCGCCCGCGACGAGCTCGAACCGCTCGCCGAGACCGACGACCCCCGGACATCGCCGGGCCTCGTCGTCGCCGACTGCGACCCCGCCGAGGTTGCCGACGCCGTGGCCGAGTTCGCCGCCGACGCCGTCCGCGAGTTCCACGAGCTCGACGACGCGCTGGCGCTGATCGACGACGCGGGCTTCGAGGCCGCGGGCTGGGCCGGCGGCCACGGCCGCATCGGCGCGCTTGCGGCCGTCGGCGCCCACCGCGCCTTCGCCGAGTGGACGCACGAACTGATCGCCTACCGCGAGTTCGAGCGGTGTGGCACGCCCCGGGAAGTCGACGAGGCGAGCCTGTTCGCTGCCGCCGACGACGCCTACCCCGAGGCGTGGGACACCGTCGACCGCGTCGAAAACGAAGCGGTCTGCGTGCCCAGCGCGCCCGGCCCGATCCTCTACGGTCTCCGCGGCGACGACCCCGACGTGCTCCGCGGGATGGCCGACCGCATCGACGCCGAACCGACCGAACGAACCGCGCTGTTCCGCACCAACCAGGGTACCGACGCCCACCTCCGGGACGCGAGCGTCGACGACCTCGCCGACCTCCGCGACGGCCGCGCGTACCGCGTCGACTGCGTCGTCGCCGGCGAGCCAGAAACGCACGAGGGCGGCCACGTGTTCGTGCCGATCCGGGCGACTGAAGGGGGCGCGACGATCGACGCCGCGGCGTTCGAGCCGACCAAGCGCTTCCGCGACCGCGTGCGCGCGCTCCACCAAGGTGACGAACTCACGGTCTGCGGCGAGGTGAGCGACGGGACGCTCAAACTCGAGAAGTTCGCAGTTCGGGGGCTGAACCGGACGGAGCTGGCCACCCCGACCTGCCCGGACTGCGAGACCCGGATGAGCTCTGCGGGGCGGGATCAGGGGTACCGCTGTCGGGACTGCGGCACGAGCGCGCCGGGGAAGGTCAACGTCGAGATCGAGCGCGACCTCGAACGCGGCTGGTACGAGGTGCCGCCGTGTGCCCGCCGACACGTCGCGAAGCCGCTGATTCGCGGCGGGTTCGACGCGCCGACGCATCCGGAGCGCTAGCGCGCTCGGATCGCGGTTTCGAGCACCTCGGGGTCGTGGACCGTCTCCCGGTTCGCGTACGCAGAAACGGTGAGAAACGCCGCCTCGGCGGCGTCGGTGCCGGGGTCGAGCTCGCCCGCGGTCGCCGCACGGTCGACGACGAAGAAGACGACGGCGTGGTTGCGCTCCCGGCCGACGGCGAGCCGCGTGCCGGCGACCGTCAGCGCGTCGGCGTCGACGGCCAGCCCCGTCTCCTCGGTCAGCTCCCGCGCCGCAGCGTCGGGCAGTGGTTCGTCGTGTTCGGCGTGGCCGCCCGGGAGCGCCCACGCACCCGCGTCTGGCGGCTCTCCCCGGCGGATGCAGCAGACTTCCTCGCCGTCGACGACCGCGACCGAGGCGCCCGGCACGGCGTTGCGCCAGAGGACGCGCTCGCAGTCCGGGCAGTAGGCGCGCTCGCGGCCGTCGATCTCGCGGCGCTCGACCGCGGCGCCACAGAGCGGGCAGTAGTCGGCGTCGACGGCGATCACGGTGGGTGGTTCGCGGGCGCGGGGAAAACGGTTCGGGCCCGCGGGTCAGGCTTTCAGCCCGCTCCCTGTCAGCGGCACCACTACGTCCTCCTCCTCGTCGATCTCGCCGCGGGCGCGCAGCTCCGCGAGCGCCGCGGGGGCGACCGCACACGTCGGCTCGGTGTAGAACCCCGCGCGGTGGAGCCGGTCGAGTTCGTCCCCGACGGCCACCTCATCGATCGCGATCGCGTCGCCGTCGGTCGCGTCGACGGCGTCGAGGATCGCGTCCTTCTGGACGGGATCCCGGATCTGGATGCCGTCGGCCACCTCGTTCGTGCCGCCTGCGTCGCCGTGGAGTTCGGCGACGATGGGGGCGTAGCCGGCGGCCTGGCGCCGTAGAGGCGGGGGATCTCGTCGATCCAGCCCGCCGCCTCCAGCGCGCGGAACCCGCGGTAGGCGCCGAGGAACAGCGTGCCGTGCCCCAGCGGCGTGACGACCGCGTCCGGCGCCGCCCAGTCGCGCTGGAGCGCGGTCTCGTAGGCGAACGTCGCCGTGCCGGCGAAGAAGGCGGGGTTCCAGGCGTGGGAGGCGTACCAGGCGTCAGTTCCTTCGCCGTCCGCTCCGACCGCGGCGTCGACGCACGCGTCGGTCACGTCCTGCCGCGAGCCCTCGATACGGACCGGCGTCGCGCCCGCGGCCTCGATCGCGCGGAGCTTGCTGTCCTTCACCGACGCCGGCACGTAGATCTCGGCGTCGACGCCCGCCCGGGCGGCGTAGGTCGCAATCGCCGCGCCGGCGTTGCCCGAGGAGTCCTCGACCACTTTCTCGACGCCGAGTTCCACCGCTCGGGAGAGCGTCGTCGTCGCGCCGCGGTCCTTGAACGAGCCGGTGGGGAACACGTACTCCAGTTTGAACTCGGCGTCCCAGTCCGGCGCCGACTGGAGGGGGGTCATCCCCTCGCCGAGGCTGACCCGCTGCTCGACGGGGAGGAACTCCGTGAACGCCCACAGCCCCTCGCGAGCGTCGAAGGTGGCTGGGTCCGGGGCCGGCCCCTCGGGAAGCGGCCGGCGAGCGAACTCGAGCGGGTGGCCGCACTCGCAGCGCCAGCGGTCGGCGTACTCGGCGCCGCAGTCCGGGCAGGAGAGTCGCGTGGGGTCGCTCATGGTGAGAGGGTCGGTCGCCGGGTGCCAGTAGCTGTCGGTTCCCGGGCTCCGCTGGGGCCCGAACTTATCACCCATGACGGGGGCACACCCCCCGTGGATCGCACGAGACGAGGCGTCCTCGCCGCCGCCGCGTCGCTCGCCTCGCTGGCGGGCTGTGTCGGCGACGAGGCCGCGACGGCGACGGAACCGCCGACCGAGCAGCCGCCGACGGCCACGCCGACGCCGCCGCCGACGGCCTCCGAGACGCCACCGCCGACCGCGACCCCGGCGGCGTCGACGGTCAGGCTCTGGCCGAAGGCGGTCACGACGGTGTTCGAGGGCGACGTGGGCGCCGACGCCGTCGACGACGCGCTCGGCGGCATCCCCGGCCAGGCGCAGGTGTACCGCCGGAACCGGGCCGACGGGACGGTGACGTACTTCGTCTCGGCGGCCGCCTCGTTCTACGTCGCGGACGCGAAGGAGGCGTTCGGCGACGCCGACGAGCTCGCGGTCCGCCGCGTCTATCGCGGCGTCGGCCCGCGGTACCGTCGCCAGTACGCGTCGGTCCTGGGCGAGCAGGTCGCCGAGCACGCGGCGGTCGACGCCTCGTCGGTGACGCTGTCGCCCGGCCGGCTGGGGAGCCACCAGTTTCTCGACGTCTCCGCGCCGGCGGCCCGTTCCGCGATCGTGCCGATGCTCCCGGAGCTGTCGTTCAGGCGCGCCGACGGCACGGAGCGGCTGGTCGGCCCGGACGGGTTCGCGGTCGACGCCGGCTTCCTCCTCGTGCGGAGTCGGAGCCGGGACGGCGTCGTCACCGTCGACCTCACGCTCGACGACGAGGGGATCGAGGCGTTCGGCGACGCTGTCAGGGCCGCGAGCGACGAGGCGCTCCGCGGGGAGTTCTTCCGCCCGGTCGTCGACGGCGAGGCGCTCCGGACGTTCGGCCTCTCGGAGGCCTTTGCGACCGACATCGAGAACGGCGACTGGAACGGGGCGCTGACGCTCTCGTTCGCGGCGCGCACCGACGGGGAGTCCACGATCGCCCGGCTCACCGGCGGTCTCCCGCCCGTGGGGGTCGACTGCGAGATCCCGGACTGACTCAGTACGCGTCGACGCCGGTCGCCACCGAGCAGACGTACTCGCCGGTCGCGACCTGCGGGAGCCGCCGGGAGCGCCAGAAGATCCCCTCGCAGTCGGCGGTCACCCGGCTCGTCAGCTGGCCGAACGGGTCGGTGATCTCGAACAGCGTGTCGCCGGGGTGGATCTCCTCGCCCAGCTCCGCACGGAAGCGGACGAGCCCGCCCGCAGGCGCGCGGTACTGGTCGAACCCGGCGGCGCGGGTCTGCTCGTCCATCGACGCCTCGCCGTCGAGGAAGCCGTAGTGTCGCAGCACGTTGAACACGCCCTCGACGCCGTACTGGATGCTCTCCTCGTCCCAGCCCACGCAGCCACCGAGCTCGGGGTCGATCGTGGGGATCCCCTCCTCGGGCGCCGCGCGGGCGAGCTGGCCGTCGGGGCCCTTCTGGTCGAGCACGTGGCCCGTGCCGAACGCCTTCGCGAGCTCGAGGCAGTCGCCGTGGAGGCGGTGGTGGCGGCCACAGCGCACCCGGGCCTCGTTGAGCATCCGCGAGGTCGATCCCTGGTGGAGGTCGAGCACGTAGTCCGCGCGGCTGGCGGCGTCGAACGTCGCGGCGGCGATGCGCTCGGAGCTGGTGCCGTCCTCGTCGCCGGGGTACGCGCGGTTCATCTTCGTGTCGTCGATTGGGTTGCGGTGCTCGGCGATCTGGAACGCGTGGACGTTGACGATGCCGACGATCAGGACCGCGCCCGAGAGCTCGGCGGGGTCGAGCCGCGGGACGACCCGGGTGAGCACGCCGAGGCCGTTGAGCTCGTCGCCGTCGGAGACCGCCTGCAGGTAGAGCGTGTCGCCGTCGTCGGCGCCGTTGACCACACAGACCGGTAGGGAGACGGGGCTGCCGTCGCGGCGCTCGCCAACCCGGAGCCGCCCGGTGGCGGTCTCCCCGGGGGCCGCGTTGGCGTCGCCGAGCGTGAGACTCATTACTCGTTGCTCGTCCGTTCCCGCCTTAGTGGGTTCGATACCGGGCGAGGGCGCCGATACTGTGGATTCGGTGTGTTGGCTGTGAATCTGTCAGTCGGTTCCCGCGGTGCCGAAGCTCGGTCTCGCGGCGACGACTCCGCCGACAGCAACGGCATCTCGACGCTATTTCTGCGGTGACGAAGCACTGTTTCGTGCTGCCGACTGCCTACAGAAACAGCATCTCGACGCTAGACCTCTGGGACCGCACAGCCCGGCACCGCGGCCACGGCCTCCCCAGCCGACTCCTTCCGTCGTTTCACTCAGTCAGTCATCCCTCGCGCGCTCGTTCGCGCCGACGCGCTCACGTCGCGCGCCACCGC